>JAJVHU010000043.1 GCA_022072505.1 Phycisphaerae bacterium
CTCACTCGAAATGCCTCCTTGCGGCAAAAGAGAAGTCGTTTTCACAATTCCCTTTTACCAGCAAAACGAGGCATTTCGAGCTTTTTCTTGTCTTACTTACGAAAAAATCACGCTTGATCGGGGACTAGTCCTGAGGCTACAATGGAAACTCCCGACACATCGCAGCACTTCCCCGCGCACACCCTCCACGGCATTCGCCTCTCATGCTATCGCGGGCAATGGCACCCGGTGTACCTGGCGTCGGCGGTGCATTCCCCGAGAAGCCGCCCTTCGTTCCCGTCACTCCAGCACGCTTTCCAAAGCACAACCTCGCTGTCCGGTGGGCATTGTTCCGGTCCGAAGCACGTCGGCCCCCCATCCGTGCATATCACGGCGCCTTTCTTCATCCGACACGCGGCCTCGTCGCACTCTCCCAGCCGGACTTCCATGTCCGTGGTCAACCGAAGCTCGCACCATCGGCCCGCGGGCGCGCCGCAGGCAACCAAGCGGCGAGCGAGAAAACAATGCAAGGGTGTCAGTAGCGCGACATCCAGATCGTTCGACCAGCCGTGGCTTACGAGTCGCGCCTGACCGTCCCGGACGGGCAGGTAGAACGCCGGACCCGTTTCACCCCCCGCCGTCGTGACGCCGACCGCCACCCGATCCCCGTCGTGGGCGAGGTCCGCCAGGTTCACGACGACGCTCAAGGTTCCCGATCCGTCACACCACGCTTCGAAGTTGACGATGTCCGCACAACGAATCGGCGGGAAACCCGGGCAGAAGGTCTGGCGCTGCATGCCGCAGGCCGAAACCGTGAGGGCGCCGCCATCGACGTGATTGAACTTCGCCTTCCATTTGCCGCGGCTGTTGGCCGTCCGGAACTGGAGGCGTTCTCCCAAGGCGACCTCGAATTCATCTCCCGGCGTCGGGTCGACCCCCTTGACGGTGACTTCGCAGTCGCCATCGCCGTCACGGTCTTTGGCGACGGCCTTGTTGATGACGGCGTCACAGTTTTGCGCGAACGCCGGCGCTGTCCCAGCCAGGCCCACTGCCATCGCGATGGCCAGGCACGCTGAGCGTCGATAGGCGCCGCGCGCCAGCGCCGCCGCCCTCGGGATGCAATGGGTCGCCCCTCCGGTCGCCAGGCACGTCCGGGCGCGAAACAGTCGCGCGGATCCTCGTGGTGCGAGGGGATGGGCAACTCCGGCGACTCGTTCGACTGGGTTCTCTTGCCGGGGGGTATACATGGTGATCCTCCGGTTGCAAACTCTCGAGTCATGATGGGAAGCCACGAACGCGAAGCCCCGGTAGACTGCGCGACTGCGCTCTCACGTGATGCGTTGCATCGTCTCCTGACGGTCCACGCGGCAGCAGGAGGCTCGCCTGTCGTTCGCCTCCTGCGCCGTCCGCGTCATCAAGGCGCTCGCCCAAAGGCCGTTATGGACAAGCGTACTCCTTCTCCTCCACCGCCCCGCAGGCCCCTCCGCCGATGCCACTCCGCTGTCGCGTTTCCGGCGGTTGTGGAGCCTGGCTTTGCCCTTGCCGCGTGGCGTGATTCCGGATTGTACCGCGCTGGTCTGTGCGGGGGCAACGTAATTCTCCCCGCGAAATTGGCGAGAAAAAAGCGGGCACGGGACCGGGTTTCCCGGCTTCCGCGCCCGCGCGAATGCGTTCAGGCCTGTTAAGGATTCGTGAATGACGCCGCCCTACGGACAGACGTACTCCTTCTCATCCACCGCGCCGCAGCCCCACTCGGCCGATGCCACACCGCTGTCACCCGCTGGCCGGTTGTTGAACTTGGCTTTGCCCTTGCCGCGGGAGTTGATGGTGCCGGCCTTCGAGTCACCGTCGCTGGAGAGCGTTACTACAAACGTATCCCCAGGCCGGCCGCCGGTCAGCGAGACCTTCAACTGGTTCTCGCCGTTGCGATCCGTGCACTTTGCCTTCTTGAGCTTCTCGGCGCCGGTGCAGCCCTCTTCCGGCGCGCCTGCGCCGGGCCAGAAACCGCCGGACAGCTCGAACCCGCCCCCGGTCATCGGCGTCGCCGGTCCGGCGTCGGGTTGGCCGATCGTGCCGGACAACTCAAAGCCGCCGCCGGCCGTGCGCATCGCGCCGCCGCCGTCGATCGTAAACCACGACAGGTCATAGACCTGCCCGTAACCATGCGAAACCAGGGCGAACAACAGCCATCCCGAACTGAGACTGACGATGTGCTTTGCAAACATGTTTCACCTTTCAAAGACAATAGAACCTATCCGGAAACTCGTAACATCAAACTGCGACAACTCAGATTCCCCGAAGGTCCGCGCGGGGTGAACCCCGCGGCTCGGGTTCTGGGATAGGTTGTAGAACAATCCGATCAACGAGCCGCGCCGCGAGGGAGGAGGCTGGACGCTTCCTCTGGCCCACTCCCTCACGGCCACGGCCCGGTTCAAGACTCATCGCCTGCTGTTAGACCTTAAACTCGACCGGCGCGTCGCCGGCTCCACATATCTTGAAGCGGCTTTGGGTTCACCGCCCGCGCCTTCGCCCGCTTCGACCTTACTCGGAATCGCCGCCGGAGAGTTGCTGGCCGTTCGATTCGACAGCCGGCTCGATCACCGGGTTCACGGCTTTCGGCGCACGAGCGGCGTTCACGCTCCTGTCCGCGCCCAGGCCGTGCTCCTCCGGGTTGAGGTAATAGCCGCGCTGGAACTCGGGCTTCGCCTCTTCGACGACGAGGGGATGCGCCCTGGCGAACGCGTCGTTGCGGACGCCGGTGATCTGCCAGCTCACCTCGACATCGGCATGACTGGCGCGGATGACGAAGCGATTGTCCTGAAGTTTCCGCGCGACGCGCACCTGGACGAACTCGTCGCCGGCGCCGTCCACCACGGTGAGCTGATACCGGAAGTTCGTGTTCAGCGACGTGAACCACTCCGGAACCGTCACGGTCGCATAGCCGTCATCATCCGTCACCACGTTGCCCGAGTAGATGTTGAGCATCTCATTGCTCTCGATGCACGCATGACGCAGCGTCCAGTTGGCCGGATCGAGCGGGTGGTCGATGACGAAGTTCTTCACCGAACCGGTGATCGTGCCGTTGACGTGCAGCGCGGTCGTCGGGGCATTCATGTTGATGCCGACGCCGCCGGCGGCGCGAACCAGGAACTGGCTGTTGCCCGTGGTGGCGAAGTCGCCGCCCGGGTTTTCCCAGCCGGACCAGACGAAGCTGCCGATGTGATTGGCCTTGGCGAGGTGACCGGCGGCCAGGGAGTATCCACCGGCGGCGCGGTTCTGGTAGCCGCCGACGGTGACATCGGTGAAGCTGGCGGCGGTATTCTGCATGCCGCCGAGCGTGGTCGAGTTTTCGCCGCTTGACGTGTTGAGAGTTCCTCCGAGGGCGGCCGAGGCGTTGTGGCTGGCGACGCTGCGATCGCCGCCGGCGACCACGCTGTTCCCACCGGTCGCCTGGTTGCTCGTACCTCCGCCGACCGTCGCGTGCCAACCGGCGTAGTTACTGGTTCCGCCCGCGACGGTTGCGAAGTCGTCGTCACCGTCGAGGCCCGCCTGATTGCCCTGACCGCCGCCGACGTTGCTGGAATTGGCTCGTGCGACGTTCTGCGCTCCGCCGCCAATCGCCGTGTAAACTCCCGAGGTGGTGTTCTGATAGCCGCCACCGATCGCGGATGTGTCGCCGCCGGCGTTGTTCGAGCTTCCGCCGGAGATGGTCGCGCTGCTGACGCTGGCGTGGTTGCCGACGCCGCCGCCGACCGAGGTGTACCAGGCGGATGCCCGGTTGTTGTGCCCTCCCACTAGCGAGCCATACACGCCGCTGACCGAGTTGCTGGCGCCGCCGACGAGGACAGAGGTGCTGCCCGAGATATTGTTGTTCTGCCCGCTGCCGAGAAACGCCTTGTCCGCGCCGGCACTGATGGAGCAGGCCAGACCGCCGGCCACCGTGCTCCAACTGGCGTTGGCGCTGTTGCCGACGAAGTCATTGCCGCCGAAGACGGTCGCGGCGATCACGTTGTTGGGAATGCTGTTGGCCCCCCCGCCGCCGATGACGTTCACCCCCGTCGCGTTTCCGTCGCTGCCGTATTGCAGGCGCAGGGCGCGCATGTTGTTCACGCGGAAGCTGACGGGATGATGATCGGTGGTTCCCACGAAGTGCAGTCCCGGGTTGGTATTCGAGTTTCCGGAGAGGCTCCATCCGGCTGAGGCCGCGGTTGTTTGAAGCGTTCCGTCCGGGAACATGATGCCGTCCACACCGGGCTCGCCGGCGACGTGCAGCGCGGCGGCCGGCTCATCCACCCCGACTCCAAGCTTCCCGCCGACCACGACGTTCGGCTGCGTTTCGTCGCCGCCTCCGGGCGAATCCTTGAAGAAGAACGTCTGATTGGCGTAACCCATGAAATCTTCGCTGGCGCCAGAATGACCGAAGGCGAGATAGTTGCCGGCTTGCCCAACGTAGTTCTCGTCGGGACCGAAGGCCCCCGGGAACATGAAGCCCGAGGCAAAGACGCGCCCGGCGAAGTAACCCTCGCCGCCCCCGGTCAGGCTGAAGACGCGCGCACCACCTTCGGCGAACCAGGCATGCGTTTGCGGCGACTCGAAGTTCGTCTCGAACCCGGCGATTCCGAACGGATCAAGGTCGCCCGCGAAGACATTGACTCCTCCAGCGCCTCGCACATCCAATTGGGCCACCGGAGCGTTGGTTCCGATTCCAACGTTACCGGCGTCATCCACCGCAAGCCCCCGCGTGCGCAGCGCATACGGCGTCGCGGTGATGCTTTGCCGCGGAGTCAGCGTCGTGTACGTCCCGCCGGAAGGACTGGCGACCTCGATCTCCAGCCAGCGCGCCCCGCCGTTGAACGCCGCCGCGCCGAAGTCGAGCGGCAAGGTGAACAAACCGTCGACGACGTTGACCGCCACGAACTCGAGCGGACCGGCGACGGCGGTTCCGTCGATGTCGGCGTCAAACAGCGTGCAGCGGAAGTCCGCCGTTCCGTTCAGCGGCGAACCGTCCTGGTTGAGTCGCCCCTGATAGGTGACGACCGAACCGACCTCCGCTCGGGCGGCGGTCCCGCCTAGGCAGGCCGACCCGACCACGATTCCAAGCATCATCCTTCCACTTCTCATCGTCTGCTCCTTGTTGATCTCAAAGGGATTGCCCGACAGGGGGGCCGACCACCGACGCCTGCGCCCGCCGCGCCGACCTCAAGGAAGATCACGAGATCGCGCCGCACGGCCCGACAGAAATAGGTGAATCCGGAAAAAAGAGACGCGCCGCCGGCCTCTGCGATGACGGTCTGATGCGGGGCGTGTAAGATTGCGACCGAAATTCTTATTCTTTCTGGCGGGTGAGCTTCATGAATTCCGTGATCCTTGGGACGGGGCGGGAGGGGCGGTCGTGAGCGCGACCGGACCTCAGGACATCACCGCGATCCTTCAGCGCGCCGGCGTCGGGGAGCGCGCCGCGGCTGAGGTGCTGCTGCCCCTCGTGTACGAGGAACTGCGCCGGCTTGCCCGGCATTACCTCGCGGGCGCTCACGCGGGTCACACGCTCCAGCCGACGGCGGTCGTGCATGAGGCTTACGTCAAACTGGTGGGCGGCGCGGCGTCGGCGTGGGAGAGTCGGGCGCACTTTTTCGCGGTGGCGGCCAAGGCGATGCGCCAGGTTCTGGCGGATCACGCTCGCGCGCGTCAGGCGGCGAAGCGCGGCGGCGACCGCGAGCGGGTGACGCTCAGCGGGTTGGTGACGCCGATTCATGAAGACGAGTATGACCTTGAACAGATCAACCTGGCGCTGGAGAAGCTCGCAGCCTTGGATTCGCAGCAGGCGCGGATCGTGGAGTGCCGGTTCCTCGTCGGCATGACCGTCGAGGAGATCGGATGCGTGCTCGGCGTCTCGACACGGACGGTGGAGCGGGAGTGGTCGGCGGCCAAGTTGTGGCTGCGGCGGGAGCTGACGTAAGGAAAACAGCGTGAACGACCCACGGGTGCATGCGCGTGCGAAGCCCATCCTGGCGGATGCGTTGGACCTTTCCGCGGACGCGAGGGAGGCTTACGTCATCCAGGCCTGCGGTTCGGATGTCGCGCTGCTGGAGGAGGTGCGCTCGCTGCTGAAGTTCGCCGACCGGGACGACAGCAGGCTGGGGGACGCCGTTCTCGACCGCGGGCGCGATCGGATGGCCGCGCTGTTCACTCCGAATACGGTGACCCGGGTCGGCAGCGGTGTGGTCCCGGGCGCGTCCGTCTCGGTGGATGCGCCGCTGCGCGTGGGCGGATATCGCGTGCAGCGCGTCATCGGCGCGGGCGGGATGGGGCGCGTCTTCGAGGCGGTCCAGGAGAACCCGCGACGACGCATCGCCCTGAAGCTGATCCGCACGTTCCAGGATGCGCCGGCGCTGCTGCGACGGTTCGAGTACGAGGCGCAGACGCTCGGCCGGCTCGAGCATCCGGGGATCGCCCGCATCTACGAAGCCGGAAGCGGCGAGGTCGTGCTCAGCGAAACGCCGCGCGTGGTGGCGGGTTCGCCGCAACCCTTCATCGCGATGGAGTACATCGAGGGCGAACCGCTCGACGTCTACGTCCGCCGCGCCGCGCATTCGATCCCGCAGCGCCTGCGGATCATCGAGCAGCTTTGCCTCGCGGTCGGTCACGCCCACACCAAGGGCGTCATCCACCGCGATCTGAAACCCGGCAACATCCTGGTCACGCCTGACGGGACGCCCAAGGTGCTCGACTTCGGCATCGCTCGCGCCGCCGACGCGGAAGACGGGCACACCCTCACCCACACCGGGCATCCGCTCGGCACGCCGGCGTACATGAGCCCGGAGCAGATCGAAGGCTCGTCCGACATCGACACGCGGACCGACGTCTACGCGCTCGGCGTCATCCTCTTCGAACTGCTCACCGGAGTGACTCCGCTTCAGGCGCGAAGCGGGAAAAACCCGTCCGTGCCGGAAATCCGCAAGTGGATGGCCGAAGCCAACCCCCCGAAACCGAGTTCGTTGTTCACCGGCGGCGACGCCCCGCTCCGCGCCGGCGAGCGCGGAGCGGTTTCCGGGCGGACCGGGCGCGCGACGATCGAGAGCGATCTCGACTGGATCGTGCTCAAGGCCCTGGAGAAGGACCGCGACCGACGCTACCCGTCCGCCGACGCCCTGCGCGAGGATCTTCTCCGATACCTGCGCCACGAGCCGATCCAGGCCCGTCCGCCCGAACTGTCCTACCAGCTTCGGAAGTTCGCGCGCCGGCACCGGGCGATCGCCGCCGTCGTCGCCGCCAGCGCCACGCTCCTGATCGTCAGCAGCATCGTCGTCGGCGCGCTGTATCTACGCACGCAGTCCGCCCTGGCCGCGGAGGAAAAGCAGCGTCGCATCGCCGACCGCGAGGCGCGCGTCAGCGGCGCCATCGCCGCCTTCCTCAAAGAGGATTTGCTGGCGGCCGCCGATCCGAACCAGCTCGGACGCGATGTCACCGTCGCGGAGGCGCTGGAGGTCGCGTCCTTGAAAGTCAGCGACCGCTTCGGCGACGACCCCGATGTCGAAGGCCCGCTTCGCGCGACGCTCGGCTCCACGTACTACGCCTTGGGCAAGCTCGACGAATCCCTGCGCGAGCTTCAATTCGCCGTGCCGCTGCTGGAGCGCGCCTACGGACCGGCGCACGACCGCACGCTGCACGCCCTGCGGGAGCTGGCGTTCGTACACCGCGCGCGCGGCGAGCTGGACGTCGCGGAGGGGTTGTTTCGCCAGGCGATCCAACGCTGCCGTCAGAACGCCCCCGAGCCGACGCGCATGTCCCTCGGAATCGAGGACAATCTCGCCCGCGTCTACCGCGACGCCGGTCGTTTCGATGAAGCCGAGACGCTCAGCACACGCGTGCTCGAGGACCGTCGGCGCATCCTCGGCGAGTCGGACCCGGACACGATGGCTTCACTCAACAACCTCGCCTATCTCTATCAGTCGCTGGGCCGCTTTGAAGAAGCCGTCCCGATGGCCCGGCAGGCGCTGGACCTTTTCAGCGCCGCGAAAGGCGAGGAGGACTCCGCGACGCTGGCGGTGATGAGCAACCTGGCGTGGCTCCTGACCGGCCTGAAGCAGTACGCCGAAGCCGAGCCACTGCACCGCCGCGCCCTCGACATCAAAACGCGCGTGCTGGGCCCCGATCACGGCGACACCGTCAGCGGGATGCACGGACTGGCGGAGTGCTTTCGCCAGCAGGAGCGCTTCGCCGAGGCGGCGGAGATTCTGGCCCTCGCCGAGCCCGCGGCCCACCGCGCCTGGCCCGCCGACAGTTGGATGATCAGCAGCGTCCAGGCGATGTACGGCGACGTGCTGATCCAACTCGAGCGCTACGACGAAGCGGAACCGATCCTCCTCGACGCCTTCGGACGGCTGGAGCGCACCGTCGGCGCCGACCATCAACTGGCGCAAATGACCCTCGACGGGTTGATCGGGCTTTACGAGCGGACGGATCGGCCCGACCAGGCCGCGACGTGGCGGGAAAAACTTAAACCGTGAACCCGAGTCTTCAGTCGGATCCGCTCGCCGGGCGATCATCCCAACGTAAGCCCCGGCGCCTGGGTTTCTAATAGTACAACACGGGATTAGGCGGCCGAAAAACGGCGATCTCGGCTTGCCCGCTTGGGTCGATGCGAGTCGGCCGCCAAGGAAACCAGCCTTGGAGGATTGGACGCTGTTGCACAACCGAGCCGCGCCCGTAAGGAAGCGTGCCTTTCACGCGGGCTTTGAAACAGCGTGTCTTGAATCTCCACCTGACTCCGCCGGTTTCAGCCCACGGGCGTGACGGCCAGCCGCAGCACGCGGCGGGTCTGGGCGGTGAGCTTCACGCGGTCGTCGATGCGATGTCCGATGATCCAGATCGGCCCGAGCAGGTCGCAGAGCACGGCGACGCGGTCGCGCTCCCGCGCGTCCACCTTGGCGTCGATGAGGAAATCGGCGACCTTCTTCGTCCCCGGCGCGCCCAGCGGCCAGAACCGGTCCCCCGTCCGCCGCGAGCGCACCGTCAAGGGAGGCCGGACCGCGTCCATCGAGACGAACTCCTCGAATTTCGACGCCTTTTTCCGCAGCGCCTCCCACTCCCCCGAACCCACGTCCCGAAACTGGCACTCGATCTGAATCCCCCGAAGCGGCAGGCGGGTCTTCCCCGGAAGATGCACGGAGACCTCGGGCGCCAGCTCCTCCCGCGCCTCCTCCGCCGGCAGCGAGAAAACCAGCCGGTGATACGACTTGACCGCCTCCATCCCCCGCGGGAGCTGCACGCGCTTGCCGCTGCCGGGATCGGCGATCAGCTCCAGCACGGCCACGATGTTGGCGAACGACAGCTCCTGCTCCCCCAGTCCGAACGAGAGATACGCGAGGCGGATCAGTTCGGTCTGCACGATCCGGCTTTTGCGCGAGAGCGCCTCGACGTTCAGTTCGAGTTGCTGGTCCGTCCGGGAGATGATGAGCGTCTCGAACGTCCGCTGCACCGTCTCATGCAGATACTCGCCCAGCCACGCGGCCTGCTCGCCGAGACGGACCAGCGCCTCGCGCACCTGGGGATTGACCCGGTCTTCGATCAGCGGGAGCAGCTCCAGGCGCAGGCGATTGCGCATCATCTCGGCGGACTCGTTCGTCCGGTCCTCGCGCCATGCGACGCCGTTGTCCTTCAGGTAGTGGACCAGATCCTGCTTCGGAATCCGCAGCAGCGGCCGGATCACCCGGACGCCGGACCCCGCACGGATCGCGCGCACCAGCGGAATCCCCGCCAGACCGCGAAGCCCCGTGCCGCGCAGGATGCGGTGCAGGACCGTCTCGGCCTGATCGTCATAATGATGGGCGACCGCGACGAACCGCGCCCCGATCCGCTCCGCGACGCGCTCGAAAAAGGCGTAACGCGCTCCGCGCCCGGCCTCCTCGACGCCCGCCCCCTCCCGCGACGCCAGGTCCGCGACGTTCTGCGCCTCGATCGTGCAGGGCAGTTCGAGATTGTCGGCAAGCGCCTGAACGAAGGCCGCGTCGCGCTCGCCCTCCTCCGCCCGCAGCCCGTGATTCAGGTGCGCCACGTGCAGGCGGAGCATCCACTCCTGCTGGCCCGTCTGGCGATTCAGATCCAGCAGCAGGTGCAGCAGCGCCGTCGAATCCGGTCCGCCGGAAACCCCGACGACGAGAAGCTCATCACGGGCAAGCTGAACCTCGGAGGCGAGCAGATTGGCAAGCTGGCGGAGCATGGGAATGTTGAATGCGGAATGCTGAATGCCCAAAGAGGAGATTATGACGCTGAATTACCTATAAACGGTGACAAGCCGGTTTATTTCTCGACAGCAGCGCCTGGCCGACCGGACACCGCCGATGGAGTCACCCTTGATCCGTTTGATGCAGATTCCCGCACGATCGTAGAGCCGCAGCGCGCCGGTGATCCACCCGAGACGAGCTTGGAACACGTCTGGCCAAGCGAGGTGTTCATCGCGCCCGTCTGGCCAAAAAAACGCCAATCCCTTTCGGTTGAGGATGAGCAAGCCCGTTGTACGCTCCTTCCTGACCAACGCGAGCACGTTGCCTGCCAGCGTCGCGGCGATCGCGACGAGGAGCCAACCGCCCTTCGACAGGCTCAACTTCAAACCGGCGATCCATACGAGCGCGAGCAGAAGCACGGCATAGCCTATTTGTCGGCGCTCCAATCTCGATCCAGGAAACCGCAGGACGACGCAATCCGGATCGTACTCAAGCCCGCACTCGGGACACGCGTGCGTTTCGGGCAGGCCTGTGAGCGGGTACTCACACCGCGGGCAATGTCGCGATTGAGCCTCCATAATTCTGTTTGCCGTCGCCGGCGGCTTCGCAAGCGGGAAGAGAGTTTTGATCTCGAGGGAAATCCGTGCGATCCTGCTCGATCCCCAAGCTCTCGGCCGCGCCGACTCTACCGGTCACGCACCACGTCGATCCGGATTCTCATTCAGCATTCAGCATTCGGCATTTCCTCATTTCATCCCATCATCCCCGCCGCCTCGCCGACCATCTCCGAAAGCGTCGGGTGCGGGTGGATCGCGGTCATGAGGTCGTACGCCGTCGCGCCCATCTCGAGGGCGAGCACGCTCTCCGCGATCATCTCGCCCGCATGAACGCCGACGACGCCGGCGCCGATGAGCCGATGCGTCGCCTTGTCGAAGATCAGCTTGGTCATGCCGTCGGTCCGCCCGATCGCCACCGCCCGCCCGGACGCGCCCCACGGAATCTTCTTGACCACGAGGTCCAGGTTCTTCGCCCTGGCTTCCGCCTCGGTCAGCCCGGCCCAGGCGATCTCGGGATCCGTGAACACCACGGCCGGGATCGCCCGCGGATCGAAGACTTCGTTCTTCCCGGCGAGGATGTCGGCGAGCACCCGCCCTTCGGCGAGCGCCTTATGCGCCAGCATCGGGTTGCCGATGCAGTCGCCGATCGCGTAAATCTTGGGGTCCGCGGTGCGGAACTGCGCGTCGACCTGAATGAACCCGCGCGGATCGACCTGCACCTTCGTCTTGTCCAGCCCGAGGTTGGCGGTGTTGGGTTTGCGCCCGATCGAGACGAGCACTTTCTCGAACGTATTCGTCTTCGGCGGGTTTTTGCCGTCGAACGTCGCCTCGACGCCGCCTTTCACGTCCTTCAAACCCGCGAGCTTCGTCTCGACGCAGATCTGCTCGAACTGCGACTCGAGGCGGCGTTGCAGCGGCCGGACCAGATCGGCGTCCGCCCCCGCCACAATCGACGGGAGCATCTCCACGACCGTCACCCGCGAGCCCAGCGCCGCGTAGACCTGCCCCAGCTCGATCCCGATGTACCCCCCGCCGATCACCAGCAGCGTCTTCGGAACGCTCTCCAGCTCCAGCGCCGCGCGCGAGCCCATCACCTTCGGACTGTCGAGGTTCAGCGCCGGCGGCAGCGTCATCGACTTCGATCCCACGGCGATGATGCAGCGGCGGAACTTGATCCGCGAGACGGTTCCCCCTTCGAGCACGACGGTCTTGGAGTCCTCGAACCGCGCCCGTCCGGAGACCTTGTCCACTTTGTACTTCCTGCACTGGGCGTCGAGCCCGCCGATCAGCTTCGCGACGACGTCGTTCTTCCACTTGCGCACGGCGTCAACGTCGATCTTCGGCTTGCCGTAGTGGACGCCCATCTGCGCCGCCGTCTCGCTCGCGTGGAGCAGTTCGGCGACGTGCAGGTACGTCTTGGACGGGATGCACCCGCGCTGAAGGCAGACGCCGCCGAGCGATCCGGATTCGTCGACGATCGTCGTCGGAATGCCGTGTTCGCCGGCGCGGAAGGCCGCGTGATATCCGCCCGGACCGCCGCCGATGATGAGAAGATCCGTTTCCTGCGTGAATTCGCCGACAACCATCGTGGCCTCTCGATACGACTTCAATTCAAACCACGTCGATCACACAAACAAAACCAAGATTGGAACCGGAGTTAATGACCAATGACGAATGACCATGCCGCCGAGAAAGCGTTCCTGGCGCTTTGGTCATTGGTCATTCGTAATTCGTCATTCATCATTCATCATTCCCGTTCCCGCCCCCTTCAGCTTAGTAAAGAAGAAGGAGCTGCGGCTTCTCCAGATACGCCACGATCTCGCGCACGAACCGCGCCGCCGTCACGCCGTCCGTCGCGCGATGATCGAACGACAGGAACACCGGAAGAAGCGTCGCCGCCCGGACCGTGTCGTTTTCGCCGAACACGGGAACGCGCCGCGAGCGCCCCAGGCCGAGGATGCCCACTTCCGGGTGATTGATGATCGGCGTGGCGAACGTCCCGCCCATCGGACCCACGTTGGTGATCGTGAACGTCCCGCCGCGCAGGTCGTCGATCGAAAACTGGTTGGCCCGCGCCTTGTTGGCCATCGTCGAGAGGGCGTCCGCGATGCCGGTCAGCGTCAACCGGTCCGCGTTGCGGATGTTGGGGACGACCAGGCCGCGGTCCGTGTCCACCGCGATGCCCATGTTGATGTATTCCTTGTAGACGGCCGCCCCCGCCTCCTCGTCGAACGAGCTGTTGAGCACCGGGAACTTCCGCAGCGCCACGCACACCGCCTTCACCAGGAACGGCATGAGCGTCAGCTTGACGCCGCCGGCGGCGCTCAACGCCTTGCGCACCTTCTCCAGCTCGGTGATGTCGGCCTCGTCGCCGTGCGTCACGTGCGGAATCGTGAACGCCGACTTCGCCATCTGGCGGGCGATGGCCTTGCGAATCTGCGACAGCGGCGCCGTGCGCGTCGCCCCCCAGGCGTCCTGCCCCGGCGTTCCCGGCGGCGGCGCGGACGGCATCGGCGCGACGATCGAGACGGTCGGTGCGACGGGCGCCGCGGCTGGTTTCGCCCCCCCGCCGACGAACGCGGGCGCCGCGGTCGACGCCGGAGAAACCGCCGCCGCGCCCCGCGACGCAACATGCGCTTCGAGATCCTCGCGCGTCACGCGCCCCCCGGGACCTGTGCCCTGGACGGTGTCGATGTCGATCCCCATCTCTCGGGCGGTCTTGCGCACCGCCGGCGCCGCCGCGGTCTTCGTCCGCTCGTCGGCCTTCGTGCCCGGCGCGGCGGGCTTCCCCGTCATCGGAGCCGGGGACGGCGCGCTGCTGACCGCGGGTTCGGGCGCGGATCGCGCCGGGGCGGCGGGCGACGCCGCCGGGGTGCTCGCCGGTTTCGCGCCGCCGGACTCGTCGAACGACACGATCACGTCGCCGACGTGGATCGTCTGACCCTCCTTGACGTTGACCGCCGTCACCTTCCCGCCGAAGGGCGAGGGGATCTCGACGGCGGCCTTGTCCGTCTCGACCTCCATCAGCGGCTGGTCTTCCTTCACCGTCTGACCGGTCTGAATGAGCACCCGGATGACCTGGGCCTCATGAATGCCTTCGCCAAGATCGGGGAGTTTGAAATCACGTGCCATGTAAAACTCCATGAATGCCGAAGGCAAAATGCCGAACGCTGAACGTGGGGCGCGAGGGGCGCACAGGTCTTTCCGACCGAGCCGGGCTCAGGCGCATGATTTCGCATTCTTCATTCCGCATTCCTCAATACTCCAGCACTTCCTTCGCCGCGTGCTTCACGCGTTCGGCGTTGATCAGATACGGCGCCTCGCGCGAGAAATACGGGAAGATGATGTCATATCCCGTCACGCGCTTGACCGGCGCTTCGAGGCAGTCCAGCGCGTCCTCGACGATCCGCGCCACCACCTCCGATCCGATCCCGCAGCGGCGATGTCCCTCATGAATAACGACCGCGCGCCCCGTCTTCCGCACCGACGCGGTGATCGTTTCCGTGTCCAGCGGCGCCACGGACAGCAGGTCGATCACCTCGACCGAGACGCCGTCGTCCTCCGCCAGATCCCGCGCGGCCTCGAGCGTCGGACGCATCGTCGCGCCGTAGGAGATCAACGTAAGCTGCGTGCCCTCGCGGACGACCTGGGCCTTGCCGATCGGCAGGAACTCCGGTTCCTCCGGCACATTCTCCTTGAAGGCGCGGTAGATCAGCTTCGGCTCGAAGAAGATCACCGGGTCCGGGTATTTCAGGATCGACGTCAGCAGGAGCGCCCGGGCGTTGCGCGGTCCGGAGGGGATGACCATCGTCAGACCCGGGGTATGCGCGTAGATCGCCTCGCGCGACTCGCTGTGATGCTCGACCGCGCGGATGCCCCCGCCGTAGGGCATGCGGATCACCATGTTCATGCCGATGCGTCCGCGCGTCCGGTTGCGCATCCGGGCGACGTGGTTCTCCACCTGGTGATACGCCTGGTAGAAGAAGCCGGAGAACTGCATCTCGGGCACGGGCTTCAGGCCGTAAGCCGCCATCCCGACCGCGCCGCCGACGATCGCGCCCTCGGCGAGCGGCGTGTCGATGACCCGGTTGGGGCCGTACTTCCTGAGCAACCCCTCGGTGACGCGGAAGACGCCCTCATCCTGCCCGATGTCCTGACCCAGGAGAACCACCGAGTCGTCGAGCGACAGCGCTTCATCCAGCGCCCGGTTGACTGCTTTGACTAACGTAAGTTCAGGCATAGTCGTGACGCGGCGAACAACGTTGAACGACGAATGACCCAAGACGCGGTTTCAAAACCGATCCGCGCCCGTAAAGCGTCGTGTGCCTTGCGCCGCGCAGGGGGGTTTTGAACCGTCGAACAAGGCACTTGCGTGATCCTCCTGCATTCAGCCTTCGACATTCCGCATTCATGCTTTCAACACGCCCTCGCGCACCAGGCACGCGCGGTACTCCTCCCGCTGTCGCACGATCTCCGGGGCGGGGTCGGCGTACATGTAGTCGAAAACGATCGACGGATCGACCGCCTTGCAATGCGCCTCGTAGCGCTCGACGGCCGCCCGGACTTCGGTCTGAATCTCGTTCTCGATCTTCTGCTCCAGGTCTTCACTGAGGATGCGGCGCTTCTTGAGGTACTTGGCGTAGCGCGTGATCGGATCACGCTTCTCCCAGGCCTTGACCTCGTCGTCCGACCGGTACTTCGTCGGGTCGTCGGCGGTGGTGTGGACGCTCATGCGGTAGGTGACGGCCTCGATGAGCGTCGGTCCGCCGCCTTTCCGCGCCTTGTCGGCGGCTTCCTTCGTGGCCGCATAGACCGCCAGCGGGTCGTTTCCGTCCACCTGGATGCCGTCAAATCCGTAAGCGACGGCCTTGTGGGCGATCGTCTGCGACGCGGTCTGGTTGGCGACGGGAATCGAGATCGCCCAGTGATTGTTCTGTACAAGGAAGATGCAGGGCAGTTTGTAGACGCCGGCGAAGTTCATCGCCTCGTGAAAGTCGCCTTCGCTGGTGGCGCCGTCGCCGAGGTAGGTCAGGACGCAGTGTTTGTCGCCGCGGAGCTTCATCGCCCAGGCGAGACCCATCCCGTGCGGAACCTGCGACGCGATCGGGACGCACATCGGGAGGTCGTTGACGCCCTCGGGCGGGCGGCAGCCTTCCTCGAATCCGCCCCAGAAATACATCGGATGTTCGATCGGCCAGCCGCGGTGGATCGCGGTTCCGGGTTCGCGGAAAGCGTAGACGACCCAGTCTTCCGGGGTCATCAGGATGCCCGAGGCGCAGTGCGCCGCTTCCTGACCGCGGCAGGGTCCGTAGGTGCCGATCCGCCCCTGGCGTTGAAGGTTAATGCAGCGTTCGTCGAGGCGGCGGGCCAGAAGCATGAGGCGGTAAAGCTCTAAACTTTTCTGAGTGCTAAGCTTAGGATCGAGGTCGGCGTCGAGGTTGCCCTTCTCGTCGAGGATGGACAGGAACTCCACCTTGGACTTGATGGTCAACATCTTTCGAGGCAAGGCGAAACCTCCCTTACTAGCCGCACGAAACGGGCGTCGAACCGACGCCGTGGATGCCGCGGGTGAAACCCGGCGGCGGATCCGACCCGCCTCCCGCCGCGACGACCGTCGCGCAGGATCGGGGACTTTAGGGACTGGCTGCGGCTTTCGCAAGGTGCGGCAGCCGAAGATCGAGGATCAGGAGCACGTGGAACCGCCGGGCGCGAGAACGTACATTGCCGCGGTCCCGGGCGTTCAGTGGGTGCGCTCATGAATCAACGAACGAGATGGCTGGTCGCGCTGGCGGGCGTCGCCCTGGGAGGACTGCTCGCGTGGCGGACGTTCGGACCGTCGGATCCGGCCGGCGCCGACGGGAGCGCCGCGTGGTCCGGATCCTACGCAATCGCGCTGGTCTCGGCCCGTGAGCAGGACCGCCGGCTTTTGATCGAGTTCTCGGCGGCGAAATGCCCGGCGTGCCGGAAGATGTCCGGAATCCTTGCGAAGGCCTCGGTGGTCTCCGCGATGTCGGACTACGTTCGCGTCCGGGTGGACGGGCTTGCGGAACCGGGGATCGCCGAGCGGTTCGGGATTGAGAGGTTTCCCACCTACGTGGTGGCGGACGGGCAGGAGCGGCTGATCGCCAGAACCTGCGGCGTTCAGTCCGCCGACGCTTTCGCTGAATTTCTGGACCGGGCGAGGACGTTGCCGCCGCCGGAACCGAAAACGGCGCCGGAAACGCCGGAGAACCCCGGCGCACAAGCCACTCCGCCCCAGCCTGCGGGGACTTCAGGGGGCGCCGATCCACCCGCCTGGATCGTGACGGGACGGAAGCACGTCGTCGCGGCGGATTCGGGGTACGCCTCTGAGGCCGGATTGCAGATGCTCCGCGCGGGAGGCAACGCGGTGGACGCGGCGGTGGCGGTCTCGTTTGCGCTGGCGGTGACGAGACCGGAAAGCACGGGGGTTGGCGGCGGCGGATTCATGATCGTGAGGCTCGCCGACGGCCTCACGACCGCGCTGGACTTCCGTGAGACCGCGCCGCGAGGCGCCGACGCCGACATGTTCGCGCCGGGCGGCGACGGCGCGGCGGCGACAGGATCGCGCGTCGGTCATCGCGCGGCGGCGACGCCGGGACTGGTCGCCGGGCGGTGCGAGGCGCTGAAGCGCTGGGGGAAACTTCCGCTGTCGACCGTCCTCGCGCCGGCGATCCGGCTGGCGGAGGAAGGGTTCGCGGTGGATGCTTCGTTCGTGGGAGCGTCGAAGGAAGCGCTTGAGGCGTATCTGAAGGAGCCCTCGCTGACCACGTCGTGCGCCTACGTTTACCGCACGTTTCTGAACGAGGGACGCCTCTTTCCGCAGGGGCACGTGTTGCGGCAGCCCGCGCTGGCGGCGTTCCTGAAGCGCCTGGCGGCCGAAGGACCGGACTTTTTCTACCGAGGCGAGTTCGCGGCGGCGCTCGAGAAAACGATGACGGCGCACGGCGGCGTCATGACGGCGGAGGATCTGTCCGCATATGTCGTCAAGGAGCGCGAGCCGCTGGTCGGAACGTACCGGGAGTGGACGGTGGTGACGATGCCGCCGCCGTCGTCGGGGGGCGTGGCGATCCTTGAGGCGCTGAACATCCTCGAGGTCTACCCGATGCGAGACCTGCGCGACAACGACGTTCGTCCCGGTCCGCACCTGCTCGTTGAAGCGATGAAACATGCGTTCGCGGACCGGGCGCGATATCTCGCTGACGCGGACTTCGCCGACGTTCCGGTTGAGCGTCTTACGTCGAAGTTGTATGCGCGGAAACTGGCGGTGCGGATTCAAAAGGCGCTCCCCGGCGTGCTTCCGCTCGAGGGTTACGGCAGCGCGGAGTTCCTCGAGGACGGGGGCACGAGTCACTTCAGCGTCATCGACGGCGACGGAAACGTCGTGGTCAGCACGGAAACGATCAACACCGAGTTCGGATCGCTCGCCGCCGTCGAAGCGTGGGGCGTCGTCCTGAACAATCAGATGGACGACTTCGCCGCGCGTCCGGGTCAGCCGAACGCCTTCGGACTGGTGCAGTCCGATCGCAACCGGATCGAGCCGGGCAAGCGCCCGCTGTCCAGCATGAGCCCGACGATCGTTCTGAAGGACGAGGAGCCTTGTCTGCTGATCGGCGCGTCGGGCGGGCCGCGGATCATCAGCGGCGTGCTGAACGTGCTCGTCAATCTGCTTGACTACGGCATGTCCCCGAGCGAGGCGATGACGGCGGTGCGCCTGCATCATCAGTGGCGCCCGGAAAGCCTGACCTTCGACGCCGCTCCGCCGACGTCCCTCACCGAGTTGCTGACCTCTAAGGGGCACATGCTCTCCGACGACCGGCGTGTTTCACACGTGCAATTCATCGTCCGGTCCGAGGATGGCTGGATCGGTGCGTCCGATCCTCGCAAGGGCGGGCGGCCTGCGGGCGAGTAACCGACCAAAACATCGACGGTCGGTCTGATTGAACCCGCTTCCGCGTGGTTCCCCCCGGGATTCCGCAGCGGGAGGTTTTTCGCAACACGTTTAATTTTAATGCTTTGCGCGCTGTAACCGTAACCTGCCGCACCGGATTACGAAATCTTACGCGCTGAACACCCTTCTATGATTGCCAAAAGATATTAATATAATATATTATTGAAATGTCTTTGAGGAGGAAATTCGATGGAATCGAGAGAAACTGAGGGAAGATCGCTGAACGGCTGGGCGATGCTGGGGTTCCTGGTGCTGGTCGGCGGCGCGCTGGGATACTGGGGGTATGCGTGGATTTCGCAGGCTGCCCGGGATCGCGTCGTGAACGGGTGGGAGGTCGCGGGGTGGGTGCTGGCGGACCTAGTCTGGACCGCATTCCTGCTGGGATTCTTCACGCTTCAGCCGAACATGGCGGCGGTGCTGATTCTTTTCGGGAAGTATCGCGGGACGGTGCGGGCGAGCGGGTTTCACTGGGCGAACCCGTTTCTGACGAAGGAGAAGGTCTCGGTCCGGGCGCGGAACTTCAACGGAGAGAAGCTGAAGGTCAACGACTCTCGCGGCAACCCGATCGAGATCGCGCTGGTGGTGGTGTGGCGAGTGACGGACACGGCGAAGGCGATTTTCGACGTGGATCATTACGACAGTTACGTCACGACGCAGAGCGAGGCGGCGCTGCGCCACCTGGCGATGTCGTACCCGTATGACACGTTTGAGGGGGACACGCTGTCGCTGCGCGGGAGTCTCGACGAAGTCTCGGAAGCGCTTCAGCGCGAGGTGCAGGCGCGGGTTGCCCCGGCGGGGGTGACGATTCAGGAGGCGCGGATCAGCCACCTGGCGTATGCGCCGGAGATCGCCGGGGCGATGCTTCAGCGGCAGCAGGCGGAGGCGATCGTCGCGGCGCGGACGCGCATCGTCGAGGGGGCCGTGGGGATGGTGGAGCTGGCGCTGGAGAAGCTGGAGGAGAAGAAAACGGTCGAGCTGGACGGGGAGCGCAAGGCGGCGATGGTCAGCAACCTGCTCGTCGTGCTCTGCGGGCATGAGTCGGCGCATCCGGTGGTCAACGCGGGCACGCTTTACTCGGGGTAGCGCGGACGATGGCCGAGCGCAAACCGTTCCTGCTGCGCCTTCCTCCGGATCTGATGGAGGAGCTGAACCGCTGGGCGCGCGACGACCTGCGGAGCGTCAACGCGCAGATTGAGTATCTGCTGCGTGAGGCGGTCCGGGCGCGACGTCGGACGCTGCCGCCGGGTCCGGCGCAGGAACCGGGCACGGCGGGCGCTCCCGCCGCGCCGGCGGAGTAAGCGGCGAGGGTCCGTGGCGCGGCGGCGTCACACCGGCGGCGCGACGTGCAGGGGAATGCGGGCGCCGCCGTCGAGCAGCGCTTCGGCGGCTTCGGCGACGGCGTCGACGGTGACGCCGGTCATGCACTTGAGGTGTCCGAGCGGGCAGACGCGCTGCTGGCAGGGTCCGCAATCCACGTCGATCCGGACAATGCGCTCCCGGGCGTAGCTCGTCCGCGTCCACTCCGGGTGCGTCGGACCGAAGACGGTGACGACAGGGACGTTGAACGCGCGGGCGAAGTGGCGCAAGCCGGCGTCGTTGCAAATCAGCAGGTTCGCCCGCGCGATCAGGGCTTTCGTCTCGCCGAGAGAGAGGCGGGGATTCTCGAAGACGACGGCGGGCGCCGTCATGTGGTCGCGGATGGCGCGGACGATCGGCTCCTCGCCTGGACCGCAAGTCACCAGCACCGTCGCGCCGCGCGTGCGGACAAGACGGTCGGCGACGGCGGCGAAGCGCTCGGGGAGCCAGCATTTTGCGGCGCCGTAGCGTGCGCCGGGGCTGAGGACGGCGACCGGCGCGTTCATCCGGACGCCGGCGCGCTGAAGCTTTTTGAACAGGCCGCTTTCATCCTCGGCGGTCGGAAACAATTCGAGTCGATCGTCGGGTCTGGGACATCCGATCGCCTCGGCCAAGTCGGCGTAATACTCGACCAGGGGAAGCGGTGCGAAGCGGCGTCCGGCGCGGTTCTTCGGGAGCAGGGCGTCGGTCAGGAGGAAGCGGCGACCGTCGCGGGCGTAACCGATCCTTCGGCGCGCTCCGACAAGACGGGCGACGAGCGCGGCGCGGAACGAATTCGGAAGCAGGATCCCCCAGTCAAAGCGCGCGTTTCGCAGTCTGCGCAGGAACGTCCAGAACGCCGGTGACCACGGAGCGCGGGCCCGTTTCGGCGGCAGCAGGATCGCCTCATTCATCCAGGGCATGCCGGCGATGATATCCTGAAGGTTCGGCTCGGCGAGCCAGGCGACGTGCGCTTGCGGAAAATGCGTCCGCACGGCGCGCAGGAACGGCGTGGACATGACGAAATCGCCGACCCAGGTCGGCAACGTGACCAGGATGCGTCGCGGCGGCGGTTCACTGGCGCAGGGAAGAAGCATCACACGCGGAGTGTAGTGAGGACGGCGGTTGCGCCCAGCCGCCCGGCGTCATGCGTCGCGATCAAGCCGCGCGTCGGCGGAGGCGAGGCGCCTTTCCTGCCGGGCCGCGGTTTGTACGCGCTGTTTCAACCCCTTCGCAGGACGGCGTGCAAAGAAAGCGTCCTGAGTCTCATCTGACTGCGGCGCTTGTCGCTTTGCATGTTCGGTCGTTGTAACGTGACGTGTGACGACGCCAGGAAGGGGCGGGTGATCCGCGGCGCGACGGTCCTCCTCCTCGCGAACTTCCGTCGTCCCTCCGGGACGTGCGAATCCTCCGCGACGGCTTCCCAGCACTGGCGTGCTGGGCTGTTTTCCAGCGCCCCTTCCGGGGCTAAGACTCCCGGAGGGTTCTCCGGAACTGCGGTTCTCGGAGGATCGTTGGAGAGTGCGGTTCTCGGAAGATTCTCCGGGGCAGCGGCTGTCGGAGGATTCTCCGGGACACGTGAGGGTCGGCTGCCCTGGCGAGGCGGAACCCTTGCAGCGAGGCTTCCGCATGATCGGATACTCCTGCATCTTCACGACCGGCAACCGGAGTCACGGAAAGACTCAGATCGCGCCTTTGCGCCTTTCGGCAGCAATCCCGCTTCCTGACCCTTGACATGGCTTCGCAACGTCAAGGACAGACGGGCGCGGCTCGGTTTTGAACAGGGCCTTATGTCCGGTTCATTTCAAGACTTTGTGGCGGGTCAGCCGACTCCTACATATGATGGGCGTTCGGCGGGGGGCGCCGCGGTCCTTTGAAACGGGGCGGCGAGCTTTCTCATCCGGGCGCGGGAGGGATCAACAATGCGTCATGACGATCGGCTGAGGTTGTTCCGGTCGAGACGAGCGCGCGGGGCGGTGCTGGCGGCGTGCGTGGCGGCGTGCGCGTCCGGGCCTGCGGGATGTCAGTCGTCCGAGTCGCGTGAGTTCACGCTCTGGAACCCCTTCGGGTTCCGCAATCCGTTTCAACCGGATCAGCCGCCGTTGCGGATCGGGATGGTCGCGGACACGCAGGGCGTGTTCGATCCTCGGACGTGGGTCGAGACGTTCAAGACCCCGCCGTGGGAAGAACTGTCGAAGCACCTTTCCTCGGAGTTGAAGCGTCCCGTGCAGGTCGAGCCGCTGACGGCGGACCAGATTGCGTTTCACCTGCAATCCGGGCGGATTCAGTTCGCGCTGGTGTCCGGGGCGGACGTCGATCGGATCCTCGGCAAGACGCAGGCGTTCCTCGAGATCGCGCGGGCGGAGGCGGCGACGCGCAAGGGCGTGATCGTCGCGGACGCGGATTCGGGGATCCGCTCGATGTCCGAGTTGAAGGGCAAGCGCTTCGCGTTCGGTCCTTCGGGCGATCCGATCCTCGACACGGCGGCGAAGGAGGCGCTGCGGAAGGCGGGCGTGACGATCGACGACCTCAAGCGCGAGATTCTCCCGATCCCGGGCACGCTTCAATATCACCTCAGTTCGTTCGAGGTCGCCAAGGAGATCGTTTACGGGGGAACGCCCGCGGGCGTGATGGACCAGGACGAATTCGAGTCGTTGCCCGAGCGCGGCGGGAAGTTCACCTGGAAGGGGTTTACACTCAGCCGGGACCAGTTCACGGTGCTGGGGGCGACCGACGGCGTGCCGCTGGACACGATCGAGGACGCGCGGTTTCTCGCGTCGAAGACGGCGGATGCAGCGCTGGTCGAGCGTTTGCGCCACGTGCTGCTGGAGATGGACCGGCGGCGGCGCGAGGCGTGCCTCTCGCTGGGGTTCAGGCGCTTTACGCCGCCGAGCGGGAGCGCGCCTTCAGGTTCGTCCGCGTCATCTTCCGCTTCCGCCTGAATTCTGAGCCGCCGGTGCGACGTGGGGCGCGGTCCGGTGGGGGGGCGATCCGCGCCGTTCCGATGCAAACACCTGCCTGGTATTACCGACGACTTCGTTCGATGTCGCCCGCGGAGATCGGCTGGCGCATCCGGTCGCGCGTGCGAGACGCCGCGGACGCGCGGTGGTGGTCGCGGCGGGCGGAGGAGACGAAGGCGGACCGGGTGCTGCCCGCGGAACTTCCCCAGCCGATCGGGAACCCGGACGTACTGGGGGATGTGCTGCGTCTCTCGCGTGAGTCGCTGGTTCCGGAGGAACTGAACGAAATCCTGCGCCGGGCGGACGCGGCGATGCGGCATCGGTTCACATTCTTCGATCTTAGCGACGTTCATCTCGGCGACGTCATCCGGTGGAATTATGAGCCTTCCGCGGGGATCGAAACCCCGATGTCCTTTTCCTCCCGAATTGATTACCGCGACACGCGCGTCACCGGCGACTGCAAACTGGTCTGGGAGCCGAACCGGCATCAACATCTGGTCGCGCTCGGACAGGCCTACCACCTGACCGGCGACACGGTCTACGCGGCTGAGGTGGTTGCTCAGTTGGAATCCTGGATCGAGCAGTGCCCCTTCGGGTTCGGGATGAACTGGCGCAGTCCGCTGGAGCTGGCGATCCGGTTGATCAACTGGGCGTGGACGCTGGGATTGATCGCCCGCAGCGGGCTCCCGAGCGGACCGGTGGCGCGGCGCATTGCGGAATGTGCTTACCGGCACCTCTGGGACATCCGGCGGAAGTACTCGCGGTTCTCGTCGGCGAACAATCATCTGATCGGAGAGGCCGCGGGCGTCTTTGTCGGGACGGCTTTTTTCAACGCCCTGCCCGGGGCGTCGCAGGCGCGGCGCGAGGCGCAACGGATTCTCGTCGAGCAGATGCAGGCTCAGACGCACGCTGATGGCGGCAACCGGGAGCAGGCGTTCAGCTATCACCTTTTCGTGCTCGAGTTTTTTCTGATCTGCGAGGCGGTCGGTCGACGGATCGGCGAGCCTTTCCCGGAGTCCTTCGGCGCTGATCTGCGCAAGATGAGCGAGTTCGCCGCCGCGTGGATGGAGGCGGGCGACCCCCCGATGTTCGGGGACGCCGATGACGGTCTGGTGCTCGGGGTGGGGACGGCGGAGCAGCTTGGCGCGTCGGTGCTGACAGGAGTTGAGGCGGCGTTCCCCGGGGTCGGGCTGACCTCCGCGCAGGAACGGCGCGATGCTCACGCGGCGTGGGTGTGCGGCGTTTCCGGAACCTGGCGCGCGGGGAAGGCGGGTCTTCCGAATCCGGCGGAGTCGCTGCAATCGCGCGCGTTTCCCGATACCGGGTTGTTCCTCCTTCAGGGGCGGCTTCCCGGAGGCGAGGGGGTGAGTGCGACGCTGGACGCCGGGCCTCTCGGATTCGGGAGCATTGCGGCGCACGGTCATGCAGACGCTCTGGCGATGACGCTACGAGTTGACGGATGCACATTCATTTGTGAATGCGGAACTTACGACTACTTCACGCACCCTGAGGCGAGGGAGTTCTTCAGGTCAACCGCCGCCCACAACACGGTGGAAATCGACGGATGCAACTCGTCTGAGCCGCTCGGACCGTTTTTGTGGGGCAGGCGCGCGGAAGCCCGCTGTCTGAACTGGCAGCCGACTCGGGACGGAGGCGCGGTTTCAGCCGAGCATGACGGCTACCGAAGCCTGAAAGGCGGGGTGGTTCACCGGAGGCACATGATTCTCACGTTAACGGGGTGTGAACTGCTTGTAAAAGATGAGGTTATGTGCGGTTCTGACCACGGGGTCCGGCAGTTCTGGCACATCGGGAGGGATTGTCAAATCGACCCTGTCGGGGATAATGCCTACCGCCTTACGGGGAGAGGGGGCGTCGTTCTGGTTCGTCTTGATCCGGCGCTGAAAGTGAGCCTGCATCGCGGAAAAACCGATCCGATGATGGGGTGGTTCAGCGCGGGGTATCATCGGCGCGAACCGATCTCCAGCCTGATCGGGACGGCGAGGATAGCGGGTTCAGTCACTTTCATCACGCGGTTCGAGTTCGGTGTCGCCGACGCGAATCCAGCGTGCTGAGGCGCGGGCTGTGAATTCCTCTGCGATCGGGGCCGGTGGGTGCGGCGCGCGCCGGTTCAGCCCGAGACGGCTGGGCGTGGCGCCGGGGGGTGGGGTTGGGCATTAAGACGCTGTTGCGAAATCGCCGGGGTAGAGGGGGAAAAGAACGCTTCCTTACGGGCGCGGCGCGCGCCGGTTCAGCTCGAGACGGCTGGGCGTGGCGCCGGGGGGTGGGGTTGGGCATTAAGACGCTGTTGCGAAACCGCCGGGGTAGAGGGGGAAAAGAACGCTTCCTTACGGGCGCGGCTCGGTTAAGAAACAGCGTCAAAGGGGTCGGATAAAAAGTCAGGTGCTTCAACGCAATCCTTACACGCCCGTCGTATTGCTTTCCGCGCCGACGTCGCCCCGCCGTCTGGTGAAGGGGATCGTCCTGGCGGGGGTGCATGATTGGGGGGGATGTGCGTTGGACGCGCTGCTGCCCCGTCCGCTTGCGCCGGTGGCGGGTCGCCCTTTGATCTGCTACGCGGTGGAGTGGTTAAGGTCGGCGGGGGTTTCGGAGGTGACGATCTGCTCGAACCTTCCGGCGCGTCGGCTGGTTGATGCGTTGGGAGACGCAGGGGGCGGCGTCACGTTCTACCAGGACGTCATGCCGCGCGGACCGGCCGGCTGCTTGTTGGACGCGTGGTCGGGCAGCGACGCAGGCGCGGGGGTTCTCGTGGACGGGAGCACGATCCCGGAATGCGACCTTCCGGCGCTGCTGGCGGAACATGAGTCGGGGGGCGCGGCGCTGACGGTCGTGGTGCGCGAGGATTGCGAGCAGGTACGTTCGACGGACTTTCAGCCGCCTGCGGGCATCTACGTCGCGTCGCCGTCGGTGCTGGCGCATGTTGCGGAATCCGGGTACGTGGACCTGAAGGAGGGGCTGATCCCGGCGCTTTATGATCGCGGATACCGGATGACGACTTACGGAACGGCGGGGACGTGTCCGCGTGTGACGGGGGTCGCGTCGTATCTGGCGGCCAACGACTGGGTGCTGGAGCGGAACTGGATGTGTCCGGAGGGGCTGGACGGGTTTGAGGTTGCGGCCGAGGGATCTCGGATTCACCCGACGGCGCAGGTGCATCGCGGCGCTCGACTCGCCGGACCGGTTCAGGTGGGCGCCGGAAGCGAGATATCAGACGGGGTGACGCTGGTCGGTCCGGTTTGTATCGGACGTGGCGTGCGTATTCATGACGGGGCGGTGATCTGCCGTAGCGTTTTGTGGGACTCGTGCGTCGTGGGCAGCGAGGCGCACCTGGATCGATGTCTGGCGGCGCAGGGCGTGGTGATCCGTCGAGCGGCGCGAGCGGTCGGTGCGGTGTTGGCGCCGGGCTGCGCGGAAGTGGAGCGCGGGGGACGGCGGAAGTCGGAGTTCCGCGCCTCGGCGGGATGACGGACCGGGACAGGGGAACCCCGAGACTGGAATGATGCGCCGGAGGGGCGCGAAAGTCGGGTCGTCAAAAACGTCGGAACGAGCAACGGGTCGACGGATCAGGAAGCGAACATGTTTGAGATCAACGAAGACGCGCCGGACTCCGGGCAGGATCGAGGCAGCGCGCTGATCCCCGCCGGCGGAGGGGTATCCACGCTGGCCCGGGCGGCGGAGGGCGGCGGGTACGGGTTGGCGGGATACGGTCCGGCGTCCAGCGCTGCGCCGCGTCGCGGTTTTTCGCTGCGGTCGATGCTGCGCTACAAGTGGATGGTGCTGGGCATCACGCTGGCGGGGGCGGCGGTGTCGGTTCCGCCGGTGTGGATGCTGATCAAGCCGAAGTACTACGCGAACACGCTGATCCAGCTCAAACCGACGATGCAGCGGCAGATCTACAAGATCGAAGAGACGGGCGTCATGCCGCTGTATCAGCAGTTCGTGAACACGAACGTGATGCTGATCCGCGGGGCGGGCGTGCTGAACCCGGTGCTCAACGACCCCGAGGTGCTCAAGACGTCGTGGTACCGGGATCCGCCGCAGAAGCTTCTGAGCAGCGCGGTGAAGCCCGCGTATGAGCGTCTGCTGGAAGACCTTCACGTCGTCAACGTCAAGGGCACGGAGCTGATCGAGGTCGGGTTCTACGCGACGGAGCCGAAGGACGCGGAGCTGATCGTGAAGACGATCCAGCAGGTGTATCTGGATCAGACGAAGGGCACGGCGGACCAGCGGACGCGCGACCTTCAGCAGCGTCTTCAGGAGGAGGAGGGTCGTCTGAAGAACACGCTGACGTCGTTGATCTCGACGCGCGGTTCGTTCACGGGCAAGTTCGGAAGCGCGTCGCTGGAGGACGTGCAGACGCTGCACAATTCGGAACGTCTGAGGCTTCAGGGGGAGCTGCGCTCGCTGGAGACGACGATCCGCATGTATGACTGGGAGCGGGATTACCTTCGCCAGATTGTTGAAGGCGCGACGCCGGAGGAGGCGGACGCGGGCAGGGCATCGGCGGAGGGGGATGCGGGCGAGGTCGCCGAGGCTTTCTCAAATGACGGCGGCGAGGCGGTTGCCTCGTCGTCGAATGAACGTCCTCGGCGGTTGTTCTGGTCGGACCGGGAGTGGAGCCGCCTGTATCAGGATCGGGAGTCGAAGCATGCGGCGCTGGAGACGGCGCTCGAGTCCAACATGGGCGAGAATCACCCGCGGATGCGGGAGATGAAGGCGGCACTGGAGCTTGCGGAGGCGTCGCTTCGGCAGCGCGAGGAGGCGCTGCTGGCGGGCGGCGAACCGGCGGCGGCGGCGGGCGCGGTCAGCGACGGGAGTCTCGACCCGGCGACGCGGTTGAAGGAGCTGGACTACCTCGCGAGGCGCGGCGAGGAGCAGGCGAAGCTGCTGCGGGACATGATCACGACGCTGGAGAAGCAGATCACGGACATTGCGGGGGCGGCCTCCGAACTGAAGATGCAGGATCACGAGATCGAGCACATCACGTTGAAATACCAGGCCGTGCAGAAGCGCGTCGAGGAGATTCAGTCGGAGTTGATCAGCGGACCGGCGCGGATCGAGCCGGCGGGCCAGGTGAAGGTGTCTTCGCGTCCGAAGAACGACCGTCGTCCGCTGTTTTCGGGGGTGCTGGTGTTCGGGTGGCTGGCGGCGGGCTTGGCGCTGGCGTACTTCCGAGCGGCGATGGATCCGTCGATGTCGGAAGTGAGCGACGTGACGAACACGGTGCAGGTTCCGTTTCTGGGACAGATGCCGCGTTTCGCGCCCGGGACGGACGCGCTGTCGGACACGAGTCCGATGCTTCAGGAGAGCATCCGCATGATCCGGACCGCGCTGCTGGAGCGGTGCAGCGTGCGTCAGGGGTACACGGTGCTGATCACGAGTCCGAACGTGGGGACGGGGAAGACGACGTTCGCGATGCTGCTGGCGCGCAGTCTGGCGCACGTGGGGAAACGGGTGCTGCTGGTGGACACGGACATCCGGCGATCAAGCCTGAGCCACCGGGTGAACGCGGGTCCGCGCAAAGGTCTGGTGGATTATCTTCGCACGAGCAAGCTGACGGCGAAGGACGTCACGTTTCACGCCGACGTTCTGGGGGTTGACGTGATTCCCGCGGGCGACCGGGCGAGCGTGGACGACGCGGAAAGGATGGCGAACGGCCGGTTCGGACAGGCGTTAAAGGAGTGGCGCGGCTCGTACGACTTCGTGATCCTGGATTCGGCGCCGGTGCTGCCCGTGGCGGACGCGCGGATCCTGGCGGGTCAGGCGGACGGGACGATCATGGCGGTGCGGGCTTCGCAGACGCGTCGGGCGGAGGCGATGGAGGCGCTGGCGGAGCTTTCAGCCGCGGGGGCGCGTCTTTTCGGCACGGTGCTGATCGGGACGGATCCGCGCGGCGGGTATTACCGCGGTTACGATTACGGGAGCTTGGCGCGGCGTCCGGTTGAGGTCAACGCGGTGTAGGCGCCTCGTTCGTGACTTTCGGCGGGGGCGCCGGCGGCGCGCTTGGCACGGATCGGACAACTGGCGGTGCAGCTTATTGTCGTCATCCTGGATTCGCGTCCGGCGTACCTCGATGCCGGCGCGGACGGTCTGAGCCTGCTGTCGCTGCCGCTGGGGGCGGGGACGGTTTACGATGTCCTTGGCGCGCAGATTCGCGAGGTCGGCGCGGCGCGCGTCCACGTTCTCCCGGGGTTTCCGCCGGGCGGGAGCTACGCTCGGCGGTTCGGGGGGCGCGCGGAAGAGGCGGGCGGCGGCGCGGCGCTTTCGGTGAACGTGTTGACGTCGTCCGGGCTTTCCGAACTGCTTCATTCCTGTGAGCCTTCGGATGATCTGGTCATCCTCGACCCTCGTTACTGGCCGGTCGGAGGCTTCGATCTTCGCGAACTGATTGAGCATCGCGACGACCGACGGTGGACGGTCCACGCCGTGGCGGTCGCTTCGGACAGCGAGGAAGCTCAGGAGTATGTCCGGCTGGACGCGGCGGGTCGGGTGCGGTGCATCCGTCGGTACTACGAGAGCGTGACGTGGCCGAAGACCGGTCCGGTGCTGGCGACGGTGATGCCGGCGTCGGCGGCGGAAGACGTGACGTTCAGCTCGCTGGGGGAACTGCGGCACGTGCTGTCGCTGCGCGGCATGTTGAGCCGCGACCTGCATGCGGCGGAGGGGAGCCTCGATCTGATGCAGGAGGAGGCGTACCTGGCTCTTCAGGAGGAGCATGCGACCGCGCGCTGCGCGGGGTCGCCGCCTCCGGGGTTCCGGTTCATTGAGGCCGAGGTTCTGGCTTCCGAGAGCGCGCGGGTCCACCCCTCAAGCCGGATCCGCGGACCGGTGGTGTTGCAGCCCGGGGCGCAGGTGGACGAGGGAGTGACCTTGATCGGTCCGTCGGTCGTCGGGCGCGGGGCGCGCCTCCGTCGGGATGCGTTCGTCGCGCAGAGCGCGATTGCGGAGCGTGTGACGGTGGGCGCGGGGCAGGCGGTTCGGCATCAGGTGCTGGCGCGGACTGACGGGCCGGGGGCGGCGCAGAGCAACGGGCGGATGCGGACGGAAGACGGATCCGTGCGCGGCGCGAGGAGCGTCGCCTTCGCCCGGCCGAGGGTGGAGTTCAACGGGTCGGCGCGAGCGGCGCGACGGCGGGGGTATCCGGCGTTGAAGCTGGCGGCGGAGGCGGCGCTGGCGTGGACGGCGCTGATCGCCCTGCTCCCGCTTTTTCTGCTGATCGCCTTGCTCGTCCGGGTGGACTCGGCGGGGCCGATTTTTTTCCGTGACCGGCGTGAGGGCAAAGGCGGTCGGATGTTCGACTGCCTGAAGTTCCGGACAATGCGGCCCGACGCGCATCTGATGCAGCGAGGGCTTTATGACGACAACGCGGTGGACGGACCGCAGTTCAAGATGGCGAACGACCCGCGGGTGACACGGGTGGGGCGCTGGTTAAGACAGGCGAACCTGGATGAGCTTCCGCAGTTGATCAATGTGGCGCTGGGGCAGATGAGCCTGGTGGGGCCTCGTCCATCGCCGTTCCGGGAGAATCAGATCTGCGTGCCGTGGCGTCGGGCGCGGTTGTCGGTTCGCCCGGGGATCACGGGGTTGTGGCAGGTGTGCCGACACGATCGGAACGAGGGGGACTTCCACCAGTGGATCGCGTACGACATCGCGTATGTTCGTCATCAGTCGTTCCTTCTTGACCTGCGCATCCTCTTTGCGACGATCCTGACGCTCGGGGGGAAGTGGCACGTTTCTGAGGCGTGGATCCTCGGGACGGATACGCGGCGGGAGCGTTTATCGGTCGAGCGCGGCGCCGCATGACCGGTGAGCAGCGGTGGTCCGCCGATAAAGAGGTGGGTTCCGGCGCGCGGCAGGCCGGGTTCGGCGATGAATCCGCCGGATCGGAGCGGTCGTTGCGCTTCGGCAAGGAAAACAGTCATGTCAAGACGACGCAGGGGACAAGGGTGTCGTTGGTCCGCGGCGATGTTGTCGGCGGCGGTTGTCGGAATAACCGGTTGCGGACCGGACCCGCGGATGAGCGTCGAGCAATTCATCGAGTTGCAACGGCGCTTCGAGGAGAAGGCGCCGGAACCTGAGGCGGCGACGCCGGATTACTCTGCGATCGACCGCCTTCTCGGACCTTACCGGGTCGGACCGGGCGACACGATGACGGTGACGTTCTCCGGGACGGACCTGCCTTTTGCGCCGACGGTGACGGCACGCATCGACCGGGAAGGACATCTGGGCCTGCCGCTGGTCGATCCGATCAAGGTCGCGGAGCTTGAGTTGGAGGACGTGGATGCGGTGGTGAAGAGGGCCTATGTCCCGGGGATCGTGAAGGATCTGTCGGTGCATACCGAGGTCGCCACGCCGGAGACGACGCGTGTGCTGGTGGTGGGGGCGGTGCAGTTGCCCGGGTACACGCGGTTGCGGCGGACGGAGCGGAACCTGGTGCTGAGCGTGGTGCTGGCGGGAGGCGTGACGTCGGACGCGACGGGGCGCACGACGTTGCGTCGGCTGCGCCGTCCGGGAGAGGAGTGGCGCTTCGACCTGACGGATCCGCAGCAGGTGCGAGCGGCGATGAACCTCGAACCGCTGGAGAACGGGGACATGATCGAGGTCGAGGCGTCGCCGCGTGCCGTGTTCATCGGAGGCCTGGTGAACACGCCGGGACCGCTGCTGCTGGATCCGGGGGTGGAGGTGAACCTGCTTCAGGCGATCGCGGCGGCCGGGGGACTGCGGACGGACATCACGCCGCGCGAAGGGACGCTGATCCGTCGGATGCCGGACGGAAGCGACGCGATGGTGAAGATCAACCTGGACAAGCTGGCGGCGATGCAGTCGGCGAATCTGAAGCTTGCGGCGGGGGACGTGCTCTGGGTTCCGCACACGGTCGAGACGCGCGTCCAGGACTGGATCAACCGCAACATCTTCCTCAGAGCAGGCGCGACGGTGAACTACAACGTGTCGGGGATCGAGTTCATGAACCGGCACGAGCTTCAGGGCGGTCGGGCGGGCGGAGGAGGAGGACTGGAGGACTCGTTTGATCCCTTCGGGTTCCTGCTGAGGAATCAGGCGCTTCAGGGGCTGGGCAACCCGTGAGCGCCGCGGTCATGACGCCGCTGTCGGCCGCGAGCGTGCCGTCGCCGGTGCGCGTGGAGCCCCTCCGAGGGCTTGCGCTGCGCGCCTTGCCGAGGATGGTGACGCGGAACGGTCTTTTCGGGTGGTGCATCCGTCGGGGCCGGTCGGGCGATCGTCTCGAGGGAGAGTCGTTGCGGTACACGGCGATCGTGCTGATCGGGCTCTCGGCGCAGAAGCAGGATGTTTCGGGTCGGATTCTCGGCGCGGGCGGCGCGGACGCCTGCTGCGACCGGTTGATCGAGCGTCTGCCGAAGATGGACAACATCGGGGACGTGGCGCTGACGTTGTGGGCGGCGGTGTCGCTGCGTCGGCGGAACGCGTCGGCGGCGCTGGAGCGATTGAAGGCGCTGTCGCCGGTGGAGCGGCCTTGTCCGACGGTGGAGCTGTCGTGGGTGGTTTCCGCGTTGTCGTTTCATCCTGAGTTTCTGACGGATGAGAAGCTGGCGCGGGCGGCGGCGAAGCGTCTGAAGGGGACGTTTCACCCGGATTCGGCGTTGTTTTCACATCATGCGCCGGGGACGCGGGCGGGGTTTTTCCGCGAGCATGTCTCGTGTTTTGCGGACTGGGTTTACCCGGTGCAGGCGTTGTCGCTGTATCACGAGATGACGCGGGACGCGGAGGCGGCGCAGATGGCGCGGGCGTCGGCGGCGAAGATGATCTCGCTTCAGGGTCCGGCGGGGCAGTGGTGGTGGCATTACGACGTTCGGACAGGCCGGGTCATCGAGCCGTATCCGGTGTACGCGGTGCATCAGGACGGGATGGCGCCGATGGCGCTGCTGGATCTGAAGGACCGCTGCGGGGTTGATTACACCGACGCGATGATGAAGGGCGTGGACTGGTTGTACGAGGCGCCGGAGTGCGGGTCGCGGCTGGTGGACGACGAGGCGGGGCTGATCTGGCGGAAGGTGGCGCGCTACGAACCGAACAAGTGGGTGCGCGGGATGCAGGCGGCGGCGAGCCGGATGCACCCGGGGCTGCGCGTGCCGGGGACGGGCGTGCTCTTTCCGGCGCGTCGGATTGACTGGGAGTGCCGCCCGTATCACCTCGGGTGGTTGTTGTACGCGTTCTCGGATCGGCGCGTGGAGGCGTGGGGCGCGGGAATGCGGAATGAGGAATGAGGAAGGTTGAATGACGCCCGCCGCGCGACGGATGCTTAGCCGTTGTTTCAAAACCTCCGGGACAGGGCGGAAAAAGAACGCTTCCTGACGGGCGCGGCTCGGTTTTGCAACAGCGTCTTAGTTGTTGTTTCAAGCGCGAACTCTCGACCCTGGGAAAGAACGCTTCCTGACGGGCGCGGTTCGGTAGGCGGCGTTACGATGCTCGTGCGGGGCGGTTCAGGATGAACGACGGATGCCGAAACCGTGGGACAGCTTTCCTGAGCACTGGATTCTCGGTGTGCCGGTGCGCGCGATGCGGATGGACGACGTGGTGCGCGCGGCGGAGGCGGTGATCTGCGGCGGAGGCGGCGGCGCGGCGGACCGGCACATGCACATCGGGGTGGTGAACGCGGCGAAGGTCGTGAACATGCGTCGGGACGCGGCGCTGCGCGAGGCGGTGCTGACCAGCGACCTGATTCTGGCGGACGGGATCGCGGTGGTGTGGGCGAGCCGGGTGCTGGGGGCGCCGCTGCCGGAGCGCGTGGCGGGGATCGACCTGATGACGCGCCTGCTGGAACTGGCGGACCGGCGGGAGCTGCGTGTGTTTCTCCTTGGCGCGACCGAAGACGTCAACGCGAAGGTGGCGGAGGAGGTTGCGCGGCGGTGGCCTGGGGCGGTCGTGGCCGGGCGGCGCAACGGGTATTACGCGGCGGACGAGGAAGAGGCGATCGCGCGGCGGATCGGGGCTTCGCGGACGGACCTGCTTTTCGTGGCGATGAGTCCGCCGAAGAAGGAGATCTTCCTGGCGCGGTGGGGGGCGGTGATGCGGGTTCCGGTGAGTCACGGGGTGGGCGGGGCGTTCGACGTGGTGGCGGGGAAAGTGAAGCGGGCGCCGTCCGCGTGGCAGAGGCTGGGGCTGGAGTGGTTGTACCGGGTGGTGCAGGAGCCGCGTCGGATGTGGCGGCGGTATCTGACGACGAACACGGCGTTCGCGTGGATGCTGGCCGGGGCGTGGATGCGTCGTCGGCTGGGAGGCGGCGCAGGCGGCGCGTCGCCGACCTCGGCGAAGGTGTCACAATCATGACCTTCGGCGCGTCATCGGCGCCGGGCGTGAGCGGCGGGGGTGAGGCTGAGAGGGTGGGGGCGCCTCCGGTCTCGCGGAATCTTGCGGCGGAGCGAGCGAAGGCCTACGACGCCGTCTACCGCGGTTGGACGGTGAAGCGCGTGACGCGGGAGTCGTACGAGGCGGCGACGCGTTTTTTTCTGGATGCGCCGCCTGGTCAGACCGGACACCTCGACGGCAACGAGCTGGGTTTCGCGTTCCAGCGGCTGGGCGTGGATCGGCTCGAAGGGCGTCGGATCCTGGACTACTGCTGCGGGGCGGGGCGAAGCAGCATTTACTTTGCGTTGCGCGGCGCGCTGGTGTGGGGGTGCGACCGGTCGCCGGAAGCGGTGCGAGTCGCGCGGCGCAGCGCGATCGAGAGCGGCGTGGGGGACCGGGTTCAGTTCGCGGCGGTGGACGTTCAGGAGCTTTCGTTTCCCTCGGATTTTTTCGACGCCGTGTTCTGCCAGTCCGCGCTGCACATCGTTGCGGACTACCCCGCGGCCGGGCGGGAACTGGCTCGAGTGCTCAAACCGGGAGGCCGGGCGGTTTTTTGCGAGGAGGCGCTGGGACACAACCCGGTGCTGGAAGTCGTGCGGGCGCGACGACGACGGAAGCACAAGGACTGCGGCGGTCGGACGCTTCGGATGGGCGACCTGCGGCGGTTCGGGGATGCTTTTTCGCGGATGCAGGTCTATCCCTTCAATCTCCTTCTTCAGTCGAAGCAGTTTTTCGGTCGGCGGGCGCATCGCCCGTGGGCCAAGGCGTTCCTGCGCGTGTGCCGGGCGGCGGACGCGGTGATTCTCGGCACGCTGCCTTTCTTGAAGCGGTATTGCGGGAAGGTGGTGGTGGAGTATGTGAAGGAATGACGGATGGCGAGTTTCGCGTCGGACGATGTTTCGATGTCGCGAGTGCGCGCGGAAAGAAGAACGCTTCCTGACCCTTGACATCGCTGCGCGACGTAAAGGGCGGGCGGACGCGGTGATTCTCGGCACGCTGCCTTTCTTGAAGCGGTATTGCGGGAAGGTGGTGGTGGAGTATGTGAAGGAATGACGGATGGCGAGTTTCGCGTCGGACGATGTTTCGATGTCGCGAGTGCATGCGGAAAGAAGAACGCTTCCTGACGGGCGCGGCTCGGTATTGGAGCTACGTCCTGATCCTTTGTCATCAGAAGCAGGTCCGTCACTCGTTGTCGCCCGGTATGATTGACTTCACGTACATTCTCGCCGCCTCGCACTCCGGGTCCACGCTGCTGACGATGGTGCTGGGGTCGCATCCTCGTGTTGCGTCGGTCGGGGAGACGTCGGCGGTGCTGTGGCGGGGGAAAAGCGACAGCGCGACGTGCAGTTGCGGCGCGGCGCTGGCGGCGTGCGGATTCTGGGCGAAGGTGCGCGAGGGGATGGCGCGGCGCGGCGCGGACCGGGAGTCGCCGACGTTTCAGACGGATTTCCGCCTTCGCGGTCGGCGGTGGACGGACCGGGTGCTGCGCGCGGAGCATCAGGGGCGGCTGCTGGAGGCGGTGCGTGACGCGGCGTTGGCGGCGAGTCCGGCGTGGCGTCGGGAGTCGGGGGCGATCTTCGCCGCGAACCGCGCGCTGATCGAGGCGGTGTGCGAACTGAAGGGGACGTCGGTTTTTCTGGACTCGTCGAAAGAGCCTCACCGTCTGAAGTTTCTGATGCGGATTCCCGGGCTGCGCGTTCGCGTCATACAACTGGTGCGCGACGGGCGGGGCGTGGCGGCGAGCTACCTGCGGCGCAATGAGTTTCCGATCGAGCGGGCGTGCGACGAGTGGCGGCGGAGCCTGGTGTCGGAGGAGCACCTGCTGCGGCGCCTTCCGCCGGAGCGGGCGTTGCGGGTGCGGTATGAGGATTTCTGCCGGGACGCGGCGGGGTGGTCGAGGCGCGTCTTCGAATTCATGAACGTGGATCCGGGGCACGACGTGTCGCGGTTTCACCTGGCGGAGCATCACATTCTCGGGAACCGGATGCGCTTGAGCGCGACGGGAGATATCCGGTTGGATGAGAAGTGGCGGCGCGAGATGACGCCGGCGATGCTGGAGGTGTTCGAGCGGACATGCGGGGCGATCAACCGGCGGTACGGGTATGCATGAGGAAGGGAACAGGCAACAGGCAGCAGGCAACAGGCAGTAGGCAACAGGCAACAGGCGGGGGGAGTGGGGAGAGGGCGTGAAACAACAGGGGAAGAACTCGCTGGCGCTCGGGGTGGTGAGCAACTGGGCGTCGCACGTGGTGTTCGTCGTTTCCGGGTTCATCCTGCCGCGGATGATCGACCGTGAGGCGGGTCAGGACGCGCTGGGGGTCTGGGACTTCGCATGGTCGCTGACGGCGTACACGGGGCTTTTTTCGCTGGGGATCGCGTCAGCGGTGGGCCGGTACGTGGCGCGGTACGTCAAGCTGGAGGACGACGCGTCGCTGAACCGGATGTACAGCGCGTCGGTGATCCTGCTGAATGCGGGGTTTTTGATCGGACTCGGGTTCGTGGGCGTCGTGTACGCCCTGACGCCGCGGCTGGTGGGGACGAAGGAGCCGGCGCTGGTGTCGCTGGCGTTGCAGTTGACGGCGATCCTGGGGGTTGCGGCGGCGGTGCAGCTTCCGCTCAGCGCCTACAGCGGCGCGTTGAGCGGACTGCAGCGTTTCGAGCTGCGGACGATCATCCGGATCGGTGTAAGCGCGGCGTCACTGGGGGTGATGATCGTTCTGCTGGTCGTCGGCGCGGGGCTGGCGTGGGTGGGGGCGACGTTTCTTTTCTCGGAGATTTTGATCGGGGTTCTGAACTGGGGGGCGGTGCGAAGGGAGTGCCCGCGGCTTCGGTTCGCGCCGGGGTCGGTGGACGGGTCGGCGATCAAGGATGCGCTGGGGCTGGGGTCCAAGACGGCGCTGCAGGGTCTGTCGCGGATGGGGTTGTATCAGACGAGCGGGCTGATCGTTTCGGGTTTTCTGGGGCCGGCGGCGCTGGCGGTGTATTCGAGGCAGCGGGCGCTGACGGCGTTCATGTCGAAATTGATGGCGACTTACGGGAACGTGTTCGCGCCGGAGGCGAGCGCGCTGGAGGCGAAGGGCGACGTCGAGGGTCTGCGGGCGCTGGTGATCAAGTCGAGCCGGTTCGGATTTGCGATTTCGCTGCCGCTCGTTGCGGGGTTCTGCATCTGCGGGAGCGCGGTGCTTCAGGTCTGGATGGGTCCGGGGTACGAAGCGCCGCTGGTGCTGACGCTGATGATGCTGGGGCATCTGATGTCGTACGCGCAGCGCGGGACGTACAACATTCTGGTGGGGTTGAACCGGCACGGTCGATCTGCGTTGTGGGAGCTCGGGGCGACCGTGGGAAGCGTGGTGCTGGGGTTGTTGTTTGTCGGCGTGCTGGGGTGGGGGACGTGGGGAGCGGCGTTGGCGGTGGGGTTGGCGGTGACGTGCGGAGGCGGGTTGGCGCCGTCGGTGATTTCCTGTCGGCATCTGGGGGTGAGCTACGGGTCGTATTTTCGGCAGGTGCTGCCGGTTCCGCTGCTGGCGTCGCTGCCGTGGGTGGCGGCGCTGGCGGGGGCGCGGTGGGTTTTCCCTGAGGATGCGTATGCGCAGCTTGGCGCCGGGATCGGGGTGGGTGTGTTGATCACGGTTCCGGGTTACTGGAGGCACATCTTAACGGACTCGCTGCGGAACCGGGTGCGCGGGCGATTTCGGCGCTGGATCGGCCGCGCAGGTGTGCCGAAAGCCTCGACGTAGGCGGTGCGAACGCCGGGTGTCGGACGTGGGAAGCCCGCTTCCTAACCCCTGACCTTGTTTCGCAACGTCAAGGGCGGGCGGGCGCGGCTCGGTGAAGACGGGGCGTTTTCTTGCGGGCGCGGAACGGGCGTGGGGACGACGTTGAAAGGATCGAAACCGAACATTTTGATGGTGATGCTGGACTCGGTCCGGCCGGAGTGGTTGTCGTGTTACGGATCGGGCGCGACGACGTCGCCGCGGATCGACGCGATCGGGGAGGAGGGGATCGTGTTCGAGACGGCGATCGGGCCGTCGGCGTGGACGTTTCCGGTGATGGCGTCGGTGTTCACGGGGATGCTGCCGACGAAGCACGGGGGTCACGACGAGCATCAGCTTCTGGACAGCGCCTACCCGACGCTGGCGGAAGTGCTTCAGCGACACGGGTATGACACCGCGGGGTTCGCGGACGTGCCTTATGTGGGGCCGTCGACGCGGCTGGATCGGGGGTTCGGGTTTCTGTCGAACATGCGGGTTCCGCAGGTGTCGCTCCTGTCGAAGGCGTTCAAGGCCGCGGGGCGGATTCACCGGAAGGTGAGCGGTCGTTACACGAAGACGTGCGAGACGCGCGTTCTGATGGGGGAGGCGCTGCGCTGGTACGAGCGTCGGCGCGACCGGAGCAAGCCTTTTTTTCTTTACCTTCATACCGACGAGACGCATGCCCCGTTTCTGCCGCCGCCGGGTTACCGGCGGAAGTTCGCGGGGCTGTCGCGGGCGCGGATGTACGAGATCAACCAGGACAAGCAGTTGTACGTCAGCGGGCAGGTGAGGATGACGGAGCGGGACTTCGCCGATCTTCATGCCCTGGCGCGGGCGGAGGCGGCGTTCTTCGATGCGTGGCTCGGCGTGCTGCTGGACCGGCTGGCGCGGGACGGCGTGCTGTCGGACACGGCGGTGGTGATCGCGGCGGATCACGGGGACAATCTCGGGGAGCACGGTCTGTTGCGGCACGGGTTGTGTCTTTATGACACGCTGGTTCATGTTCCGCTGCTCGTCAAGGCGCCGGGGGCGGCGACGGGTCGGCGGGTGCGCGAGGTGGTGCAGCTCATCGACGTGTTTCCGACGCTGATGGCGGCGGCGGGGATCGACGAGCGGACCACGACGGCGGAGCATCAGGGCAGCGACCTGCTCGCGCAGGTGCGGGCGGGGCGTTTTGCGCGGTTCGCGGTGTCGGAGCTTTACCGTCCGGGGCAGGGGCTGTGGCGGAAGAAGGCGCCGGCGTTCATGCCGGAGTTTCTTGAGCGTTACGACCGTCGGCTGCGGGCGCTGCGGACGAACACGCACAAGTACATCTGGGCGTCCAACGGGCGGTGCGAGTTGTATGATCTGGCGCAGGATCCGGGAGAGACGCGGAATCTGATCGACGTGGAGGGCGGGCGGGCCGCGGACATGCAGCGTGATCTGGATGCGTGGTTGGCATCGTTCGAGGCGAAGGAGGCCGGCGCGACGGTGGCGGTGGAGGACACGGCGGACGATCGCGTCTTCGAGCGGTTGAAGGAGCTGGGGTACGTTGAGTGAGACCGAATGAAGAATGAAGAATGATGAATGAAGAATGAAGAATGAAGAAGAAGAGACGGGAGGTCGTGGGTCGAAACCGGGAAGCGGCGGCGGAGCATTGTTCGTGTGATGATGGCGTCGTCGCGTGCGCGAGAGCGCTTCAGGAACACGATGATGCTGGTGTGCGGCGCGTCGGCGACGAGGCCTGACCGACGGTTTCAGCACTTCCCGGCGGGGTGGAAAAAGAACGCTTCCTTACGGGCGCGGCTCGGTCAGTCATGCATGTCTTCAACGTCAGCAAGTCGTGCGTGGTGTCCTCTCTGATGCCCAACCTTGCCGCCCGCGGGGGGCGCCTCACGTGATCGCGCCGTTGAGGATCTGTTTTGTGGCGTTGAACGGGTACGCGGCGATCGGGGGTCGCGCGGGCACGTCGCACATCGGCGGCGCGGAGCGTCAGACGGCGCTGCTGGCGCGGGAGCTGGCGCGGCGGGGTCACGCGGTGTCGCTGGTGACGCTCGATCACGGTCAGGCGGACGGGGAGACGGTCCAGGGCGTGCGTGTTTTCAAGGCGTACGCGCGGGACGCGGGGTTGCCCGGGCTTCGGTTTTTCTCACCGCGCCTGACGGGGATCTGGTCGGCGCTGCGGCGGGCGAGCGCGGACGTGTATTACCAGCGGATGGCGGAGCAAACGACGGGAATCGTTGCGATGTTCTGCCGGCGACACGGGAAGCGCTTCTTTTTCGCATCGGCGAGCGATTATGACTGCCTGGCGGACCTGCCGAGGCTTCCGAAACTGCGGGAGTCGCGGCTGTATCAGTACGGGTTGCGGCGGGCGGATCGGGTTCTGGTTCAGACGCGGCGTCAGCAGGAATTGATGCGGGCGGGGTTCGGCGTCGAGGCGGAGGTGCTGTCGAACGCGGCGGAGGATCTTGCGGAGGGGAGCGTCTCGGCGGCGCCGGGCGCGGACGGCTCAGGTGAGGTCTGGGGGCTGCGCGTGCTCTGGGTGGGGCGGTATACGCCGGAGAAGCGCCTGGCGTGGGTGTTCGAGATCGCCGGGGCGTGCTCGAATCTGACGTTCGAGATCGTCGGGGACGCGGCAGGCGGATCGCGTTATGCGGAGGATTTGAAGTCGAGGGCGAAGCGCTGCGTGAACGTGCGGCTGCTGGGCCGCGTGGCGCATGAGCAGATCGCCGCGTTGTACCGACGGTCGGATGTGTTGCTGTGTACGAGCGAGCGTGAGGGGTTTCCGAACACGTTTCTGGAGGCGTGGAGTCTGGGCGTGCCGGTGGTGACGACGTTCGACCCTGACGGGGTGGTGGCGGAGTTCGGGCTGGGGAGGGTGGCGGCGGACGTTCCGGGAGTGATCGAGGCGCTTCAGGTGACGGCGGCGGACCGCGCGGCGCGGGAGCGGATGAGGGCGAGTTGCCGGGCGTACTTCGAGCGCGAGCATCGCGTTGAGCGGGTCGTCGATCGGTTCGAGGCGCTTCTTGCAAGCACGGGGAGCGGGGCGTGAGGTCGCAGATCGTTGCTTCGGGTTCCTCTGTGTCGGGCAAAGCGGCGGGGGTTGCGCCGATCCGGGTTGCGCTGGTGATCAGCAACCTCGAATACGGGGGCGCGCAGCGGCAGGTGATCGAGCTGGCGAATCATCTGGACCGCGGCGCCTTTGAAGTTCACGTGTGCTCGCTGTCGCGTTATGTGCCGCTGGCGGCGGATCTGGAGGATGCGGCGGAGCGACTTTTTGTGCTGACGAAGCGGTTCAAGTTCGATGTCTCGGTGATCTGGCGGCTGGCGGGGTGGTTGCGTCGTATCCGGGCGGACGTGGTTCACAGTTATCTTTTTGATGCGAACATCGCGGCGCGGCTGGCGGGGAGGCTGGCGGGGGTGAGAGCGGTGATCGGGTCTGAGCGTAACACGGATTATCATCTGAAGCGGCGACAGATCTGGGCGTACCGGGCGACGCGAGGGTGTTCAGACCTGATCCTTGCGAATTCGCGGGCGGGGGCGCAGTTCAACCGGCGGATGCTGGGGCATCCCGAGGAGCACTATCGCGTGGTTCACAACGGCGTGGACACGGTTCGTTTTCGGCCGCAGGCGGGCGCGGGGATTCGGGCGCGGCTGGGACTCGCCGCGGAGGCGCCGGTGGTCGGCATGTTCGCGAGCTTCAAGGCGCAGAAGAATCATCCGCTGCTGCTGGAGGCGGCGCGGCGTGTGCTGGATCGGCGCGCGGATGTGAAGTTTCTGCTGGTAGGGGACGAACTTCACGGCGGGATGCACGGGTCGGATGCGTACAAGGCGCGGGTGTTCGGGATGATCGAGTCGCTGGGATTGTCAGGGGCGTGCGTTCTGGCGGGGAACCGGGACGACGTGGAGGACGTGTACTGCGCGTGCGACGTGACGGTGCTGCCGTCGCTTTTCGAGGGGACGCCGAACGTGCTGCTGGAGTCGATGTCGTGCGGGGTTCCGGTGGTGGCGACGGACGTGGCGGACAACGCGGCGATCGCGCCGGACGGACGGGTCGGATTCATTGTTCCGCTGGGAGACGCGGGGGCGCTGGCGGACCGGCTGCTGAGGCTGATCGAGGACGGGGAATTGCGTCGGCGGTTCGGGGCAGCGGCGCGGGCGTGGGTCGAGTCGGAGTTTTCGACGGCGCGGCTGGCGGAGAAGACGGGGGACGTTTACCGGGAGGCGCTGGCGCTGCGAGCACGTCGCGGGGTCGAGAGGGCGCAGGCGGCCGGGTCGGGGTCGAGCGATGTGGTGCGAAGATGATCGCGCGACGGACGGAACAACTCGAAGCGCGGGGGCGTGACGAGGCGGGCACAACGTCCGCGACAGGGGCGGCGTCCGCGGTGCGGCGGTTTCCGTATCCGTACCGGGCGATGCTGGCGATCTGCTCGGATTTGGACGAGACGCCGGATGCGCGAGCATATGAGCAGATCATGACGTACCTGAACACCGATCGCGACCTGGGGTGGGGGCGCGGCGTCGGGTTGGAGGTCGGGAACACGATCTACTTCGACATGCCGGCAGGACAGTTCGCGTACTGGAGCACGGACGATCGTGGCCGGGCGATGACGCGGGAGCTGATGCGCAGCGGGCACGTGGACTGTCTGCACTCGTTCGGCGACGGGGCGACGACGCGGGAACACGCGAAGCGGGCGCTGGATGAACTGACGCGACACGATCTGCGGATCGAGGTCTGGGTGGATCATGCGCAGGCCGTGACGAACTTCGGCGCGGACATCATGCAGGGTCGCGGAGACGTGCCGGGCGCCGAGGCGTATCACGCAGACGTGACGTGCGACTACGGCGTGCAATATGTGTGGCGCGGGCGGGTGACGAGCGTGATCGGTCAGGACCGGCCTCACAGTCTGCGCGGGGTCTTCGACGCGCGCGATCCGGCGGCGTCGTTGCGGACGGTGGGGAAGGAGGCGGTGAAACACGTTCTCGGGCGTGCGGGGCAGGTGAAATACGCGATGCACGGTCCGAATGCGCTGGTGCGTCCGGCGCGCCTGCGCGACGGGCGGGCGGTGTTTGAATTCATCCGATGCAACCCTTATCGCGGGGGGGTTGAGCGTGCGGCGACGGCCGCCGGCATCGCGGAGGTGTTGACGGACCGGTTTCTGTCGCGGCTGGTCGAGCGCGGGGGCGCGGCGATCGTGTACACGCACCTGGGCAAGGCGCGACGAGCGGGGGAACCTTTTGAGGCGGCGACGCAGGCGGCGTTCGAGAGGCTGGCGCGTTATGAACGTGCTGGGAATATCCTTGTGACGACAACGCGGCGGCTGCTGGGATATCGATCGGCGCGGGAGGCGGTGATCGCGGCACGAGAGGCGCCCGTCGGTGGAAGCTTGAAGATTACGGTTGCGCCGGGCGGGCCGCGGTTAGGGCGGCAGGACTGGCAGGGACTGACGGTGACGCTTCCCGCGGAGCGCGGAGGGCGCGGCGTGGTTGGGATCGAGGTCGAGGGCGTCGGGCGGTTTGCGGGGCGGGAGAATCCGCCGGATGAGCGTGGACAGATAAGCGTGATGATACCGTGGGAGCGGCTGCAATATCCGATGTGACTCAGCAGGTTTCTGACGGCGTGGCCGGCGTGGGGTCCAGCCCGAGCCAGGCAGGTCAGAGACCTGCCCCACCGGTGAATCAGGCAGGTCAGAGTTCTGCTCCACCGGTGAATCAGGCAGGTCAGAGTTCTGCTCCACCGGTGAATCAGGCAGGTCAGAGTTCTGCCTCACCGGTGAATCAGGCAGGTCAGAGACCTGCCCCACCGGCGGATCAGGCAGGTCAGAGACCTGCCCTACCGGTGGGCTCCGAGCCGGGCGTCGGGGTGCGCGTGCGCGGGTGGTTGTTGCGGTGGATTCTGCGCGGAGCGCTGCTCGTGTACCTGGCGAGCATCCGGGCGCTCAGTCGGGTGGTACGGCGCAAGGCGCGCGTTGACGGTCGGGTGCGCGTGCTGGTGACGGGCAAATTTCCGTCGAACACGTGGGTGGGGGCGTTCCTGCGTCCGATGGCGGCGGTCGGGCAATGCGAGGGGGTCTGGGCGGTGTCGGCGTACCCGATCCCCGAGCCGCCGGGCGTTCACGCGGTGTACGCGCCGCGCTGGCTGACGCGGGTGTGCGGGCAGGCCGCGGCACGGCTGCTGATGATGACGTGGTTGGCGCTGCGGTTGCGTCCGGACGTGATCGGGGGGTTTCACCTGCTGATCAACGGACTTGCGGCGGGGTTTCTGGCGCGGTTGGCGGGCGCGCGCGCGTTTTACGTGTCGGTGGGGGGACCGACGGATTGCGTGGACGGGGGTCTGCACGGGGAGAACGCGGTGTTCCGGCGGATCGTGCGTCCGGACGGGGTGATCGAGCGTCGCCTGCTTTCGGCGATCGGGCGGTTTGACGCGGTGGTGACGATGGGGGCGAAGGCGGCGGAGTTCTACCGGGGACGGGGGCTTGCGGACGTTTTTCACGTGATTCCCGGGGCGATCGACGCGGCGCGTTTTTCTCCCGGGTCGGCGGCGAAGGAGTTCGATCTGATCCTGGTGGGGCGGCTGGTCGAGGTGAAGCGGATCGACGTTTTCCTTGAGGCGGTGCGCCTGGCGTCGCAAAACCGGCCGACGTTGACGGCGGTTGTGGTGGGCGACGGTCCGCTTCGGGCGTCGCTTCAGGAGCGAGCGGAAGCGCTGGGGTTGGCGGACCGGGTGCGCTTTGCGGGTCAGCAGTCGGCGGTGGAGGACTGGTACCGTCGTTCGCGCGTGTTCGTGTTGACGTCGGATTCCGAGGGTTTGTCGCTGGCGATGCTGGAGGCGATGGCGTGCGGGCTTCCGGTCGTCGTGTCGGATGTGGGCGATCTGGGCGACATGGTCGAGGGCGGGGTGACGGGGGAGTTGGTTCCGCGGCGGGACGTCGGGGCGTTCGCGGGCGCTTTCGTGAGCGTGCTCTCGGATGAGCGGCGCTGGCGGAGCATGTCGGAGGCGGCGCGGTCGCTGGCGCAGCGCGCAACCGTCGAGGCGTCGACGCCGCGGTGGGAGAAGGTCATCTGCGGGAGCGGAGAACGTTGAGGGCGCCAACGAACGTTACCGCAGGAGCGGGGGAAACCGGCGAACGCACATCGGCGGCGGCGGCGGCGCGCTGCCGCGCGCTGCGTGACCGGATGTATCCGAAAGAGACGCGGCCGCACCAGATTCTCACGCGGCGCGTGCTTGAAGCGGCGAGGAAGGACGCGGCGATCCTGGATTGCGGGTGCGGCCGGGACGCGGGGTGGCTGAAGCGGCTCGCGCCGTCGTTCGGGTTCGCGGCGGGGTTCGACTTCGAGATCGACCCGGCGGCTTCGGATGCGTTGACGCCGCTGGTTCAGGCGGACGCGCATGCCGCGCCGTTGCGTGACGCGTCGGTGGACGTGATCGTGACGAAGAACACGGTGGAGCATTTTGCGGATCCGGCGGCGGTGTACCGCGAGTTTCACCGGGTGCTGCGGCCGGACGGGCGTTTGTTCGTTCTGACGGTGAATCAGTGGTTCCCGCCGATCCTCGCGGCGCGGTGGATGCCGCACTCCCTGCGTCAGAGGATCAATGCGCGGGCGACGGACTCGGCGCCTGAGGACACGTTTCCGGCGTACTACCGGGCGAACACGATGTCGGCGCTGACGGCGCTGGGGCGCGAGGCGGGCTTCGTGGTCGAGGGGCTGGAGTACCTGTCGAATCATCCGGAGTATTTCATGTTTTCGCCGACGGCGTACCGCTGCTGGGCGGTGATCGAGCGGGCGCTGCTGCGTCGGCGGATGTTCGCCGGGCTTCGACATTTCATGCTGGCCACGTACCGCAAACCCGGGACCGGGGCGTCGGGAAGCGGAACATGAAGCGGGCGTGGTCGCGGAAGAACCTCTGGGAGCGATCGCCGCGATGGGCGAAGCGCGTCGTGGGCGCGGGACTGAGCGCGGTCCCGCTGTCGTGGATCCTCGGGCGCCGGTTCCGGGAGCGGTATCGTTTCGTCCTGTCGGCGCAGCGCTGGCCGGCCGATCGCGTGCGCGCCTACCAGGTGGAGGAGCTCAAGCGGATTCTCCTCCTCGCCTACGAGCGGACGGCGTACTACCGGCGGACGTTTGATGAAGCCGGTTTCGATCCGCAGGGACTGCGCGAGCCGGAAGACCTGCGCCGTCTTCCGACGATCGGCCGGGCGACGTTGACGGATCATCTTCCTGAGATGCTCACCTGCGACGCGGGATCGCCGGGCGTGGATTACGTGACGACGGGGGGAACGAGCGGGTCGCCGCTGGCGTTTTACATCGGAGCGGGACGGTCGAGTCTCGAATACGCGCATCTGACGGCGGCGTGGTCTCGGGTGGGTTTCTCGCCGGGAGACACGCTGGCGGTGTTCCGCGGGCGGGTCGTCGGGGAGGACGGGGAGGGGCTGCGGCATGAGCACGACCCGCTGCTTCGTCAGCATTATTACAGCGCTTTTCACCTGACGGATGAGATGATGGCGCGGTACGTGGAGCACGTTCGCGGGATCGGTCCGTGCTTTCTGCACGTCTACCCGTCGTCGGCGGACGCCCTGGCGCGGTTCATCCGGCGCAGCGGCGTGCGTCCGCCTGAGAATATCCGGGGAATCCTGGCGGAATCCGAGATTGTGTATCCCGAGCAGCGGCGCCTGTCGGAGGAGGTGTTTCAATGCCGCTACTTCTCGTGCTACGGTCACACGGAGAAACTCGTGCTCGCGGCGGAGTGCGAGCACTCGACCGACGATCACGTGGACCCGCTTTACGGTTACGCGGAACTGCTTGACGAAGCGGGCCGGCCGATAACGGAGGAGGGGCGGCGCGGCGAGATCGTGGGGACGGGGTACATCAACACGGTCGCGCCCTTCATCCGATATCGCACGGGGGATCTGGCGGAGTTCGCGGGGGAGGGCTGCGCGGCGTGCGGGCGGGCGCATTTGCGTCTGCGTGGGATCGCGGGACACCGGACGCAGGAGATGCTGATCGCGTCGGATGGGTCGGCGATCGCGTGGACGGCGGTGAACATGCACGATGACACGTTCGACCGGGTGCGTCGGTTTCAGTTTCACCAGCGGCGTCCGGGAGAGGCGGTGCTGCGGATTGTTCCTGCGGCGGGGTTCGGACCGGCTGATCTGCGGCGGATCCGGGAGCATCTCGGGCGGAAGCTTGACGGGCGTTTGACGATCGAGGCTGAGGTTTGTGAGGATATTCCGCTCACGGCGCGTGGGAAAGCCACGTACGTCGTCGCGGACTTTGAAGCAACCGGCACATGCGCGTCTACGCACTCTACGTCTTCACACTGATTCTGATGGGCGCGTCGATGCGCGACTGGTTCATCGGCGCCTGCGGACTGCTTTTGACCAGCCTGATCCTCGAGCACCCGGATTATCCGAACTCGATGATGGGGGTCAGCGGCGTCAACCCGTGGAACATCCTCTTCATCTGGGTGGTGGTGCTGTGGATGACGCAGCGTCCTCACGAACCGTCGGGACCGCCGATGTCTCGCGCGGCGCGTTTTCTGGTGGGCGGATACGTGATTTCGCTGACGGTCGCGGTGGCGATGGGGGTTGCCGGCGCGTGGGGCGGAAGCGGGAAAGGCATGACGGTCGGATCGCTGGTGATGGATTACTTCCTGAACCCGATGAAGATCATCGTGCTCGGATACCTGATCTTCGACGGGGCGAAGACGCCGGGGCGGCAGGTGGCGACGATGATGTGCGTGGTCGCCAGCGCCCTGGTGACGTCAACTCTGGCGTTGAAGTACCGGCTGGCGACGGGTCTGAGCGGTGATTTCATGCGGGGTCGGCAGCGGCTGGGCAACGAAGTGGGGCTTCACGCCAACCAGATGGCGTGGGTGCTGGCGGGGACGTTCTGGGGACTTCTGGCGATGGCGGGGTTGTGGAAGCGGCGGTCGATGCGCTGGGCGACGGCGGCGGCGGCGGCGCTGCCGGGTCTGGCGACGCTGGTCGTGCAATCCCGCGCGGGCTACCTTGCGCTGGGTGCGACGGGACTGATGATGGGGGTGGTCCGGTGGCGGAAGCTGCTGATTCTGCTGCCTGCCGGGGCGATCGGGGTGCTGCTGGTGGTTCCGTCGGTGGCCGACCGGATCATGATGGGGGTGGATCGGGCCAGCTCGCCGATGGGGCAAACGCAGTATGACCTGGAGGTGATCACCGCGGGCCGGACGGACGTGTTGTGGCCCCCGGTGATCGACGTCATCCTTCAATCGCCGCTGATCGGGCACGGGCGGGTGTCGATCCTGCGGACCTCGGCGCGGAGTCGGATCGAGGCGGCGATCGGAGTGTGCCCGACGCACCCGCACAATGCCGTGCTGGAGGTTCTATCCGACTCGGGGTTGCTCGGCGGGGGGCTGATTTTCGCGTTTTACGCGGGTTTCGTGCTGGTTTCGGTCCGGTTGTTCCGGCAAAGGCATTCGCCGCTGGCGACGGCCGTGGGGGGGTTGGCGCTGGCGCTGGTGACGGCGCGGCTGGTGACGGGGGTGTCCGGGCACAGTTACTACCCGATCCGCTCGATGTTCGGGTTGTTTGCGCTGGGGGGGTTGGCGCTGCGGGTGGCGACGAACGCGGCGGCGGCGCGGTTCCGCGCGGCGACGGCGGCGGGTTCCGCCCCGGCGGGGTTTCTGAGTCTTGCCCCGCCGCGTCCGGCGTAAGCGGCGGTCCGCCGTGGCGGGAGGTCTGTCGGCGGCGTCTTGCCTCCGCACGGAAAAAAATCCTGCAAAACTCCGCAGAAAACCTTTTCTTTTCCCAGCGCCCTGATATAACACGCGCGTCGGCGCCGCAGTCGGCGTCCGCCGGAGGAGCCGTCCGGGGACTGCGAAGCGCCGTAAAAGCCACGGCAAGTGGGTGCGCGGGCGAAGGTGGACGCGATCGCCGGCGATCGTAATTGTGGAGTCAGAAAGGAGTCTTCAAGCATGGCGAAGAAGGCAGGCAACGGCAAGAGCGGTGGCCGCAAGTCCCGCACGAAGAGCGAGGTTTACAGCGGGCTGGCGGAGAAGGCCGGCGTGACGAAGAAGCAGATCGCGGCGGTGTTCGACGAGATCGGCGTGATGATCAAGCGCGATCTGGGCAAGTCCGGACCCGGGCAGTTCGTGATCCCCGGGCTGGTGAAGGTGCGCGTGGTGCGCAAGCCGGCGACGAAGGCGCGCGAGGGCATCAACCCGTTTACGGGCGAGAAGCAACTGTTCAAGGCGAAACCGGCGCGCAACGTCGTGAAGGCGTCGGCGGTGAAGGCGCTGAAGGATCTGGTGTGACGCGCCACCGGCGCTGACCGCGCCACCCGGCGCGCGTCCCGCGCCGCGGACGACGGATCGATCGCGCTTGCCCGCGCGAATCCGGCGTCCGCGGCGCGTTTTTTTTTCGGCGCGTCGGGAAAACGCGGAATGAAGTTTTTTCCTGAGCCGTCGCGTCCGCCCGGGATGAGGCGTCGCGCGGGCTGAAGCCGCGCGGCTCGGTTGCGCAGTCGCGCGGGCTGAAGCCGCGCGGCTCGGTTGTGCAGTCGCGCGGGCTGAAGCCGCGCGGCTCGGTTGCGCAGTCGCGCGGGCTGAAGCCGCGCGGCTCGGTTGTGCAGTCGCGCGGGCTGAAGCCGCGCGGCTCGGCGATGCGGCGAGACGTTTCAAGTCCAGAGCTTGCGCAGCTCGGCGCGCGGATCGGGGCGCGGGCCGGGACTTGCGCCGGCGTCCGGTCGCGCCGCCGCGACCTCGGTGAGGCGGCGACGGACGCCTTTCGTGAGGAACCGGCTGAGCTTGGCGAAGCTGTGTCCCTGTCCGAACCGGTACTTCGCGAAATGATAGCGCAAGGGGAAATACAGGTAGAGGAAGTCCTTCGCCCGGGTCAGCGCGACATAAAGCAGGCGGCGTTCCTCGTCGAGGCTCTCGGTGTTTCCGGTGGACAGGTCGGACGGGATCATGCCGTCGGCGACGTGCAGCACGTGGACGATGTCCCACTCACAGCCCTTCGCGGAGTGAATTGTGCTGAGGATGAGGTAATCCTCTTCGAGCGACGGATCGCCGGCCAGATCTGACGCCGAGGTCGGCGGGTCGAGAGTCAGATCGGCGATGAACGCCTGCCGCGCGGCGTAGCCCGATGCGATGTGCTGAAGCTGCTCGATGTCGCGCAGCCGGACCGCGGCGTTTTCGTAGTTCCGCTCGCACAGGGGCTCGTAGAAGCGGCGGAGGAGCTCGACCTGCGATGCGACCGGAAGGGGCTGCGGATCGGCGGCGGGCGCTTCAGCCGCGGTTTCGATGTCGGCGGGCGGCTTGCGCGACCTTGCTCGCTTTTTTGCGAGCGCCTCGACGGGGCGGCGCCCGGAGCACATTTCGAGCGTGCGACGCAGGTGATCGAACGCCGGCGCGGCGGCCGTCGGGACACGGACGCGCTCCCCGAAAAGCCGGGCGAGCGGGCTGCCTTCAAAGGCCTCCTGCGGGACCATCGCGGTCCGGGGCGCCGGGCGCGTCGCGCCGAGTTCATCCATCACGCGGCGGGCGGAGCGGACGCCGACGCCGGGCAGAAGCATCAACACGCGCAGCCACGCCAGCACGTCGAAGGGGTTCTCGAGCACGCGGAGCATCGCGAGGAGATCCTTGATGTGCGCGGTTTCGATGAAGCGCAGCCCCCCGTATTTGTGAAACGGAATCTTGCGCCGCGCGAGCAGGACTTCGAGTTCGGCCGAGTGATGACCGGCGCGGAAGAGGACCGCCTGATGGCGCAGCGGGACGCCTTCCTCAAGGTGGGCGAGCGTTCGCCGCAGGACGGCGTCGCCCTGATCCGACTCGTCGTCGCAGTAGACCAGGGCGGGGCGGTGGTCGGCGGTGCGCGTCGAGCGGAGTTCCTTGGTGTAGCGTTCCTTCGCCTGCTCCATCACGGCGTTGGACACGTCGAGGATCGGCTGGACGGAGCGGTAGTTGCGTTCGAGCGTGACGATCGCCGCGCCGGGGAACTGCTTCGGGAAGTCGAGGATGTTGCGGACGGTGGCGGCGCGGAAGGCGTAGATCGACTGCGCGTCGTCGCCGACGACCATCACGTTGGGGTTGCGCCGCCTCATGCCCTGAAGGATCTCCGCCTGAAGGAGGTTGGTGTCCTGATACTCATCCACGAGGACGTGCTCGAAGCGATCGCCGAGAGGGTCGGCGACGAGGTCATCGCGGGTGAGGGCGTTCCAGAAGATCAGCAGGTCGTCGTAATCGAGGACGATCTGCTCGCGCTTGCGGTCCTGATAGGCGTTGAAGATGCGGGACAGGTTTTCCGCGTAATCCTCGCACCAGGGAAACGCGGTCTTGAGCGTGTCCGCCAGCCCGGTGCGGGCGTTGACCATCCGGGAGTAGATCGAGACGAGCGTCTCCTTCCGGGGGAAGCGGCGGTCGCCGGATGCGAGTCCGAGGTCATCGCGGATCATGTTCATCAGTTCGGCGGCGTCGGCGGGGTCCATCACGGTGAAATCGGGGGACAGGTCGAGCGTCCGACCGTACTGGCGCAACAGGCGGTTGGCGACGGCGTGAAACGTTCCGCCCCAGACCCGGGCGGCGCAGGAAGGATCGACGAGGTCGGCGGCGCGGCGGATCATTTCGGCGGCGGCGCGGCGGGTGAAGGTCAGCAGCAGGATCCGGTCCGGGTTCACGCCGCGTGCGATCAGATGCGCGACGCGGCAGGCGAGGGTGCGGGTTTTTCCGGTGCCCGCGCCGGCGATGACCAGCAGCGGCCCGTTGCCGAAGGTAACGGCGCGGCGTTGCTCGGGATTCAGGTCGTCCAGCCAGTCGGATGCGGTCATCGGTTGCCGGGATTGAATCGTCGCCGCCGTAGCGGGTCAATTACGGGCGCGCGGAGCGTCGGCTGACATCGTTGCGCCCCGTCGCTAGAATCGCTGCCCCGGTGTTGGACGGAGGCGCCGGGACGGGGTTTCGGGGTCGCGGGTGGATCCCGCAGGGAGCAGGCGGTTGCAACTGGCGGTGTTGTCATCATCGGAAGAAGCGCCGAAGGGGCGTCTGCCGGCGTGGTTGAAGCGGCCGCTGCCTTCCGGGGATTTTTCGCGCACGCGGTCGGTCGTCGCTGAAAGCGGCGTGGCGACGGTCTGCGAGGAGGCGCGCTGTCCGAACCTGAGCGAGTGCTGGTCAAAGCGTCACGCGACGTTCATGATCCTCGGCGACAAGTGTACGCGGCGGTGTCACTACTGCGCGGTGACGACGGCCCGCCCGGACCCGCCGGCGGAGGATGAGCCGGACCGCCTCGCCCGAGCCGTCGCGGAACTGCGCCTGCGCCACGTGGTGATCACGGCCGTGGCGCGCGACGATCTGAAGGACGAGGGGGCGGGACACTTCGCGCGGTGCGTGCGGGCGATCCGCGGCGCGTGTCCGACGACGACGATCGAAGTGCTGCCGGCGGATTTTCACGCCCGTCGCGACTGCGTGGCGGCGCTCTGCGACGCCGGTCCGGATCTTTACAATCACAACCTTGAGATGGTCGAGCGTCTTCAGCCGTTGTACCGGCGCCAGGGCGGATACCGGCGCTCGCTGGACGTCCTGCGGATCGCAAGAGAGATGGCGCCGCAGATTCTGACGAAGTCGGGGTTGATGGCGGGGCTCGGGGAGACGACCGAGGAGCTGCGCCAGGCGATGCGCGACCTGCGCGACGCGGGGTGCGACGTGTTGACGATCGGACAGTACCTTCAGCCGACGCGCGACGGGCATGCCCCGGTGTCGCGGTATTACACGCCCGAGGAGTTTGATGATCTCGGCGCATTCGGACGGGATCTGGGGTTCATCAGCGTGGCGTCCGGGCCGTTTGTGCGGTCGAGCTACAACGCGACGGAGGTTTTTGAGGAAAGCCGCCGTCGTGCGGTCGAGCTTCGCCGTGACGCCGGTGTTGCGGAGGCGGCTGGGCGGACATGACCCGCATTGCCGCGAACCTGGCGTCGCTTTCGGGCCGGTTCCTCGTGCTGGACGGGCCGGACGGGTGCGGCAAGTCCACGCAGCAGGCGATGCTGGCGGAGCGGCTGACCGACGCGGGGCTGGATGTCGTCTGCTGCCGCGATCCCGGAGGGACGGCGATCGGCGACCGCATCCGCTCGGTGCTGTTGGATTACGATCTGGACGCGATGAACGTCCGCTGCGAGACGCTGCTTTTCATGGCGTCGCGGGCGCAGCTCGTCGCGGAGGTGATTCAGCCGGCGCTCGCCTCGGGGAAGGTGGTGCTCTGCGACCGCTTCGTCAGCTCGACCTGCGCGTATCAGGGCGCGGCCGGGTTTGATCCGCGCAAGGTGATCGACCTGGCGTGGCACGCGGTCGGAAATCTCTGGCCGTCCCTGACGATCCTCATCGACGTCGACACGGACGAGGCGTTCCGACGGATCGGTCGGCCGCAGGGTCGGCTGAAGCCCGCGTACCGCGAGGCCGGGCAGACGGTGCTTTTCACCGACGCGGTGCATGACGCGATGGAGTCGCGTTCGCCGGAATATCACCGCCGCGTGCGCGAGTTTTTCCTGGAGCTGCCGGGGTATTACCCTCGGCCGGTGGTGGTCGTGGACGGGACGGGGCCGGCGGAGGCCGTCGGCGAGCGCGTTTTCGAGGCGGTCCGCGATCATGCTTGAGTCGGTGCGGCATCAATCCTGCGCTCAGCGGCACCTTCAGCGGGCGCTGTCCGCGCGGCGTGTTCCGCACGCCTACCTTTTTCACGGACCGGACGGCGTCGGACGCGAGAAGCTCGCCCGGGCGTTCGCGCAGGTGCTGCTTTGTCCGGCGTCGTCGCGTCGTCGCGCCACGGAAGCGAACGCCGCCCCCCTCGGGCTGCCGGAGATTCACGCCGCCTGCGGGCGATGCCCGGACTGCCGCCTCGTCGAGAGCGACACGCACCCGGACCTGCACGTGGTTCACCGCTTTCTTAACCGGTTTCATGAGGAGGCGCGGGTGCGTGATCTGAAGGCCGCGCAGATCGGCGTGGACGTGATCCGCCGGTTTTTCATTGACGAGGTGGGGCGGCGTCCGGTGCGCGGGCGGGCGAAGGTCTTCATCCTGCGCGACGCCCACCGCCTCAACGCTCACGCGGAGAACGCCCTGCTCAAGACGCTCGAGGAGCCGCCGCCGGACACGTTCATCATCCTGATGACGTCGTCGGTGGAGGAGCTGCTGCCGACGACGCGCTCCCGGTCGCAGGCCGTGGCGTTTTCCGCGCTGCCGGCCGCCTTCATCTTCGCGGAGCTTCGTCAGCGCCGCGGCGACCTGCCCGAACCGCAGGCGGCGTGGTACGCGGGCCGCTCGGGCGGCAGTCTCGGCCGGGCGCTCGAACTGATCGAGGAGAACGCGTTCGACCTGAGCACGGCGTTCGTCGCGGGGTGGGCGAAGATGCCGGACGACGCGGCGGATTTGGAGCCAGCGCGCTGGCAGAAGGCGATCGAGGGGCTGTCCGCGCTCTACCGCAAGCGCGACCCGGAGCTTTCGGAGACTGAGTCGCAGCGGATCGGCTTGCGCCTGCTCCTGTCCTTAAGCGCCGGGGTCTTCGGCGAGGCGCTGCGTGTCCGCAGCGGAGCTTCGGACTCAGACGCCGCGGCGAAAACCGCGGACGCCGGGCCGTCGGACGCCGCTCGCCGGATCGCGGAGCGCCTCGACGCGGAGAGCGCGTGCGCCGTCATCGACCGCTTCCACCGCGCGGAGACGGCAATCGCCCGCAACGCCAACATTCCGCTGGCGATCGAGGCGATGCTGTATGACGCGGCGGCCCTGATGCGCGGCGAAAGTTCCGTGGACGTCCTGTCATGAGCTTCGTGGCGCCTCAGAATCCGACCGAAGCCCAGCGCGCGTTTCTGGTGATCCGGTACGTCTGGAGCCTGCCCGTGAAGCCGACCCGGGAACACTGGGAGCGCGTGCTCCAGATGAGCGAGCCTTTTGTCGGCAAGGTCGAGTTGCAGGGACAGAAAAGCCGGGACAGCACCGACCGCATCCTCTCCCTGGTCGCCGCCGTGCGAGGTGACGCCTTCCGCGAACTGGGGTTCCCGCGCGAAGCCGCGGAGGCATACCGGACGGCGTACCTGATCAAGCCGATCGGGGGGTTCGCAGGGTTCTACGCCCAGGTGGTCCTCGATCATGCGTTCGCCGATCACTACGAAACCGCACTGGCGGCGCTGGACGCGTCAGCGGAGTCGGTGCGCGCGACACCGTGGCATCGCAAAGCGCTGGGCTGGGCGATCCTGATGATGAAGCATCCGGTTCAGACGCTGACGGAAACGCTCCCGCACCTCCGCGCGGACCCGAAGCGCCGCGAAGCTCTGGTGCAGCGGCTTCGACATCGGGCGGACACGGGGCAGGCGGAATTGCCGGGTCGTGCCGAGGGGGACGGTCGCACGGCGGAAAGCGCGTGACCGGGCTTGGCGCGGCGCGGAACCGGGCGGATACTCCGGTGCGGGATTCGGCGTCGCGGACCCGCGGGGCGCGATCGTGCGGACGCTGCAAGGCGCAGGAGCAGATTCGATGTCATCGACTCGTGAGTTCATCCGTCGGGGGAAAAACGTGATTGCGGCAGGCGCGGGGGCGCTGGCCGCGTGGTGTGCATACACGACGCCGACCCTGGCGCAGGATGCCGCCCCGCCCGTCAACACGATCACCGCCGCGGAGCGCGCTGCGGGGTGGAGGCTTCTTTTTGACGGGGCGACGCCGCAAGGATGGCGCGGGTATAAGAAGCCCGGATTTCCCGAGAAGGGCTGGACGGTCGAAGGCGGGGCGCTGACCGTGCAGGCGGGCGGCGGCGGCGGCGACCTGATCACGACGGAGGAGTTCGGCGACTTCGAACTGTCGATCGAGTGGCGCGTCACGGAGAAGGCCAACAGCGGGATCATGCTCCGCGTCGCCGAGAAGCACGACGCCACCTGGCAGACCGGTCCGGAAATCCAGATCTTCGATGACGCCGGTCACGGCGCGAAACCGACGGACATGCACTCGGCCGGGGCGTTGTACGATCTTCAAGCTCCGCCGCAGAACAAGACGCTGCGTCCGGTCGGGGAGTTCAATCACTCGCGGATCCTTCTGCGCGAGGGGATCCTCCAGCACTTCCTCAACGGCGTGAAGATCATCGAGTGTCGCACGGACACCCCGCAGTGGCGGGAGCGCATCGCCGCCAGCAAGTTCAAGTCGTACGAGGGCTTCGGCGTGCTACCGCGCGGGCACATCGCCCTGCAGGATCACGGCAACACGGTCTCGTTCCGCAACATCAAGGTCCGCGACTTCGCCGCGCCGATGCCCGGGCAGACCGCGCTGTTCAACGGCAGGGACTTATCCGGCTGGAAGGCCGTCCTCCCCGACGGCGGGAAGCTGGAAGACGTCTGGTCGGTGCGGGACGGGGTCATCGTGTGCAAAGGCAACCCCGTCGGCTACATCCGGACGGAAAAGGATTACACGAACTTCGTGCTCAAGCTGGAGTGGCGCTTCAGCCCGGTGACGAAGCAGGCGGGCAACAGCGGGGTGCTGCTGCGCATGCAGGCGCCGGACAAGGTCTGGCCGAAATCGGTCGAGGCCCAGCTTCAAAGCGGCAACGCGGGGGATTTCTGGAACATCGACGAGTTCCCGATGACGACGGTCGCGGAGCGGCTCAACGGACGCAACACGAAGAAGACGCACTTCGCGGAAAAGCCGATCGGGGAGTGGAACGAGTACGAGATCATCGTCGATCGCGGGCGGGTGACGCTCAACGTCAACGGCGAGACGCTCAACGAAGCGTGGGACGTGCAGGAAATCCCCGGAAAGATCGGCCTGCAATCCGAAGGCGCGGAGATTCACTTCCGCAACATCCGCCTCGCGCCGATCGACTAAGGAGGAACGCGGAATCTTTTCCCGAGCCGCGCCCGTCAGGAAGCGTTCTTTTTTTCCCGTCTGCACCGGCGGTTTTGCAACACGTCTAAGCAGGAACGCAGCAGGAATGACCTGCGCTGAGCCGCGGGGTTTACCCCGCGCGACGCTTCGCGCGATGTTTCGCGCGGGCTGAAGCCACGCGGCTTGGGTCAGGGGTTCTGCTGTTTTTCTTAGGTCTGCGCCCCGTCGAGCACGTCGTCGAGCAGGGCGAGCAGCGTTCGCCCGTCGAAAGGTTTCGTGAGGTAGCGGCTGGCGCCGACGGTCCGTGCGAGGGTGTCGAGGTGGCGGCGGATGACGCCGTCGTCGGCGCCGGTCAGGAGGATGACCGGCACGTCGGACTCAGCCGCGCGGATGTGCTCGCAGACGCTGAAACCGTCGCGCCCGGGCATTTTGACGTCGAGGATCACGGCCTGCGGATTGAGCCGGTCGAACGCTTCGATCCCCTGCTCGGCGCTGGCCGCCGTCGCCACGTCATATCCGCACTCGGTCAGGCGGACATCGAGCGCGTCACGGATGCCCGCGTCATCGTCCACGACCAGCACTTGCGGCTTGCTCATGCCAACCCTCCGCGGAAATCAGACCAGCGCTTCTTCATTCTCAAGCGAGGGCGCCGCGAGCCCCCGGCGCAACAACCCGAGCAGAACTCCGCAGTCATAAGGCTTCGCCACGAAGTAATCCCCGCCGGACTGACGGACGAGCTGCGGCAGGCATCCGGACGTTCCCGCGTGCGTCGTTCCCGTCAGAAAGATGACGCCGACCGGGCGATCCACGGTTTCCCGAATACGCTCGCAGACCTGGTACCCGTCCATCCCCGGCAGGGTCACGTCGAGGATCACGGCGTCCGGCGGGTCATGTTCACAGACCTGGAGCGCGGCTTCGCCGCTCGCCACCGAGCCGACCGCGTATCCGGCGGCTTCGAGGCGCGTGCTCAAGGCCCGCCGCAGCGCCGAGTCGTCATCGACAATAAGGATGTAGCCCTTCGAATCCGTCATCGTCACGCCTCGCAAACCCGAGGAACACGCCCGACCTCCAGCGCCGGCGATGGCGCCGATCCGGCGATCCCGCGTCAACAAGGAGTCTATGATATGTCGGCGGCGGGCGGCGGATGCCGATAAAAAGCACCGTGCGCAGGGGTCGCCGAACGCCCGGCGGGCTCCCGGTCAAGCGCATTGATCGGTCGCAGCGATCCCGCGTGAACGATGCGGCGGATCAGGCGCGTGCGGCCGCGCCCTGCGTTGTCGCGTGTTCGGCGGTCCGTCGCCCCAGGCTGGCGATCAGAAGCAGCGCCGCCGCCGCGACGCCTTGCGCGATCAGGCCCGGCGCCAGCGCCGTCCGGTCGACGGACGACCACGCGATCTTGAGCGTTCCGAAGGGCGACGCTCCCGCCAGCCACGTCCCGCTCGTGCGCTGGATCGCCGCCCGACCGGCGTCGAAAGCCGGCGGGAACAGCCAGATCAGCATCAGAATCAGGATCGTCATCCACAACGCCGGATTGCGCCTCCGCCGCTCGATCATCGCCAACGCCGTCATCGTCACGCATGCAAAGAGGCACGCCAGGAACGTCGCCGACCACGCCCGCAGCGCGGCTTGATTGAACGTCGTCTCCGGGAGGCCCCACAGGTACTCGTCGATCATCGGCCTCCAGATGTCGACGCCCAGAAGCGCCGAGACGCCGCAGATCAGCACCGGAATCTGAATCACGAGCAGCACAAGCGGCGGAAAGCGGTCGCTCCAGTCTCGCAGGCGTGTCCCCTGCCGGGCGATATTGCTCAGGATCACCGCGTTGCGCAAGGGGATGAACGCCAGCAGCATCGACGCGCCCAGACTCACCAGCCAGTGAATCAGCGCCTCGGGCACATCCGGGAGCACGTTCGCAAACGCCCGCGTCTGCGACACCTGCTGATACGCGCGGATGCCCACGGTCGACGCCGCCAGCCACATCAGCAGCAGCACCGTCCCGCGCAGCGCGTTGATCGCGGGCAGATCAGGCCGGCGATACCGGGCGCACGCGGCGTTCAGCCAGAACAGCGCGAACACGAGGTTCGTCGCCGCCACCAGCGCGATCGCCGCCGGTCCGGGCGACCCCTGTCCCAGCATCACCCAGACCGCCAGCGACGATCCGTAAACGCCGAACAACAGCGCCATCCCGGGCACGAACACGAAAAGAAGCTGCGCCGAGAACCCCAGTCCGATCAGCGGCCCGACCGGGCTGACCGGTTTGCCGATGCCCACGCCCCAGAAGATCGTCAGCGACCAGATCATCACCGCGCCGGTCAGGAGCAGGGCGTTGCCGCCGAACCAGGATTTCGCCGGCGCCTGCGCGATCAGCCCCAGCGCGTACCCCAGCAGCACGTTCAGCCCGAAAAGCAGCAGCGCCTGAAGCGGTCCGCCGAACAAGTATCCGGTCACGACGCTGGTGTTCGACATCGGCGACAGGCGGTGCGACTCGATCATCCGCGACTGAAAGTCCCGGAACAGCGCCCGGTAAATCATGTTCGATCCGACGAGGATCAGGATGAACCCCTGCGAGATCGCCACGGTCTTCAGCGCGCCGTCGGCGATGTCCGCCCACGTCAGGCGCGAGGACGTCAGGCGGCGCGCCACCGCCATCGCGAATCCGGCGATCGCCACGTACGCCACGGCGATCGCCGCGAAACGACGCGGTCCGCCCTGCAAGTGCCCCTGCACGTAGATCAGCGGCGCCGGCGACTGAAACGGCTCTCTCATGTTCCACTCTCCACGAACCCCCGGCCCGCACGTGCAAAGCGCTGAGCCGCGGAGCTTTAGCCCGCGCGAAGCATCGCGCGGGCTAAAGCTCCGCGGCTCGGGTCAAACCTTCTGCGGTTCCACTTAGTCCACCTGCCGCAGCCCCGAACGCAGGTACGCTTCCTCGAGCCCTTCGCGCAACGGATGAAACGACGACACGCGCAGCCCCTCGCGCACCAGCTCCGCCAGCAGATCCGCCGCCGCCTCGTCGCCGTCATGATACTCAAACGTCACCGCGCCGTCGGCCCCGCGCACGTCCGTGACGTCGGGCCGGGCCGCCAGCCGGTCGGCGCAGCTCTCCGCGCCGCCGAGGCACCGGATCGCGTAGCGCCGCCGCCCCTCGTTGGCTCCGTGCAAGGCGTGCGTCGGACCGAAGCGAATCAGCCGACCGTGCTCGAGAATCGCAATGTGCGTCGAGACGGCCTCGAGGTCCGTCAGAATGTGCGACGACACGATCATCGCGCATCCCTGGTCCCGCAGACTGGCCAGCACGCCGCGCAACTGGACACGACCCGCGGGATCCAGCCCCGTCAGCGGTTCGTCCAGCAGCAGCACGTGCGGGTTGGGCAGGAAGGTCCGCGCCAGCGTCACGCGCTGCCTCATGCCGCGCGACAACTGGCCGATCCGAACGTCACGCTTGTCCGTCAGCCAGAGACGCTCCAGCCAGAAGTCAATGCGCTCCTCGGCCTCCTGGCGGTCGAGCTGATACGACAGGGCGACGAACCGCAGAAACGTGACCAGGCTGACGTCCTCGTACGCCGGCGGCGAATCCGGGGCGAAGCCGACCTCGCGCCGAACGTCCACGTCCTTGCCGAGCACGGGCTTGGTCATCACCCGCGCTTCGCCGCGCGTCGGGCTCATCAGCCCCGCCAGCACGCGCATCAGCGTCGTCTTGCCGGCGCCGTTGGGCCCGACCAGACCCAGGAGCTGACCGCCCTCCAGCGAAAACGACACCTCGTTGACCGCCACCAGCGGCCCGTATTCAACGCGAATCTGATCCGCCGTCAGCAGCGTGGACATCGACTCATTTCCACTTAAACGCTGTTTCAAAACCGCGCCGCGCCCGCAAGGAAGCGTTCTTATTCCGCCATGCTCCGAGGGTTTTCAAACAGCGTCTCAACTCGAGTTTAGCCGTTTTTCGGCAGCGCGAAAACCCTTGTTTTTCCAGGTTTTCCCAGCTTCATGCGGGAGTTTTTCAAATCCTACGCAAAAGTGAGGTGTTGCAAAACTCAGAACCTGAATCACCACCCGACTCCGGTGCAACACGCTTCGCCTGACTCCGGTCCAACACGCTTCGCCTGACTTCGATGCATCCCGCTTCGCCGACGGCCCCGCAGGATCGTCGGGCGCATTCGCCTCAATCCCGAAGGGATTGCGGCGACCAACCCTGGGCTGGGGGACGCGACCCCGTTGGGGTCGAGAAACGCTGGATCAACGCCGCATGTCTCCACGACGTACCACGTCGTCACAAGCTGCACGTTTCCTCAACGCGCCACGTCGTCACAACGCCGCACGTCTCCACGGCGCGCCACATCGTCATAACGTCGTACCTCGTCCCCCGCGCGGCTCTGTCGGAAAGCGGCTCTGCCGGGGAACCGAGGCACTACTCGTTCTTGTGGATTTTGACGCTGTATCAAAACCTTCGGAGAACCGTCAAAGAAGAACATTTCCTTGACGGGCGTGGCTCGGGAAGGCGGCGGTTGTGGGGTGCTGCGGCGGGGCGTTATGACGTTTTGATGATGCGGACTTTCGGGGCGCGGAGGAGGCGTTTCGCGCCGGCGCGATCGTGGACTTCGATGACGACGTCCACTTCCTCGCCCGGTTCCCAAGCCGGTCCGTCACGGAAGACTTTCTCCTTCATGCCCGGTTCGTCGGGGCGTTCCTCGACGAGGAACTTTCCGGCCCAGACCTCCTCGCCTTTGACCAGCCAGACCCGCTCGGCGTCCACGCCGCCGGGGAACGACTTCGCGCCCGCATCGACGACGACGAGCTTGATCGACGCCATCAACGGCTTGCCGCCCGGCGGGCTGATCGGCATGAAATCGCGCCACAGGAACGCCTCAAGTCGAAGCGTCACGCCTTCAACGGCGACGGACAGCGGCGCGGCGAGTAAGGCCTCGCGCGTCGGGTCGGGCGTGGGCGGCGCGGGCGCGGGGGGCGCGGGTGCGCCGGGCTTCAGTTCGGAGGCGGAATCACCCGGTGCGGGGTCCACCGAGGACGGGGGGACGGGTGCGGACGGAGCGTCAGGGTTGGCGGAGGCATCGTCCGCCTTGGCGCCGGGAGCGCTCTGAGCGGGCGGGGACACCTGCGGTGCATCCGGGGGCGCGGAATCGGGGGACTTTCGACACGAGGCCGACAGCGCGACAACCGTCAGAGTCGCGAGCAGAAGGCGTCGAGCGTGGATCGCGTATTGCGTCATCTTCAGAACCCTCCGAGAGTTCGCCTCGATATCGGCGGCGTCCTTCACGACGCCTGCGTAGAACGCCGGACGCGAGCCTCCCCGCCCCTCCGTCGCCTCCGGTTCACCCGTCGAGCACGGCACAAGATTTCGACGAGCATCTTACGTTGAAGTTCCCGATCCGGCAGAGTTGCAAAGTCGAAACCCCCTTTCGGGCGTCCCGAGCCTCCATCTGACTCCGGCGCGCAGCATCTTGAAAGTCTTGAGGATAACGACGCGGCGCGCCCTGACGTCCCGGAGGAGCCTCGGCGCGTGTCACGGACGGGCATCCGGGGGTAGTTCAGCGACTCAATTCATCGCCGGGGGTGGGGGCATCGGATCATGAAGTCTCGGAGGGACAACGGAGCGGCGGTGCGACGGATCGGTCAAGCGGCGGCGGGCTTGCGTCCTTGCGGGGCTTCTTCCATCCCTCCGGGACTTCGTTTCCGCCGCGCGGGCTTCCCAGCACTGGCGTGCTGGGCTGTTTTCCAGCGCCCCTTCCGGGGCTAGAACTTCCGGATGATCCTCCGGGGCACAACACCTTCCGCCGACTCTTCCCCGCAGGTTCACGCCCCAGGATCACGTCGCAGGTTCACGCCCCAGGATCGCGTCGCAGGTTCACGCCCCAGGATCGCGTCGCAGGTTCACGCCAAATCATAAGTTCATGCGATTCCAACACCCCGCAACCGGAGCCAGATTAAGACTCGGGTGTCAGAAAAGATGAGGCATCACCCGGATTACTCAGCGGCGCGCCCGGTAACGGCGTTCGAGGGGGTCGTCCCCCTCAGCGGAAAGGCCGCGGGCGGGGTTGGCGGCGAGGCGTTCGAGGATCAGGTGCAGATCGGCGACCGATTCCGGGCAGCCGAGCGCCCGCGCGACCTCGTCGGCGGAGAACGCCGCATCGGTGCGCGTGCGCAGGAACCGCAGGGCGGCCCGCTGGAGCGAGAGAGCGTCGGACGCGGCCTTTTTTCCGGCTTCGACGCCGGGCTGGTCGTACGCGTTCACGTCGATCAGTTCCGCGTACAACCCGACCGCGCGCTCAAAAAGCGCGATCAACGCGCCGAGCGAGAAGGCGTCGATCCGCGGGAGCGTGAGCGTCATCGACCGGCGCCCTTTCTCCGACAACGCCGCCCGCGTCCCGAGCAGAAAACCGAGAAGGTAGTCGCCGCTGGGGGTGTCCGGCTCGACGTCCACCGTCGGCGGGCAGCCGTCTTCAAGCGTGTGCAGAAAGAGGACGAAGAAGTCGTCCCGCCCGTCGCGCAGTTGCTGCACGTAGGCGTGCTGGTCCGTGCTGCCCTTGTTGCCGAAGACGGTCAGCCCCTGCGCGACGGGCGCGCCCGCGCGGGTGTGCGCCTTGCCGAGCGACTCCATCACGAGTTGCTGAAGATAGCGCCCGAAAAGCAGGAGCCGGTCGCGGTAGGGCACGACGATCATCATCCGCTCACCGCGCCCCGCGCCGGCGACGTGCCACGCCGCCGCCAGCATCGCCGCCGGATTGCCGCGCAGGTCGCGGACGCGCGTCGCCTCGTCGCAGACCGCCGCGCCTTCGAGAAACCGTCGCACGTCGATCCCCTGAAGCGCCGCCGGAAGCAACCCCACCGCTGATGTTTGCGAGGTCCGACCGCCGACCCAGTCCCACATCGGAAACGTCTCCAGCCAGCGCTGCTCCTGCGCCGTGCGGTGCAGCGCGCTGCCTTCGCCCGTGACGGCGACGGCCTGCTGCGGAAACGAGAGGTCGCGCTGTCGGAACGCGTGTTGAAGCTCGATCATGCCGTTGCGGGTCTCGATCGTTCCGCCTGACTTGGAGGTGACGATCACGAGGGTCTGCGCCAGCCGGGGCTCCAGGGCGGCGAGAATCCGGGCGACGCCCTCCGGATCGGTGTTGTCGATGAAGTGCGGCCGGACCGGATCGTCCGCTCCGCCCAGCGCGTCGGCGATGAACTGCGGCCCCAGAGCGGACCCGCCGATCCCCACCAGCAGCAGGTCGGTGAACTTCATTCCCGCGGCGGCGGAGGGCGGACGGATCGATCCGTCGAGCACCTGCGCGGCGAATTCCTCCACGCGGGTGACGGCGCTCTCAATCGCGCTGCGGATTTGCGGGTCCGGGGCGAGGTGCGGCGCGCGCAGCCAGTAATGCCCGACGCGGCGGCCCTCGGTTGCGTTGGCGACGGCGCCGGCCTCGATCGCCTGCATCGCGTCGAAGGCGCCGTCAAACTTCGGCCCCAACGCCGCAAGCGCCTGCTCCTCAAGGCGCATCCGCCCCGTGTCCAGCCTGAACCCCAGCGCCGGAACGTCGCAAAGGCCCCGGCGGCGGTGTTCCCAGTCTCGCCCGGCGCTCATGAGGGTTCGTTGTCTCCCGGCGGTTTCTCCCCGACGGACGAGGCCTCTTCCGCAACGAGGCTTCGAAGGCGTTCCGCGCTTGCCCGATCCAGTCGGGACGCGCTGTTCTGAGCGGGGATTCCCGCTTCATGACAGCGGTCGATCAACTTGCGCGAGGTCAAGCCCAGTTCCTGCGCAAGCTCCTTTATTTTTGGACCCTTCTTGACCACCGGCGACTATCCTGAGCCGTTGTTAACGGTCTAGTTCGTTGACGCGGAGCATCGCCGGACCGGCGGACTTCCGCAAGACGGCGCATCCTGGCGCCCCGCGTTCCGGATTGATGCCGATGATGTCGCGTGCAAAACAGACTTCGCTGCTTGCCGCCTTGTTCATCGCCGGGGTCGCGCCGCTCGTCGGAGCGGCTGCGCTTCCCGTGCAGCGCGTGACGCCGGTCGTGCGGGCCCAGGGCTGGGGCAGACCGCCGGCGAAGTATGCCGGCGCGCGGGCGACGTTGATGGCGCGGCGCGCCGCCGAAGTCGTCGCGCTTCGGAATCTGGCGGCTCGGCTGGACATCCCGTCCGGCGGTGTTCTCCGAGGGTTCACCTGGCGTCCGCCCACCTATCACGCGGACGGCAGCGTCACGATCATTGTGGAGTGGCGCCCGCCTCGGGGCTGACGCCGCCCGCCTTGCGGGTATCCTGCCCGCCGTGAACCGATCGACGTTGAACTTCCTGGTGGACGCGCTGCTGCTGCTGTCGCTGACCGGTCCGCTGATGACCGGCGGCGTGATCTTCTTTGCCTTTCCCGGCGCGGAATCGGCCCGGGGGTGGACGCTGCTGTCGGTCGGATACGGAGGGTGGGTGCGTCTTCACCTGGCGTTGTTGTCGTGGTTCGCGCTGGTCGTGCTGCTTCATGTCATCCTGCACTGGACGTGGGTGTGCGGGTATCTCGCCGCCCGATTCCGTCGCGGCGTCCACCGCGGGAAGATCGCGGACGAGAGCGCCCGGACGTTATACGGCGTCGCGTTCCTGATCTTCGTGCTGACGGTGATGTGCGCGGCGGTCGGCGCGGCGATCCTCGCGGTTCAGTCGCCGGTTGCACCCGGGTCATGATCAGAAGCCTCGACCGCCGCGGAAGCGTCGCTTCCGTGGCAGCACGCGCCCGTCTCCTTCGGCCACCCGCGCCAGATCGTGACGCCGCCCGCCACGACGACCAGCGTCGCCGCGGCAAACCGCCACCGCACCCGCATCGGTCCGATCAGGCGGCCCGCGCCGCACCCGAACACCGTCATCCCCGGCAACGTCCCCAGTCCGAACACGGTCATCAGCAGCGCCCCCTCCGCGACCCTGCCGCCCGCCGCGGCCTGCGCCAGGAACGCGTACACCAGCCCGCACGGAAGAAACCCCGTCGCCAGCCCCGCCACAAAAGGCCCCAGCACGCCCGGCGCCCGCACCGCATCGGCGAGCACCGCCGCGCCGCGCTCCAGCCTGCTTGTCGGATCGGACGAGCATCCGGCGCCCGCGCGAGCGCTGCGCGGACGAAGTCGCACTCCGGTCAGCGCAAGCCCGACGCCGATCATCAGAACCCCCGCAAGCACCGACAGCGCCTGCTGCGCGCCTCCGATCGGGAGGTTGATCGCCGCCGCCCGACCCCCGAAATACCCCGCCATCGCCCCGAGGAACGCGTACGTGCTCACGCGCCCGAGCCCGAAAAGGATCTGCCGACCCAGCCGCGACGCCGGAACAATGACGGGCAGGCGACGGACCGATCCAGCGTCGCCGCCTGCCGCCGACGTATCAACGCCGCGCAACCCGCCGCCGACCGTCAGCGCGATCCCGCCGCACATGCCCACGCAATGCGCCGAGCCCATCAAGCCCCCGAGGAATACCGCCGGCCACTCAAACATCCGTCTTTCCCGTGGATCCGGCGTCGATGCCGCCGATCTGCAACCCGTCGCGCGTCGCCAACCGCATTGAGTTTCCCACAACGAGCAGGCTGCTGACGAGCATCGCCGCCGCGGCCAACGTCGGCCGCAACGCGCCCGTCAGCGCCACGCCCACGCCCGCCAGATTGTACGCGAACGCCCACGCCAGATTGACCCGGATCGTCCGCACCGTCCGCCTCCCCAGCAGAACCAGCCACGGCGCCGTCCGGGGATCGTCCCCCATCAAACACGCCGACGCCGTCGCCCGGCTCAGGTCCGTGCCGCAACCCATCGCGACCCCGACGTCCGCCGCGGCGAGCGCCGGCGCATCATTAAGCCCGTCGCCGATCATCATCACCCGCCCGTAACGTTCCCGCAGCGCCGCCAACTCGACGATCTTGTCGTCCGGGAGCAAGCCGGCGCGCACCGGCACGTCCAGCGTTCGCGCAAGCCGCTCGCCGCGCGCCGCGTGATCTCCGGTCAGAACCACCGCGGGACACCCCAGCTTGGCAAACGCCGCCAGCGCCTCCGCCGCCCCGCCACGGACATCCTCGTCGAGGAGGAACACGCCCTCTCGTCCTTGCCCATCGCGCAAACACACGACGCTGAGACCTTCGGCTGAAGCACGCCGCAGCGCCTCGCCGACGGCGAAGGAGGACGGCTTATCCGCTCCGAACACGTGGACCGCGCTTCCGTAACGGACGAGTTCTCCTCCGACGCGGGCAAGGATGCCGCGACCGGGAACGACGGTGATGTCCGAGGCGGATTCCTCGCCGGCGTCCGCTCCGACCCGCCGCTCGGCGTACTGCGCCACGCAGCGCGAGTAAGGATGCGTCGAGGTGACGGCGAGCGTGCTCGCGAGGGAGAGCAAAGCCCCCTCCTCGGGCTCGCTTGACGCAACCCACGCGATGACGATCGGGTGCGACGCCGTCAGCGTCCCCGTCTTGTCGAACGCCGCCGCCCGGATCTCCGCCAGCGCCTCGAGCACTTCCGCCCTGCGCAGAATGACTCCGCGCGCCGCCGCCCGGCCGATCCCCGCCCAGACCGCCAGCGGCGTCGCAATCCCCAGGGCGCAAGGACACGCAATCAGCAGCACTGACAGAAACCTCTCGACGGCCTCGCCGGCGCCCCCGCGCCAGTATCCCAACGCCCCACCGATCACGCCCAGCAGCAGCGTGAGAGGCACCAACACGCTTGCGACCCGGTCCGCCAGCCTTTCATACCGCCCCTTTGTACGCTGCGCTTCGTCAATCTGCTCGAAAATCCGTCCCAGCGCGCTCCGCGCGCCGGCCGCCGTGACGCGCACGCGCAAGTGCCCGTCAAGATTGAGCGCACCCGCCGGAAGCACGTCCCCCGGCGCAGCGATCGCCGGCGCGCTTTCGCCGGTGATCCAACGAAGATCTGCATGCGCCGCCCCCTCGACGACCTCGCCGTCGGCGGCGAGGCGCTCACCCGCCCGCACCGTCAAAACGTCGCCCGGGCCGATCTGCTCGGTGGGGATCGTCGCTTCAACGCCGCCACGCTCGACCGTCACCGTCGCCGGAAGCAGCGCGCGCGACGGCCGCAGCAGCTTCGACGCCCGCAGCTTCGTTCTCGCCTCGATGTAACGCCCCAGCGTCACCAGCACGAGTACGACGCAGGCCGTCTCAAAGTACACCGGCCCCGAGTCCCGCAACGTCGAGGCATACGACAGCGCATACGCCGCAACCACGCCGATCAGGATCAGCGCGTCCGTCCCCACCGACCGCCGCCGCCACGCCTCCCTCGCTTCTGCGGCGATCGGCCCCCCCAGCAGCAGGAGCACCGGCGTGGCGAAAATCATCGTCACGTAACGCATCACCCCCTCGAAGTGCGCGGCGGACGCGGGCGACGACTCCTCGGACGCCTCCAGCTCCCGTCCGTAGAAGTACGTCGTGAACGCCATCACCACCATCGTCAGGAAGATCGCCAGCCCGAGGCGCGTGATCGCCCCCGTCGCACGCCCTTCTTCATCACGGGCGCCGGCGATCTGCGCCGCAAGACGGCAGCCGAGGCAGCAGTACAAGGGTTCCGTCAAAGCGGCGTCCTCGCGCCCGAGGATCACCAGGATCGGCAGGTCGCAATACGCGCAGCAAGGCCTCGCGACGCCCGATGCGACGGGCGCCTCCGCGACCCCCCTCCGATCTGGTACCGGCGCTCCCGCGCTCAACTCGCTCCGCTCACTCCCTGACGAACACCCCCGCCGAACCCTGCGTCATCACGCTCACGAAGCCCGCCGCCGAGGCCTCTCCCAGCAGCGCCTCAATGCGCCCGGAACTCACCGTCCGGTCCCACGTGTCCGACCGATCGACCACCAGAACGCACCGCCCCGCGGGGATCGCGTCGAAAACCACGCCCGGCGTGGATCGCACCGTCGCATACCGCGTGAAGTGCATCGCCAGCCGCTCAGTCGCCACGACGTGCGTTGCATCCGGATCGAACTGCTCATGCACAAAGCGCACCACGTTGATCCGGGCGTCAGGCTGATCCCAGCCGACCGCGACCATCATCGGAGCATACGCATGAGTCAGCGGTGAAAACCCGAGCCACTGATGCGCAATCAGGATCCCCGCCAGTCCCGCGACCACGGGGGTCCGGACGAAGATGCGCTGCCGCGCCTCAACTTTTAACTCCGGCGCCGTCGCCTCCTCCTCTCGGCGACGCAAGGTCATCCACCCGACCAGCGCCGCCGCGTACAACACGGGCAGCACCGACGTCTGATGCCAGTACTTGATGCTCAGGTAAGCCCCCTCCTCCATCGTCAGCACCAGCAGCAACGTCGGCGCGGCAACGATCAGCAACCCGGGCGCCCGAACCCACCCCGCAACCAGCGGCGCGGCCAGCGCCGCAAGAAACGCCCACGCCTCCGGCCGCGCCAGTCGAGAGATGACCGCGCTGACCGAGAGATCGCCGAAAAGGTCCACCCTCGTATACCGCGCCTCCGCGGCGAACGCCGGAATGATCACCTGCGTCGTCAGGACAAGGTACGCCAGGGCAACGCCAACGATGCACGCACCCTCGCGCCGCCTTCTCTGGACCAGCGCCACGTACGCGCCCCACCCCGCCGCAACGCCGCAGACCGTCTCCTCACACAGCATCGCCAGCGCCAACGCCGCCCACGACGCCCGCCGCCGACCTCGCAGACCGAGACAGACGAACGCCGCCACAAACGGCGCGGCGAGGTAGATCGACTGAAACCCGTAAGTGTTCGCGTGCGGCAGCCGCGACAGCGACGGCAGCGCCAGCCACCCCAGTCCGGCGGCAAGCCCCGTCCACGCACAACCAGTCCGCGCCTTCGCCAGGCTGAAGAAAGGCTGCGCCGCCGCGTTCAGCGCCAGCGGCCCGACGATCATCAGCAGCACCGGCGACCGCACCACGGCGTACACCGGCGCCAGCGCGTAAAACAGCGGGATGCAGTGAAACCCCATCCGGGTCGAGGCGAACCGGCCCGCCGCCTCCGGCTTCCACGGCAGCAGGTTCTCAAGCTCGACCACGAACAACCCGACATCCGCGAACCCCAGCGCGAAGTGCTTCCACTGCACGACCTGCATCCAGGCATGCCACGCCGTCGAGGCGACGACGGCGGAACCCAGAATCACTGCTGGAAGGCAGGAAGCGCCGGGCGGAGCGCCGGACGCCGCCGCGCCTGCGGCCTTAACGGTGTCAGGGCAGGAGCTTCGGCTCAACGAGACCAGCGCCGCGGACATCGCCGTCCAGCTTCCCGCCAGCGCCGCGTAGCTCACCGGCGGCAGGCCCGGCGCCGCGCCGACCAGCAGGAGACCTCCCGCACCGGCGGCGACGATCGCGCAGACGACGGCTGCTTTGCTGCACCGTCCGCGCCACGCAAACCGGACCGCCAGTCCTGCCGCGATGGCGGGGACGAGGTAACGCGCCGCGCCTGAACCCCGGATCGGCTCCACCGCGTAATTGACCACGTTGACCACGCGGTCGGCGCGCGCCGAAAGCAGGACGCAAAGCGTGACAATCAACGTTCCGGCGGCAATACGCCACATCTGACCGACCTCGCCGGCTCCAGACTGATGCGGGGAAACTCAGGCTCCCTCACGTCAGAACGGCGCGCCGGGGGGGAATGTACCGCCCACGCGGCAGGAGCCGAAAGCGCCGGCGCCCCCTCGGCGCGCAAGAAAGGGCGACGCCGATCCCGGCGTCGCCCGACGGTCGAGCTGAAGACTTCGGACCCGCTCTTTCCCCCCGGGCGCCGCGCGGCCGCGCGAAGCTGTCGCCCGTGCGCCGCCGCCGGTCGCGCCCTCGGGTCCGGCGCGCCGCCTTCGCTCAGACCTCGCCCCCGTTCTGCTCGTCCAGCATCTTTCGGAGCTGGGCGTTCTCGCGCCGCGTCGCTTCGAGATCGAAGATCAGGTACTTGATGCTCAGTCGCAGGAAATCAATGCTCTCCTGAAGGCTGCTGACGGTTTCCTTGAGTTGTTTATGCCGCTCGCGCGTCTGCTCGGCGAGAAGCTGAAGCTTCTCCCGCTCCCCCTCCGGCAAGGTGCCGATCTCCCGCACGAGTTCCGCGAGCTTTCTCTGGAACGTTTCCTCTTTCATGTGGTTTGCTTCCTTTGAGTTCCCCACCCACGAACGAGCGTCCGTCCGCCGCACGGCGACGCCCTCGCGTCCGCCGCTCAATCAGGACAACATGCGTGCCGACGACGCACGCTGCGTCCGCCCCTCTGACCCAAGTGTAGGCGGGGCGTGAGGTTGCCTTCCACGCCGACAAGCTCAAAACGCGCCGTTGCGTCCCAGAACGCCCTCCCGCATGTTGACATCCGTCAACACCGGTCCGCGCATGCGCCGCCCGGGCAAGGCGCAAGCCCTTGTTCTGCGGGACGTTCAGGGCCGATGTGGCGAAGCTGCAACATTCCCGCCCGGTTGATGCAGAATCCGCGCAATTCCCCGGACCGCTAAACTCGCCCCCGACTGCGTTGATGAACGCCGCGCGCCGCATTAGCGTGGCCCGCCGCAGCGCGGCTCGGTCAGGCGGCGGCTTCGAGAAAGACCGCCGAGCCGCTTCCGCGCGGCGAAGGAGGATCCAGATGAGGACGTGGCTGGCGTTCGTAGTGTTGACGGTGGTGTGCTGGGGAGCGTACGTCCCGGTGCTGCATCAGGGACAGGGCGGATTCCTCCCGAAGGGACAGGGGGCGCTGCGGGCGTTTCTCTTTGTCGGGCTGGCGTATTTCCTGCTTGCGGGGGTGATTCTGCTTTATCTCTGGGGAACCCGCGCGGAACCCCTCGAGTTCGTGTCCGCCGCGACCGGCTGGCAGGGCGTGAAATTCTCCACCGTCGCGGGCGTGCTCGGGGCGGTCGGAGCGCTCGGCATCGTTTTCGCGCTCAAGCACGGCGGACGCCCCACCAGCGTCGTTCCCCTGGTGTTCTCCGGAGCGCCGATCGTCGGAACCATCGTCGGCATGATCTGGCATCGGCCGGTCAATGCCCCGAACCTCTGGTATTACGCGGGAATCCTCCTCGCCGCAGCAGGCGCGGGGCTCGTGCTGGCCAACCGACCATCGTAGACCGCGAGGGGAGTCACGGATGCAACGGCGCGGCGGCGGCCCCTGACGACGTCCAGACCGGAAGCGGCGCCTGCGCCGGTTGCCACAAATGCAGCACGTCCGGTCCGCAATTGATCGTCGTCGCGTACACCTCGTAACAGAAATGCCACTGCAGCGCCACGAGGACGTACGTCGCGATCACCACGAAGCACCCCAGCTCCGCGATCCGCTCCTGACGGAACTTCAGCAGGGCGTACGTCCCGATCGAAAGCAGCCCCAGCTTGAACAGCGCCAGGAACAACTCTCCGTGCGACAGCAGATGCTTCGCCAGCGGATTCAGCTCATGCAGCAGGTGTTGACGGTGCGCCGTGATCGTCAGCACCAGGTCGAACGCATTCAGAATCCAGACCCCGCAGATCAGCAGGATGACCCGGTGCGCCCGGGACGCCGCCACCCACGCGACCAGCCGCCGCATCAGCGACGGGGTCCGGACGCGCGACGGACGGTCCGCCGCCGGCGCCACGCAACCCGCGCTGGACGCCGACGCCTCACACGGCACAATCATCCGCAGACTCAGGCTCATCTTACCGGTATCGGTGAGCCTGTCGTTTGACTTGACCGCTTTCCGAGCAATGATCGGACCGAGCGGTCCGGCTCGGGTCGTGCGGATCGCGGATCCGATCCGCCCGGAACCGTCCGCTTTTGAGGACACAGACGGCGCATGATCTCGGACCCGCACGGTTTCACACACCTCGACGCCCAAGGCCGGGCAACGATGGTCGATGTCTCGGACAAACCCGTGACGCTCCGCGAAGCGGTCGCCTCCGCGCGGCTGGTGATGCGATCGGACGTGCGGGACGCCCTCTTTTCCGGTCGTCTGCCCAAGGGCGACGCCCTCGCCGCCGCGCGCCTCGCCGGCATTGCCGCGGCGAAGAAAACGTCCGATCTGATCCCCCTGTGTCACGTGCTTCCCCTTGAGTTCGTCGGCATCGACCTCTCCGCCGAAGGCCCGGACGCCGTCCGGATTGACTGCACGGCGCGTGCCCTCGGGCGGACCGGCGTCGAGATGGAGGCGCTCGTCGGGGCGACCGTCGCCGCCCTCACCTTGTATGACATGGCGAAGTCCGCCGACCGCATGATGACGCTCGGACCCGTCCGCCTCGAATCAAAACGCGGCGGGCGCTCCGGCGACTACCTGCGCTCCGAAGCGTAATCCCCGGCATAATCCTCGGCGCAATCCCCGGCGCAATCCCCGGCGCAATCCCCCGAGCCGCGGGCTTCAGCCCGCGCGAACTCACGGCGCCGAGATAAGCTGCGACCTGAACCTCGGCCCCGAAAGATATTGACAATTGTCAAGAAGGTAGGGGCTACGGCTCTCGGAGGACGCACGGAGGATCTCGGATGACGCTCGGGGGGCATGTTACAACCGGAGCCGGGTGGAGATCCAGGTCGGTCGTTGTGACGCGATGTGCGATGATGCCTGGGAGGGACGACGGTTCTCTTTTCTCCCGAACTTCTGTCGTCCCTCCGGGACTTCCGGATCCTCGGTGACGGCTTCCCAGCACTGGCGTGCTGGGCTGTTGTCTGGCGCCCCTGCCGGGGCTACGGCGCTCGGGGGGCATGTCACAACCGGAGTCAGATGGAGATTTGGGTCGCGTGATGCCCGATTGCGGGGCGCATTCCAGTACCCGGGGCGGGTCGAGGGGTTCATATCCTGATCCCCAGAACGGACGCCAGGTCGAGAAAGAACCGGCCCGTAAACGCGGGCATCATCAGGTCAGCCGCGAGAAACGCCGCAAGCACCGCCACGACCTGCGTCAGCACTCCGATGGCCCCCCCGTGCGGCAGCTTCAGATAATGCGTAAACGCCTGGCGCAAGGCATAAACGGTTGACAACACCACCAGCATTGCGGGGACGCCCATCCACACCGGCAGCTCCCGCAACGCACCACGCAGCCGCCACCCAAGAGACTCGCCCGCATACAGGATCGCCGCGCCCGCCACGGCTGCGACCGGAAGCAACGTCGGCACGCAATACGCCCAGATCCGAAACAGGTGCGCCCGCCGGACACGCACCTTCTGCATCGACTGCTCAAGAACAAACAATGACCCGAGTGACGCCGCGCACCACGTTCCGGCCATCACCAGCAGAACGAGAAACTCAGGGAACCGGACGTGGCTAGCGAGGCTTGACAGAAAAAGCCGCGGAAACGCCGTCACGCCGACTAACGCTAACGTGACCGACGATAACGTCGACACGACGCTTAATGCGACCAGCAGGATCAACGCGAAGTAACCCCACGTAGCCGCGACGTACGCGACGAGCGCCCACGGTCGCGGGTCGTGGTGGAGAGCAATGCCGCGCCAGAACCGTCCCGGCCGAAGCGTCCGGCGGATCGTCCGGACGTAGGACCGGATCGGCTGTCGCCGCCACCGGAACTCGAACTCGGACCGCTCGCGCTCGTCATGCGCCCGCAGCAGCCCGTCCCAGGTGAAAGGATCGCCGCACTCGGGACAACGCAGCTCGGACAGCCCGAAAAGATCGTAGGTGCAGGACGGGCAGCGCAGCCCCTCTCTCGGGATCAGGTCGCTCCACTGAAACGCCAGATCGCATCGCGGGCAGACCGGCTCGCCTTGCCCGCGCAGGTCCACCCCGCACCGCGGGCATCCCACGGCGAACTTCACCTGCTCCCAGCTAGGCCCCATCGCGACGTTCATTCCCTTCGCCGTGCCCGCCACCGCCGCCGCTGCCAACCTTTCGTCGCTCGCCGCCAACCCTTCGTCGCTTCGACGGCCCGTTATTCTCAGAACGAACCGGGAACCGGCAAGCCCAAGGCCGCCCCGGACCGCCCCGTGCCCGAAAGCGCACCGCACCGCAATCCGGAACGCCGGGGGTCGAAGAGTTGAGGGGGCAACGTAACCGCCGCAGGATTTCCCGCCACCGATGACCGCCGCTTGATGATCGGCCGACTTCCCGCCGATCGTCTCCGTGTCGCCCTCCGCTCCGGTTCCGACAGGACATTCCGGACAAGAAAGTTTTCGCAATACGAGGCGTTATGCGGATAAACTAACCCGCGGTTTCAAAACCGAGCCGCGCCCGTAAGGAAGCGTTCTTTTGCCCGTCTGCACCGGTGGTTTCGCAACAGCGTCTAAGACGCGGCTGCAAGGCCGGGCCGCGCTCGCCCGCCCTTGACGTTGCGAAGCCTTGTCAAGGATAAGGAAGCGTTCTTCTTTCGCCCTGCCCCGGAGGTTTTGAAACAGCGGTTACAGTGTCCGGATGATGGAGGACGGTATTCTGAACTCACGGCTGACGCCGACGCCGGCGGTCATCGAGACGCAGCCTGGGCGCTGCCGGTGGGCGCCGGGACTGGCGCCGGCGGAACCTTGCCCGGACGATCGTGTGCGCCGTGAGGTTGATCGAATCCTTGCCGGCGTCGTTTCGCGCCGCTCGCGAGGACTTAGCGGCGAGGACGCGCGTCGATCGGCCGGGACGCCGCTGCACATCACGGAATCCCCCGCCCGGATCACGCATCCGCAGGGCTACGAACTGCGCGTCGCGCCCGATCGCGTGGAACTGGTCGGGGGTTCGCCGGCGGGGTGTTTCTTCGGATTGCAGACACTTCGACAGATGCTCGGGGTGTTTCCCGATGCGGCGCCGTGCTGCGTCATCCGGGATCATCCGGCGTTCGCCCTGCGCGGCCTGCTGCACGACGTCACGCGCGGGAAAGTCCCGACGGTCGAGACGTTGAAGCGCCTGATCGACCGCCTCTCCGCCCTCAAGGTCAACCAGCTTCAACTCTACATCGAACATGCGTTCACGTTCGCGTTCGATCCGGACATCTGCGACGCGGAGCGCGGACTGACGCCCGACGAAATCCGCGAAGTCGAGGCGTATGCGCACGAACGTTTCATGACGCTCGTGCCCGCGGTGGCGACGATGGGACACCTCGGCCGCGTGCTCTCGATGCCGAAGTACCGGCATCTGGCCGAGATCGAGGCGACGAAGTCGTGGACGCAGATGAGCTGGCCGGAGCGGGCGCGCGGGTTTACGCTGGATGTGCTGAACTCCGAGTCAATGCGCCTGGTCGAGCGGATCTGGGGCGACGTGCTCGACGCTTTCAGCGGTCCGGTCGTCAACCTCTGCGGCGACGAGCCTCACGATCTGGGTCGCGGGCGGAATGCGGCGACGCTCGACGACGCGGGCCGGGCGCAGGCCTACGTGCGACGGATCACCGAGACGGCACGCTTCCTTCAGGCGCGCGGGCGGCAGGCGCAAATGTGGAGCGATGTGTTGGTGAATCACCTGATTCCCGAGCCGCGGGCTTCAGCCCGCGCGATCACGAATGCCGGCGAAGATGCCCCGGCAAGCCCGCCATCCCCCGTCCCGTCTCATGCACCACGCCGCGATTCCAGTCCGCTTGACGCGCTGCCGGGCGATCTTGCGATCCTGCACTGGGGGTACGACGCCGGCACGCGCTACGACATGACCCGGCGCTTCGTCGAAGCCGGGTTCGAGACCGTTGTCTGCCCCGGAACGACGGGCTGGAAGCGCATCCTCAACGCGATCGGGTCGGCGGAGCGGAACCTCGTCGATTTCACCCGTGCGGGGCTGGGCGCCGGCGCAATCGGCCTGCTGAATACGGACTGGGGCGATCACGGTCACTTCAACGCCCTCGGATGCTCGGCGCACGGGATCATGCTCGGAGCCTCATGCGCGTGGAGTGGAACGCGAGAGGGCGGTGGCGCGGCGTTCGATCGCCGGTTCGCGCGGTGGGTGCTCGGAACCGATGACGCGCAGGTCGTCAACCTGCTGCGTCGCGTGTCAGCCATCGCGGATCGGTGTGAAACGTGGTCGCTGCTGCGCACGC
>JAJVHU010000025.1 GCA_022072505.1 Phycisphaerae bacterium
GGGGTGCAGGCAAGGCAAAGAAGGGGGTTGACCGGCGGGGGGACAGGCGTTAGCCTGCGGGTCCGCCGACGGCACGCATCATCAGCGGGGGGGCCTTACGCGTTCGCGCGTTTGCCGCTGCGATCTGCCGTCGGCCTTTTTCATGCGCGAAGCGGAACGGGGATTATCCGCAGAGGACGCAGATGAGAACGCACAAGCGCGGCGGGCGAGCTACGATGAGATTAGACGGTCGTACCCGAGGAGCCTTGCAGCCTTGGACGTTCCATCCATTTCGGGTTCTTCGACGCGAGCATTCGCAAGTCGCCACCGGTCGCGCGACTTCCGGGCTGAATCGTGCCGCGAACAATTGCGACTGAATGAAATGGCCCGGCGGTTTCAGAGCTGAAGCGTCTCCCAATACCGTCGATGCTCGCAAGAAGATACGCGTCATAAAGGAGCAGAATAGGGCAGTTGCTGGCGGTGATCCCGCGGTTCGCGAGCTTCTGAGACTTTTTACACACGCTCTCCCGGATGCGCGCAAGCGCTTCCTTGTCCGCTTCCTCAACCCACTCCGCCCTAATGCAAATGCCTTCAACGTCTCGGCCGTACGGCGAGTACTTCGAGATCGTGACTTTCTCGTGATGGCGGCCGTTCCGTAGGACTCGCTCGCCAGGGGCGGCGCAGTCTCTCGTGTCGGAAATATAGGCGAGTGCTGAATTCAGAAGTTCCTCTCGACGATCTTTCAAGTCGGCGTGCTCCCCGAATGTGATCACGTAGAAACCGCTGAGGCATTCCTTTCCCCTTGCCTGTTTCTCCACGCGATCTGCAAAGGCGCCAAAGGCATTGTCCCGCTGGATAGTCGACAGCTGCTTTCCCTTGACGGTCACCCCGCCAACCAGGCTGGTGACTTCCACAGGAAAGCGCTCGCCCTCGATTGTGAACCAGTAATCCGGGGGATCTTGGTCCTCCGGCACTTTCTCAAGATGTATGGCTCCAAGGCCGTGGATCTCCGAGAGAAAACGTTCAAAGCAATCGGCGCACAGCTTCTCCTCATCAATTCGAGTGTCGCTATTCATCGCTCTTTGCAACTCCGAACTAATGTGGAATCATTAACCTTCGGATTCACACAAGGCACTACACCAGCTTCCTGGCGATCTCCTCTTCCAGAATCTCGCGGACGGTCAGGGGGACGATGACCTTGCAGCTCTTGCGGAAGAAAGCGTCGATTTCGCGCATCGCGTCGCTGCTGAAGTCGAAGGCCACGAAGAAGCCCTTGGTGCGGTCCTCGCGGGTCATGACCGCTTCGAACGCGTCGATGTCCGGGCGGCCCACTTTGTCTTTCTGCTTGACCTGAATCGGATACCACTGGTCCATGAAGTCCAGTTCGCCGGACGCCGCGCCGCGCTTCTTCGGGGCGGCGGAGACGGGGAAGATGCGCCCGTCGATGCCCATGTCGCCGACCTGCGCCTTGTTGGGAATGCCGCCGATGGCGATGATCGCCCAGTTTTCAAACTCGAACGGGGGGATTTCCTTCAGTTTCGCAATCGACCACGGCAGGTCGCGGACGATGAAAGCATCCGTCTTGTGCGCCTTCCACAGCGGCTCGGATTCCTTCATGCGGCAGACATCGCGAAGCCGCTTGGCCATCACGCGGCAGGCGGTGGGTGAGATGTCGATGCCGATCCACTGTCGGCCGAGATTCTGTGCTGCAACCAACGCAGTGCCGCAACCGCAGAATGCGTCGAGAACGATGTCGTTGGTGCTGGAGGATGCTTTGATAATGCGTTCGAGGAGTGCGAGGGGTTTCTGCGTGGGGTAGCCGAGCCGTTCGGCGGCGTTGGCGGAGATGGGAGGAACATCGGTCCACAGATCGGGGAGCGCAACACCTTCTAGTTCGTCGGCGAACCACTTGAGGCGAGGCACCCCGTCACCGCCTCGCGGCCAGTAAATGAGGTTGGCGGCATCAAGCGAGTTGAGGCGTTCCTGCACGGAATCTCCAGCGAGGTTGTACCGATCCATGACCTTGCCGGGAATCGCCCAGTGTCGACCAACGCGCGTGGGATCGACGCCGCGCCAGGGCATGCCGCTCTCGCCGCGACGGATGCCGGAGCCGGTGAGCGTGATGGCCTGAAACCGACGGCCCGTCAGCTCGTCGATCTGCCTGAAGTGTTTCTCGACGTATGCCGGATCGTGCGGCTGTCGGGGGGGGTTCCAGGTGTGCCCTTTTCCGCCGTGGTAGACAAAGAGGGTGTCATGCACCGGCGCGAATCGATCGGCGGAACCGTGAGCGTGGGTGCGCTTCCAGATGATCTCGTTGAGGAAGTTGTTCTCGCCGAACAATTGGTCGAGCATGACCTTGATGTAGTGCCCGGCGTGCCAGTCGCAGTGGTAGTAGAAGCTGCCGGTCTTCTTGAGCACGCGGGCGAGTTCCACGCAGCGAGGGCGCATGTAGTCGATGTAGGCGGCGGTGCTGGCGTGGCGGTCCTCGAAGGCCCGTTTCTCCTTCGTCTCGCCCCAGAAGACTTCGTAGTTGCGGTTGCTGTTGAAGGGCGGGTCGATGGTGATCAGGTCCACGCAGGCGTCGGGCAGCCTGCGAAGCTGATCGAGGCAATCGCCGCAGTAGATGATCCGCGTGTCGAGCAGCGCGGAGGGCCGGGCGGCGGGCGCGGGCGGAGGCGACGGACGGCTCGTCTTTCCGCCGGGGCGGCTCGGCGCGCGACGCTTCGCGGGGGTGTCAGGTTTCTTCGCCATGACGTGCGGAGGTTACCGCCGCGCGGCGCGGGGATCAAGCCGTGTTCGGCGGATGTTGGAGAGCGTCGGCGCGCCGTTGGCCGGCGGGCGACAAGGAGGGGATCCGCAGAGGACGCAGATTCACGCCGAGGCGCGGCGAGCCGCCGATTCCTTTCTCTGCGTCTTCTGCGTTCTCTGCGGATCCTCTTTCTCTCCTGGTGGGTGCGGGGGGCGGCGCTTGAACGGCGCGCGGGCGCGGCGCGCGCGGGGCGTGTTATGCGGGAGCGGGCGTCGAGGGCGGGAATTCGGGGGTCGTCGTTCTCGATTCCGCGTCGCGTCACGAGGCGAGCGTGCGGGCCACGAGGCGAGCGTTCGCGCCACGAGGCGAGCGTGCGGGCCACGAGGCGAGCGTTCGCGCCACGAGGCGAGCGTTCGCGCCACGAGGCGAGCGTTCGCGCCACGAGGCGAGCGTTCGCGCGGGCTGAAGCCCGCGGCTCGGGGCGCTCCACTTACGTGGATCACGATTCAGGTCGGTGGGGTCTGGCGGGCGCGGCGTGTGAGGCGGGCGCGGCGTGTGAGGCAGACGAGAGGGGCGGCGGACGGAGAGGCGCATGAGCGTTCTTCAAGACGTGATGACGGCGGCGCGGGGCGCGGTGCGACGGGCGTTGGCGCTGCGGGATTCGGGCGGGGAGCGGTCTGGTGCGGGGCGTGTGGCGCTGCGGGATTCGGACGGGGAGCGGCCTGCGGCGGGGCGGGTGATTCTGCCTCGGCGCGAGGACTCGGTGCGGGATTATCCGTCGGTGGGACTGACGCCGTCGAAGCTGGCGGGGATTCTGCGGGAGGCGGACGAGGGGTCGCTGGAGTCGGCGATGCACCTCTTCGAGCAGATGGAGGAGAAGGACGCGCACCTTTACTCGGTGGCGAACACGCGGCGTCTGGCGCTGACGGGGCTGGAGTGGACGATCGTCGCGGACGTGGGGCGAGGATCGCGCGGCCGGTCAACCGGGGACGCGAGGCTTGCGGCGGAGGCGGCGGCGCATTGCCGGGAAGCGCTGGCGCGGGTCGAGGGCTTCGACGACGCTTTGCAGCATCTTTCGCTGGCGACGGGGCGGAACCTCGCGATCTGCGAGTTGGTGTGGGAGGCCGGCGCGGAGGGGCTGCGGCTGGCGGACGTGGCGCCGGTGGATTTCACGCGGATCGTGTTCGACGCGTTCGACGTCCCGCGGATTCTGACGGAGGAGGCGCCGCGGGAGGGGATCGAGGCGGCGCGCGGGAAGTTCGTGGTTCACACGCCGCAGAACAAGTCGGGTCATCCGCAGCGCGGGGGGCTGCTGCGGGTGTCGGCGCTGGTGTACCTGGCGAAGCAACTGGCGCTGAAGGACTGGATGGTGTTCGCGGAGATTTTCGGGATGCCGGTGCGGATCGCGCGGTATGACCCGAGCGCGACGGCGGAGGAGAAGCGCGAGCTGCTGCACATGCTGGAGGCGCTGGCGAGCCACGCGGCGGGGATCTTCAGCCGGGGGGTGGAGCTGGAGGTGATCGAGGCGAACCGCGGGACGATCGGTCCGCCGTTCGAGCGGCTGATCGACTTCCTGAATCGGGAGATGAGCAAGGCGTGGCTGGGTCAGACGCTGACGACGGAGACGACGGGCGCGGCGGGGACGCTGGCGGCGTCGGCGGTGCATGACCAGGTGCGGCAGGATCTTCGTGCGGACGACATCCGCAAGGAGGCGCAGACGATCCGGCGCGACGTGCTGGGTCCGCTGACGCGGTTCCGGTTCGGCGATGCGGCGCCGGTCCCGCATTTCGTGCGCCGGCCCGGGCGGCCACGGGACATTTCCGAACTGACGAACGTGCTGGACGTGGCGATCAACCGGCTGGGGGTGCGCGCGCCGCGGGCGTGGGTGCATGAGACGCTGGGGATTCCGGAATCGCAGGAGAAGGAGGCGGTGCTGGAGCGGGTCGCCAGCCGTGGGGGCGATCCGATCTGAAAGTGATGGATCGGTGCGGGAAATCCGCACCCCGGCAGGCGAGGCGAATAAGGATTGATTCAGGGTTGGGGATCGGGGGAAGAACGCTTCCTTACGGGCGCGGCTCGGTTGTTTTGTGCTCGGGTCGATTGTGGGCGCGGGTCGATTCTGAAGCGGCGTGGTCGGGAAAGGAGAAGGCAGACGTGGTGCAAGTCAGGGAGACGGATCGTCGGGTGTTGACGTCGGCGGCGCTGGAGGGGGCGTTGCCGGAGGAGGTCCTGCTGGCGCCGTGGGGGACGGTGCGGAGCACGAAGGGGGATTTCGTGGTGGATGCGGAAGGCGTGCGCGAGGCGATCGAGGTTTTCGCGGCGCACGGGACGGACGTGCCGATCGACTACGAGCATCAGACGCTGGGCGGGGAGTACGCGTCGCCGACGGGACAGGCGCCGGCGGCGGGGTGGATCAAGCGGCTGATCGCGCGGTCGGGCGAGGGGCTTTTCGCGGCGATCGAGTGGACGGAGGCGGCAAAGGCACAGCTTGCGTCGAAGGCCTACCGGTATCTGTCGCCGGTGGCGCTGGTGCGCAAGCGGGACCGGCGGCTGGTCGGGATTCACTCGGCGGCGCTGACGAACAAGCCGGCGATCGTGGGGATGTCGCCGGTGGTGAACTCGGAGGGGTTGGAGGGGGAAGACGGTCTGTCGCCGCTGGCGCTTCTGCGGCGCGACGTGGGCCTGGGAGAAGAGGCGGACGTCGCGGAGGTGCTGGCGGCGGCGGGCCGGCGGATCAGCGAACTGGAGGAGGACGCGCGGCGGCGGCGCGTCGAGGCGCGGATCGGCGAGGCGATGCGCGAGGGGAAGCTGGTCGAGGCGCAGCGGCAGTGGGCGGAGGAACTGATGCTTCGCGACGAGGGTTTGTTCGACCGGTACCTGCGAGCGACGCCGATCGTGGTGGCGTCGGGGCGGACGACGCCGCCCGGCGCCTCGGATACGGCGCGCGGTTCGGAGTCTCGCGCGCACCGGGCGCGGATCGAGTACCGGGGCAGTGCGCTGCTTCAGAAGCTGACGGATGAGGAGGCGTACGTGGCGGAGGCGGTGCGCGGCGGGTGAGCGCGGCGCGATGAATGCATCAAGCGCGGCGTGATGAAGGGTGAGAGGCGGAAAGGGGGAATGAGGCGATGGCGCTGACGGCAAATCGGAACGTGGATCATTATCTGGATCAGGAGCTGCGGAGCCTGGCGGTGGCGGCTTCCGCGCACGTGTACAAGGGGTCGTTCGTCGGGTTGAACGCTTCGGGATACGCGAGGCCGCTGACGGCGGGCGACGCTTTCGCGGGTCTTGCGTACGAGGAGAGCGACAACAGCGCGGGGAGCAACGGCGCGAAGTCGGTGCGCGTGTACACGCTCGGGGATTTCGCGCACGCGCTGTCGGGGGCGACGGCGGCGCACGTGGGGCGGCCGGTGTTCGCGTCGGCGGACGACACGCTGACGTTCACGTCGGACGGGAACACCTACGTCGGCGTGGTGAGCGACGTGCCGGCGTCGGGGGAGATCATCCTGCGGCTGGACGTGGGACGACGGCAGGTGAAGACGATCGTTCACGCGGTGGAGGATCTTTCGGCGGGATCGGACCTCGCGGCGCGGGCGATGCATGCGTTCGGGAAGGAGGCGTGGATCGTCGGGGCGCGGGTGGTGAACCAGGCGACGGCGGCGGCGGGGATCGACGACTCGAACACGTGCGTCGTGGCGGTGCAGAAGGGCGGACAGACGGTGGCGAGCAAGACGTTCAACACGGGCGCGCCGTTTCCGGACGCGAACACGGCGTCGTCGCTGGGAACGATCAGCAACGCGGACGCGGACGGCGGGGACGTGCTGACGGTTTCGGTGACCAACGGGACGACGGCGAATCCGGGTCCGTTCCTGGTCGAGGTGGACTACGTCTGAAGCGTTGAACATCGGGGTGTCGGTTGCGCGGCGCGGCGACGCGCGGCGGGAGTCGAAACGGCGGATTCATGCGCCGCGGTAATTGTGGGCGGAGGGGGAGGAGTCAACGATGTCGATCATCAATACGGGCTTGCTGACCAAGGGGTTGCGGAGTGAGTTTCTGAACCGGCTGGGGTCGGTGCAGACGTATTTTCAGGACTGGGCGACGCGGATCGCGAGCACCGCGGACCGCGAGACGTACCGGTGGCTCGGGACGGTTCCGCAGATGCGGGAGTGGGGGGACGGACGGCTGGCGCGGGGGATGCGGACGGAATCGTACTCGGTGGAGAACCTGAAGTACGAGGCGACGCTGGAGGTGGACCGCGACGAGATCGCGGACGACCAGACGGGGCAGATCCGGATCCGGATCGCGGAGCTGGCGGAGCGCGCGGCGACGCACAAGGACTACCTGATCGCGCAACTGCTGATCAACGGCGAGACGTCGGGGTTCGACAGTTACGACGGGGTGAGCTTCTTCAACGACGCGCACGTGTCGGGAGATTCGGGCTCTCAGGACAACAAGCTGACGGCGACGGCGGCGAACAAGGACGACCCGACGGTGGAGGAGTTCAAGGCGGCGCTGAAGGCGGCGATCGGGGCGATGCTGGGGCTGAAGGACGACCGCGGGCAGCCGATGTCGATGAGCGCGACGGGGCTGGCGTGCATCGTGCCGACGTCGATGTACTTCACGGCGCTGGAGGCGGTGAACGCGACGGTGGTTCAGCAAACGACGAACGTGCTTCAGGGAGCGGCGCGGGTGGTGGCGTTCCCGTGGCTGACGGACCTGAGCAAGTGGTACCTGATCAAGACGGACGGCGTGATCCGTCCGTTCATTTTCCAGGACCGGGAGCCGATCGAGTTCACGGCGCTGACGGAGGCGAGCGACGAGGGCTTCCGGCGGGAGAAGTTCCTCTTCGGGGTGCGGGCGCGCTACCGCGTCGCTTACGGGTACTGGCAGTACGCGATGCGTTCGGACTTCGTCGAGAGCTGATGCGCGGCGGAGGAGACTCCCCGCGGAGGCGCGGAGGGCGCGGAGGAAAGCCGGGGGCGCCGCGAACGTGGTCTTGCGGGTCTTGCAAAAGCACGTTCGCCGGCGCAAGCGTCCTCTGCGCCTTTCCGTCGCACGATGTTTCAAGGCTTTCCCGGAGGCCTGGAAGCCCGCTTTCTTACCCTTGACCTCGCTGCGCGACGTAAAGGGCGGACGGGCGCGGCTTGGTTCCGCACAGACGTTCAAGTCCTTCGTGAATTCAGGGGGCGGATGATTTCGGAGGGTCAGCCAACATGGCGTACATCACGAATGCGGACATCGAGGCGCGGCTGGGCGCTGCGGTGTACGTTCAACTGACGGACGACGACGGCGACGGCGAGGCGGATGCGGCGGTGGTGGACGAGATCCGCCTGGCCGCGGAGGGCGAGGTGAACAGCTACCTCGCGCAGCGGTATGCGGCGCCGATCGACGTGGTCGCGTTTCCGGAGCTTTCGGCGTTGCTGAAGTCGGTGACGCTGGACGTGGCGGAGTTCCGCTGTCGGGTCCGTCGTCCGCCGGTCGCGGAGGACGCGCGGCGTCTTTATGACTCGGCGCGGGCGTGGCTTGCGGATGTCGCGGCAGGGGCGGTGCAGCTTCCCTCGGTTTCGGCGGTGGCGGCGGCGACCCACCGTGGCGTCGCCGCGGCGACGACGGGACGGGCGCGCCTGTTGACGGACGGCGAACTGGATGCGGTTTGAAGCGTCCGGGGCCTTGAGCTTTCGGAGAGGAGATCGACATGCCGGATCGAACGACGCTTGCCGCGGTACTCGAGGCGGTGCGCGAGGCGCTGGCGGACGCGCTGGTTGCGAACCCGCCGACCGAGTCGAAGCCGTTTCGCAGGTTGATCCCAGGGCAGACGGACGAAGCGACGGGGCCGCGGCCGCTGCTGGGGGTGGCTTTGATGCGGACGCGGACGCCGGCGGCGGTGGACGACGACCGGATCGTCGAGGCGACGCTTCAGGTGATCGTCGTTGCGGATGCGATCGCCGCGGATCCGCATGAACCGCTGGTGACATTGATGGGACGGGTCGAGGACGTGCTGGATGCCTGGCGCGACGGCGGACTGATCGAGGGCGCGGACGGGTTCGATCGTCGCCGGTGGGATCTTTCCCGGGGGCGGCAGCACGCCGGCGTTCGCGCGGCAACCGCCGAATGCGAGGTGACCTGCGTCATCCGCGTGGCGCGCGAGGAGAACGGGTAGGCGCGGGCGCCCCCGCCTGAGGCGCGTCGAGCCGATCCGAAAAAGGAGAGCACACATGATCTGGCTTCTGGCGACGCGCGGCGCGGCGACGGTGCTGCGGGAGTCGCCCTTCACGGAGACGGTCATCGAGGGGGTGTACGCGGTGGTGTACCGCCCGGGCGTCGAGCTGCTGGCGCAGGACGGGGGCGACGCGGCTGCTGCGCCGCTGGGAACCTACGCGCGCGGGCTGCATCGCGTCAGCGGATTCGTGTACGTCTGGCACGGCAGCGCGGCGGAGGAGTTGCTGGCGATCGAAGACGAGATCGACCTGATAATCCGCTACCGGGCGGGCCACGGAGAGTCCCGGAAGCGGACCCTTCAGCAGGCGGTGTTCGGCGGCGACGCGACGGTGACGTTTCCGAATCTTTCATCGGGACTGGGAAGTCTGGTCAGCGTGCCGTTCCGGGTGCAGATCGCGGAGGGGGACACGCTTTCAGATCGGATCACGGACGAGGCGGAGTAAGTCCGGGTCGCCGGAGGGCGGGATAAATGCCCCGCCGGGCGCGGAGCGGCGGACGAGGAGGGACGCGAAGTGACGACGGACATTGCGACGCTCATTCAGGCTGCGCAAGAAGAACTGGATCGCCAGGTCGCGGAACTGAGCGAGCAGGAAGCGCGTCTTTTGCGCACGGTGACGGCGAAAACAGCGACGGGAAACGGGTCCATCGCGCATACGTTCAAGCTCGACCGGCGGTTCCGGCTTGTGTACGTGCGGTGTCATTTCACGGGTTCGCTGGGGAGCGCGGCGTTCCGGATCAGCGTGAGCAGCGCCGGCGGATCGGCGTACAACACGGTGCTGGCGACTGTCGCGGCGGCGGGGGTCAACGCCGATGTGAACCAGCGGATGGATGCCCTGGCCGAGCCTTCGCCGTGGACGATCTGCAAAGGGGACGCCATGCGTCTCGACTGGGTCAATCCTTCACCAGGTTTGATCACCTGGGGGCTGGAAGTCGGGCTGGCGCCGGCGTCGTAAGCGGAGCGCGGTCCGTCGGCGGAGCCCCCTCCTGGGAGAAACGCAGAAAGGATGACCTGCGTTAATACTCCAACGCTGGATCAGGCGGCCGAAACACGGCGATTTCGGACAATTCAAGCGGATTTGGAGGATCGAAACCGGTACGGGCTTGTCCCGCGACAACCTCCGGCGGCTCCGCAGGCGGAAACAACGTGCCCGCCTGGGCCGAGGCGAGTCGGCCGCCAGGGAAGCCCGCGTTGCAGGATTAAGGCGCGGAGTCCACTCCGTGGACGACATCGCGCGGGCTGAAGCCACGCGGCTCGGTAAGCGGTTCCGCGGTCCTACGGAGATCGATCCCGGATCCCGATCATCTCATCTTGACGCATCCGCCGATGAACGCAACGCCTTCCGCGCGCAGGCGCGAGGCCTGGGTCTTTGTCCCGCCCGGCAGCTTCGGGTTGAGCGAGCCGTCGTCGCGGACGATGCGCCACCAAGGCGCGACGCGCTTCCGGCCCGCGCGCAGATCCTCCTCGGCAGCCTCGGCGACGATGCGCAGGAAGATGCCGGTGCAGAGCGGGCATGCCGAGTCCGCGCCGGTTCCCCCGGCGAGCCGATCGCGCAGGTCGTTGATCGTCATCACGCGGCCCTTGCGTACGCGGCGGACCGCGGCGTCGACGTCCCGCGGGCGCGGGATCAGCAGCTTCTTTCCACGGGAGTCGACGACGGTTCCGTGTTTCGGGTGACGTCGTTCGAGCTTGTCGCGCCAGGTTGCGCCGGGCTTGAGCTTCCAGGTTTGTTTTGACATGCGCGATCGCTCCTTCTTTCTTCACGTCCCGGGGTATTGCGCGCGATCAAGGATCCGGATGAGCCGGGCGCGCGGTGCGAAGGCCGCTCGATGGAACGCCGGACGACGTTGCTGTTTCGATATCTTCATCGGACCGGGGGAAAGAAGAACGCTTCCTTACAGGCGCGGCTCGGTTAAGCGCGTCGTCCGCACGGGGTAAACAGAACGAACCGACCCCGCTGGTGCGTGACCAGCGGGGTCGGCGATTCAGACTTTACTCATTTGCGAAGGACGAGTCCGACGCAAACTGAGCCAACCTTGTTCAAGCCAACTCACGGGCAGTTGACCGCACGGCTCAGACCGCACGTCGGGACGGACACGTTGCCGCTGACCGACGGGCACTCCTTGGCCTTCGCCTTGCCGCGGTTGTTGGCCGCGGTCGTGACGCACTGGCCGCTCGGGAGCTGGATGCCGTACACGGCGCCCGGCGTGGCGTTCTTCAGGACGCCCTTGACCTGGCAACCGCAGCCCTTCGCACGGGCCGAAGCCTTGAGGCTCTCGTTGCCGTTGCAGCCGTCGCTGTTGCACGGACCGCCGCCGCCACCTTCGCCGAGGAGCAGGATGGCCGCACCGACCAGGATGTTGTTGCCGCAGACCGGAGCGCTGAAGATGCACTCGCCCGCATCGAGAACGCCGTCGTTGTTGCCGGCGGCGAAATCATCGAAGCCGAGGTCATCCTGGTTGCCCATCTGGTTCTCGTAGCCTTCCTTGGTGAACCACAGGCCCGAGTACTTGTGGGTCGAATAGATGTCGTTGTCGTAGTCGGCGTAGAAGCCGCTCTGGATCGCAATGCGACCGGTGCCCGGCGACGGAATCTCGAAACCGCCGGTCAGGTCGGCCGTGGTGCGATAGAAACCGGGGTTGATCGGAGCCGCGAAGCTCAACACCACGCCGCCCATGAAGTTCGAACCCGCATCGGTGCAACCGGTACCGTCATAGGTATCGAACACCAGCAGTTCGTACTGAAACTCCTCGGCCGGAAGATTCTCGCGGCTGCCCCAGATGAAGGTCGCGACCGTAATCTGGTTCGGCGGCGAGGCCGCCGTCGCACCACCCGTGCCGATCCGCTTGTTGCGGAAGAAGTCGTTGTCGGTGCCGTCACAGTTCTGGTTGCACCAACGATAACGACGTCCGTCGCACTGCCCGAGGCAGTACGGCGTGTAGTACTCGCACGCGATGTTGTCGACGTTGTTCCAGGTCGTGGGATCGGCTTCGTAGCTGTCCCACACCGGGCCCAAGGCCACCGGCTGGACCTCGGGAATCTGATACTCAACCCACGGACCACGGACGCCCGGCGCGATGACCTTGGCGATGTGAGTCGGCCAGATCGGCGTCGTGTCCTCCAAGGCGATCTCGGTAGCCATCACGCTACCCGCAAACGCCATGACCGCCACCGCGGCAAGCCAATTCCTACCATTCCTAAGCATGAATCATCCTCCCTCGTTCAAAAAGACCAGAACCCCGCCCCGCCACCTGCGGCAAAGCGAAGCCACCTTCCTAACAAACCCCTTCCGCCCTCTCGCCTTTCCGCCCATATCCAGAGCCCGGCAGAAAGAAGACCACGAACGTGACTCTGATATTCCGGTGCTCAGCGCCATGCTCAGATTCACCGAGCGCCGCCCTTACACGCGGCGCGCATGCGTCCCGTATAGCGCTATGCCCCCTTCTCGCGGATGACGTGACTTCAACCCCCCAACCCTTCGCCCAGAGCATCGGGCGAAGGCGACCTCACTCACAACCCTACGGATCATATCTGAATCAATCCAACCCGTCAAGTGTATTTTGGAGCCGAATGATCCTCAGCCCCGGGAAAAGCTCGATACGGCACCGTGCCAGCGCAAACTCGGACGCTTTCCCGAAACGGGGCGGAAGGGCTTCATTCCTGAAATACACCCTATCTACAGCGAAAATAACGTGAAAAAAATGTACATTATAGGACCTATGTGATTAGCGAAGAAATGAGCCGGCGCGAGATCCACCCTTAAGACTATGCGGGCGTGGACCGCCACGGCGCAGGGATCCGTTGAATCAACGGATTGAGTCGTGGTCCGATCAGCCGGAAGGGGGATCATAGACGCTGTTTCAAAACCGCTGGTGGGGACGGGAAAAAAGAGGCCTCCTCGCTATTTTGTGTGGGCAGCCCCCGTCAGGGGCTCGTTCACTCGGGCCGGCCGACTCTATCTTCCCTGCCTGCTGGCAAGGCCGCAAAGCGAAAAATCCCAGGGATCCGGGGGACGAATCCCCCGGCAGCACCCACATCAAACCAGCGAGGATCCCCAAAAGAACGCTTCCTGACGGGCGCGGCTCGGTTTTGCACAGCGTCATACCCCTGGAAGATCAGGGGCAGGCGACCTGTTTGATCAGCCCGCAAGTCGGCACCTCCACGGACCCGCCAACGGACGGCCGCTCCTTCACGACGACCTTGCCGCGTGCATTGGCGTCCTTCACCACGCAAGCACCGGTCGGCATGACGATCCCGTAGGCGAAGGAAGGCGTCGCGTTCTTGATCGTCGCCTTGACTTGGCATTGCCCCCCCTTGATTCGAGCCTTGGCGGCTAAGGCTTCGCCGCCGTTGCACTCGACGCTTGGGCAGGCATCCGCCCGGCAATCGCCGCTTCCGTCGCCGAACGAGATCATCGCGCCGAAGATCGGCGGGCAGGTTCCTGAGGTGTAGTCATAACACTCCTGCTGGCCATTGTATTGGCCGTCTCGCGGGAAGTCATCATCCCATTGCGGTTTTTGCTGATCGCCGGGTCGATTCGCCGACGTGCCCCAGAGCATCGGTTGGGCGCAGGTCGCCGGCTCATTTCCCGTCGTCAGAAAGCGAATCTGGTACCACCCCGATCCATCGGCAGGCATCTGATGAAAAAGGTCTCGTCCGGTCAGATCCACAATGGAATAGTAAAACGCTCCGGTATGGCACTCCAGCGAACCGAAGTCGTAGGCGACGCCGTCATAGGCTCCGTCAAACCCGCCGCATTCCTGAGTGAAGTCTTCACCCGTCAGGATCACGATCGTACAATCCTCCACACCATGCCCAAGGCAGTACCAATACCAGGCGAAGTTCAAGTGCGTCGCGCGGCGTCCATTCCCGCTCGATTCCGTGCTCATGTCATTGGTGGCCATTCCGTTACAGTAATCAGGGCCGAGAAACCAACGATCGCCGCCCATGCCGCACCCGTCTTCGTCCTCGAGATCTCCCAATTCGTCCGGGTCCGCGCAATCGAAGAACTCGGCCCCAAGGCATCCGGACACGGAACCAGAAAAGTCCCGCCACTCGCCGATCATCACGTCTCCGTTCACCCATGCCGCCGGTGCAACTCGGATCGGCGACACCTGAACACGGGAGCCGAGAGACTGAAGATACACACGACGCTCCGAGGGAGCGGCCATCAGAATGGCATAGGACATTGCGACTATGAGAATCATGAGATTCCTCCGATCAACCCGCGTCACCCAGTCTATGGCGTATTCGATCGCACAATGGATGCCGTCGGTCCCTTACGTCACCTGTGACCTGCCTGAATCCAAGAAGGCGCAAGGACGCCTCCGGGCAAGGGGGAGTGGGGTCTCGATCCGGCGCTCATTGCCCCGATCCTTTCCATCGGATGGCTTCTTTATTCCCGAATACGCCGCCCCGCAGGATACCCGAACAACCCCACTCAAGTCAAGTAAATCCAAAGCTACATAAACAACTGGCAGACGGCAGGATTGTGGCACCGAAGGCTCCGCTAACGTAACTCTTCAGCCGTTTGCGTTGCCGTCTCGCGAGACCTGTTAAGATGGGCGGCTTTCGCCCGGGTTCGATTAAGGGTAATTCCGGGGTATGATGGACAAGCCGTCCTGCTTGCTGGAGGGGCGCCTTGCGGGACGAACCGGGTGAAGCGGCGATTTCGGCAGACGTACGCAGGGGGGACGGCGGGCGTGGCGTCGAACAACGGCGCCGTTGCGTCGCACAAAGGCCCGGCTTCGATATGATTCCTCCCTTCGTCCCCGACCCTCGATCGGGAGATGAGGACGAAACGTGAAAGAAGGCGGGCTTCCGGGGCGCGAGTCCGGAACGCCGACAGGAGCATCGGAATATGACGCTGGGTCGTCGCATTGCAACGTGGGTGCAGAGCATCCGTTACGAGGATCTTCCGGCTTCCACGATTCACGAGGTGAAGCGCCGGGTGATCGACTCGCTGGCGACGTGCCTGGGCGCGTATCATTCGAACCCCGGGGTGGTCGCGCGGGCGCAGGCGATGTCGGTCAAGGCGTCGCCGCGCGGGGGCGCGACGGTCTGGGGCACGACGCACCGCACGACGCCGGACCTCGCCGCCTTCGCCAACGGCGCGATGGTGCGCTACCTCGACTACAACGACACCTATCTGAGCCTCGAACCGGCGCATCCTTCGGACAACCTCTCGGCCGCGGTCGCCGTCGCGCAAGCCGGCCGCCGCACCGGGCGCGACCTGATCCTCGCCGCCGTCATCGGGTACGAGCTGCAATGCCGCATGTGCGACGCCGACAGCCTGCGCAAAAGCGGCTGGGACCACGTCGTCTACGGCGCCGTCTCCACGGCGATGCTCGCGGGGAAGCTCTGGGGTCTGAGCGAAGATCAACTCGAGCACGCGCTGGGTCTGGCCGGTGTGTGCAACATCGCGACGCGTCAGACGCGCACCGGTCAGATTTCGGACTGGAAGGCGTGCGCGTTCTCGAACGCGGCGCGCAACGGCGTGTTCGCCGCGGACCTGGCGCGGCGCGGGCTGACCGGTCCGTTCGAGATTTTCGAGGGTCCGAAGGGCTGGATGAAGCAGCTTTCCGTGCCGGGACTGCGCGACCTCGTCCTCGCCCCCGACGGCCGGTTCATGATCGACCGGACGTACATCAAGTACTGGCCCGCCGAGTATCACTCGCAGTCCGCGATCGACGCCTGTCTCCAGCTCCGTCCGCACGTGCAAGGCCGCGACATCGCGAGCATCCTCATCAAGAGCTTCGAGGCGGCGGTGAGCATCATCGGATCCGAGCCGGAGAAGCTGCGCCCCACGTCGCGCGAGACGGCGGATCACTCGCTGTTCTACTGCTGCGCGGCGGCGCTGGTGGACGGCGACGTGACGCTGGCGACCTTCGACGAGGAGCGCCTGACGGACCCGCGCCTGCTCAACCTCATCGACCGCACGACGATCGTCGAAGACGCCGAGCTGAACAAGGGCTACCCGAAGGGCATCCCCAACGACATCACCATCACCTGCGCCGACGGGACCGTCGCGGCGAAGCGCGTGGACTTCCCGCGCGGACACGCGGAAAACCCGATGACGGACGACGAGGTCGTCGCCAAGTTCCGCCGCCTCGCCGACGGCGTCATCCGCGACAAGGAAGCGGACCGCATCCTGAAACTCTGCTGGAAACTGGACACGCTCAAGGACGTGACGCCGGTGTTTGCGTTCAAGGTGATGACGAGCCCCGGCCGTGGAGGCGCGCCCGCGAAACGCGGGACAAGCGCCGGACGCTCCTCGAAAACCGGCAAGCCCGCCCAGCGCGGCGGAACCGGCCGCAGCCGCACGCCCAAGTCCGCGTCCGTGCGCGCCAAGGGCAAGGCCGTCAAAACGACCGCCAAGGCGAAGACCAGGCGTAGCCGTTGATCGCGAGAAAACAATTGCCGATCATTCCCACGTCGCGCGACAAGCGGAGTCGGAGTCTTTACCGCAAATACGCCTTCAGGAACTCGTTCCAGCGTGTCTGCCGCGAGAACTCAAGACCCTCGTAGTACCGCCGGTTCGTTTGTTGGCGGCGGTTTGACGGGTGATGGATCGTGATCCCGTGGGCGTCATCGTACTTGGCGCGGTGGCGCTCGTGCAGGACAACCGCATCCACCGCGTCCAGAACAGCCTGCGACGCGTCTTGCAGCGCGGCGTCGTTCACGTGGCGCTGAATCTGGTGCGCCATGTCATACAAATCCTTGTCCATCGGCGCCTGCCAGAACGACTGCGTCCTTCGGAACGCCGCCTTGTACGCGCCCCGATTCCTGTCCAGTCCGTCCAGCAGCGCGACCGACCACGCATCGACCGCCGTCAGGAGCGCCTCGAACCGGTGATCCACCGCCACCGCCGACCACGTCCTGTCCGACGTCGCGCTTTGACTCGTCGCCACGGCCAGTTCGTCGGCGGTCATCTCCGGCCGAGCCGCGAGCTGCGCAAGCACGACGTCATACTCCACGCCGTGCCACCCCACCCACTCCTGCGAATGCGCCAGCGCCGTCGCGTGTCCGTGCCACAACGTCTGCACCTCGATCGCCGCCATGTTGCAGCCGTCGTACCCGACGAAGTCGATGAACCCGATCTCGGGCAGCGCCGCCGCCAGTTCATCAAGGTCGAGCGAGTCCCGATCCGTGTCATCCGACATAACGTAGCCCGGGTGCCAGTTCCACCCGTGGCCCCAGAAATACAGGGCGTAGCGCTCCGCCGGACAATGCTCGCGCCCCCACGCAACAAAGTCGATCAGCGTCTGTGCGTCGCCCATGTTGCGCTCGCCCCAGTCCGCCAGCGCAGATCCGGGATCGGCGCGCATTCCCTGATCAACGTAGAAAAGCTTTGTCGTCGTCCAGTCCCCCCGGCTGTCGTCGTAACCCGGCGCGCGGTCGGCGAGCGCCACGACATGGATCTCATCGGTGGAACCGGTCGCGGCCAGTTCCCGCTCGAGATCCTTGACGATGAAGGACTCCAGATCGTTGTCGCCTGACATGTACACCAGGACGGTCCACCGCGCGACGGAACGCTCGCCGTCGGCGCCCGCCGTCGTCGGTGATGCGGCTATGCCGATGATCGCGGCCGCCGCCGCCGCACTTCCCGGAACTCGCATGATCCCCCTCCTGCGGAGCCTTCTCCCCCGAGCATTGTATCCCTGCCGCCGCGGAAATCTCGAATCCGCGGGGGAAAGGCCGATCGGTCGCGCCCCGCCCCGTGCGTCACGGAAAAACCCGCATCGCCTCGCAGGGAAACAGGGACGATCTCAAGCGGGATTCTCAAGGCGCCGCACGATCACGGCGTCGCCGGAGGCGCTGCACCGCCCCGCCGCCGTCCGCTCCTGATGCACGCGGATGACGGCGTTGGCGCCTTTCATCGCCGCCGCGGCTTTCAAGCCCTCCAGCGCGTCCTCCGGCCTGCGGAATCCGTCCACGTACACGGCTTCGACCTGTTGAAGAATCTGGTATCCCGCGATGTCCGCGGTGCTGGATGTGGCGACGATCCGCGCCGCTTCCGCATGACGCTTCGCCGAAAGTGCCTCCTCGCCCGCGGCGCCCGTCGACGCGTCGCCGTATTTCTGAAGACTCGGATGCAGCTTCGCGGGGCGCCGCCGACGCACCCACCGCATGACCCGCCGCGCCGCCCACAACACGATGAGCAGCCCGACAAGCCAGCCCAGCCAGATCAGCTTCGCGCGGTCCAGCCCGAAAAAGAAATCCTCCGCCGCGTCGCGCACCGCTTCCGTCGGAATATCCGTCGGCGAAGGCAGGCTCGAAACATCCTGAAGCATCCGGCGACTTATCCCTCGAGCCGCACGCTTTCCGCCGCCGGCGACGGAAGGACGACCGACGAAGCCGCCGCGGTCCCGGGCGCGACCGGCGGAGAACCGTATCCCGCGGCTTCGGCGATCACCGGCGCGGACGCCCGAACCCCTTCAGGCGGCGCCGGATCGGGAGCATCATCGGTGCGCACCCCGGCGCGGTACGTCGTTCCGCGCCAGATCGTCCGCGCTCGTCCGCCGACCTGAAAGAACGCATGAAGCAGGCTCGTCCACGCAACGAGCGAGCCCAGCACGTAACCCAGCGACCAGATCGCCGGCGTGCGCACGATCCGGTACCACGAGACCAGCGCGAACTGCATGACGAGCACCACGCCCGCCCAGACCAGAGCAGCCTCCCGCCACGCGGCGCGGTCCGCCCCCTCCGACAGCGCCGCTCCCGCAAGCGCCGCGACCAGACTCGCCCAGGGCGTGATCGAAAAAAAGAGCAGGAACGTCATCGCCAGCGCGATCTTCCGCCGCTGACCGAGACAGCCGTAAAAAATCCGCCCCCAGCCGCGCCACGCCTCCTTGAACGTGCGGTACATGTGCGTGACGTAAAGCCCGTCGTTCTGCATGACTTTGAGGCGCAGTCCGCTCGCCTTGGCGACGCGCGCCATGTGAATGTCCTCGTTCGCCTGCTGACGGAACGCCGGGTGACCCCCGATCGCGTCGTAACAGCGCCGGTTCATCAGCATGAACGCGCCGTTCGCATACGCCAGCGGCGACTCCGGCTTGTTCACCTTCCGCGGCTGAAACCACAGCAGGAGGATCGCCGCGCACACCGGCTGAAACCAACACTCCCAGAACCGCCGGTTGTCCAGCACCGGAAGCAGCGAGAGAAAGTCCACCTTCCGCTCGATCGACTCGCGCATCGACAGGCTGAGCGTGCGCCGCGACACCTGCCGGCAATCCGCGTCGGTGAACATGAACCACGCGCCGCGCGCCGCCTGAGCGCCGACGTGCATCGCGTGATGCTTGCCGAACCAGCCGTCGGGCAGGTGACGCACGTGGATCACCCGCAGTCGGTCGGGGAACTCCCGCGCGAGACGATCCAGGATGGACGGTGTCGCGTCGCCGCTGCGGTCGTTGACCGCGATGATCTCGAAATCCGGGTAATCCTGGGCGAGCAGCGACCTGACGCAGGACTCGATGTTGTCTTCTTCATCCTTGCCGGCGACAAGGATCGACACCGGCGGCGCCGGGTCCGGCGGTCCGTCGTAGGCGGACTCGGTCAGCAGACGCTCCTTGCGGCGATAATGCTCGACGACATACCAGCGCAGGATCCACGCGACCGCCAGCAGCGCAGCCAGTGCGTACCCGATCGTCACCACCGTCTCCTGCCTGCGCGTTGAGCGGAAGTGTCCCCAGCCCTCGGTTCAGACCGGTCGGCGCCGCCGCAGCGAAGCCGCCGGACAGACTCCATCGCCGCCGAAACAGTCACGCCCGGGTCTCCGCGACGATCCGCACCCGCTACATATCACCACCCTGCGCCACGGCGGCGTCGAGTTGCTCGAGGAACCCTTCCAGCTTCCGCGACCGGACCGGGTGCTGAAGCTTGCGGATCGCCTTGGCCTCGACCTGGCGCACACGCTCCCGCGTCACCTTGAAAATCTTCCCGACTTCCTCGAGCGTGTACGTGTACCCGTCGCCGATGCCGTAGCGGAGCTTGATGATCTCTCGCTCCCGGTACGTCAACGTCTTGAGCACGTCCTCGATGCGGTCGCGGAGCATCTCGCCGCCCGCCGTCGAGATCGGCGACTCGACCCGGTCGTCCTCCACGAAGTCCCCGAAGTACGAATCCTCGCTCTCGCCGACCGGTTTGTCCAGCGAAATCGGCTGTCGCGATATCTTCATCACCCGGCGCACCTCGGACAGCGGCATCTTCGCCCGCCGCGCGACCTCCTCAATCGTCGGCTCCCGACCCAGATCCTGAAGCAGCTCGCGGCTGATGTTGCGCAGGCGGCTCATCGTCTCGATCATGTGGACCGGGATGCGGATCGTCCGGGCGTGATCGGCGATCGCCCGCGTGATCGCCTGGCGGATCCACCACGTCGCGTACGTGCTGAACTTGTACCCGCGCTTGTATTCGTACTTGTCCACCGCCCGCATCAGACCGGTGTTCCCCTCCTGGATGATGTCGAGAAAGCCCAGCCCGCGGTTGCGGTATTTCTTGGCGATGCTCACCACGAGGCGCAGGTTCCCCCCGGACAGCTTGCGCTTCGCGTCCTCGTACTCGCCGAACACGCGCTGAATGACGCGCAGCCGGTCGGTCAGCGGTCCGTTGTGCGACAGGCACAGCGACTCGATCCCGCTCAGCTCCTCCTTCATCGCCACGAAGTCCTCGTCCGACATCGTACGCCGCTTCTTCTGCGACTCGATCCGCTGCTGAAGCTGCCCCATCTTCAGGTGCAGCCCGCGCACCTTCTTCATCAGCGGCTGAATCCGGCTCGTCCGAAGCGACAATTCCTCCAGCAGCTTCGCAATCCGCCGGGCGCGCTGCTTGACCTGGAGTTCGATGTCCTGTCGGTCCGCCGCCGGCATGCGCCGCGCCTCGGATTCCTCCCACGCCTCCTCGTTGCGCCGCAGCAGGGCGCGGACCGTCTCCAGATTGCCGGGCATGCGCGAGGTGATGCGCGCCTTCGCCGCGTGTTCCGACGTCGAAATCTTCATCGTCCGGTCAAAGGGCAGGCGGTTGTCCTGCACCTGCTCGAGAATCTCCACCGCCAGCCGCGAGCAGTAATGAATCTCCAGCACCTTCTGACGGAACACCATCCGGGTCAGCTCGATCTTCTTGGCCAGCCGGATCTCCTCCTCGCGCGTCAGCAGCGGGATCTCGCCCATCTGCGTCAGGTACATCCGCACCGGATCGTCGATCCGCTTGCCCGCGGGCTCCTCGACGATCACGATCGGCTCGTCGCCTCCTTCGTCCGCCGAACGCGCGTCCGGTCCGATTCCCGACGGATGGGCGTCGGGGTCGCCGGTCGTTCGAGACGGGGAGGATCCGCGCCCGCTGCGGCGCTTTCGTCCGGCGGCGATCGCGTCGATCTGGTCAAGAACCTCCAGACCTTCCTCCTCCAGACGCAGCAGAATCCGGTCCGCCGCATCCGGATCCACGCAGTCGTCGGGAAGGATCGCGTTCATGTCGTCCCAGGTCAGGAACGTCTGCTCCCGACCCAGCGCGATCAGCCGCTGAACCGTGTTGTCAATGACCTCGGCGAGATTCGTCGCCGTCTGTGTCGCAGCATTCATACCGAAGAATCCGCTCCCTGTGCCGCCTGATCCCCGCCCTCGGAACCCGCATCCGTCTCCGACGACTCCACGCCAAAACGCATCGCCCCGCTGCGCCGCAGAGGCCGGAAATGCCGCCCCGATCGAACGCCCGCGCAATAAGCCTGATTCACCTCTTCCGCGCGATCTGCCGTCGAGTCGCGCAGCGTCACCCGCCGCCGCATCCCAAGCAGATCACGTTCACGCCGAAGATCCGTCCAGCGCGCCACCGCGCCCGCCACGGTCTCCTCGTAGTTCCCCCGACGCATGCCGTTGTCCGCCAGTTCCGCGGCACGACGGGCCGCCGCAGGATCCTCACACCTCGAAAGCACTTCGCCCAACTCGAACTCCCCGTAGGACTCGAAAAGGTCGAGCACAACTCGCGCCACGACCCGATCCGCCTCCTCGGTAAACGCCGTCTGCTCCAGCACCGCAGCGCACCCGCCGACCAGTCCCGGCTCATTCAGAACAACCTCGAGCGCTTGAACCGCACACGCCTCCAGCGGATCCGGCGCCCGCGCCCGTTCTGACCCCCGAGCCCCTGCCGCGGAAGGCTCCGCCCTTCCCGGGCGACCCCGCCCCACCGCCGCAAGCACTTCCCGCGGATCAAGGGACAACAACGACCCGACCCGGTTGGCCACCAGCCCCCGAGTGATCGCGTCCACCGCCTGGGTTTGAAAGGATCTCTGAATCAAACCAAGAAAATCGGACACCGCCTGATGACGGCTCTTAAGATCATCCCTGCCAAATCTTTGCAGCAATTGTCGCCACTTGAATTCTAGCGCATCCACCGCCGAGTTCAATATCCCTTCAAACTCTTGCGGCGCGTGCGCCAAGAGGAAATCCGCGGGATCCTTGCCGTCCGAAACCTTCGCCATCTTCACCGTCAGACGCAGCGGAAGAGCGATCTCGATCGCACGTTCCGCCGCCGCCTCTCCCGCCGCGTCGGAATCAAAGAGAAACACCGCCGTCGAGACGTACCGCCGAAGCAACTCCACCTGCGCCCCCCCGAGCGCGGTCCCCAGCGTCGCCACCGTCTCCGCGAACCCGGCCTGGTGCGCCATGATCGAGTCGAAATACCCCTCCGTCACCACCACCCGGTCCGTTTCCGTCATCCGCTGACGGGCCTGCGCCAGTCCGTAAAAACCCTGACCCTTTTCAAACAACGCAGTCTGGCGGGTATTCAGGTACTTCGCCTTGTCGTCGCAGAGCGTCCTGCCCCCGAACCCGATCACGCGGTTCATCGAGTCCCGGATCGGGAACATCAGCCGGTCCCGGAACGTCGGATAAACGCCGCGGTCACCTTCGCGCGCCAGATCCGCGGCGATCAGGTCAGCCGTGCTCAAACCGGCGCGGCGCGCCTGCTCCACCAGAGCTTCCAGATTCCCCGCCGCGAACCCGAACTCGAACGCCGACTCCGTCTCCGGCGTCACCCCGCGCTGCCGGACATACCGCCGGGCGTGATCCGCCGCGGGCGAGGACTGCAACTGCCGGCGAAAGTACCCGCACGCCCACTCATTGATCCGCGCCAGGTCCGCGCGACCCGGACCCTCGGGAGATTTTCCGCCCGAGCGCCGCAACTCGATCCCCGCGCGATCCGCAAGAATGCGCATCGCCTCGCCGAACGAAGTGTTCTCGATGAGTTGAACGAAAGTAAAAACGTCGCCGCCGCGCCCGCAGCCGAAGCATTTGAAAAAGCCCCGGTCCGCATGCACGGTGAAGGACGGCGTCTTTTCCTGGTGGAAAGGGCACAGCCCGAGGAAACGCGGCCCGCGCTGGCGCAACGCCACGTGCTGCGACACGATTTCCACCAGAGGTACGCGGTCCCGGATCTCGCGTTTTACGGCATCAAGATCGCGCAAAGTCGCTACGGATTCTGCCTGTCAAGGAAAAAACCGAACCGCCGCCAGGGAAGGAAACCGCCGCGCGGGCAATTGCCGTGCGCCACGACAAGTTCCAATTCACTCTAAATCTACTCCGGGATCCGTTCCGCGTCAAATCCGTCCGAAGATTTTCGACGAACCCGAGCCCGGCGCACCTCGCCCCGCGGGTGCTACGGCCTCGCCCCGCGGGTGTTACTGACCGCTGTCCGTACCACCGTCATCGGGCGCGGACGCCGCTGTCCCGGCGTAGGCGTAAGTCCGCACTTTGCCCAGACCCTCAAGCTCGAACGCCGCCCAGCGACGCTTCGTCTCAAGGCCGTTGGCGGCGTAGAAATCGTGCAACGTCAGCAGGTTGCGATAATACGCGGCTCGATGCTGCTCAACCCCCGCCGCCAGCTCCGCCTCCTGAGGGTCAGGCGGCAGCGGCGCCGCCGACTGCTTCGATCCGGAAGAATTGCACGCCGACGCGACCGCCAGAACCCCCGCCGCCGCAATCCCTGGAATCAACCGCCGTATTCGCATGATCCGCCTCCCGGTCTCTGCCGCGCTTGCCTTTGCCGCGCTCGCCTTTGCCGCTTCGCTGGTCCGGTGATTACACGGCAGGCGCAGCGGCCGTCAAGTCTCCGGACCGATCCCCCGCCGGCAGGACAGATCAGTCTTCAGGCTCCGCCGAGCCCGGCGTCCCCGGAACCGCTTCGCTGAGGGGTTCGCTGATGCGGTACGTTCCGTCCAGCCAGCGCCCGAGATCCACCAGCTTGCATCGCCGGCAGCAGAACGGGCGGTACGGCGCGTCCTCCCGCCGCTCCACCCGCAATTCCTTCCCGCATGTCGGACACTCGAACACCGGCATCACATCGATCCCCAAGCCGGCCGGCCTTGTCGCCCCGCTGGTCCGTTCCGTCTGAGCGACACGCGAACTTCAGTTCGCGCGGGTTCGGGCGCGTTGCGCCTCAGCAGGATCGGGAACTCAATGTCACGGCCCGACCCGGCGCTCCGACTGCGGCGGCACGTCGCCTCCCGTCCGAAGGATAAACACGTCTCGCCGATCAGCCCCGCCCCAGTTGCTCGTGAAGGCCGCAAAACGCCCGTCACGACTCAGATTCGCACGCGGTGAATCCCAGTACTCGCCCACGCAAGACCGGTGATGCGCCAACCGCCGCACCTCTTCGCTTCCGTCCGTCCGCATCAGCAGAATCTCATCGCGGAAAAGACCCGCCGGCACGTCGCAGTCCGCGGACTGCGTGTACAAACTCAGCAGCATCCACGCCGGATCGTCGCCGAGCAGCGACACGTGAATGTCCTGCGTCCAGTCCTCGCCCAGATCGAACACCGTTTTCCGCGCGTGCGCGTCGGAAAGCCGGCGCGAACGCAAGCGGTTCAGCCAGTTGTCATATCCGATGATCGTGCCGAAACCGCAATCCCCGTGCCCCGGCGCGTAATCCGGCGGACCGTCCGTCAGCTCCGCGACCGCGCCCGTCTCAACGTCAAGCACGCGCACCTGGATCGCGCCGTCGCCCGCGCCTCCCGTCTTGATCACGAGAAAACGCCCGGACTTGTCGATCTGCACTTCGTCCAGCCCCTCAGGTTCATCAGGGCGCACGATGACGCGGTGGTCCGATCGACGCCACGCCAGCGACCCCGTCACCCGAAACCGCCGGTTGAGCGTCGTGAACGCGAACACGCCGTCATCGACGCTCCGACTCATCTGGCGCAGATGCCCGTCGCCGATCTCCGCGGAGAAGTCTCGAACGAGCGCGTACGCGCGCGTCGTGACGTCATACGCCCACAACCCCGGCCCCGCATGACAATAAAGCACGTCCGGATCCGTCCCGCTCCAGATCGCGTCCTCCGTCCGCGGCGACTCGCCGTTCGGAGCGGGAGCATCCAGAACCGCGACCTTGCCTGAAACTCGAAAACGTCGCGCGTCGAACTCGTACGTCCACGCCCGCAATCCGTCATCGTCCTGCAAGAGGTAGATGCGCGAGCTGTCGCGATTGAACGTCGGCCAGTACGAGTACGCCGTCTGAAAATACCGCCCGTCCCGCTCATCCGTCACGCGCAGGATCGACGTGCAGAAGGTGGGATCCCGGAAGACTCCGCCGGCGACGGGCAGTTCCGGAAGGGCCGGCGGCGGATGCGCCTCCCGATCGGTCCTCGGTGAACACGGTTCAATCAGAACCTGACTGTGCCCCGCGCCTGCGGACACCAACAAAAGGATCGTCGCCGGAATGTTCCCGCGCATGCTGCCCTTCCCTCCGCGTCACGCTCGCTTTCAGGGCTTGAAACGAACGTCGCCCCCTCGCGGTGATTATACCCGGGGATCACGTTCGACCCAAAGCAGGCGCTTCCCGCGGCGGCCTGGGCCACGGCGCCGCGCTCACCGGGTTGCAGCGGACCCGCCAACCAGCGGGCGAATGCGGATTCCGGCATCGGCAAGCGCCTGATGCACTGCCCGCGCCGATTCCACCGCGCTCGGAGAGTCGCCGTGAATGCACAACGTGTCGGCGACGATCGCCACGATCGTCCCGTCCTCCGCCACAGCGCCCAGCCCCCGCGCGACGCGCACCGCCTGCGCCGCGACGTCGGCCGGACACGTGAACACCGCCCCCGCCTGCTTGCGCGACCGCAACGTCCCGTCGCGTTCGTACCGACGATCCGCAAACGCCTCCCCTGCGATCCGGAAACCCAGCCCGCGCCAGACCCCCAGCGCCGGCGAGCCTGACGGACCCACGAGGATCACCGGACCCGCCACGCGCCCGACGCCGCGCGCCACGGCTTCCGCCGTCTCGGCGCGCCGCGCCGCCGCATGATACAGCGCCCCGTGCGGCTTCACGTGCGTGACCGTCGCGCCGACCCGCAGCGACACCTCGACCAGCGCCGCCACCTGCGCCGCGACGACGTCCTCCAGCGCGGCGGGAGGCATGTCCTGCTCCGCCCGGCCGAAGCCCGCCCGATCCGGATACGACGGATGCGCGCCGACCGCGACGCCGCGCGTCAGCGCCGCCTCGACGACGCGCGTCATGCTGTCCGCGTCGCCCGCGTGTCCGCCGCACGCCACGTTCACCGACGACACGAACTCAAGCAATTGCAGCTCCTCGGCGATCCCGGTCCGGTCCGTCCGCTCGCCCAGATCGCAATTGAGGTCGATCGTTCTCGCCTTCACGCGATCTCCCGTCCACGCGTCTCCGGCAGCAGAAGCACCAGCGCCGCGCCGATCACGTAACACACCGACGTCCCGGCAAGCGCCAGCGCGAAGCCGTGCTGATCCGCGACCCAGCCGATCGTCCACGGCGCCAACGCGCTGACCGCCCGACCCGCGTTGTAGCAGAACCCCTGCGCCGTCGCCCGAATCCCGGAAGGAAACAACTCCGCCAGCATCGCGCCGAACACGCTGAAGTATCCGTGACCGAAAAACCCGACGATCGGTCCGAGGATCATCAACGTCGTCCCGCTTCTCGCGCTTGCGCCGTAGACGGGTACGATCGCCGCGGCCCCGAGCACGAACGCGATGAACGTCGGCCTCCGCCCGAACCGATCCGCAAGAAACCCGAACGACGTGTACCCGAAGAACGCCCCGACCTGCATCGCCACGATCCACGCCGTCGAACGCACGATCCCCAGCCCTGCCCCGCCGTGGTCCGCGCCGGCCAGGTACTTCGGAACCCACGTGAACAATCCCCAGTACGAAAAAAGCAACGACGCCGTCATCGCCGTGGCGACGACCGCCCGCGATCGCAGCGGCGCTCGCAACAAACTCGTCCAACCCCCAGCCTCTCGCGACGCCGCAGCCCCGCCCTGCCGCCAGACCGCCGGCTCGGGGACGTGACGCCGCACCCACAACGTCAGCAGCGCCGGCGCGAACCCGATCAGAAACAACACCCGCCACCCCCACCGCGGCAGCACCACCGCGCCGATCAACGCCGCAAGGATGTATCCCAGCGCCCACCCCGACTGCATCAGCCCGATCGCCTTGCCCCGATGCTTCGCAGGCCACGTCTCCGCCACCAGCACCGCTCCCGCCGACCACTCTCCCCCCATCCCCAGCCCGACCAGCAGCCGCCAGATCACAAGCTGCGCCAGGCTCTGCGAAGTCGCGGTCAGCGCCGTGAAGACTGAGTACGTCAGGATCGACCACGTCAGCATCCGCACCCGCCCGAACCGGTCCGCCAGGACGCCGCTCGCCACCCCGCCCACCGCCGACGCGATCAACGTCGCCGACGCGACGGCCCCCGCCTGCGCATTCGTCAGTCCGAACTCCTCCCGGATCGACCCGAGCGCGATGACGTACAACGTCACGTCCATCGCGTCGAGCATCCACCCCGCACCCGCCGCCGCCAGGGCTCGCCACGGCGCCGCGCCGACCTCATGCCGCCACGATGCCGTTCCGGCGCCTCCGCTCACGACGGAACCTCCGCATTCAGGCGGCGCTCCTGCGCCGTGTACAACGCTCTCGCTTCCGCACGTTCAACGCGCATAAACCGCACCCGGTCTCGCGGACGAAGCTGCCCCACAACGGGCAGATCGGCCGCAATCACGCACGCCATCACCGGGTAACCCCCGGTCGTCGGATGATCCACGCCCAGCAGGATCGGCTCGCCGGACTCGGGAACCTGCACCGCCCCGTGCATCATGCCTTCGCTGGGAAGACGCCCGCCCGAACCGGCCGACCCGATCCGCCCCGTCAGACGCACCCCGGTCCGGTCCGCGTTCAACGACACCTCGAACGTCGCGCCCCAGAAAGCCTCAACCCCCGACGCATCAAACAACGCCAGATGCGCCCCGCTCACCGCGCGCAATTCGCGCCGTGCGAGAATGTCCTTCGCGAATTGCGGCGCCCGACCCGTCGCCGCCTGCACTCCCGCAGGACCGTGAAAATCCCCGGATCGAACGCCCTCCCCAACCTCCAGCGCGTCCCCACGCCGCAACGCCCGGCCTTCATGTCCGCCGAACGACGCCCCAGGATGCGTCGAGCGACTTCCGAGCAACCTCGGCGTCTGCACACCGCCCCGCACACAGAAGTAAGTTCGCGCCCCGGACCGCACCGGCCCCGTGACAAGCCGCTCCCCGGGACGAACCTCGAACGCCTCCCACATCAGAACCGCGCGCGCCGGCCCCGGACCCTCGATCCGAGCGTCAACGTCGCCGCCGGTCAGCGCAATCTGCAACTCGCGCCCGAACTCGAACGCGCCGCCCACCAGCGTCATCTCAAGACCCGCCGCTCCTTCTTCGTTCCCGACCAGCCGGTTCCCGATCCGCAACGACAACGCATCCGCCGCGCCCCCGCGAGGCACGCCGAACTGCGTCCACCCCGGGCGGCCCAGATCCTGAACCGTCGTGAACATCCCCGGCTCGATGACCTGGATCGCCGCCGATCTAGACATGCCGCTCGGCCCGCTGAAGAAAAGCGTGAAACTCGTCCGCTCGGATCGCGACAAAGCGCACCCGATCCCCCGGCGAAAGCAGCGCCGGCGGATTCCGGCGCGCGTCGAACATCACGTGCGGCGTGCGCCCGATCAACCGCCACCCCCCCGGCGTGGCCAGCGGGTACACCCCGGCCTGATCGCCCGCGATCCCCACGCTCCCCGCGGGCACGCGAACGCGCGGCGTGCTCAGACGCGGCGTCTCCAACGCGCTCGGCAATCCGCTCAGGTAGGCGAATCCGGGGCAGAATCCGACGAAGCGGACGACGAAGGACGCCGCGCAGAACGCCTCGACGAGCGACGACGGCGGGATTCCGTGATGCGCCGCGACCGCCTCAACGTCCGGTGCGAACGCGCCCTCGAAGCACGCGGGGATCTCAACCGCGCGCCACGCCTCGTCGTTCGACGAAGCCCACGCCTCGCTCAATACCGCGCGCACCGCCGCCGTCGCGGCTTCCTCGTCACGCATTGACGGATCAAACTCAAGGAGCACGGAACTCCACGCGAGGGTCGCCGATGAAAGTCCAGAAACCCCGGCGTCACGGATCGCCTGCGCCGCCTGACGCAGCCCCCCCACCGGTAAGTCGGGACTCTCCGCAACAAAAGTGACGCGCAGGTGGCGCTCGCTGACCCAGTCCAGCCCCAGGGATTCGACGCGCGATGACACGAACGCATTGTACCGCGGACCGGACCGGTGCGGCCGAGTCAGGTTTGCGGCTTCTTCCCGGACTTGCGGGGCGCCTTCGGTTTCGACGAACCCGAAGGCGAAGCAGCGCCTCCTGCGTCGCCCGACTCCGACTTCGCCCCCGACGCCGCTTTCGACGCCGGAGCGTCGGACTTCCCGTCCGGTTTCGCGTCGGACTTCGCCTTGCCGCTGTCGGATTCCGCCTTCGCGGCCTCCTTATATCCCTCGCTGCGGTAGTCCGTGATGTAAAAACCGGACCCCTTGAAGATCAGTCCGCCGCCGGTCCCGATGCACCGCACCACCGGCGCCCGGTTCTTGCACTCCGCGCAGTCCACCGCCAGCGTCTTCTTCACCCGATCCTTGATCGACTGAAAAAGCTCGAACTTCTCCCCGCACCGCGTGCATTCGTAATCGTAGGTCGGCACGTCTTCAGTCTCCGTCCGCTCCGCCGCCCGCCGCCCCCGCGCTCGCCGCCACGACGACCCGCGCAGGCCGGATCAACCGCTCGCCGAGTTGATACCCCTTTGCCGCCACCGCGATCACCGTCCCCGGGGCATGCGCGTCGCTCGGCTGGCTGAGGATCGCCTCGTGATGTTCCGGATTGAACGCCTGATGCAGCGGATCATGCACCGTCACCCCCCGGTCGCGCAGCGCCTTGAGCATGTTGTCGTACACCAGCTTCACTCCGTCGCGCAGGCGCCTCGCATCCTCCGACGCCGCCTCCACGCTCAGACACCGCTCGAAGTCGTCCAGCGCCGTCAGCAGCGACCGGATCAGCTCCACGTTCGCGTAACGGATCGACGACTCGCGCTCCGCCGCAGCGCTGCGCTGAAAGTTGGCGAAGTCCGCCCGCGCCCGCAGCAACCGCCCTTCCAGCTCCTCGATCCGCCGCGAAAGCTCGCCTACCTGAAGCTCCCGCGCGTCCGCCGTCGGCGCCGCCGACCCCGCGACCTCCTCCGCCGATCCTTCCTTCTGAATGATGTCGGGTTGCTCCGTCATGATCCTTCCGCGCCTCTGCCCCTTGCGATCCCCCGCGAGAATCACACGATCAGACTCCACCCCCGCGGTCGCCCGAGTCGCCGGGCTTGTCAAACCGGGAGAAATACTCCTTCAGCTTGTCCAGAAAACCCCGCGACTCCGGAAGCACCGACCGATCCTCCGTCTCCGCGAACTGCCGCAGAAGCTGCTCCTGATTCCGGCTGAGCTTGCGCGGAATCTCCACCAGCACCTGCACGATCTCGTCACCGCGACGCCCCGTCCGAAGATCCGGCATGCCCAACCCCTTCAGACGGAACATCTGACCGCTCTGCGTCCCTGCCGGAATCGTCAGGTCCGCCCGACCCGTCAGCGTCGGCACGTCGATCCTCGCCCCCAGCGACGCCTGCGTAAACGAGATCGGCGCCCGGCACAGCAGGTCATTGTCATGCCGCTCCAGCAGAGGATGCGCCTGAACGTGGACGTAGCAGTGCAGATCCCCTCGCGACTGCCCGTCCTCCGACGGCTCCCCCTCCCCTCGCAGACGCACCGCCTGACCGTCCTGAATCCCCGCCGGAATCTGCACGCTGACCGTCCGCGTCACTCGCGCCCGACCGCCCCCGCCGCACGACTCGCACGGCGACTTCGTCACCTGCCCCCGGCCCCGGCAGTGCGGACACGCCCGCACGATCCGGCTCGTGAAGATCCCCCCCATCCCGCTGACCTGCTCCACCTGTCCGTATCCGCCGCAGGTCGAACACGTCTGTTTCCGCGACCCCGGTCTTGCCCCGCTGCCCCCGCACGTGCCGCACATGTCCCGCCGCTCGAACGTCAGGCTTCGCCCGACGCCCGACGCCGCCTCCTGAAGCGTGATCTCGAGCTGCGTCTGAAGATCCGCCCCGCGACTCCGCCGCCCCCCGCCCCCGAACCCGCCGAAAAAGTCGCTGAACACCGAGAAGATGTCCTCGATGTTCATATGCTCGTAGTCGCGCATGCCCGCACCGTTCAGGCCCGCGTGACCGTACTGATCGTACCGCTGCCGCTTCGACGCGTCGGACAGAACGTCGTACGCTTCCGCCGCCTCCTTGAACCGCCCCTCCGCTTCCGGGTCGTTCGGATTGCGGTCCGGATGATACTTGTGCGCGCACCGCCGGTACGCCTTTTTGATCTCCTCCTCCGAGGCCGACTTCGTCACCCCGAGGACATCGTAATAATCCCGCTTCTGCGCCGACATCGCCGCACAGCAACCGTTCCTGGCCGCGGCCCCTTAACCGAGCCGCGCCCGTAAGGAAGCGTTCTTTCCCCGCCCTGCCCTGGCGGTCTTGAAACAGCGTCTTAATGACACATGACGAATGACCGGAGACGGATAACCCATCGACGATCAGACAAGCCTCGGGCGGGATGCCGCCTTTTCGTCCTGATCATTTGTCCTGGTTTCCGCCTTACGTGTCGAAGGGCGGGCCGTCTCGCACGCGCCCGCCCTCCTGATTCATCGACCGGATTGTCCACGCCGCCTTTACCGGATCGCGTGCGCCGCGGGCTTGGCGTCGTCCTTCAACTCCGTCAGCATGACTTCCGTCGTCAGCAGAAGCCCCGCCACGCTCGCCGCGTTCTCCAGCGCCACGCGCGCCACCTTCGCCGGATCCACCACCCCCGCCTTCAGCAGATCGGTGAACTCGCCCTTCCGCGCGTCGTAGCCGTAAGACCCCGACTTCTCGAGAACCTGCTCGATGATCACCTCGCCGTCCTCGCCGCAGTTCTCGACGATCGTCCGCGTCGGAATCCGCAGCGCATGCGCGATGATGTCCACCCCCGTCTTCTCGTCGCCGCGAGCCTTCCCGCGCACCGCCTCCACCCCCGCGATCGCCCGCAGGAACGCCACCCCGCCCCCAGGAACAATCCCTTCCTCCGACGCCGCCTTCGTCGCGTGAAACGCGTCGTCCAGCAGATCCTTCCGCTCCTTGACCTCGATCTCCGTCGCCCCGCCGGCCCGGATCACCGCCACCCCGCCGGTCAGCTTCGCCAGCCGCTCCTGAAGCTTCTCCCGGTCGTAGTCGCTGGTCGTCGCCTCGATCTGCTTGCGGATCTGCTCCGCCCGAGCCTTGATGTCGTTCTTCTTCCCGGCGCCCTGGATGATCGTCGTGTTGTCCTTGTCGATCACCACCCGCTTCGCCGAACCCATCTGCGCCAGCGTGATGTTCTCCAGCTTCACGCCGAGATCCTCGCTGATGAGCTGGCCCCCGGTCAGCGCGGCGATGTCGCCCAGGATCGCCTTGCGCCGGTCGCCGAACCCCGGCGCCTTCACCGCGCACGCCTTGAGAATGCCGCGAAGCTTGTTCACCACCAGCGTCGCCAGCGCCTCGCCGTCCACATCCTCCGCGATGATCAGCAGCGGACGCCCGCCCGACAGAACCCCCTCCAGCAGCGGCACGAACTCACGCAGGCTCGAAATCTTCTTCTCGTAGATGAGGATATACGGATCCTCAAGCACGCACTCCAGCGAACCCGGGTCCGTCATGAAGTAAGGCGAGATGTAGCCCTTGTCGAACTGCATCCCCTCCACCACGTCCAGCTCGTTCTCCAGGCTCTTGCCTTCCTCGATCTCCACCACCCCTTCGTTCCCGACCTTCGCCAGCGCCTCCGCCAGCAGCTTGCCGATGCCTTCGTCCCCGTTGGCGGAGATCGTCGCCACCTTCGCCAGATCGTCGTTGCCCTTCACCTTCACCGACTGCTTCGCGATCGAATCCACCGCCGCCGCCACCGCCATGTCGATCCCGCGCTTCAGCGCCATCGGGTTCGCCCCGGCCGTCACGTGCTTGAGCCCGTCCCGGTAGATCGCCTCCGCCAGCACCGTCGCCGTCGTCGTCCCGTCGCCCACCACGTCGCTGGTCTTCGACGCGACCTGGTTGATCATCTTCGCGCCCATGTTCTGGAAGTTGTCGGGCAGCTCGACTTCCTTCGCCACCGTCACGCCGTCCTTCGTCACCCGCGGCGAGCCGTAGGACTTTTGAAGCAGCACGTTGCGCCCCGTCGGACCCATCGTGATCTTCACCGCCGCCGCAAGCTTCATCACGCCCTCAAGAATCTGCTGACGGGCGTCCTGAGAAAACATCATTTGTTTTGGCATACCCTTTTCCTGTTGCCTGTTGCCTACTGCCTACCGCCTACTCGACGATCCCCAGCACGTCCGACTCGCGCAGAACGACGTAATCCTCCCCGCTGATCGTGACTTCCGTCCCGCTGTACTTGCCGTAAAGCACGCTCATCCCCACCCGGACCGTCATCTCCCCGCGATCGCCGCTGTCCAGCAGCTTCCCCGGACCCGCCGCCACCACCGTCCCGCGCTGCGGCTTCTCCCGCGCCGTGTCCGGCAGCACGATCCCCCCCGCCGTCGTCTCCTCAGCCTCGTGCGGCTCGATCACAAGCCGGTCGTCCAGAGGCCGGAACTTCACGCTCGTCTTGCTCTTCCCCTTCGTCGCCGTCGCCGTTGCAGTCGCCATATCTGAAATAACCTCCTTATGACTCGGTTGATCGTGCTCCGTCAGCCCTCGCAATCCGGATGAGCGAACTGACGGCTACTGGACCCTTTCCAACTCCTTCATGACCCGGTTCAGCCCGGAACGGGAATCCTGAACTTCGTCGTCATCGCAATTCACCTCGATGAACTGCTTCACCCTGCGAACCTTGTGATCGTCAGGCAGCGTGCTGTCCAGGACGCGCTCATTCCCGCCGCGATCGTCCGTTTGATAGAGTTTGTAAGTCCCGTCTGCGAATTTCTTATATACCAAACGCACTTGGCCCTACTCCTGCCGTTCAGCCCGGATGACCGTTCGATGCGCGGGAATCCTGATTAACCACACTTCTTCTTCCTACTGCTCGGTGATCCTGTCTCTGACTACCGTGGCGAGTTCCTCGATCCGAGCCTGATGAGCGGCGCTTTCCCGATCGTCGGGCGACCCAGGGTTTCCATCCGGAGCATCAAGCACGACTCGAATGACCGCGGTTCGCTCTTCATAAACCCTTTCGGCTCCCCTGAAGGCGCCATTGACTTCGTAGATCGAGAACCCGTGCAGCAACGGCAGGGGACGGCTGTATAATTGCTCCCGCAGCCAAACATAAAGATTCGCGAGATATTCCACTCGCGCGGGAACGTACACCTCGAGAATCTCAACGCTGTCCACTCAACGACCCGTCGCACTCTCGACGTCGCGTCACGCGTACCCACACTGGGCCTTCAACTTTTTTGAGCAATCCCCGCCCTTCGTTGCCTGCGAAAGCTTTCTCATAGGGCAGGCATTCATCCAGCGGCACAAACCTCTCTCGAAGCGCCGCGTCAGAGTAGTCCGATTCCCCGCGGAGTCCGCTTTCATCTTGACCTGTCAGAGAGTCGAAATCGTTTTCGTCGTCTAAACGCACGACCCCCAGGTCCTTCCGAGTGCAGATGGCCGCTTTTGAGACGCGACGGCTATCGCACAAATCGGAAACATATTCCTTATCCCGATCCAACGAGCGATCGCCGACGACGATCGTGTCATGCCCGTTCCGGGACAGCATTCTTGTATTGTTCTTGACGTCCTCGGCGAACAACTCAGCTACTTCCGCGTCCCGCGTTATCCGGTGGCTGTCCTGAACTAAATCCTTCATCCCCATCAATACTCCATATCCTCGTCCATCCCCTCCCCATGCCCGTGCTCATCCTTGCCTTTGTCGCCCGGCTTTTCCGCCACGCAGCAGTCCGTGCTCAGCAGGATCCGCGCCACGCTCGCCGCGTTCTCCAGCGCCGTCCGCACCACCTTCGTCGGGTCGATGACCCCGTCCTTGATGAGATCCGTGTACTCGCCCGTGTCCGCGTTGAGCCCGAACGCCCCGCCCTTCTGAAGCACCTTGTGAACCACGACCCCCGGCTCCAGCCCGGCGTTGATCGCGATCTGCCGCAGCGGCGCCCGCAACGACTCCCGCACGATCTGCACGCCCGTCATCTCGTCGTCGATCTTGAGCTTCACCCCGTCCAGCGCCGACTCGCTGCGCAACAGCGCCACGCCCCCGCCAGGGACGATCCCTTCCTCCAGCGCCGCCCGCGTCGCATGAAGCGCATCCTCGAGGCGGGCCTTCTTCTCCTTCATCTCCGACTCCGTCGCCGCCCCGACACGCACCACCGCGACGCCCCCCGCCAGCTTCGCCAGCCGCTCCTGAAGCTTCTCACGGTCGTAATCCGACGTCGTCTTCGAAATCTCCGCCTGTATCTGGCTGATGCGACCCTTGATCTTCGACGTGTCCCCCGCGCCCTCGATGATCGTCGTGTCCTTCGCGTCCACGTGGATGCGCTTCGCCTGACCCAGGTCGCTGATCGGCAGGTTCTCAAGATCCGTCCCGAGATCCTTCATGATCGCCTTGCCGCCCGTCAGGATCGCAAGATCCTCGAGCATCGCCTTGCGACGGTCGCCGTATCCCGGCGCCTTCACCGCGCACACCTGAAGAATCCCCCGCAGCTTGTTGACCACCAGCGTCGCCAGCGCGTCTCCGTCCACGTCCTCCGCGATGATCAGCAGCGGACGCTTCGCCTTCGACGCCTTCTCCAGCAGCGGAACCAGTTTCTGCACGCTGCTGATCTTGTCCTCGTGGATCAGCACGAACGCCTTCTCGAAAACGCACTCCATCCCGTCCTGGTCGGTCACGAAATGCGGCGAGAGGAACCCGCGGTCGAACTGCATCCCCTCGACCACGTCGAACGTCGTCTCCGAGGACTTCCCCTCCTCGATCGTGATCACGCCGTCCTTGCCCACCTTGTCGAAGCAGTTCGCCAGAATCTCGCCGATCGCCCGGTCGTTGTTCGCCGAGATCGACGCGACGTTGATGATGTCTTCGCGCCGGTTCACTTTCACCGGCGTGGAGAGCGTCTTGAGATGTTCGGATATCCTGCGGACCGCCGCCTCGATCCCCCGGTTCAGCGCGTTCGCATCCGCCCCCGCCGCGATGTTCTTCAGGCCCGCGCGGTAGATCGCCTCCGCAAGGACCGTCGCCGTCGTCGTCCCGTCCCCCGCCACTTCGCTCGTCTTGCTCGCCGCTTCCTTCAGAAGCTGCGCGCCCATGTTCTCGTACTTGTCCTTCAGATCCACCTCTTCCGCGACCGTCACCCCGTCCTTCGTCACCGTCGGGCTGCCCCAGCCCTTGTCGATCACCGCATTCCGACCGCGGGGCCCCAGCGTCGCCTTCACCGCGTTGGCCAGCTTCTCCACGCCCCGAAGCAGCGACTGCCTCGCTTCCTGATCAAACGCCAATTGTTTCACCGCCATCGTTGACTGCTCCTGCCAGGATTTTTAGAAAAGGACGGGCCGTTGCTCCGCCCGCCAGTTGTGCTCGTTGATCGACATCGAAAGACCCCGCTTGCGTGGGTCCGGACCTTCTCCCCTCAGCCGGTCAGCAACCTCGATGCCACCGGAAGAATCAATTCAATTTCATTATAACCTATTACAATAACTAATGTTAAGCGACTCGCAGCATTCGGGGCCGTCATCACGCTTTGCCACGTTGTCAGGACGCCCTTCCGAACCGTGTCCCGCGTTGACAAATTGTCACGCTCGGGCACGCGCCCCGTCACCGGTGAAAATCCAGGAACCGCCTCAGCCCTTCCGAACCGTGGCACTGGGTGCAGAGATTCGGAGCGACAAACGACCGCAGCAGCGGTTTCGCACCCGACAGGAGGCGCCCGGACGGATCGGCATCGAGCAGCGGACCCGCCTCCGCCGCCGTCATCCCGCCGTGAGGCAGGTGACAGGTCACGCACGTCATCTCCCCTTGCGGGGAAAGTCGGCCCCGCGCATCCCGCAGCGGCATGTACGCCGGATGATCCGCCCCGACGGTATTCGTCATCGGTAGCCGCGGGTGCTCCGCTCGACCCGCGGTCTTCGCGGCCCCCCCCGGCCCGTGACACCCCGTGCAGGTCTCCCCTGCGGCCAGACCCCCCGCCCCGTGTCCCGCCTCCCCTTTCAGACCGGCCCACATCCCGTCCCCGGCGATCGCTTCACGAGGATGAACCGCATGACACGGTCCGCACGTCGTCTCCGGGGCGTCCTTCGCCAGTTCGCGGCCGTGAGCACTGAACACCAACCCCTCTGTGTGCGGATGACAGCGCAGGCACAAGTCCGTCGCGTCGCCCCCCGAACTCGTGCGAAGCATCGCCGCCCCGACTGAAGCGCCGGCGTGAGGATCATGACACGTCGCGCACGCAATCTCCCCTCCCGGATCACGAAGCCCGCCCTCACAAAAAAGCGGAAGCCCGGACGTCATCCTCTCAGACGAGCGCCCCCCAGCCCCGCCCGCCAACTCCGTCACCCGGGTCGGATGCGCGGAACGCGGGGCGACGGGCGCCGCACCCGGACCGCCGACCCGATGACACTCCAGGCACAACCCTTCCGCATCCGTCGGAGCGCTCGCCGTCGCCGCCCACAACGCCGGCGACGCCCCGCCGTGGACCGCGTGACAGAACCCGCAGGCGCCGGTGCTCCCCCCCGCCTGTCCCCGACCGCTTAACAAGTCCGGATCGTCCCGGAAGTCGTGCCTGCCCCCCAGCATCCCCGCCTGATCCGCGTGGCACGCCGCACAAAGCACGTCCGCCTCAGCCCGCAGATAAGCCTTGTGCGTCGCGTCGTGCGGGTCATGACAATGTGTACACCGCATCGGCGCGGCCTCAGCTTGATCCTCCTCGACTTCGACAGCACGTTCTCCCCCGCCGCCGGCGCCCCCCACCGGACGCCGCGACAGCGCCGAAAGCAGACCGGCGAGACGATCGCCCGGCACCTCCCGCGGATGCCGAAACTCCTCCGCAACCTTCGCGCATCCGTCGGACCGGTGACAGGTCAGGCACGCCTCATCCGCGTCTTGCGTCTGTGTCGGCTCCGCGTGCTTCGTGGGATCAGCAGGATCAGCGGGCAATCTTGCGGGAGCGTGAACGCCGTGGCATGCGGCGCAAGGCCCTGACGCTTCCGCGGTCAAACCCGATGCGTTGGTCTCCTCAGACGCGCTCGTCCGCAGATCGTGCGTCGTGCCGATCACCGCCCGCTGCGACGGGTGGCACGTGAGGCAGAACGCGCCGTCCTCGGGCGGCTGAATCAGAAGGTGGTCCTTCGACGGCGCGTGATGCACTTTATGACACGACAGACACTCCAGCCCGCCCGTCCAGCGCGGCCGCACCCCCGCTCCGAGCAGCGCCTCGCGCTGCCCGGCGTCCAGTTCGCCCGAAAGCGGATGCCCCCCGCCCCTCGCCGCCGTCCCCGCATGTTCTGAAGTGACGTCTGCATGACACTCAATGCACAGCGCCTCCGCCGTTGCCGTCTCGATCATCAGCGCGGTCTGGGCGGACCCGTGCGGCGTGTGACACGTCAGGCACGCGCCCGCCGCCTCGTCGGCCGGCGTTTTCGCGCCCGCCGCTTGCAGCACGTTGGAAAGCGGATCCTCGAACCCCCCGACCGGATGCATCCCGGGAACGGCGCCGCCCGCCAGGTCCGCGTGACATCCCAGGCAAAGCTCCCCCGCATCCGACTTCACCCGCAGGAACACGGCGTCCTTCAGCGCGTTCCCCGACCCGCCTCGGGTATGCGCGCTGTGACACGTCCGGCAGACGATCTGCCCGTCCGCCAGCGGCAGCTCCGCAGGAACCGTCATGCCCGCGGGAGGCGTAATGCCCGTCCCGTGCCCGTGCTCCACCCAGACCCGCTTCCGAGAGTCCGCGACGGACCCGTCATGACAGGAAAGACAGTTCTCCTCGCGGCTCACCAGCGGATGCGACGTCGGATTTTCAGGGACCGCGATCAACTCGGTCTCTTTTCCGTCCACCAGCGGCGTCGCCCACTCCAGGTGGCACACCGTGCATCCCTGAGGCTGACGCCCCACCGTCGGCGGCACGGCCTCCGCAACCGGGGTCGCCGCATCACGTTCAACAAGATCGAACGACCGCACCCGATCCCCGCGAACCTCCACGACGTACAACCGTCCCTGACCGTCGAACGCCAGCCCCGAAGGCTCCTCAAAACGCAGCGGGGCGCCGTCCTCTCCGCGCACGACGTCGACATAACGCCCGTCGCCCGTGAAAACCGAAATCACCCCCAACCGTCCGTCGGAAACCCAGATCCGTCCCGCTGCGTCGCACGTGACTCCTTTCGGACGGTACAACTGTCCCGGCGACACCCCGAACGAACCGATCTCCGGCAGGGCTGCTCCGTCCTCACGTCGAACGCCGATCCGCCCGTTGATGACGTCGGAAATCAGAACGCGCCCGCCGTGATCCGCCGCGATCAGGTAGGGATAGTTGAACTGCCCGCGCCCGGCGCCGGGACCGCCCAGCACCGTCTGAGTCCCTTCCGCAAGGTCGATCCGCAGCACGCGGTGAAGATGATTGTCCACAACGTAAAGGCGCCGCTCGTCGAGGCTCAGCGCGACGTCGGTGAGGTCCGCCCCTCCTTCGCGGATCGGAATCGCCCGCGTCAACTCGCCCCGCGCCGTTCCGGACAAGACGCGCGAGTTTCCCGTGTCCGCCACCCAGATGCGATCCGCCCGGTCCGCCGCGACCCCCAGCGGGCGACTGAACGCCTCATCCCCGAGACCGCCCACCGCCTGCCGCCAGCCCCCGTCGGACTCGAAGATCATGAGGCGATCATGAACACCGTCGGCGACGACGACCGTCCCGTCCGACAGCACCGCCACATCCGAGGGCATCAACATCCCGTCTCCGGGCGGACCCTCGAACGTCCGCGCATCCCGTGCAAGGAATTGCCGGCGCCGCGGCTGCCCGGCGCCCGCTCCCGACAGCGCGGATAACGAAGACTCGCCGGATCGCGTGGAGACGACGACGCCGGCGAGCGCCGAACCGGCGATGACGACAATCAGCACGATCGACGCCCCTCGCATCGCCGAGGACCGCCTCTCGTGGATCGCCGAGGTTTGTCTCACAAGGTTCATGACGCAACGCCCGGACCGAGCGCGGCCCGGACTTCCGTCATTGTGCGACGCTCTTGAGGCTCTCACAACTCCACGCCGCCCCGTCCAGCCCCTCCGACATGACCCGCCGCTGACGATCCACCATCTCCCGGTAAGGCCCGCCCCGCGCCATCAAGGCCTCGTGCGATCCCGTCTCCACGATGCGCCCCTGATTCATCACCACGATCAGATCCGCGTGCGTCACCGTGCTCAACCGGTGCGCGATCACGAACGTCGTCCGTCCGCGCAGCAGCTCCCGCAGCGACCCCTGAATGAGTTGCTCGCTCTCGGTGTCGAGGTTGCTCGTCGCCTCGTCGAGCACAAGAATCTGCGGGTCCGCCAGCAACGCCCGCGCGATGCTCACCCGCTGACGCTGCCCCCCGGACAGCTTCACCCCCCGCTCCCCGATCAACGTCTCGTATCCTTCCGGAAGCGCCGCGATGAAGTCATGCGCGTTCGCACGGCGCGCCGCCGCGATCACCTCCTCGTCCGTCGCCCCGCGCCGCCCGTAGGTCAGGTTGTCGCGCACCGTCCCGTCAAAAAGAAACACCTCCTGCTGCACGACGCCGACCAGTCCGCGGTACTCCCGCAGCCGCATCCGCCGAATGTCCACGCCGTTCAGCTTCAGCGCTCCCCCCGTCGGATCATGAAACCGCGCCACCAGGTCCGTCACCGTCGTCTTGCCCGCCCCGCTCGGACCCACCAGCGCCACCGTCATCCCGCCGCGCACCACCAGGTCGAACCCGTGCAGCACCGGGTGTCCCTCCCGGTACGCGAAGCTCACGTCCTCAAACCGGAATGCCTCGACCCGCCCCGGAGCCGGCAGCGCGTCCGGCGGATCCGGCTTCTCGGGTGCGAGATCGAGAATCTCGAACACGCGCTCCATCGCCGCCAGCGCGCTTTGCGTCTCGTTCCACGAATTCACGATCTGCGACACCGGCGTCAGCAGCATGAACGCGTACATCTGGAACGCGAAGATGTCCCCCACCGTCGCCTGCTCCCGGATGACCAGGTATCCCCCGAAGCACACGATCAGCAGCGTCGTCGCCGGAATCAGCAGCCCCCACCCGCTCGTCACCACCAGTTGCAGAAGGTTCGCATAAAGACGCTTGCGGATGATCGTGTGATGCCCGACCGCGTGATCGTGCTCCTCATGCGCCTCCCGCTGAAACGACCGCACCACCCGGATCCCCCCGAACGTCTCCGTGATCCGACCGTCCACCTCCGCCCGATCATCCCGGATCGACCGGTACACCGGGCGCACCTTCCGCACCCACATCACGTTGATCAGCACTACCGGCGGAATCAGAAGCACCGACACCAGCGCCATCTTCCAGCTCAGGAACACCAGCACCCCGATCGTCAGGATCACCCGGAGGATCGCCACCCCCGGCGTGATGATCGCCAACTGCACCAGGCCCGTCAGACTGTCCACGTCCCCCGAAAGACGCGACACGATCCCCCCGCTCTTCATCTCCGACAGCGCCGCCAGCGGCAGACGCAGCAACCGGTCAAAAAGCCGCTCCCGCAGCTTGAAGATCACCTTCGAGTTCAGCACCGACATCCGCACCGATCGCCACGCATCCAGCCCCTGCGCCGCCACCAGCAGCGCGGCCGTCGCCAGTCCCGCCTGAAACAACCGCGAAAGTCGCGCGTCCGAGGTCAAATCTTCCGCCAGCAGAATGTCATCGATGAGGATCTTCGTCACCATCGGAAGGACCATGTTCAGCCCCGCCGACGCCAGCGCCAGCGCAAACACCAGCCCCAACGATCCGAAATGCGGCGCAAGCCACGCCCGGTACTGTCGAAGGTGACGCTTCAGCTCGCGCCCGTGAGGCTTTTCATCGTGGTCCCCGCGGGAGGAACGCGGCGCGCCGGGGGTCGCGTTCGATGCAACCTCCGCTCCGGACGCAGCGGCGGGCGACGACGCGCCGCGCCGGAACGCGCGATAACGAAGCTTGGACGACGGTGAGGGTTTCATCCGCGGATTGCATCGAGTGAAGCCACGCTCCGACTTTACCCGCCGCCCGCGTCCGATCCAACCCGACGCTCGCCGCGCACGCCCGGTCCGGGGCCGACCGCACGGTGCGGCTTCAGTCGCACGTCGCCTGCGCCTGCGCCTCGCATTCCAGCAGCGTCACCTGGTGCTCGCCGGGCGCAACATCATTGAACTTCGCCTTGCCCCGGCCGCGGTTGTTAAGCGTCGTGGAGCAGTCCGTCGAGGCGTCGCCGTCGAGGCGCAGAGTCAGCGTCGCCCCGGAAACGCCGCGTGTCACCTTCACCTTGAGTTTGCCCCGGCGGCAGCTTCCCGTCACCGTCTCTCGCCCGCTGCAGGGCGTCCCGTCCGAGGCCTCGACGCGACCGTCATAATTGACGTCATATACGCTGAAGTTCGGACCGAAGTCGATGACCGTCACGCGCCCGTTCACGCGACCGTCTCCGTCGTATTCCGGGTCGCCGTCATGTTCGGCGATATATTGCACGAGTGCGTCCTTGTCCGCCTCGTTCACCGCGCCGTTTCCGTCCACGTCGCGCGGCAGCGGGTCCGGCGCGAGGTCCGTCCAGACAAACCACGGTTCGCCCGGAATCGGAGCAACGTAGCTGGTTGCGGTGAGCGCCGTGATCTCCCACGCCGCGGGCGTCAACGCCTCTTCCACCGTCTTGAACTCCCACCCCGCGATGATCGGAAAGTCCGGATCGCTCCGCCACCACGAAGGCGCGTTGCGCGTGCTGAAGATCAGGTCATCCACCGCTTCCGCGAGACTGTTCTGATTGCACGCGTCGCCGTCGAAGGGTTCGATCTCCGAGTCCCCCCTCATCGCCGCAGACCCCTCGTTCGTCAGCGGATACACGAGGGAAATCGTCGTCCTGTCCGTCGACTCATGATGCTCGAACTGCACCTGCACCCGCGGCAGGTAGCGCCCCTGTCCCCCCTCGCAGCAGCAGGCGTAGCTGAACTCCTCGAATCCGTGTGCCCGGTGAAACACACGCCCGGTCAGGATCCACGCCTCCCCCCGCTGGAACAGCGGGTTGGCGTTGCCCCTCTTGATCCGGATGTCCTCCCACGCCCGCCCGTTGAACGCCAGATGAAACTCCTCGCCGCTGCACTCCACGTGAGGCGGCGTCGACAGATCTCCGTCGAACGCCGTCGCGTCCAGCGCCACCCGCCGCGACAACCGCTTCCCCGACGGCAACCCGCCCCAGCGCCCCGCGTTCCCCTGATACCGAAGCTCAGGGAACGCCAGCTCCCCTCCCGTGTTGATGTCCGCGTCCACATCCACCTCAACGTAGCCGAACACGGGGGACGCCCCGTAACGGAACGGGTCGAAAAACTCGCCTTCCCCCATCGTACCCGGCGGATGCGCCAACCCGGCAAACACCAGGTCCAGCCGCATGAACAACCCCGCGTCCCTCCAAGCCCCTTCAAAGATATCCGCTCTCGCGTCCGATGGCGCCCACGCCCCGACCTGATAGGAAAGAAGATCCGCCGGCGGGTGCAGATTTATGTCGACCTGTCCGTCGGCCCCGGCGTCCGTGCGCCGAACCTGCACATCACCGGAGGCGTCCTCCCACGTCCGCACAGTCTGTCCGAGCGCCAGCGGCATCAAGAGAGTCATCACGCCCCCCGCGGCGACCCACCTGCGCGCACCGACGGTGTTACGAGGGAAACGTTTAACGTCCCAGACCCTTCTCACGTTTGTCGCTCCTGACCTTGTCTCGCCTGATTGTACCCGCCCTCGCCCGCCGCCCGCCCGGTAAAAAGCGGAAAGGGCCGACCCGCAAGCGGATCAGCCCCTCCGGAGGATGGGACTCGCGCCTTCGCCTTGGCCCCCTTTAGCACTCGACGTCGGCACTTTGCCCACACTCAAGGTAGCTGACCGTGTGTGCGCCGTCCGCAACGCCTTTCCACTTCGCCTTGGCCTTGCCGTCGTCACCCACGGTTACGCTGATGTTCGTGCTCTCATCGCCGTCAAGCTGAAACGTCGCCGTGTCCCCGGCCGTTCCGCCCGTCAGCTTGACCTTCACCTTCCCGTTGCGGCATTTCGCGGTGATCGCCTCGTTGCCCGAGCAATCCGCGAACGCATACCCCGCGCTCAACGCCAACGCCGCAAACAACCCAACCAGCTTCCTCATGTGTTCCCTCCTGCCAAATCACGTGTCCCGCGCCTTCCGCAATCAACGCTGATGCATCTCGCGCGACCAGTACAAACCAGCAAAATCGCCGACGCCCGCCTTCCGCACGGATTCCATCACATCGCGCCTGCCCGCCGGCGCAAGCGTCACGCTTCAATGAATGCGCCGGACAAACACAAACCGGGGCGCCGATCAAACCTCGCTCTCGACCGGCGTCCCGTCTCTCCCTTGAATAATTCCAAGCCCGTCAACGGCGCACACCCACGCACTGGCATCCCTGCACCGGCGCACTCCAGCAAGCGACGTGCCGCCGGGGGGGTGTACCAGGATGAAGGCGCAACCTTATTTAGAGAACATGCTTAAGAGATGAAGGCGTTGGGCTGCCGACTAAAAGGCATGTTCGATGCGGCGGCCGGCGGCCGTAGCGGCCGACGTTTCAGCCGGAGAATAAAACCAACAAATTCAAGCCGGCTTGGCGATCACCAGAATCACCCGGATATCCCAGTTCCCCCGGGATCGCTCGGGAGGATCCCAAGTCGCTCAATCCGGTGCCGCAATCCGCCGCGGGTCATCCCCAGCACGCGGGCCGCCTCGCTGACGCTCCCTCGACAGTGACTCAGCGCCGCCTCGATCACACGACGCTGAGCGTCATCCAGCGTGATCGCTCCCGAAGTGAAATCCAGTTCCAGCTTGACGGGTCCGGCGGTCCGGTTTGCTTTCGCCCCCCCCGCCGCCGGAAGTCCCAGCGTCGCCGCCGTCCACTCCCGATCGTCCGACAACAGCAGGCTTCGCTGAAGCACATGCGCCAGCTCCCGCACATTGCCCGGCCAGGGGTAACCGCGCATCGCCGATGCCGCCGAAGGGGTCAGCGTCGGCACGGGCTTGTGAAACTTGCGCGCCGCCCGTTCCAGGAAAAACTCCGCCAGAAGGAGCAAGTCGTCCCCTCGCTCGCGAAGGGGCGGCAACTCGATCGGAAACTGCATCAACCGGTAATAAAGGTCCGCGCGGAATTGTCCCTGCTCGACCCGCGCTTTCAGGTCCGCGTTCGTCGCCGCGATCACCCGCGCCGACACGACGCGTTCCCGCGTCGATCCCAACCGGCGGAACCTCCCGCTCTCGATGACCACCAGCAGCTTTGCCTGCGCCCCCGACGGAAGATCGCCGATCTCGTCAAGGAAGAGCGTTCCCTCATGCGCGATCTCGACCAGCCCCTTCTTCGCGTCCCGCGCGTCCGTGAACGTGCCGCGCTCGTGTCCGAACAATTCAGACTCGAACAACGCGTCGGGGATCGTCGTCGAATTGACGTGGACGAAGGGACCGTCCGCCTTCGGTCCCCGTGCGTGAAGGTGACGCGCCAGAAGCTCCTTGCCCGTTCCGGTCTCGCCCAGCATCAACGCCACCGTCAGCCCCGCCGACGGATCCGCGGGGATCGTCGCCACCCGCTCCGCGGCCTCGATCGCCGCGCGGATCCTCGCGCATGCCCCGATCAGTTGCGCCCCGCCGACGTCAAGACGTTGCGCCTCCCGGTACGCCTCGAGCTGGCGGCGCATCCGCCCGTGCTCGAGGCAACGTCCCACCGTCAGGGCGACCTCCTCCATCGCCAGCGGCTTCTGCAGAAAATCCACCGCCCCGCTCTTCATCGCCTCCACCGCCCGCGCCACCGTGCCGAACGCCGTGATGACGATGACCGGCGCTTCGATCCCGGACTCGCGCAGCCGCCCGATCAGATCGATCCCCGTCCCGTCCGGAAGTTGAAGGTCAACCAGCGCCGCGTCCGGGTGACGCTGCTGCGCCGCTTCCCACCCGTGACCGAGCGAGTGCGCCACGCGGCATTGATGCCCCGCGCGTTGCAGCGCGAGCTGCAGCGCGTACGCCACGTTCTCCTCGTCGTCCACGATCAGGATGTCCGGCATTGCGTCCTCCCGGGATGACCCGCCCGCCGCTCATCCGGCGCCCGTCTTCCGGCGACCACGCGTCCCAGGTCCGTCATGCGGATGCGCCCGACGCCGCGTGCCGGGGCAACGTCGCCACGATCCTGCCCCCCGTCCCCGCCGAGGGGGCGACGCCGACCTCCCCCCCGTGCAGACGCACGATCTGCCGCGCCATCGCCAGCCCCAGACCGTACCCGTCCGCCTTTGTCGTGAAATAAGGCTGAAAAACCGCTTCCCGCAGCGACTCCGGAATCCCCGGTCCCTCATCCGAGACCTCCAGCTCCCAACGCTGCGCCTCAGACCCCAGCCGCGCCGTCGCTCGCACGCACCCCCCCGAGCTGGACGCCTGAAGCGCGTTCGTCAGCAGGGCGACCAGCGCCTGCTCCATCTGCGCCGAGTCCATCACCACCCAGTCCAGCTCCGGCGCCACCCGCACCTCCAGCGTCGCCCCGCGCTTCCGCGCCATCGGCGAGAGCACCTCCGCCACGTTCCGCAGCCAAGGCTCCAGCGCCACCGGCCCTGGGTGGATCGTCCCGGGCGACGTCGCGTGATGCAGCTCGCGCAGCCAGCGCTCGAAGCGGTCGACCGTCCCGAGGATCCGCTGCTGAAGGTCGCGCGTCTGCGCGTCGTCCGCATGACGGTGGATCGTCTCTTCCGCCAGCCCCCGCAGCCCCTGAAGCGGATTGCGGATGTTGTGCGCCACCCGCATCAGCATCTCGGCGGCGCCCGCCAGGCGCTCCTGCTCGGCCAACCGCGCCTGCATCGCCGTGATCATCCCGCACATCTGGTTGATTTCGTCGGCAAGCCGCCCCAGCTCGTCACGCGAACGCACCACGATCCGCCCGTTGAAGTCTCCTCCGGCGATCCTTCGCGTCGCGTCCCGAAGTTCGAGGATCGGCCGCTGAATCCACCGGTGAACCAGCACCAGACCCGCCACGCACAACGCCGCCGCCGCCACGCCGTTGATGACCAGCAGCGACACGACGCGCTGTTGCGTCCGCCCGGCCGCCGAAACCTGCTCCGCGCCCTCATCCCCCAGCCGTCGAAGCAGCGCCGCCAGCGCCCGATCAAGGTCCGCCGACCGACCGGCCGCATCCGGTTCACCCCCCCCAGACCCCTCTGCGAAGATCGGCGACGCCGCACGCGCAACGTCCGACCACGCCGCGGTCAACGAACCCTCCTGCAACCGTGACGCCAGCCGCGCGCTGCGCTCCCTCCACGATCGCGCCAGCCCCTCCCTCGCGGCGGCGTCATCCGCTCCCCAACCCACCCCCTCGTACGCCCGCGCCAACGTGCGCAACGTCTCGACCTCGTCGCGCAGCGCCACCGCCGCATGCGCACGCTCCAGCGCCGCGTCGAAATACACGACGATGCACGCCAGCGCCACGACCAGCGTCACCGCGATCGCCGTGACGTACACCAGCGCCAAAAGGCCGAACTTGTGGCGCAGAAGCATATTCCACCGCCGGATCTGCGTTCCTCTCCGCCCGCCGACCGCCCCGCCTTACCGAGCCGCGCCCGTCAGGAAGCGCTCTTCATCCCCGCCGATCCGAGACTCCCTGAAACGACGGCTTACTCCGCCGGCGGCTGATACGACCAGTCCCAACCCGCCTCTCGCTCCGCAGCCCGCGACGACAGCACATATCCGCCGACGAACGCGCTCGTCAGCTTCCCCCCGTGGCGCATCGACGGGAACCAGAACTGCCCGCTCCCGTAGCGCCCCGCGTCTCCCGCGGGCGGCGCCGAGTAATACGGCACAACCGTCTTCTTCACCGCTTCCGCGCCGTCCGCGTCGAACGCCAGCGGAACCGCCGGATGCTCAAGAATCCGCGCCCCGAGCAGCGCCTCCTGAAGAACCCAGCGACCCTCGATCTGAACACTGATCCGGTCCAGCCGGGCGTTGAACGCCACGCTGACGTGCTCCGCAGGCGCGACCGCGTAATCCCGACACGGCAGGTTCGCGACGCGACGCAGATCGACCGGCCCCTCGGGGCACATCAGGGGCTGCAACTGCGGATTGATCGGCGCCGAATTCAGATTCGGAAGATCCCAGAACGCATTGATCCGGTAGATCTTCTCCTGAAACGTCTCCAACCGAAACCGCGCGCCAAGACCGACGGTTTTCTCGCCGTTCAGACCCGACTCCGGCGCCTCCGCGAACAACGTGAACTCCACCGCCACGTTGCGAAGGTTGTTCTGACACACGAACTGTCGTGCCGAGCGCCGCGCACGCCCCACCGCCGTCAGCAGGATCGACAGCAGCACCGCGATGATGCTCATCACCACCAGCAACTCGACCAGGGAGAACCCTCGCCACATCCGCCTCTTACTGTCACGACTCGCCGACAACGCCGCGCTCCGCCCGCCAACCTCGTTTGCTTGACGTTGCATGTTGCATATTGTATCGACACGGGACGCTGATCAGGACGATCCGTCAGCGCAAAATCCCGCAGAGCTTCGCCTCGGCCTTTACTTGACGCCGTTCACGGCGGATCCGGACGCCCTGGCCGGCGTTCTCGATGCCGATTTCACCCGGTCCGCCAGTTCGCACGCCAGCGCCAGCGCCGCCGACAGGCTCCCCGGATGCGCGACGTTCTTCCCCGCAATGTCGAACGCCGTCCCGTGATCCACGCTCGTCCGCAGGATCGGCACGCCCAGCGTCACATTGACCGCCGAATGAAACGCCAGCAGCTTCACCGGGATCAACGCCTGATCGTGATACATCGCCACGATCCCGTGAAACCGCCGCCGACGCTCCTCCACGAACAAGGTGTCCGGCGGGAAAGGCCCTTCCACGCGACACCCCGCCGCTTTCGCCATCGTCATCGCCGGTTCGATCACGCGCAGCTCCTCGTCGCCGAAGCGACCGCCCTCTCCGGCGTGCGGATTCAACCCCGCCACCGCGATCCGCGCGTCGGCGATCCCCCACCAGTGCTTCAACGCCTGCGCCAGGTGTTCGATCGCCCGGAAAACGCATCCGATGTTGAGCACGCCCGGAACCTCCGCGATCCCGATGTGGACCGTCGCCAACGCCACGCGAAGATCCCCGGCCGCGAACATCATCGTCGGGTGCTCCACCCCGAAGGCGTCCCCGATCTTCTCCGTGTGCCCCGGCCGCCGATATCCCGCGAGTTGCCAGCTCGTCTTATGAATCGGTCCGGTCACGATCGCGTCCACCCGGCCCGCCCGCGCCGCCTCGATCGCCTCGTCCACAAAACGCAGCGACGCATGACCGCCTTCCGCCGTCGGGCGCCGCAGCGTCGGGTCGAAAAGCGTGTACTCGTCGAAATCCGCGACGACGACGCCGCTCTCGATCGTCGAAACCTGCTCGTGCGGCAGCCGGAACCAGAACGGATTGATCTCCGCGCGATCCGCGGCGTACGACAGGATTTCGTCCAACCCGTAGATGATGAAACGACCCAGCGCCCGCACCGCCGGGTCCGCCAGCGCTTTCACGATCACCTCCGCGCCGATCCCGCACGGATCGCCCATCGTCACGCCGATCACCGGCTTGCGCTCCGCACCGCCTCCTCGAGGATCGACTGCCGCCGCCGGTCTCATTGTACGAATCCCGCGCGTTCGAGAAGCTCCTGCGTCACGTTTGAGCCCGCGCCGCGGTTCGCGGCCGGGGCCCCTTCCCCGAGTCCCGTCGCGCCGGAAGGCGCGCCTCCGCCGGACAACCGGTGAAACAGCGCCCGGATCAGAATGTCGCTCTCGACGTTCACCCGGTCCCCGACGCGGCGATCGCCGAGCGTCGTCACCTGCAACGTCGTGGGAATCAGCGCGACGGTGAACGTGTCTCCCGCGGCTTCCGCGATCGTCAGCGACACGCCGTCCACCGCGACCGACCCCTTCGGAATCATGTACGCCATCAAGCCCCGCTCCGGCGTGAACCGCAGCACATGTTCATCCGTCCGGCGGATCACCTCCGCCACCGTCGCGGTCCCGTCCACGTGACCCTGCACGAAATGTCCGTCCAGCCGGTCGCCGACCCGCAACGACCGCTCAAGGTTCACCCACGCCCCCACGCGCAGGTCGCCCAGCGTCGTCCGCCGCAGCGTCTCCGGCACCACGTCAAACTCAATATGTTCGCCGTCGATCCCCGCCACCGTCAGGCACACCCCGCTGACCGCCAGGCTCGCCCCCGGCTCCGTCCCCGACGCCGCCCGCGCCGCCTGAACGCGCAGCCGAACCCCCCCGCCGCCTCCCGTGCGCAGCCCCGTCACGCAACCCTTGCACTCGACGATCCCACTGAACATCCGAAAACCTCGATCCGTCCCGTCGCCGGACATCTTCCCCGCTCGACCGCTTCCGCGAAAGCGGCGCTCCAGCTTGAACCGGCGCATCCGATGACGCCGAATCTGATCCGAACGATCCGAAGCATCCCGGATGATGCCTTGCTTGTCGAAGGAGCTGCGCGGGATGGATTCGTCATGAACCTCCACCTGACTCCGGTTGCCGGGCGTTGATTTTAGACGCTGTTGCAAAACCGAGCCGCGCCTGCAAGGAAGCGTTCTTTTTCCCGTCTGCACCGGCGGTTTTGCAACGGCGTCCAGGTAAGACCGCTTACCCGAACCGCGTGGCTTCAGTCCTCGCAAGCGCGTCGCGCAGAGCGGACCTCGCGGCTCGGCGCAGGTCATCCTTCCGCGTTTCAACCTGGAAACGAAGGTCGCAGGCCGAGAGTCCCCGGCGTTTCAGGATCTCCGGGCGGAGCGGGAGGAAGGCGTCCGTCTTCCGGACGGCAACTTGCGCCGCGTCACGACAGTTTCTTGACGCTGTTTCAAAACCCTCGGAAAACCGCGAAAGAGGAACGCTTCCTGACGGGCGCGGCCTGACCTCCTCAAAACGGCCTTCGGCGCTACCCCTTGAAGGGGTCTGGTTGTATCATTCGCGGCGTCGAACGAGACGTCCCCTCAGGATAGCGAAGGCCGGGTTGGCGCATGACGCAAAAACGATTCAATAACGTCCTCGAAGCCGTCGGAAATACGCCGCTGATCCGCCTGCAACGCGTCGCAAAAGGCGTGCTCGCGCCGATCTGGGCCAAGGTCGAGTACATGAACCCGGGCGCGAGCGTCAAGGATCGCGTCGCCGTCGCGATGATCGAAGACGCCGAGAAACGCGGCCTGCTCAAGCCCGGCGGCACGATCATCGAAGCCACCTCCGGCAACACCGGCGTCGGGCTGGCGATGGCCGCCGCCGTCAAGGGCTACCGCTGCATCTTCATCATGCCCGACAAGATGAGCGGCGAGAAGATCAGCCTCCTGAAAGCCTACGGCGCGGAGGTCGTCATCACGCCGACCGCCGCGGAAACGAACTCGGCGGAAGGCTACGGCGGCGTGGCGGCGCGGTTGCTCAACGAGATTCCCAACGCCTGGCAGCCCAACCAGTTCGCCAACCTGGTCAACCCGGAGTTCCACTACAAATCCACCGGGCCGGAAATCTGGGAGCAGACCGAGGGCAGGATCACGCATTTCGTCGGCGGCATCGGAACCGGCGGAACCATCTCCGGCGTCGGCAAGTTCCTCAAGGAAAAGAACCCGAAGATCAAGATCGTCGCCGCCGACCCGGAAGGCTCGATCCTCTCCGGCGACAAGCCGAAACCCTGGGCCGTCGAAGGCATCGGTGAGGACTTCGTCCCGCAGACGTTCAACTCGCAGGTCGTGGACGACTGGGTCCGCGTCGGCGACCGCGACTCCTTCCTCGTCGCCCGCGACATGGCGCGTCTCGAAGGGCTTCTCGTCGGCGGTTCCAGCGGCACGGCCGTCGCCGCGGCGCTGAAGTACGCCCAGCGCCTGACGAAGGATGATTTCGTCGTGGCGCTCTGCCCGGACACCGGACGCAACTACCTCTCGAAGCTCTTCTCCGATGAGTGGATGATCGAGCACGGGTTTCTCGCCCGCACCTCCGCGACCTACACCGCCGCGGACCTGCTCGAGTCGCGCGGCGAATTCGATCTCGTGTCGGTCTCGCCGGACGACGCCGTCCAGACCGCGATCGACAAACTGAGGCAGAACGGCTTCTCCCAGCTTCCGGTCATCGAAGGCGGCAAGCTCATCGGCGGCATTCGCGAGATCACCGCCGCCCGCCTTCTCCACGACCGCCGCGACCCGCGCACCGTCCCCGTCCGCGACGTCATGGCCCGACCCTTCCCCCAGGTGGACGAAAAAACCGACCTCGACGAGGTCTACCGCCTGCTGATGGCCGGAAACACCGGCGTCGTCATCCTCCGCAACGGCGTCATCCGCGGCCTGGTGACGAGAATCGACCTGGTGGATTTCTGGGATCAGCAAAGACCGGAGGGGGTGGCGGCGGGTTCAGCGCGGTGATGCGACAGCGTGCGGGAGTCGTTCGCCCGCGGCTACGCGGTAGCGGACACCGGGGGATCCGCCGCCGGATCGTTCGTCGCTTCGCGGCGAGATTCTCGCGGATGAGGCGTATTCATGTTGCCGTCCCAACACCAGCATCAGACCGTCGCCGTCTCCGCCGCTGTTCTGACCGTCAGCGACACGCGCACGCCCGAGACGGATTCGAGCGGCCGGCGGATCCGGGAACTGCTCGAAAACGCCGGGCACCGCGTGTTCGACTACGCCGTCGCTCCCGACGAGGCGGCGCGGATTGCCGCGCAGGTCGAACGCTGGTTCGGCGATGCGGCTTGTCAGGCGGTGATCGTCACCGGGGGGACGGGCTTGGCCCCGCGCGACGTAAGCTGCGACGCGATCGGGCCTCTGCTGGAGCGCCGCATCGACGGGTTCGGCGAACTCTTTCGCTCGCTCAGTTACGCGGAGATCGGACCGGCGGCGATGTTGTCGGGCGCGCTGGCCGGGGTGCGCAACAGGAAAGCCGTGTTCGTCCTGCCGGGTTCTTCAGGGGCGGTGCGCCTGGCGATGGAGAAGCTCATCCTGCCGACGCTGGGACACCTGACGTGGCTGTTGAATTCGTAACACCTTGAAGAGGGTCGCCGCTCGCCCGATCCGTGCAGACTCTCGCCCGATCCGCGAAGACCCTCGTGCGAGCCGCGAACACTCACACATTGAACCGCCGGCTCGATCCACAAAGGCTCTCGCCCGGCGCCCGGCGCGATCAGCGAAGACACTCGCGCCGCGCGGCCAGCGTGTCTTCGATGACGCACACGTCGCACTGCGTCTCGCGGACGCCGAGTGCGTCGGTCGTGACCGGCCGCGCCTCCTGGGAATACGCCTGAAGCGTCGTCATCGCCGCCAGCGAGACCTTCGTCGCGCTTGAACCGCCTCGCGCCATCAGCAGCGTCGGCTGACCCGGAACGTCCACATGAACCAGCCCCAGGGTGTGCCCGACTTCGTGCAGGATCGAATTGGACAGCGCCGCCGCCAGTTTCTCGATCCGCTCCTTCCGCGAGTACCGCATCAGCACGCCCGCAAGCCCGTTGTCCACGTACGCGTTGGAGAAGACGACGGCTTCGGCCGGGCCGTCCGACGGAAGCCCGAGCGCGCTCGTGCTGCCCTGACATCCGCAATGCTCCGGCGCGCCCGGAAGATCCGTGATGACGACACGGGCGATGATCTCCGGCGCTTCCGCGATTTCGGATCCCTCCGGCGCCTCCTCCCCGACGACGCGAAGCCCGAATTCAGAAAGACGCTGGCCCGCGAGCGCATGAACCGCGGCGATCACATCCTCCCGATCGTCCGGCTGAAGATCGAACGCGCGGATGTCGAACGACGGAAGCAGGGTTCCCGCGTGGAACCCGGCGTCGGGCAGGTCGCGCAGCAGGATCGCGGACTCGGTCACGATCTGAACCGCGAGATCCCGAGCGGGGTCGCATGTTTCATCCGGACCGCCGAGGTCCGCAAACGCCGGCGAGGCGTCCGCGTCGGCGTCCGTCATCGGGATCAGGACCGCATTCCCGCAACCGGAAAGGACCATCAGACCTAGCAGAGGCAGGTGCCGCATCTTCTTTTCCCTCCGGCGGATCGTAGTCCGGCGGCGGCGCGGCTTCCATCGGTGACGCGCGAATTCGGCGCGGGTCCGCAAATGTGCGCGGTGCATCAGGGCGGAGCGGGACTCGACGGGCCAATGCGGACGGTCGCGGGGTTCCGCGACGAGGGAGAGTTCCCGGACGACGGGCGGTCACGACTCCTGGGCGGCGGCGGCGGGAACCGCCGAGGGCGACCCTCCACGCGACGCCGCCAGCGCGGGCATGACCGTCGCGCGATCCGCCGGACGAACGCGGACCGTCGGCGATGCGGTCGCACATTTCCACGCCAGGTGCTCGTCCAGAAAATCAAGCACGCGCCGCTGGTACTCGCGCGGTTCGGTGAGGATGCTCTGGTTGTGCCGGGCGTCGGGGACGATCCAGAGTTGCTTCGGGCCCAGCGCCCGGTCATACAGAAGCTGCGACTGCGAGGTGGGGATGTAACTGTCGCGCCCGCCGTGAATCAGCAGAACCGGACGCCGACCGAGCCGGCGCATCGCCTTGCGAACCGACGGGAACTCGCACCCGAACCGGCGGCGGAACTCGCGGAAGAGCAGCCAGCGCAGGAACCGCCAGAACGTCGGAGGGTGGTTCTCCGCGACGACGCGAATCCGGGCGAAGATCGTGGCGAAGCGCTTCATCAGGTACTCGAGCGTCGTGTCGCTGGAAAAGGCGCTGTCCGCGATGATCGCCTCAATCTCCGGGGCCTTGACCGACGCGAGGATCGCCGCGCCGGCCCCGCGCGACACTCCGAAAAGCGCCAGCACCCGCGGAAGCCCCCTCGCCTCCAGATTGTCGCACATGCACCGGATCGCTCCGGTCATGTCCGCCAGCTCACGGTCGCTCGCCCACTGCCGCGGTTTGTACCCCGCTTCCGGCTCGGACAGGCCGTGCCCCCGGAAGTCAAACGTGAAGAGGTCATACCCGGCATCCTGAAGGAAGCGGCAGTAACGCAGGCAACTGCGGTGATCGCTGTCGAACTCGTGCGCGAAAATGATCAGACCGCGCCGGGGACGGTCGGGGTTGCCGCGAAGCAGAAATCCGTGGAGCGCATGACCGTCCGCAGCAAAAAACTCGATCGGTTCACCGACGATCCCGTTAGCGCCGCGCGAATCCGCCCCCGGGTCCGGCGCCTGCTCGTCGATCAGGTTGATCATGATCCCGACGTACTTGCGCAGCACGAGCGCCGGATACACGCCCAGCACAAGAACGGCGCAGACCGCCGCCAACCCCCACCAGGCGTAGACCGGAAGCGCCCACGGTGACACCGCACTCAGCATCGCCGCTTCAGACATCCGTCCGTCTCGATCGCGTCGACATCATGAAGTTCGCCGCCCCGGTCCGCATCCTGACAGCGGGGTCTGCGACAGCCCGGCGCCGAAGGTCCGAACCGCGCCTCGGCGACCCCCAGCCCGAACAAATACACCGGTTTCTCTACCGAACCGGCCGCCGTTTCGCAAGTCCGCGCCGAATACGCGAACAACCCTCCCCCGGGCGCCCCGTATCCTCAGAACTTTCCCGCGGCCGGTCCCGCGGTCTCCGCCACGTCTGATGACGCTCACCCTCGGAACGTTGCGGTCCGCCTTCGATTTCCACCCGGCGCGACGATCGCCCTCGAGGTTATTTCTTTCGCGCCGATGCCTTCTTCGGCGTCTTCTTGACCCCGGACTTGCCCGGTTTGACCGTGGCGGGCTTGGCCCGCTTGCCCGACGCACCCTCCTTCTTTGACGGTGCGGCGGACTTGGCCGGCTTCGACTCGGGTCGGATCGCGGTCTTCACCTCAACCTTGGCTTTCGGAGACGGCGCGCCTTTTGCAGCCGGCTTTTCAGGCGTCGGAGGCGGCGCGATCGGTGCGATCGGAGGAGGAGGAGGGGGGGGCGCGATCGGAAGAATCTTCAGGTCCGTGTAATACCCCTCACGCACGGACCGCTCGAGCTGCGCTTCAACCTCCTCGCGTTCGATCGCCTTGAACAACGTCAGCGTCATTCCGTCGGACCGCCCCACCAGCTTCCACGCAAAGGGAATGATCTCCTTGGCGCCGATCGACCTGCGACCGGAGGGTCGCCCCGCCGGCGCTTCCGGAGCGTCCACCGGGTCGCTGATCTCAGGCGCTTCCGTCAGGTCCGCCTCCGGGAGCGCGTCGGCGTCCGCAAGGTCCGCAGGCACATCCTCCGCGACCGGAATCGCTTCCGGCGCCTCAAGATCGTCAACGACCTCCGTTTCGTTTTTCGCCTTTTTCTTTTTTGCTTTGCTCACGGCGCGGCTATCTACCAGAAACCTCTTGGACTGACAAACCCGGCGCGGCATCGAGAGACGAACGCGCGCATACGACTCTTCCAACGAACGACAACCAGCCTGAACAACCGGAACGCGCGAACGTCGCGCCTCACAATCACGCGGCCTCACTGAACCGTCAACACAAGAGGAGCATGTGTGACGGGCGCCTTGAAAAACCGCTTCCCGCCCTGCACGCTTCGGAAAACGTCCGCAAGGAACCCCGAGCCGTTACCTTAGTTCACGATGGCGCACTTCGACAACCGCGTCTTCAGACGCTCCCGGCACACGGACGTCAAACCGGTCCCACGCAGAACCAGCCGCCGCAAACCGGTCAGTCGCTCCAGGTCGCCGCAACATGCGTCCGTCACCTTGACGTCCTGAAGCGACAGATCCTCCAGCGAGCCCGACAGCCGCGTCAGACGGGCGACCCCGGCGTCCGTCACCGCCGTCCCCGCCAGGGAGACACGATTCAACGACGGCAGCGCGCAAACCGCCTCCAGCGCCGCATCCGTAATCTTCGTGCCTCCCAGAAGCAGCGTCTCCAGCGACGTCGCCGACGCCAGCGCCCCGACGCCGGCGTCCGTAACCGCCGTTCTCGTCAGGTTCAGGTGCGTCAGAATCCGCGACGACGACAACGCACGCAGCGTCCCGTCGCCGACGCCCGTCCGCGACAGGTTAACGTCCTCAAGGCGCTTGCACGTTCCCAGCGCCCCCCCCGCCGCGTCCGTCAACGTGGACTCCGCAAGGTCCAGCTCCCCCAGCGCCTTCAGCGCCGCCAACCCGCGCAGCGCATCCGCCGCCCCCAGGTTCGCGTTGCCGCGCAGCGACAGCGCCGTCAGCGTCGGACGCTCCGACAACCGGACCAGCCCGTCCGGCGTGATCTGTGACGGAAGCTCCAGAACCGTCAGCTTCTCCAGCCGCACCACCGCGCTGAGTCCGGCATCGGTGACCTTCGTTCCGGCAAGGTTCAGAACCTCAAGTTGCTTCAACGTCTCCAGATGTTTAAGCCCTTCATCCGTAATCCCCGTCCCGCTCAGATCCAGCTCGCGCAATCCCTCCAAGTGATGCACGAACGCAAGATCGTCATCCTTGATCGCAACGCGATGCAACGACAACCCGGCAAGGCTCCCCGCCTTGAAATCCGCAAGCAGCTTCACGTCCGAGGCCGCGGACTCGTGAAAGACGAGCTTCACCTCCCGCTCCGGCGGCGTCAGCACCGCGCCGCGCGCCTCCACCAGTTCCTCCCACCCTTCTGCGGCTCTGGCGCCCTTCTCGCGGACGAGGAAGCGGCCGATCGAGCGGTCCTCCGGAAGCAGGTAGCCGCGGCGCGGCGGCGGTTTCGGCGCGGGGCGGTCCGGCGCCGGACGCTCCTGTGCGACGACGGCGGCGGCGACGGAAAGGCACGTCACGACCGCAACGGTGAACCGATCCTTCATGTTGCGCCTCCTCGCGTCATCCCCGGTCGACCGGCGCTTCCGGCGGCGGACGCCAGCATGCCGCGCACCGGGGCTCGAACGCCTCCGATCCTCCGACGATCCGCCCCTCCACCACCGGCGTCAAACGCTGCGTGTGCTCGGCCGCCGCGCCGCATCGCGCACACGTCGCCGTCAGACGGATCACGCCGTCGGCGACCTCGCGCAGCGCCTCGATCACCGGAAACGGACGCCCCCAGCTCGTCCGGTCCAGCCCGGTCAGCATCACCGTCGCGCCCGCATCCGCCAGCCGGCGGCAAACGTCCGGCAGGGCGGCGTCGAAAAAATGCGCCTCGTCGATGCCGATCACGTCCGCGTCCCCGACGGCGCCGGGCAACTCCGCCGCTTCTTCGACGATCCGCGCCGGGACGGAAAGCCCCGCGTGGCTGACGATCACGTCCGCGCGGCAGCGCGTGTCCCGCGCATGTTTGATCGCGATCGCTCGCGCCGGTGCGCACGACAGAATCCGCCGCAGCATCCGCGTCGTCTTCCCGCTGAACATGCACCCGAGGAACAATTCGACGCCGCCGACCCGCCCCGCGCCGGATGCACCGGTCGCGCCTTCCAGCGCCGGAAACGGCGCCGAAGGAACCGGCGGTTCAGCGGCTTGCCCCCCCTGACGCATCTTCGCCTGATCCTCTCGCCCACGTCCGCGCGCCGCAGGGGACGTCGAACCCTCCCGCGGGCGCCCGACCGCCCGGCATCTTCATCATTTCCCGCGCGTCGGACGGCGCGACTGCTGGCGCTGCGCCTCCTCGGCCATCTTCTGCACGCGCTCCAGCCACAACCCGACGCGCCCCTTCGGGCGGTTCATCGACCGGGTTTTCTCCTTCGGCTTGTCGAACGTCCCCGCCGCCTCCTCCTGCGCGATGTGCGCCCGGATCCGCTTCTGCTCGATCGCGCCGAAGATCGAACTCGCCATGATATACAGGTTCAGCCCGCTCGGAGCGCTGTAGAAGAAGAACACCATCATGACGCTCATGATCGGCATCATCTTCTGCATCATCTCCATCTGGGCCTTCTGCTCCGGCGTCTGATTCGGAGGCGGCGTCGGTTTCGGCATCAGTTTCTGCTGGATGTACATCGAAATCCCCAGCAGAAACGGCAGCAGGTTGAAACTGTGGATCGGACCCATCAGAGGGATGTGAATCGCCGACGAAAACGGGATCAGCGCGTCCGGCGCCGTCAGGTCCGCAGGCCACGTCCACAGAAAAGGCTCGTGACGCATCAGGATGTTCGTCGACAGGCTCAGGTACAACGCCGCCCAGATCGGAACCTGGAAGAACATCGGCAGACACGTCAGCAACTGCCCCGCGGGGTTGATCCCCGCCTCGCGCAGCACCGCGCTTTGCTCCTGACTCTGCTTCAGCCGGTCGTTCGGATATTTCCGCTTGATCTCCTCGAACTTCCCCTGAAGCGTCCCCATCCGCTTCTGCATCCGCACCATGCTGACCTGCCCCGCCTTCGTCAGCGGGTGAAGCAGCGTCCGCACCAGCAGCACCAGGATGATGATCGCAATGCCGTAGTCGCGCGTCACGACGTCCAGCACGTTCAGCAGCCAGATCATGAACTCGACCAGCCACGTGAACGTACACCACCCGAACCCCACCGCGATCTGGAAGTAATAATTCCGCGCCCGGTACGTCTCGACCGACTTGAACGCCTTCGACGCCTTCGGCCCCAGATACGCCTCGACGGGAAAACGCGCCGTCGATCCCGCCTGACCCGCCGCCGACAACGGTTGCGGATGCGTAATGAACCGCAGCATCGCGTCGTCCGTCGTCGCCGCCAGCCCGTCCGCGTCCGCCCCCCAGACCTGCCGCACATATCCCGCCGCGGCGCCGCCCCGCCCCAGCGGCGCGAGCGTACACGTGAAGTACTGGTTATCCAGCGCCGCCCAGGACAGGGCGGATCCCGGCTCCTGCTCCGCCGCGTCAAACAGCTTCAAACCCGACGCCGGCGACTTGTGCAGCTCCGTCAGCCCCTTGCGCGTCCCTGACACCACGCCCTCCGCAAGGATGCCGATGTTGAACCCGCGCGCCTCCCCCCGACCGCCCGTCTGCTGCACTCCGACCCCGCCCGTGAACGTCACGATCACCGTGCGCGCGTCCCCCCCGAGGTTCTCGATCGAAAGATCCGCCGAAAAATCGTGAAGCCCGCTCGCCTCCGTCTGCCGCGGGAGCATGTACGTCCGCACGATCCGCAACAGCGGAGATCCGCCGCGCTGAACCTCCAACGAAAACTCGACGCCGTCCCGATCCGCTCCCTCAAGCCGCCGCGCCGCCCACCGACGGTCCCCCGCCGCGACGTCCTGACCGTCCACGTTGATTCGCTCGACGACGAACGACCGCCGGGGCTGCGGGTCGGACGCCACCTCGTGCAGCAGCCGATAACGCTCGTCGCCTTTGACGTGCTCCCGGAAGTCCGACAGACGCGTCTCGATCACCGCCGCGCCCACGTTCGTCACCGTCACGCCCATCCGGTAAGGCCCGCCCGGTTCCGCCGAACCCAGCGTGAACGTCTCGATCCGCTCCGCCTCCACGAAGGACAACTCTTCAGCCCCCTCCGCCGCCGCGGCGGACGCCTGGCCTCCCGTCGTGCCCGGCATGACGCCGCCCGCGCCGCCCGCATCCGCCGCACCGTCCGGCGAAACCGGCGGCGTCGGCTGAGGCGGCATCATGAATCGCGGCAGGATGTACACGGCGAGCAGAAACGCCGCGCTCGCCCACATCAGCGCCGACAGCAGATCCTGTTTTTTCCGAGGTTGTCCTTCAGGCATGAATCAGGCGCTCAACTATCGTTCAGGATCCGTCGCTTGTCGCCGCCGTCGCTCGACCGCGTCGCCCCGTCACTTCCCCTCATACAGGCGGTTGCCGAGAAAATCATCCAGTTCCGCGATCTCGAAAATCTTCCGGGCGGCCTTGTCGATGTCATACTCCAGCCGCACGAACTCCAGCGTGGACACCGGCTCCCCCGGACCCGCCTGCGGAGGATCGTAATCCTCCGGCGCCTCCTCCCCCTCGTAGACGACCACGTAGCACGCCCGCGCATCCCGGTCGCGCGGTTGTCCGACGCTCCCCACGTTGATGATCGCCTTCTCCTCGTTCGTGATCGAGTACACCATCGGTTCCGGCAGCTCGTCCGGCGGCTCGAAATACGGATCATCGAGGAACACGCCCGGAACATGCGTATGCCCCACGACGCACGCCTGATGCCGCGACTCCAGCTTCTCGAAATTCGAGAGAATCTTGTGAGGATTCGTGTAAACATCCTCCGCGAAAAGATACTCATTCACCGGACGCCGCGGCGACGCATGAACCATCAGCAGCCCCTTCGCCTCGTGGCGCAGCGGCAGGTTCGCCAGCATCTCCCACCGCCGGTTCCGCTTCGCCTTGTTCGGCTCATCCTCCAGCACCGACCGCGTCCAGTACGCCGCCCGCTCCGCCCCGACGTTGAAATTGCACGGCTCGTAGAACACGGCCTGATCGTGGTTCCCGCAAAGGCAGATCACGCACCGCTCGATCACCCGGTCCAGGCATTCGCGCGGACTCGCCCCGTATCCGATCACGTCCCCCAGGCAGTAGATCTCCCGGATGCCGCGCCGGTCGATGTCCCCCAGCACCGCTTCGAGGGCTTCAAGGTTCGAATGAATGTCGGAGATTATTGCGTACACGTTGGCGCTGAGCCCGGCCCCGTCCCCGGATCCTCCGCCCGCGCCGCACCGCGCGGATTCCGTCCGACCAGCCCCGCGAATCTAGGGTCCGTCCGACAGGGCGTCAAATTGCGCCGATCCCGCGCACGTCCACGCGCGTCGGAACACCCGCGAACCCCGCGATCAACGCCTCGCGCCGTGCAATCCCGAAGCCTCCACTCCGGATTCGCTCAGCCGCACCGTCACCGCCCCGTCGTCGCCCGTGTTGTACGCCCGGATGCGCCCCGACGTCGTAAACCGCTCCAGAACCGCCCCGGCGCCTCCCCGCGCCGACTGCACCACGATCGAGGGGCGCACGTGCTCCACGAACCGATCGGTGCTCGCCCGCGGGCTCCCGTGATGCGGCAGAACCAGAACGTCCGCATCAAGTTCACCCCGCAACATCAGCGACCGCTGCGCCTCGTCCTCGATGTCCCCGGTCAGAAGCACCGACCTCCCCCCGAAGGTCAGACGCAGAACCAGCGACGTCTCGTTCGCCTCAACATGCGAGGGCAGACCCGGCGGCGGCCAGACCCGCTCGATCCGCACGCCCCCGCGCTCCGTCGCCGGATCGCCCTCCAGATCCTCCACCTCCACCGGATGCCCCGCCGCGCACAAGACGTCGATCAACCGGCGCGCCGGCGAACCCGTCTCCGCCCCGTGAAGGAAATACGGCGTCAAGATCACCGGCCCCGTCGGCAGCGCGTCGATCAATCCGGGAAGCCCCGAGAAATGATCCAGATTCGCATGACTGACGTACACGGCGTCCACCCGCAAAACCCCGCGACTGCGCAGAAACGGAGCAATCACCGACGACCCGACGTCGTACCGCGCGTCGCTCCCGGCGTCATAAAGGAGCGTCCTCCCGTCCGGAAGCTCGATCACCACCGCAAGCCCCCGCCCGACGGAAAGCGCCGTCATCGTCAACGCCCGGTCCGCCCCGCGACCCCACGCCGCCCAGCCCCCTGCGATCAATGCCGCCGCGCATGTCAACGCAACGGCAAACGACTTCCCGCGACGACTCGCCGGTTCCGGCGCCTTCAACGCCTCAAACCGGTGCTCGCGCGACAACGGCGGCGACGTTCGACGAAAACGCCACGCCGCGAACGCCAGCGCCGCGTACCACCCGACAAGACCCGCCCACGAAGGCCTCGACGCCGACATGATCCACGGATATCCACGCGGCAGCGCCTCCGCCACCCGCAGGATCGTCTCCTGAAGCCCGAACAACACCCCCTTCAGCGGCAGCGCGGCTTCGGGGGAGACCACGCTCAGCAGAATCGCCGCGAACCCCGCGTCGATCATCAGCGTCACCGGCAGCGACAACGCCAGCGTATTCAGCGGCCCGGCCCACTGGATCTGATGAAAGTGCCACGCCACCAGCGGCGCGGTCGCCGCCCACGCCGAAACCGACACCGCGATCGACAATCCGACCACCCGGCCTGCGCGCCGAGGCAGATCCCCCGACGCACCCCGCAACCGCGACGCCAGGCGCCACACCGGCAGCGGACCCACGTCCTTCGGCGCCACCACGGGACGATCGATCGCCGCCAGCCGCCGTCGCAGTTCCGCCGCCAGCGGACCGTGACGCCGATCCTCAACCCACCGCACGATCTCCCCCCACGCGCCCGACGCCGCGGGCGTCAGCGCCACGATCCCCAGCGCCGCCGCGAACGACAACTGAAACGCCGCGGAAAACGCGTATCCCGGCCGGATCAGCAGCAATAAAAAACACGCCAGCGCCAGAAGGTTCACCGGACGCACCGCCCGGCCGATCCCGAATCCAAAACTCACCAGCCCGCAAACCACCACCGCGCGCAGGATCGGAGCGCTCGGCTCCGCCGCCCCCGCGTACACCGCCGTCGCCGCGAACGTCAGCCCCGCCGCCGCCCGGCGCTGAAACCCCAGCAGTCTTGCCGCAAACCACGCCCCCCACGCGATCGCCGCCACCTGCGCGCCGCTCACCGCCAGAAGATGCGAAACTCCCAGCTCCGTGAAAAGCCGGTCGATCCGCCGGTCCAGCGTCGCCCGATGACCCAGCACCATCGTTTCCAGCAACCCGCGCGTCCCCTCCGTCACGTCGGGCCAGTCCTCCGTCAGCAGACGTCGAAACCACGCACGCAGGCGCTCGAGTCCGATCGTCCGGCTTGACCACGCCGCGCCTTCGGCCAACCGGATGTTCGCCGCGGACTCGCACGAAAGCCCCGCCCCGATCCCCTCACCGTGGTAATGCGCCGCCGCGTCGAATCCGCCGGGGTTCGCCGCGGGTCGAAATGCGTACAAGCGCCCGAACGCCTCCACTTCATCCCCCGGTCGCACGTCCAGCAGGGGCTCATTGCAGGTGACACGCACCAGACCGCTCGTCCGCACCCACCCCTGGAAACGTTCGATCCGCCGGACGTCCAGCATCAGCGCTCCGCGCCGCTCCGCGGGCAGGTAACGATCAAACACGAATGCCCGAGGCGTCGAGGTCGGGGTGACTTTCACCACCGTGCCGCGCACCCGTGCCAGACAGAAGGGCGTCTCAGCGTACAACCCGATCCCGGAGGCCAGCCGCCGCGCCGCGATCCGCTCCAGCGTGAGTCCGCCCCCCGCACACCCGGTCGCAACCAGCAACGCCGCCGCCCAGATCGTCCTGCGGAAGACCGCTGCGCCGGCCCACCCCGCAACAAACACAAGAACCCCCGCACCGGCGGCAAACGCGACGTTAACCCCTCCGGGCGCTTCCGGTCCCCCGACTCCGCCGCCCGATCTTGAACCCAGCGCGATCCCAACGATCAATCCCGTCGCTGCATAAACAAGGGGCGCGCGCCGCCACCCTTCTTCCACGGTATTGACAAACCGGCTGGTGAGCCCGGACACGGCTTGTTGCAACCATCCCGCCACGCTCAAACGTCATCCCTCGGGCGCGCCCGCGGCGGAAACGAATTGAAACCCTGAAAACACCGCTTACGCGGCGTCACGGCTCTCAGCCCCGATCGGCCGCGGCTGACCGGTTGATGTCCCGCACATGTCAATGCGTCTCGGACTCGGCGCGCCGGCGCCGTCTTAACCTGAAAAAACGGCGGGGTCGCACGACGCCGATCCGTCGCATGACCCCGCCGCCGGTCTCGCCGCGGAGCGGCGCTGGAGCCTCAGAACCTCACGGTTGCGGCGACAAACAGAAAGTCGCTGTCCTCCGCCGGACCCGTGTTCCCGATGAAGCTGCCCGGAAAAAAGTGCGCATACCCGATTTCGATATCCGACTTCGGGCACATCTTGTACTTCATCACCAGGTCCACCGTCTGACCCACGCAGTCCCCGCTGCGACCGGTCGGATCCACGCGCCCCCCCCAGTTCGACCGGTCCTCGTCCCGCGCCAGCCAGTACGCCCGGTAGTACCCGTTGAACTCGATCTTCTCGTGCGGTTTCAACTGAAGCCGCAGGTTCGGATTGATGATGTTCTCCAGGCGCTGGATGTTGAAGTACCCGTAACCCGTCGAGTCGCCGAACATCGGGTCGAAGCGCTCCGCGAGGTGGTCCGTCGCGTCCTGGTCGCCCGTCGCGTAATTGCAGAACGCCGCCAGCCTCGGCTTCCACGCGTGATCGAACGTGTACCCGATCTCCGCGTGCGTCGCGTACGCGCGGCGGGTGTTGTCCCCGTCGTTGCCGAATTGCCAGTTGAAGTCGACGTCGTAGTCGAACCCGGTCTTGCCGATCGGTCCGAACACGTGCGTGCCGATCGAATGCACCTCCCGGTCCAGCAGCGCCCGGTCCTTCCGGTCCTCGTCCAGCACGTAGTAAAACGTCTCGATCGTCGCCACGTCCGACCACCCGCGCCACGTATGCACGAACCCGTAAAACCATCGCTCCTCGTCCGGACGATCCGGCTCGCGCAGCAACCGCTCGACCGGCATCACCGCCACCACGTCCACCTGCCAGTCATTCTTCTGCTGTCCGAGCGTCAGGCGGAACCCGTCGAACGCGTTCGTCGTGTTCCGGAATCCGTTGCGCGCAAACTGACGGCGGTTCGCCAGGTCGAACGCCTGACGACCGACGCGGAAGCTCAGCGGACGGTCCGGCCCCAACGCATCCTTGAAATACAGCTCCGCGAACCCCTGAAGCACGTCGTACTGGTCCACGTCCCCGACGTTCTCAGGAAAATCCGCCTGAAACTGCCGCGAATCCTGAAACTCGAAGCCGAACCGCAACGGGTCGAAGATGTCCCGGATCCCGATGTACACGTCCGTCCGCAGCAGGAACTGGTGCTCGTCCTCCAGCGCGTTGCGGTAGTCGTCATCCCGGTACTCGAAGCGCGTCCGGTGTTCGAGACCGAACTCCAGCCACGTCAGATCCTCCGTCCCCGGCAGCCCGAACTTGTCGAACGTCTGCACGTACGCCGGCGGCTGGGGGCGATGATTCACTCCGTCGGCCTTGGACGCCTTGAAGTGGTTTTTCTCCTCCGGCTTCTCCGCTTCTTCCGCGCTCGCCGAGGCGTCCGCGCCGCTTTCCGCTTTGTCGCCGTCGCCGGTCTGCGGCTCGGCCGCGGGAGCATCGGCGGGCGGTTCGGTCTCCGGCGCCGCCTGCCCCGCGGGCGCCTCCGGCGGCGGCGAACCTTCCTGCGCCGCCGCCGCTCCGATCGGGAACACGAAAAGGCAAATCATCACCGCCAGGGCAACCCGCGGGTGCAATTCCGCCCTCACGGCCTTGCGTTGGGTCATGCGATTATTCTCCGAGTCGACGTGTCGTTGTGTCCCTTCGGCCCGCGCCATCTCCTGGCGCAGGAACCGAACCCGGAAAGCCCGCCGCATCACTCAAAGATGCGCTCCAGCGCCGTCACCACCAGTCCGTTGACCCCGTCCTCGATCCCCGAAGTAATCCCGTCCCGCAGCGCATCCCGACAACCCGAAACCGACGTCACCGCGAACACCGCCAACATCGCAACCAGCGCTCGACTGACGACACCCTGCTTCGACATGAACGTTTCTCCTTGGGTCAATACCACGAAACAACGCTCCGCGGCGAACGCCCGCCGATCGGAGCAAAAGTCCGCTTTGTCGACGGTCCGCTCAGCCCCGGTCCGCCGCGCCTCGGCTCGAACCCCGCCCGGATTCGCCCGGAAAACTGCGTCGACAACCGTGTAATCGTATCCCGCGCCCGGCTCGCGCCAAGACAGTTCCGGACGGGCCGCCGCCGCCCTCGTCAATATGCAGAACCCCTTACCCGAGCCGCGGGCTTCAGCCCGCGCGAATCCTGTACCGAGCCGCGGGCTTCAGCCCGCGCGACGCCGCCGCACGCAGTGGACCCCACGGGCTTCAGCCCGCGCGAATCCTGTACCGAGCCGCGGGCTTCAGCCCGCGCGAATCCTGTACCGAGCCGCGGGCTTCAGCCCGCGCGAATCCTGTCAAGGATTCCAGCCGACCGAGTCGGCGGGCGACCGTTTTGCCGCCGCGTCTCAAATCCCGGATTCGGGCTGCAACAACGCGATCACTTCACAGTCGCAGTACGCTCCCCGCCCCAGCGCCGCAAGACAAAATTCCTCGATCCGGGTCTTCGACCACCCCGCTCCCGCCAGCGCTCGCCGCGCCGCCTCAAAGGAACCCCCGCAGGATTTTCCCGCGTCATCCCCCAGCGATTCCTTAAGCTTCGCGGCGAGTCCGGATTGCATGGCCGCCGCCATCAACGACTCCGCCTTCTTCGCTACGTCGTCCGATCGCGGCATCCGCAGGTAGTCGTCGATCTCCTCCCCGGGCGTCAGCTCGAACCAGATCAGGCCGTGGAAATCCCGCTCAAACATCTCCGAGGGGATATTGCTCACCACCACCCGGAACCGCTGCTCCGCCAGAAGCCCCGCGAACCCCCCCCAACGCACCACCGCCACCGGGCGCTTCCACCGCGCAGGCGGCGTCACTTCCACCTCCACGCCCGGAAGCTTCGGCGCGAGGATCTCCTTCAGAAGCTTTTGCAGCCGCTCCAACTGACTGCGGGCAGGCATCCCGCCGACTGTCGCTTTTTATCTCGGGGTGTCAAGGACGCCTCCTCCTCGGGGGCGAGGACGAAGGACGACCGTCGTGGCGCCGTCTCTCCCGGACCCCCGGCGCACGTCGCACGACAACGACAGAACATCCCAAACACCGAGCACCGAAGCCGGGGGGGAAGACTCAGGACAGGGGATTTGCAGCCGACGCAACGCCCGGCTCCGGATTGCATGCCGTGAAACAACAAGGTAGACCTCGGACCATCGTGAACCTCTTGGAGGCCATCGGCGGCACGTCGCTCGTTCAGCTTCGTCGAGTCGTCCCCGCAGGTTGCGCGGGCGTGTTCGCAAAACTGGAGTGGGAGAACCCCACCGGAAGCATGAAGGATCGGATGGCGCAGGCGGTCATCGCCCGCGCCGAGACCGACGGCCGGCTCGCCCCCGGCGACACCCTCGTCGAATACACCGGCGGAAGCACCGGCGCGTCGCTCGCGTGCGTCTGCGCGGCGAAGGGCTACCGCATCCGGATCGTGACGTCGGACGCTTTCAGCCGGGAGAAGCTGGATCACATGGCCGCACTCGGCGCCGAACTGACCCTCGTTCCCAGCGAAGACGGGCGCACCACGAAGAAGCTCATCCTCGACATGATCGAGACGGCCCGGACCCTCAGCCGCGAACCGCGCACGTACTGGACCGACCAGCTCAACAATCTCGACAGCGTCACCGGGTATCACGCGCTCGGCGAGGAAATCTGGCGACAGACCGGCGGCGCGGTGGATGCGTTCGTCCACAGCGTCGGAACCGCCGCGTCCTCGCGCGGCGTCGCGACCGTCCTGAAGAAGCACAATCCGACGGTGCGCGTCGTGGCGGTGGAGCCGGCTGAGTCGGCGGTCCTCAGCGGAAAACCGGCGGGTCCGCACAAGATCGAAGGCGTGGGCATCGGCTACGTTCCGCCGCTGTGGGCGCCGGAACTGGTGGACGAAGTCCTCCCGATCGCCACGGACGACGCGAAGGCGATGACCAGGCGCCTGGCGCGAGAGGAGGGTCTTTTCGGCGGCACGTCGTCCGGAGCCAACGTCCTCGCCGCGATCGAAGTCGCCCGCCGCCTCGGCCCCCAAGGCACGGTCGTCACCCTCCTGCCCGATTCCGGGCTCAAGTACCTCAGCACGGACGTCTACCGCTCGGGCTGATCCGCCGTTGCGGCTCTTCGGGCCGCCGGGACCGGCGACCCAAGCCAGATGGAGACTCAGATCGCTGCGGCTTAACCGAACCGCTCCCGCAACTCCCGCCTGCGCAGGGCTGGCGTTCAGGGCGCCATCGCGGTCTAATCCTCCCCGCGATCGGTGACCCGTGCAGGAGCAAGAGCATGACCAGGCGGTCGAAGAGCGCCCAACGGAAGACGCCGGCGAAAAAACCCATCGAGCAGTACCGTCACAAGGACAAAACGCGCGCCAACAACCCGCCCGTCGGCCTCGTGACTCCCGAAACCGACCCCCTCCCATCCGACCGTCCCGCCACGCGAGAATACGCCTACGACCCCCATCTCGATCCCCAGCTCATCTGGGCCGGCAAGGCCGAGCGGCTCGCCTTCGAGGTCCCCACCGTCAGCCTCCACGTCCACGAACGCATCGACCCCAAGACGATCATCGAGGCGGTGCGTGCGAAGAACGGCAACGGCCGCGGCCAGCTTCCGCTCTTTGACACGGCGGAACTCAATCCGCCGCTGCGGGACGCGGTCGAGTTCTACAAACACCGCCACAACTGGACCAACCGCCTCATCGCCGGCGATTCGCTGCTGGTCATGAACTCGCTGCTGGAAAAGGAAGGCCTCGGCGGGCAGGTGCAGATGGTCTACATCGACCCGCCCTACGGCATCCGCTACGGCTCCAATTTCCAGCCGTTCGTCAACAAGCGCGATGTGAAGGACGGCAGCGACGACGACCTGACGCTGGAGCCCGAAACACTCAAGGCCTTCCGCGACACGTGGGAACTGGGCATCCACTCCTACCTCACCTACCTCCGCGACCGCCTGCTCCTGGCCAAAGAACTGCTCCACGAGAGCGGGTCGTGCTTTGTGCAGATCAGTGATGAGAACATTCATCACGTGCGGGAACTTCTAGACGACGTCTTCGGTTCAGCCAACTTCGTGTCGAACGTCTACTTTGCGACAACCGGCGGGTTTGCAACGGGGTCGCTCAGTCGCGTAGGCGACTACATACTCTGGTACGCAAAGGATCGCGCGAAGCTGAAGTACCGGCAGCTGTACATTCGGAAGTCGAACCTACTCCGTGGTGATGACTTCTATCGACACGTCGAACTACCCGATGGCACGCGTCGATCGCTGACGGGAGCGGAGCGCGACGGTGAAGTGCAATTACCGGAAGGTGCTCGCTTGTTCGGCTTCGACAATACTGCTAGCCAAGGACCACCAAAGGAAGACACGCCGTTCGACTTTGAAGGGGCAACCTACCGTCCGCCTCCGAACAGTCACTGGAAAGCACAATACCCGGATGGGATGAACAGGCTCCGCGCAGCGAATCGTCTTGCCGTCGTAGGAAAGACGTTACGCTACGTACGCTTCCTCGATAACAATCCGTTCGATCCGCTTCGAAACGCTTGGATGGACACAAGTTTCGCCGGGTATGCGTCGGAGAAGCGTTACGTCGTGGAGACAAACGCGAAAGTCGTCGAGCGTTGCCTCCTCATGACCACCGACCCCGGCGATCTGGTGCTGGATCCGACGTGCGGGTCGGGGACGACGGCGTACGTGGCGGAGCAGTGGGGCCGGCGGTGGATCACCACCGACACCTCGCGCGTCGCCATCACCCTCGCCAAGCAGCGGCTGATGACCGCGACGTTCGACTACTACACGCTGGCCCACCCCGAGCAGGGCGTGGGCAGCGGTTTCAAGTACAAGACCGTCCCGCACGTCACGCTCAAGAGCATCGCCAACAACCCGGAGATCAGGGAGGGGATGACCCGCGAGCAGATCGACCGGGCGATCGCCAAATACGCCGAGACCGAGACGCTGTACGACCAGCCGGAGGTGGACAACAAGAAGGCGCGGGTGACCGGGCCGTTCACGGTGGAAGCGGTGCCGGCGGCGGTGTTCGGAAAGCCGGAAGTCAGAGGAGTGGATAGTGGACAGGGGATAGTGAATAGCGAAGAGGATTCTGCTGCTATCCACTATTCACTAACCCCTGACCCCTCTCTCGCCCGCCAGGGCGAGACCCTCCGCCAATCCGAGTGGCGCGCGGAGTTGCTCAAGACGGGCATCCGCGGCAAAGGCGGATCGATGATCGAGTTCGTCCGCGTTGAAGCGCTGCCCGGCACGCGCTGGCTCAGCGCCGATGCGGAAGTGAAGGTGGATAGTGGACAGTGGATAGTGGACAGCGAGAAAGCAACCGGTCCCTCCCCGCGAACCACCAGCCACTATCCACTATCCACTCGTGCCGTCGTCTCCTTCGGCCCGGAGCACGCTCCGCTGGAGCAGCGCCAGGTCGAGATGGCCATTGAAGAGGCCCGGACGCTGGTTCCCAAGCCGGCGCTGGTGATCTTCGCCGCGCTGCAATTCGACCCCGAGGCCGCCAAGGACATCGACGAAACCAAATGGCCGGGAGTCACGCTGCTTAAGGCGCAGATGAATGGCGACCTGGTCACCGAGGACTTGAAAAAGAAGCGATCAAGCAATGAGAGTTTCTGGCTCATCGGGCAGCCGGACGTGGCAGTGGTTAGTGAACCGTGGTTAGTGGATAGTACCGGAAGAAGGGTAGCGCCGTATGAGCTCGGTGCAGTCGTATCGGGACTTGATCGTCTGGCAGAAATCAATCGCGCTCGCCCGGATGATTTACGAGTTCTCGCAATCGCTGCCGCGCGAGGAGCTTTATGGGCTCGTGTCGCAGATGCGGCGAGCGGTGGTCTCGATTCCGGCAAACATCGCCGAGGGACAAGCGCGGCAGAGCACGGGGGAGTTCCGGCAGTTTCTGGGAATAGCCCGCGGGAGCCTGGCGGAATTGGAGACGCTGCTGGTCTTATCGAAAGAGCTGGGTTACGCGACGAACGAAAGCGTCGAGCCTTTATGGATCGCCTGCGCAGAGATCAGCAAGATGCTTCTCGGTCTTCTTCGTTCACTATCCACTACCCACTAACCACTGTCCACTTCACGCAAGTGCGTGTCCACGGGTTTGACTATTACAACCCCAAAAGCGGGAAGGTCGAATCGGGCGGAAAAGCCAATATCGCCATGTGGATGCTGGATCCCGATTACGACGGGCGGAGTGTGTACCCGCGGCAGGTGTTCTTCCCGATGGCCGGGCCGAAGGACGGCTGGGCACGGCTGGCGAAAAACCTTCGGGCCGAGATTGACCAGGAACTCATCGAGCAATACCGCGGGACCGTCTCGCTGCCTTTTGAAGCGGGGAAGCACGGCCGTGCCGCGGTGAAGATCGTGGATGATCGCGGGATCGAGAGCCTGCGGATTGTGGACCTGGCCGCGTCGCGCGGAGGAACGGTCCGATGAAATACGATCGCTTCGAAGACCTGCCCGTCTGGAAAGGGGCGTTGGATCTCGCGGACCGGCTCTACGCCTTGACCCGCGACCGTGCGTTGGCTCAGCCCGGTGATCTGCGCGACCAGCTCCGCCGCGCCGCCCTCTCCGTCTCGAACAACATCGCCGAAGGGTTCGAACGCGGAACGACGGCCGAGCTTCTCATGTTTCTCTACATCGCGCGCGGATCGGCGGGGGAGGTTCGCTCGATGCTGCACCTCTGTGACCGCCTGCCCGAGCTTGCCCATCTCAAATCTGAGATTTCAAATCTGAAGTCGCTGGTCGAATCGTGTTCCCGGCAACTGCGCGGCTGGGCGGATTCCCTCCAGAACTCCGACATCAAGGGCCAGCGCCACCTGAACGACCGATCGCGCCAAGCATACCAATCGAAGCGCGGCGCGGACGACTTCTGGAGGAAACTGGAGGAGGAGCAGCGCCGGCGCGTCGCGGAGTGGACCCGGCGAATGACGTCCGACCGGGACGCGGCGGTCCCCGCCGACGCGCCCGAGTGCCCATTGGCGCCGAACGCATGAACAAACCCAGCCACCTCATCATCAACAACCCCTACGTCATGCCGAACCGTCACTGGCGGTACGACCGGCAGCGGCAGTCGTTCGATATCGAGGAGGGACGGCGACCGGCGGGTTATGTCAGGGCGACGCCCGGCTACACAGGGCATGATGATCCGGGAGTATTTGTTGAGATCAGCTCGGTGAATCAGATTCGCCCGCGCGTGGATGCATGGCGCGAGGCAGGCTATCCCGGCGTGACGGCGACGACCCGAACGCTGCTGGAGCACTGGAAAGACACCGACCAGCGCGAGCCGACCAGGCGTTTCTTCTTCTGCCAGTTGGAGGCGATGGAGACGCTGATCTGGCTGACGGAGTCGCCGGCGGCGGAGCGTGTCGGGATTGATGTACCCGGCGATGGCGGTCCATTCCGACGGCTTTGCAGCAAGATGGCCACGGGATCGGGCAAGACCATCGTCATGGCCATGCTCGTCGCGTGGCAGGTTTTGAACAAGGCCGCAAACAACCAGGATGGGCGATTCAGCAAGAGTGTGCTGGTCATTGCGCCCGGGCTGACGGTCCGAAAGCGGCTGGAAGTCCTCAAGCCCGAAGGCCCGGAGAACTATTACGATCTTTTCAAGATCGTTCCGTACAGCCTGATGCCGGCGTTTCGCTCCCACGGTCGCATCCGCATCATCAACTGGCACAAGCTCGGCTGGCAGAGCGAGGCGAAACTGGCGCGAAAGAAGGGTGTGGACAAGCGCGGTCCGAAGAGCGACGAGGCCTGGCTCCGCGATGTGCTGGAGGACATGGCCAAGGCGCGGAACCTCGTGGTCATCAACGACGAGGCGCACCACGCCTGGCGCATTCCGGCGGGAGTGACGATCAAGGGTGTGTCGAAGGAGGAAAAGGAAGAAGCGACGAAATGGGTCGGCGGCTTGGATCGCATTCAGCGCTCACGCGGGATACTCACGTGCTTTGATCTTTCCGCGACGCCGTTCGTGCCGACCGGTAAAAAAAGCTCCGAGGAGGCGCTATATGGCTGGATCGTCAGCGATTTCGGCCTGAACGATGCGATTGAGTCGGGGTTGGTGAAAACGCCGCGCGTGGTCGTTCGTGACGACGCGATTCCGGACGCAAGGACGCTTAAGCCGAAGCTCTATCACATCTACGGGGCGACCGACGAACACGGGAATCGAATCCGGGACGATCTAAACCGGGACGCCGAGCCGCAGGAGGCGCTGCCGACGCTGGTTACGAATGGCTATCTTCTGCTTGGCAAGGACTGGCTGGAGCACAAGCGGGCGTGGGAGAAGGTCGGCCACCCGGTTCCCCCGGTGATGATTTCAGTGGTGAACCGCATTGAAACGGCGGCGCGGATCAAGTACGCCCTCGACCACCAGGACATCCTGCTTCCGGACCTTTGTAAGTCCGAGCGCACGCTCCAGATTGATTCGGACGCGCTCGGAAAAGCCGAGGCCCAGGAGGAAGCAATCGCGCTATCGGATCAAAGCGGGAACGGTGACGAAGACGGCGACGAGGATGCGCCGGCGAAGAAGCTGACGAAGGCGCAGCAGGCGGAGCGCCTGCGGCGCATGGTGGACACGGTTGGCAAACCCGGAGAGCCGGGTGCGCACATCCAGCACGTCATATCCGTGGCCATGCTTTCGGAGGGATGGGACGCCAAGACGGTCACGCACATCATGGGGTTGCGCGCGTTTACGAGCCAGCTCCTGTGTGAGCAAGTGGTCGGGCGCGGTTTGCGTCGCACAAGCTACGACATCGAGAAGGCCGGCGTCACGGATCAGGGACCGAAGCGTGGAGAGACCAAGGAACTTCCGTTTCAATTCAAGCCGGAGTACGTCAATGTCTTCGGCGTGCCCTTTGCATTCATGCCTCATGAGGAAGGAGGGAGCGAAGGACCGCCTCCGCCCCCGCCGCCGATCAAGGTCGAGGCATTGCCCGATCGGGCCAAGCAGTACCCGATCACGTGGCCCCAGGTGATACGCATTGAGCACGTGTTGACGCCACGGCTCACGGTGGATTGGGCCAACATTCCGATTCTGGAAATCGATGCGGCGAGCATTACTCGGCTCGCGGACATGGCGCCGACCGTCGCTGGAAATCCGGACACGACTCGCATAACGGAGATTCAGCTTCGCGACTTGGCGGAGGAGTTTCGTCTTCAAAAAGTCGTGTTCGAGACGGCGCGGAAGGTTTTCGAGGAGGAAAGACCCGCGTGGCGCGGAACCCAGGAGTTTCTGCTCGGACAGTTAATTCATCTTGTCCATCAGTTCTTTCACTCCCAACGACTCGTCATTCGGCCTGAATTGTTTGCGCAAAGCGAGTTGCACCGAAGGGTATTGCTGGCGATGAGCATTTCTCGGATCGCGCAGCACGTGAAGGCGGCGGTGCGCGAGAGCAACGCTCAATCCACATGCCTTGTCCTGGATGAGTCGGCGCCGATCCGTTCAACGGGCGACATGCGCCCTTGGTACACGTCCCGGCCATGCGAACCCACGCGCCGATCGCACATCAGCCATTGCGTCTACGATGGAGCATGGGAGGCGGCGGAGGCGCACTGGCTGGATCACTCGGACGCCGAGCGATTCGTCGCGGCATGGGCGAAAAACGATCATCTGGGCTTTGAGATTCGATACATCTTTCAGGGCGGCGTTGCGAAGTACCGGCCCGATTTCCTGATCCGATTGCGTAATGGACGAACGCTGGTGCTCGAAGTGAAAGGCAGGGAAACCCCGCGCGATCAGGCGAAAAAGCAGGCTCTTTCCGAGTGGGTCCAGGCCGTAAACGCGGATGGCCGCTTCGGCCGCTGGTGTCACGACGTATCATCCGCGCCTGGCGATGTTCTGGATCTGCTCCGCAAGCATGCCGCCGGCGCCGATGTCCCCCCGGCTGCGGAATCGCGCGTGACGGCGAGGCCGGAATGAGGGATGATCCGACTCCGGCGCTGTTTCTTGACCGAGCCGCGACCGTAAGGAAGCGTTCTCCTTTCGCGGTCCTCCGAGGGCTTTGAAACAGTGTCTCGGCGCCGTGGCCGTCCCGACCACGACCTTCGAGCTTGATGATGGAAGAACCGCGTGTAACGAACCGGCCTTTGCCCGTGCTGCGGGCGATGATCGACGCGATCGACCGCGACATGCTTCAGCTCATGGCGCGGAGGATGGCGATCGTCGGGGAGATCGCCGCGTACAAGCGCGAGAACCAGGTTCCGATCCGCGACCGCTCCCGCGAGCGCGAGGTCATCGCCGACCGCTGCGGACGCGCGGAGAAGCTGGGGCTGCCGCGCGACGAGATCGAGGCGATCTACCGCCTCGTGCTGCTGACCAGCCGCGACCATCAGGCCGTCCTCCGTGCGGAGCTTCCGATGCAGGTCGAACCGAAGAGCGTGGCCGTCATCGGCGGCCGGGGCGGGATGGGGTCGCTGCTGGGGCGCCTTTTCGGCGATCTGGGGCATGCGGTGCTGATCGCCGACGTGGACACGCCGCTGACGCCCGAGGAGGCGGCGCGCAGCGCGGACGTGATCG
>JAJVHU010000057.1 GCA_022072505.1 Phycisphaerae bacterium
ATCGTCCGCCGTTTACGGTGAGCGATTACCACACCAGCGGAAACCGCCGGATACGATGCGTACGTCCGGTGGTGGGGGAGGACGGGGGCCGCGAGGCGCCTCCTACCCGATTTTCAACGGACGGTTAAGGGAGATGAGACGCTGCTCTTGTTCCGGCCCACTCGAGGGCAACAAAATTGCGCGCAGACACGAAGCCATGTGTCCCTCGAAGGAGCACGATACGGGCAGCGTTCGCCGCAGAACGCGAGCCTGAAGGGTCGTACGAATACGCTCCCCCCTCGTTCGCGCCACGTCAGCGGAGCCGGTGGTTTAAGTATCTTCGGAGCGGAGGGAAACCTGATCGCTTCCTTATGAGCGCGGCCCGGGATTGTAGCCGCGCGGTTCAGTTCATCGACGGGCGCGGGGGCCACTCGGGGATGAGGGGGCGGGACTGGAGGCGGCGGAGGCGGGACTCGGTCCAGCGGGCGAGGATGTCGGCGCGGACCTCCGGATCAGGCTCATCGAGGATTCGCTGTTTCAGCGGGCTTTCGTCGGCCGGCATGAGGTGAAACGCCAGGGTGTCCACCCACTGCCGGGGGTCGGTGCGCAGTTCCTCAAGCTGCTCGGCGATCTCGGCGTCGATCAGTTCGGCGCGCACCGCCTTCGCCAGCAGACCGTCGAGGCGTTTCAGCGAAGCCTCCGCCGGGGCGTCCTCCCGCGCGGGCGGGGCCAGCGGCGCCGCGCGGATGCGCCGGTACGGCAGGGCGCGGTCCTCCTCGAGCACGCACACGCGCGCCGCCCCGAGCACGACGATGTGATAGCGGCCGTCGGACAACCGCTCGTGCTTGAGCAGCCGCGACAGGCACGCAACCGGGTGAATCGGCGCCTCCAGCGTGTCGTACAGGTGCTCGTGGTTTTCGCGCAGCAGAACCAGGGCGAGCCATCGGTCCGTTTCGGGGCCGGCAAGGAGGTCGTCCATCATCCGTCGGTAGCGCCCCTCGAACACGTGCAGCGGAACCCCCACACCCGGAAAGAGCACGAACCGCGGCAGCGGAAACAGCGGAATCCACCGCGATCGAAGGTAGTTCTTCCAGCCCGCCATCGTCTACCACTGCGCCTCCTCGAACGCCCCCATCTTGCGCACGGCCCTGGTCGGGCGCGACTTGAGGATCGCCGACGCCAGCGACAGGTCCGCCCGGACTGTGATCTTCAGGTTGGAGGCGTCGGACGCCACCAGACGCACCGCTTGCCCGGCGCGCTCCACGACCTGCGCGTCGTCGGTCACGGGGTCGTCGGCGGCGAGCCGGGAGTACGCGTCCAGGAGCAGATCCTTGCGGAACACCTGCGGCGTCTGGGCCTCGTGGAGCGCGTCGCGCGGGACGGTCTCCTCGACCACGCCGGCGCCCGACACCCGCTTCAGCGTCGCCGCCACCGGACAGGCGAGGATCGCCGCGCCGGATTTCACCGCCTCCGCGAAGACGGCGTCGATCATTTCCTGCGTCACGCAGGGACGCACGGCATCATGCACGGCGACATATTCGGCGTCATCGCGGACCTCGCGCAGGGCGTGGGCCACCGAGTCGCGCCGCCGCGCCCCGCCCTCGATGAGGCGGACGTTCATGAACGCGAGATTCGCGCCGTAGGAGGTCCGCATGCGCTCGGCGTCCTCCTTCGCCACGACGAGCAGGGTCTGGCAGACGTCCTCACGGTTGACGAACGCCTCCAGCGTCTTCAGAAAAACCGGACGCCCGTCGAGCTTGGCGAAAGGCTTCTTCTCCGAGCCGCCGAAGCGCTCGGAACTCCCGGCCGCCGGCATGATGACTGCGTATTTCGGCATGTCGCTCTTCACCTCCTGAACCGCGGACCGTGTTCGTGGACCGCGGACCTCGGGTCCGCATCTTCACCGCCCCGTCCCCTAATACTACCACGCCGCCCTTTTGGCCATCGACATAGTGCTGCAACGCTGGATCAGGCGGTCGAAACACGGCGATTTTCGGCCAATTCAAACGGGTTTGGAGGATCGAAACCAGTACGGGCTTGTCCCGCGACAACCTCCGGCGGCTCCGCAGGCGGAAACAGCTTGCCCGCGTGGGTCGAGGCGAGTCGGCCGCCAGGGAAATCCGCGTTGGAGGATTAAGACGCGGTTGCGAAACCGAGTCGCGCCCGTAAGGAAGCGTGCCTTTCGGGCCTTTCACGCGGGTTTTGAAACCGCGTGTCTTGAATCTCCAACGGACTCCGGTGTTGGGGGATCGGGATGTCTGTCGTTGTGGCGTGCGATGATGCCCCGGAGGGACGGAGGATCGTCGCGGCGTTTTTCCTTCCCTCCGGGACTTCTGTCGTCCCTCCGGGACTTCCGGATCCTCGGCGACGGCTTCCCAGCACTGGCGTGCTGGGCTGTTTTCCAGCGCCCCTTCCGGGGCTAACAGCCTGTTGAAGACCTCGCGATCGGCTTTCGTGATACCGGTTTTTCCCGGAGAAATTCGCCTCCCGGAGGAACGCGTAGCCCTTTTTCAACGGACTGCTAAGCGTCCGCCAGTTCGCGCAGACGAGGATCATCCGCCTGGGCGTCACGGGGCCGGGCGCTGCAACGCGGGCATCGGTCAGGGGCTACAGATCTTCCTCGTCGTCAGGTTCTTCCTCGTCTTCCTCGTCGTCAAAGTCGTCGAAGTCTTCGTCTTCGAAGTCGTCGTCCTCCTCGTCGTCGTCGAAGTCGTCGTCGTCATCCTCTTCAAAGTCGAAGTCTTCGTCTTCGTCTTCGCCGGCGGTGATCGGTTCGAGGTCGCCGGCCAGCTCCGAGACGCGCCCGGCCAGGAGTTCGGACGCCTGCATCTCAAACTCCTGGGGAACGAGAATCTCGACCAATGAACTCGGCTGCGTGGTCCGCGTGGCGCCTTCCGTCCACTCCACCGCGATCTGGGCCTCGATGCCCGATTGCGAAAGGAGCCGGACGTACCGTTCCGCTTCGCCGGCGTCCGCGGCGAAAGCGATCGACGACCATGACGGCGGGGAATCCGCGTCGAGATGCACCGCGCTGTTCGTTTCCTTGTCGAGTAACGCCATCTTTATGCCTCCCAGTATCCGCCGCGTCGGGACCGACGGGGGCGCCGAATCCGGGGCGGTGATCCGCTGATCCCGTATCCGCACACTTCGCGTTTCCGCCGGAATCGGGCAGCAGTGTAGTAGCCGACCCTCACCGGTCAAGCGGTCCCGCCGCCCTTTCCGGCGCCCGCCTCGGGTGGCTTACGCCGTCCTTGAAACGGCGTCAAGATTCGGTCAATATCCACCCACGGAAGCCCGAATTCATAAACACAGCGGATCTGCGCGGACGGACGTGGTCATCCCCGGAATCAACCGGTTGTCGGGGGAAGTGTTCCGACGGAGCCGCTACCTCGGAGTCACTGCACATGTCGAGTTCGATGACGCAAGGCCCGCAGGGTCCGCCGCCTGAAGATTCCCGCCCCGCCGCCGACCCGGGGGCGGCGCTGCGCGGCGGTCCGGAACCCGCCGGTGAGCTGCCGAAGGAAACTCCGATCTGGACCGGGCGGACGCACTGGAAGTATTTCCTTCCGGGCGTGGCGCTGTGGGCGCTGGGCATGCTGGCGGTGAGCTGGCTGCTGCTGAAGGCGTTTTCCTCGCCGGAGTCCACCTGGGTCGGGACGTTGCTGACGGTGTTGTGGCTGGGCAGCGCGGTGGTGGTCTTCGGGCGCATTGCGGTCCGGATCCTCGGGCAGCGCTACCGCCTGACCTCGCAGCGGTTGTTCATTGAAAAAGGAATCCTGTCGCAGACGATCGATCAGACGGAGTTGCTCCGGGTGGACGACGTGCGAATGCACCGGACCGTCATCGACCGGATGTTCGGGCTGGGAACCGTCGAGGTCATGTCCACCGACGCCACGAACCCGCGCATCCGGATCGTCGGGATATCCGCGCCGGACACCGTGGCCGAGCACATCCGGATGAACATGCGCGTCATGCGGAAAAAGGCGCTCTTCGTCGAGAACCTGTAACGCGGGCGCCCCTCCGGCAATTGGCGCCCCTTTCTGTCGGGCGCGCAGGCGGCGGCGCTTCTGTGCCGGAGCAAAGCCCGTTTCAAGTCGCCTCCGGACCGGAGGCGCCGCGCAGAATTCGCCGGCTGGCCGATAACGACCGCCCGCCGACCGCGCAAGTTCACCCGCGCCTGACGCGGACCGATACTTCGGGAAATGTCCACTACGACGGTCGCAAATCCTTACCTGCGCGAGGCGGTGCTCACGGCGTCTCCCGAGCAGCTTCAGCTCATGCTCTATGACGGAGCGATCCGCTTCACGATGCAGGGACGGGAGGCGCTGCTGAAAAAGGACTTCGAGGCGGTCTACAACGCCTTGACTCGGGCGCAGAAGATCGTGCTGGAGATGCACGCCGGATTGCGCCCCGAGGTGAACCCGACGTTGTGCGAGCGCGTCGGCGCGCTGTATATGTTCGTGTATCACAAGCTGGTGGACGGTTCGGCGCACCACGACGTGCAGGCGCTCGACGACGCCCTCAAGATCCTCCGGATCGAGCGGGAAACCTGGCAGCTCCTGTGCGACAAAGTGGCCGCCGATCGTGCGGGACTTGAGGCGACGCCTCCGTCGGAGGTGAACGAACCGGGGACGCTCTCGGTTGAAGTCTGACGCCGCCCATCGCCGGGCGGTTCGTCACGGACGCCGGGCATCCGGATCGAAAAATATAACCGGCGATCGGATGCGACAGGCACACCCGATCGCCGGTTCATCTGCGCTTACGCCTCACGCGAACGCGCGTCGCTACGGACACACGGCGCCGGCTTCAAGGGAGCAGGCCGGAACGCGAACCGTCCCGGACGCGCTCGGACACTCCTTGGCCTTCGCCTTGCCGCGGGAGTTCGCCACCGACTGAATGCAGGTTCCACCGGGCATCGCGAATCCGTAGGAGTTGCCCGGGATGCCGTTCTTGAGGACGGCCTTGGCGAAACACCCGCAACCCTTGGCCCGCGTTTTGACCTTCAGTTGCTCACCGCCCGCGCAGCCGTCACTCGGGCAGGCCACGCCGTAGGTGTGATCATTGAGGATCGGGCTCCAAGACCAGTTGGCGTGCGTCAGGCGGACGCTGCCGATGCCCGCGGCGTGCTCAAACCCGATGAACAGGGGCGAGGCGTTGCCGGGAATCGTGACGGTCATCGTGCCGATCGTCGCCCCGGCGGAGTCAAAAACTTCGACGACCGCGCTGTCGCCGAAACCCGAGAACGCCAGCAGGTCCACGCCCATCGCCGTAGTGAACGTGTCGTACCGGATGACGATCTGGCGATCCCCGGAGTTGCTCAGGATCGTCCGGGTGGGAAGGCTGAAGTAATTGTGGCCGTTCCACTGCAGATTGCTGCTTGTCAGGTAGCTGGCGCCGTCGTTGACCAGCCCCGGTCCCTGCCCCTCATACACAGTGTTCTCGTCGAGAACCGTGTTCCCGCTGCTGACCGCCCCACCGTCGGTGATGCTGAACGCCTCGAAATCATCCGTCGTCCCCGCGCCGCCGAGCAAGTTATTGAGATCCGTGCGGCTGGCGATGAACCCGGCCGGGTAGACCTCTCCGTCCTTCGGCGGAACATCGAACACTCCTCCCCCCCCGAACGGCGCGGTCTGCTGCGCCAACGCCGGCAGACAAAGCCCCACGATCCACATCGAACAGAGAATCCGCTTCATGATTCGCTCCTCCTCAGTGTCATACCCACGGCACCGCTGCGCCGGACGACGTAGCCCGGTCAAGCCTCGCGGGCGCCCCTCATACAAACCGGATTGTCACCGAGAGCAGTTTATCCGTCCGTGCCCGCCGATTACAATTCGGAAAAGGTCAATAATCGAAGAATTCGCTGCTCGTGGCTTATCCGCCCACAATAAAAAGGGGCGTTCTCACGCGACGGGGAGGCTGCGGCAAGCATCGCCGCGACGCTGACGCGCCCGTCGCCCGTCATTGTCAATTGCCGGGTAGGTCCGAATGAGCAACCTGAAATGATGGCATCCGCCGCGAAACCCCGTCCCGTCTGGCTTTGCGCTCTGGGGCGTCGCCCGCTTCCCGGCGACCTGTCCGTCACGGATGCGCGTTACGGTCTTGCCCAGGTCTACAAGAACGATTTTTTCGCGGTGACCGCCCGGTATGACCGCTTGCCGGGGGAAGGCGCGGCGACAGAGGGCTCGCCGGAGTCGGTCGTGCTGAAGCTCAACCGTCAGGCCCCCGCGCTGATTCCGCTGCGTTTTGTCGGGCGGGTGCTCGCGTGGCGCGAGGCCGGGGCGTTCGAGCGCGTCGGAACCTTGCCGGGAGTTCCGCGATTCCTCGGGCGGTTCGAGGACACGGGCGTCATACATGAGTTCGTCCCGGGACACGCGATGCGCAAGGGCGAGCGTGTTCCCGACGACTTTCACGTCCACCTGCGCGAGTTGATCGCCGGAATTCACGCGAGAAACCTGGCGTACGTCGATCTCGAGAAATGCGAGAACGTCATCGTCGGCGATGACGGCCGGCCGTATCTGGTGGATTTTCAGATCGCCTTTTACTGGCCGTGGCGTTTCGGGGCGCGGAGTTTCCCGGTACGATGGCTGCTTCGGCGGTTTCAAAGCGCCGACCGGTATCATCTGGTCAAGCTTCATCGGCGGACGCGGCGCGACCAGTTGACGCCCGAGGCGCTGGCGGCGTCGTACCGGCGTCCGTGGTACGTGCGGTTGCACGGGCTGCTGATGCGTCCGCTGACGCTGCTGCGCCGGCGGGTGCTCGAGCGGCTGGATCCGCGGCGCGGGAAGGGTGAGCGCGGGCGGGTGGAGGCGGACGGATCGGCGGTCGGCGCGGGGGACGTGGACCGGACGGACGCGGCGTGAGGGCGACGCCGGAGCGACGCTCGTTTGATGCGCGGGACGGCGACGGCGGAGCCGCTGGACAAAGAGGAGCAGAGCTTGCGATGGCTTTGACACAGGCAGATTTCGATATCATCAACGCCTATCGCGCCTGGGTGGAGCGCCGCGCGGCGGAGAGCGGTCATTACGGCGCCTGCGAGCGACATGACCGTCCGGACGGGTCGACGCTGTTGTCGCGTTTCGACGCCGGCGGGCGCATCTGGCTGGAGATCGGGCTGCGGCCCTTCATTCCCCAGGTCCGGGCCGCGATCGTCACGGACGACCGCTGGAAGAGCGAGGAACTCGAGGAGGCGATCGAGTCCACCGGGGACTCGATGAACGAGTTCATCGAGGCGGGCTTCGACGAGGCGGACCTCGACTGGCGCGAGCCGCCGGTCGAGCATTACCGTGACGGCGGGAAGTACTTTTACTTCGCGACGCCGCTGGAGCTGTCGGACCTGTCAGACCTGGCGCGCGACGACGTTCGCGCGAAGACGTTCAAGATGCTCGAAGGCTACCGGGTCGCGTTCGGACCGTCGCTGACGCGCAGCCCCTGACACGCTGCGGAGATCGCGCCGGGGCGTTGGGCCGGGTCGGCGCATCAGTAATCGACCGGTATCGCGTCGAGGACGGCCGGCAGATCCGTCGTCTCGTCCAGCGTGCTCACAATGCACATGCAGAGCTTCTCGCTGTCGCGGTGAAGCAGGCGCAGAGGACCGACGTGGACAGCGTGGTTCGCGCCGGCATTGAGCTTGCAGGGGAGGCACTCCTCGTTTCCGTAGTTCTTGCGCACGCCGGCGGGGCATTGAAGCAGCAGTAGTTGTCCGCGCGGACCGGTGAAGTGAAACGCGAGCGACCGGTGGCGCGTGCCCATCTTCAGCAGGTACATGCCCGCAAGCTTCAACTCCGCCGGAAGAACCGCCGGCGGATGAATCCGGACCGTCATGATCTGCTCCGCCTCCGTCCGCGTAATGCTCCGGCCGCCGTGAGCGCGGACGAGGGCGTCGATCCCGGCGCCGATGTCGCCGTCCGCCTGCTCGAGGAGGGGTCGGAAGTCGATCCCGGCGGCGACCGCCCGGCCTCCGAGAACGCCCGCGCTCCAGAGAAAGACGCCGGCGCTGACCAGCGCAAGAAACGCGGCGGCGGCGGCGAAGACCCTCCGGCGGGAAACCGGACGCCTGGTTTCCGCTCCTTGCCGCGACTGCCCCGGCGCTTCGCCGTCGCCCAGCCGGGACTCGATCGCGGTCCAGAGCCGCGGCGGTGCAGTCACGGCGATGCGCGTCGCCAGCCGCAACGTCAGCGACGTCAACGCGCGGGCCTCTTCCGCACATCGGTCGCAGCGCGCGACATGCTCGCGGACGCTTTCCGCCAGATCGGGCGCGAGTTCCGCGTCTACCCACGCTCCCAGCACGGATTGAACTTCGTCACACGTCATGTTCTCAGGCTTTATTGCCGGTGCGGCGGCGCGCCCCTGTCACCGCCTTGAGGTTGGATGTCCGACGCGGCGCGGTTCTTCCCCGGCTGCACGGGCCTCCAGCAGACGGCGCAGTTCGGACCGGGCCCGGTTCAGCCTCGACGCGACCGTTCCGGGGGCGCAATCCAGCACTTCGGCGATTTCGGCGTAATCCAGCCCGGTCTGATACTTCAGGATCAGGACGGCGCGGTGCTCGAGGCTGAGGTCCGCGAGGGCGGCGCTCACGTCTGTTTCGGCGGGTGCGGCGGGCGCGGCGGCCTCGTCGTCCGTCCGTCCGGTCGCTTCGGAACGAGAGGTTTCGAGGTGTGCCCGCTCCCGGTCCCGGCGGCGGAAGAACTGGAGCGTCTCGTTGACGGCGATGCGGTAGAGCCAGGTTCCCGCCGCGGCGCGGGCGTCGAAGTTCGCGAATTGCTGAAACGCGCGGAGGAACGTGTCCTGCGTCAGGTCGAAAGCGTCTTCCGCGCGGCCGGTCATGCGGAGCGTCAGGGCGTAGATGCGGTCGGCGTGCTGCTCATAAAACGCCCGCTGAGCGGCACGATCGCCGCGCCGACACCCCTCGACCACCGCGGCTTCGTCCATCCGTGGATGTTAAGAGCGCCGCCCGCCGGTGTCACTGACGGAACCTGAGGGCGCCCGCCCGAGTGCTCCGGCGTGAGGCGGTCGCCGGCTTTCCCTCGTCCGTCCCAGCGGCGAAGATGCCCGGCGGGCATGAACGCAACGAACCCAGCGAATCCTTCGTCCAACACAGACCGTGACCGGCCGGCGACGCTTCAAAGGAGTGCGACGCCGCACCGCCGGTTTTTCGCGCGGTGGGCGTTGCCGGTGATCGCCCTGGGGCTGGGGGCGGCTTACCGAGTCGAGTTGTCGGTCGGGCTTCCGGTCGGATACGACGAAGTGTTCGTGATCGCGGTGGGTCTGCTGGAGATGGAGGCGTCGCAGGCGGCGTACTGGCTGGAAGTTCCGATGCAGCGGAGCAGCGCGCTGGCGCCGCTGTGGTGGTGGGTCGAGTACGTCCCCTTCAAGCTGCTGGGCGACGTGACGCAATCCGGCGTGCGGATCATGCCGCTGCTTTGCAGCCTGACGATTCCGGCGCTGGGCTACCTCGCGTCTTGGCGACGCTTCGGGCGGCGCGCGGCGCTGGGGTTCGCCTTGTTTCTTTCGCTCTCGGACGTTCTGGCGTACTGCACGGTTCGGGCGGAATTCTTCGAGTCCTTGCTGATGCTCGCGGCGGTCCCGCTGGTGTGCGGGGTGGGGCGTCCGCAGCGCGGGGCGGGGCGGGGCGTGCTCTGGGCGGCGATGTTGCTGACGTTTTTCGGGAAGGCGTTGTTCATCATCGGGTTGAACCTCGCGGCGGAGGGGGTCGTGCTTGCGTTCGCGCGCGGGCGTCGCGCGCGACAGGCGGCGTCGCTGCTCGTCTCGCTCGGCGTCGCGGCGGTTCCGGCGGCGTTGTGGTTCTTCGCGGCGCACGAGCACTACCAGCACGGCGTCATCCGTCATGAGGCGATGCCGGAGGCGCGCGGCGTCGGCGAGCTGATCCGCGGGATCACGCTCGGATACGGCGAGGTGAAGCGCCACGTGGTCGGCGGCACGTCTGACGCCGCGCTGGTCTACCTGGACGCGCGAGTCTGGCCTGCGACGGCGCTGTCCTCCGGGTTTCTTGCGCTCGGACTGGTTTGCGGGGCTTCGAGCGCGGCGCGGTCCGTCCGCGCCGGGTGGACGCGGTTGCGGCTGGCGCGGACGGGGCTTGCAGTCTGGTCGGCAGGCGGCGCAGCCTACGTGATGCTCTCCGGAACGGCCGGCGCGCGGTTTCACCTGATGTACCTTCCGGCGGCGTGGTTGCTGGCGGCGACGAGCGTCACGCATCTTGCGAGGCTCCGGGTCGGTCAGAAGATCCTCCTTGCGGCGAGCGTGCTGCTGCTCGTGATCCCGTCGCTGGGGTGGGTGGAGTGGAGCGCCGGGAACTGGAGCCCGCAGCGGGCGGTCCGGACGGCGATGGGGCTGGCGGCGGTCGTCGTCGCGCTCGGCGCGCTGGGTCGTGCGACGGCGAAGTGGACCGGGAATTCGTGGGCGCTGCCGGCGGCGCTGATCGGCGGGCTGGTGCTGCTGGTCGCCGGTCCGCTGCGCTGGGGGCCGGCGGCGCTGTTTGAGCCGATGTATTCCGCGGAAGCGGGCGGCGCGGACCGACCGCCTTATACGGATGCGCTGCTGGCGATCGACGCCCGGTCCGCCGGACGATCAAAGCACATCCAGCGGCGACCGGAAACGCTTGAGGTTCTGCTCTCGAATTACTTCAGAACGCTTCAGGAACCGGATGTCACAAACGCGGTGCATTACGCGGACCGGGCCGTCTTGAACAACCCGGAGGACGTGCTGGCGTGGACGTACCTCGGTCTGGCGACGGACCTGACCGACACCTCGATCCAGGAGCGGCGGGCGATCTGGAAGAAGGCGCTCGACCTGAAGCCGGACAGCGCGTTCCTGCGGCAGCGGCACGAGGCGGTGATGGGTGAGACCGCCGATGAATGACGCGGCGCGACCGCCGTCCGAGCCTTCCTTGCCCGCCGCCGCCGCCCCTCCGGCGACTCCGGCCGCGTCCGCGGACGCGCGGTCGATCCAGCGCGCGGGAGTCTTTTACGGCTTGGCCGCATACGGGATGTGGGGCCTGGCGCCCGTGTACTTCAAGTCAGTGACGAAGTACGCCCCGCCGCGCGAGGTGCTGGCGCACCGGATCCTCTGGTCGGTGGTGCTGCTGGTGATTCTGATGACGGTGCTGCGGCAGTGGCGGGCGGCGCGGGACGCGCTTCGGAACGCGCGGACGGTGTGGACGCTGGTCGGATCGACGATCCTGGTCGCGGCGAACTGGTACGCGTACATCTGGGCGACCGCCAACGGGCGGATCGTCGAGGGCAGTCTCGGTTACTTCATCAACCCGCTGGTCAACGTGCTGCTCGGGACGGTGTTTCTCGGCGAGCGTCTGAGGCTCAGACAAAAGGTGAGCGTCGCGCTGGCGGCCTGCGGCGTGGGCGTGATGACGGTCGGGATGAAGGTCGTGCCCTCGGTGGCGCTTTTCCTGGCGGGAACGTTTGCATTTTACGGATTGCTGCGAAAAAGGGTCGCGGCCGGGGCGCTGGTGGGGTTGACGGTCGAGACGGTGTTCCTCGCTCCGCTGGCGCTGGCGTACCTGGCGCATCTTTCGTGGAGTGACGCGGGGCACTTCGGGACGGTCTCGCGGCGGGCGGACGCGCTGCTGGCGTTTTCGGGGCTGATGACGTCGATCCCGCTGCTGTGCTTCGCGGCGGGCGCCCGGCGTCTCCGGCTGGCCACGATGGGCATCCTTCAGTACCTTGCGCCGACGCTTCAATTGATCGTCGGCGTGCTCCTTTATCACGAGCCGTTTACGCGCGTTCACGCGGCGAGCTTCGGGCTGATCTGGGCGGGACTGGTGATGTACTCGGTGGATGCGATCCTCGTGCTGCGGCGATCCCGTCCGGGAGGCGGCGGAGCATGAACGCCTTCCTGCGACGGCTGCTTCGCCGCACGTTGAAAGTCGCGCCGGTCCGCGACGCCTACATCGACATCGCCCGGCTCTTGTCGAATGAGAAGGTCGAGCAGGCGCTGGACGTGGGCGCGTGCCGCGGCACGGTGAGTCTTCGCCTCGCGCGCCTGTTTCCGACGGCGACGATCCACGCCTTCGAGCCGCACCCGGAGTCGTTCGCGCAGCTTGAGGCGAACACCCGGCCCGAGCCGCGCGTCCGGTGTCACCGTCTCGCCCTCGATGACGCGCCCGGTGAAGCGACGCTGCGACTCAACGCGGTTCCCGGAAGCAGCTCGTTGTTGCCGCGCCCCCGCGACGGGCAGACGTATCATAACCCGCAGGCCCGTGCGATCGGCGAGACGAACGTTCGCGCGGTGACGCTCGACGCGTGGGTGGGAAACGAGCGGGTCGAGCGCGTCGACGTCATCAAGCTGGACGTTCAAGGCGCGGAATTGCGCGTCCTGCACGGCGCGGAGCGCGTGCTGCGTCACGTCAAGCTCGTATACACGGAAGCGCAGTGGCACCCCACGTATGAAGGCGCGGCGCTGCTCTGTGACGTCTGGGCGCACCTTCGCCGGTTCGGATTCAGCCTGTTTCACTTTTACAACACCTGGGGCGGCGAGGACGGACAGGTGGTGCAGGGCGACGCGCTTTTCATCCACGCCGAACTTCGCGCCCGCGCGCTCGGAGCCTCCGGCGCGGTTCGGACGCAGTCCTTCGGCGCGTGAGCGGGGTCCGGTCTCCCGGCCCCGCGGATTGACGCGACGCCCCTGGCGACGTCAGACGCCGGCGGCGGACCCGGTGGCCTCCTGCGCTTCGCGCAACAATTCGCTGATCTGCTCGGCGCGGCTGCGCGGTTTGCGCGGTTTTTCGGATTCGGCGGCGGCGACGGGCGTTTCCACGTCGCTGTCGGCCGGTTGCGGCGGTCGCGGGAAGCGGCTCGCGGGCGCCGAGACGATCCGCCCCGCTTCCGGCGCGACCAGCCGCTGCAACGTCTGCGTCGGGTGCGTCGATCCGATGCCGGGCGTTTTCGCCAGCGTCGCGGCGAGGCGCGACTGCGCGCGGATCGCCTCCTCGACCCACTCCTTGAGGGTCCGCGCGGCTTCGTCCGTATCATGCGCCAGCCGCTCCAGCCGCGTGTCCGCCTCGCGGCTGGTTTTGCGGAACTCCTCGATCCGCTGGTTGGCCTCGAGACTGACCTTCGACAATCCCGCGAAGACCTTCTGCACAGCCTTGCACACTTTGTCGAGTTGCTCCGCCTGCTGCCGCGCGTCCTTGACCAGCGTCTGCGGCTCGAGGCACAGGTCGGCGACCTGGCGCTCGATCTGCCCGGTGCGGGCGTGCAAGTCCTTGAGCGACTCGGCCAGCTTCTGCGCCTGCGCGACGAACTCGCGGAGGATGCGCTCGCCCGACTCGGCGGAGCGCTCGCGGTCCTCGATCGCGGCGAGCAGATCCTCGGCGCGGGTCACGACGAGGCGCCCGCATTCCGCTGCCTCGCGGAGGCGCTGGGCGGTCTGCTCGGCGTCGTGCGTCCCCTGCGCCACCTGGGTCATGCGCTCCTGCGCCTGCCGCGTGGCGGCGTCGAGTCGATCGGCCGCGGACTGCGCGTGTTCGAGCACCTGACGATGCTCGCCGAGCGCGATGCGGGCCTCGGCCTGCTCATTGCGGACGCGCTCCGCGTTGGCGGCAAGATCCTGGACCGCCGCCTCGGCGCTGCGCTGCACGGAGGTTCCCTGCTCGATCAGGCCGGTCAGCGCGTCCCGCACCGTCGTCCCTGATTGCAGCGCCTGCGTGATGTTCGAGAGGCGCTCGGTCAGGGTTCCGGCCCCTGCGCCGGCGGCTCGGAGCGCTTCGAGCGTCTGCTTTGCGTTCGTGTTCGACTCCGCGAGCGCGTCGCGGCGTTGCGCGGCATCCGCCTGTTGCGCCGATAGCGACTCGATCAGGGCGTCGAGCTCCTTGCGGTGATCGTTGAGCGTGTCCCGCTGGGAGTCCGAAGCCTCGGTCAGTGCGCGCAGGTCGCCGATCAAACTTTGAACGTGCGTCCTCGTCGCTTCGGACTCGGTGCGCGCCGACTGCCAGGCGGCGACGTCCTCCCGGCTGACGCGATGCAGGTCTGAAAGCTCGCTGATGATCTGGCGGGCGGCGGCGACATGAGAGGCCAGCGCCTGCTCCCGCCGTTCCGCCGTGGCGGCTTCCGCCCGGATCCGCGTGGAAAGCTCCTCGGAGGTCGCGGCAAGAGACTCGATCGTCGCGCCGGCTGCGTCCAGCCTGGAAATGCCGGACTCCGCCCGCTCACAGGCGGCGCCGAGCAGGAACAGGCGGTCGGTCGTCTGCTGATCCGCCGCGGCCAGCTTTTGCGCCGTCTCGGTCAGCCTTGCATGCAGCGCCTCGCCGGACGCCGATGTCGTTTCAAGCGCCTCGTTCGCCCGCTCGGCACGCGCGGACGCCTGCTCGATCGTCCGGGTCTTGAACTGGGCGCTCTCAAGGGACTGCTGGACCTCCTTCACGGCGGCGTTGACGGAGTCCCGGATCCGGGTCTCCGCGGCGTCGAGGGTCTGGCGGATGCGCGTCGCGGCCGCATCGGCGGACTGAAGGTTCTCCCGGGCGGTCCGGTTCGACTCGGCAAGGGTCTCCTGCAAACCGTCGCCCGTGGCGAGGATATCCTTGATCTGTCGCCGCTCGCGCTCAGCCTGGCTGAAGAGCGCCTGCAGCGCCGTGCGACATTTGCCCACCTGCCGCTCGGACGCCTTCTCGATCTGCTCCCAGCGACGCGCCTGACGCTCGATCGCGGACAGGGACTCTTCCGCGCGGGTGATGCGCTCCGGAAGCTCCCGCTGGAGCGGAACGCTGCGCTGCAGCAGGGCTTCCAGCCCGGCCGCCAGATCCTGCCCATCCTTCATCGTGCGCTGAAGCTCGGTCACGGTCGCCTGCGTCTGCGCCCGGTTCTGATCGAGGCGCTGCGCCTGGTCCGCCGCCTGCTTCGCCAGCAGTTCCTCGCGGGTCTCGACCTGCTGCAGCAACGCCTGAAGACGCATCACCAGCTCCCGTCCGGACTCGACGGCGGTGGTCGTCTCCGTCGTCCGCTGCCGCACCGCGCGCTCGCTCTCCGTCAGGTTCTCCTGAAGCTGCGTCAGCCGGCGCTCCGTCTCGCGCGTCTCCCGGGTGAGCGCGTCGGCGCGCTCGATCTGCGTCGTCAGGTGCTTCGAGAGCGACTGCGCGCTCTCGGTGCGCGCCACCATCAGGCGCGCCGTGCTCTGGTACGCCGTCGCCGCCTTCGTCGCCTGCGCCTCGGCCTCGTCGATCGTGCGCATCACGCGGTCCCCGGCCTCCCCGAGGCGCTGGAGGAGTCGTTCCGCCCGAGTGAGGTGCTCGAGCAGCCGTGCTTCAACGACCGGCGCGTAACCTTGCGCCGATCGGGGCGGCGTCGCGTCCGGTCCCAGCGATTCCTCAAGCCGCGTCAGCAGCGCCTCTCCGTTGGCGATCAATGCATCCACGGATGGACTCCCTTCTTGATGACCGGTTGATGCCCGCCCTCGCAAAATCGCGGGGCGAACTCGGGTCGAATATTCCGGGCGCCCGGTGTCAGGGGTTGATGTCCCGGAACCGACGGTTGCGAGGTCGGGTCGAGGATCGTCCCGGAAGTCTTCCGCCTCCGCGGAAAGGTCCGCGCCGATCCCCGTGTCCTGCCCCGACGACCGCTCGATCTCGCCCCGAGGTCTCGTCGATTCCGCCAGCAGCACCGTCTCCGAGCCCCCGCCGGATTCGGGCGCCGGATTCGCCGGATCCCCCGGCGCGGGGGCGGACAGCGCCCGGGCGACGGCGTCGATCACCGTCGCCGTGACCGCTCCGCTTTCCTGCTGGTCTGCCGCCGCCAGCCCGGCTGCGCAAAGCCGGTTGATCCTTCGCGGAAGACCGCGCGAGATTTCGTACACGCGATCGATGGCTGCGACGTCAAAGCGTTCGAACCTTCCCGCGACGCCTGCGACGCGAAGGCGGTGGGCGATGTACGCCTCCGTCTCCTCGCGCGACAGCGGCGCGAGCGTGACGACGCCGTTGATGCGGGCGCGGAGGGGGCGACCGTCATCGCACAACAGCGATTGCGCCTCCGACCGGCCGAAAAGCAGGAGGGAAACCCCCTGAACGCCGCTGCCGTCGCGCCGCGTCAGCGCGGCCAGCGTCTCGATCGTCATCGCGGAGAGGTGCTCCGCCTGATCGATGACGACCAGGAACGACCCGCGGTCCTTCGCGCGCTGGCGCAGCGCCTGCCGGACGCGCAGCAAACCGCGCATCGACTTCACCTCCGACGACGAGGCCACGCCGATGCCGCGAAAGAGCGCCTCGTGAAACGCCGTGTCCTCGCCCGCTCTCGCCGTCAGCAGCGTGCAGCGCTCCGGCACGGGGAACCGCGCGATCACCTGCCGCGCCGTCATCGTCTTGCCCGACCCCGCGACGCCGAACACGCAGAACACGCCGCCGGTGGGCGCGGACCAGGTCTGCACGTCCTGCAGCACCTTCTCCGCGCCCGACGACCGGTAATAAAGCTCCAACTGCGGAAGATCCTCAAAGGGCGCCAACTGCGGCGGCTGCACGGTTTGTTTCATGACGCTTGTCCCACCACGAACCGTGAACGCAACGCTCCTTCATCGCGCTGAACGCCGCGCGGGCGATCGCGCATCGGCTCGGCGCGATCCCTGCGCCTCGCCGGCGTTCGAGGACGGTTCTTGCCGGATACATCGACACCCTGGGGTTTTTTCTGAAGTTATCGGGCAGTTCCGCCGGAGGGCGGATCGAGGGAGGCGGAGGTTCGGGATCAAGAACGCCGGACGAATCTGCCGATGCAATCCTTCACCGGGATTCCGCAGGACGTGAGCACGAACGCAATACCCCAGTCCCTGGATCAGCCTCGGGCGCCGCAACCGCGCCCGGTGGCCGCAAAGCGCACCGCGCTCAAACCGCACCCCACCCTGATGGACTGGCTCCTCGTCCAGAGTCCAGCCGCCCGTCGCCGCCGCAAACCGGCTGCCCCTCCGATATCCGCGGGTTGAGGCGCTTACTTCCGTCCTGCCCCGTCGGATGAGGTTGACCGTGGCGCAAGCAAGGCGCGACCGGTCCCGCGAGGCTCAGCCTCCGGCATCCGTCGATCCGCGCCTTTGCGAAAGCACGCGGCTTCGTCGGGTCTTCTCCTCGCGACGTCGTCGGCGCGAACCCGCCGTCGGTTTCGTCGCATGACGCGCCTTTACCGGTTGCAGCGCGTCGGTCAGAAGCTCGATCAACCGCTCCTCCGCCGCGCGTCGGTTCGCGGATTGCGTCCGATGACGCTGAGAGGAGATGTGGATCCGTCCGTCGCGGTCGATGCGGGACGCGAGGCGGCGCGAGATCAGAAGGCGCCCTTCCGGCGGAATCTCGGCGCAATCGTGAAGGTCGAAACGAAGAACGACCCGAGTGCTGACCTTGTTGACGTTCTGCCCGCCGGGTCCGGCGCTGCGGCAGAACTCGACTTCGATCCAACGCCGCAATTGATCGACGGTCAGAGGCACCGGCCGATATCCGTCAGAGGGGTCGGTTCGGCTGACCGGGAGCCTTGCGGTCGCCGCCCCGGTCGAGGGCGGCATGCGGATGAGAGGAGTCGAACCTCCACGGAGTTACCCCCACTGGTACCTGAAACCAGCGCGTCTGCCAATTCCGCCACATCCGCGGGATGTCACGCGGCGAAGCCCTGCCGCCCGTGACTCCGAGGCCGCATCGTACCGACACACACGCCGCTGTCCAGCGAGGCGCGCAACGAAAGAAACCGACCCTGCTCAGCGCGTCCCCAGGCCGGAGCCCGCTCCGACCCCTTCAATTCCGCCGTCCAACACGGCAAGACTCGCGCCGTCATTCCTCGGCGTCGCCGTCGAGATTCAGCCAGTCCACGACGCGTTCGGGGTCGAAAATCGAAACGAACGTGCTTTTTGTCGCGTCAATGAAGGCGTCGTGAGCGATCACTTCGCACTTGCCCGGAAGGATCACCCCGCTGGTCAGCACCACCAGCGCCATCTTCCACCTTGACGTCGCAGACCGGTAGTTCTTCACACTCGCCCTCCGCGCCGACTCCCCCTCGCCCGCCTCAAGCTCCGGCGGACGCTTCAATGAAAGCCCTCGCCGACATTGCTCGCGTCACGGATCTTCGCCGACCTGCGACTCGATCACCGCCTCCAGCGTCCCGAAAGTGTCCGGACCGGTGCAGCACTCCGGCTGCGAGCGCCACGGCAGCACGAACGACTCGACGCGCACGCCGCCCGGCTGTCCCCGCGACTCGATCGCCCGGAAGATGATCGTGTCGCCGCACTCGAAGTTCCCGTCCGCCCGCACCAGCGGGTTCAAACCGGCCTCGACCCCGAATCCCGGGACATCCGCGACTTCAAACCCGATGAACAACCCCTGATCCGTCGATTGAAGGTTTTCTCCGAGTCCGACGCGCTCGACAGCCGTGCTGGAGCAGGAGAAGACGTGCCCGAGTTCGTTCGCCTGCGCAAAGGGAAACGTGTTCAACCGGACGGTCTTGAGCACGCGCTCAGTCACGATGTTGCCGTCCACGTCGAACTGCGGATTGCCTTCCGCGTCGCGCACCGGCTGCGTAATCTCGGCCGTGACGACGAACTGCACGCTGGTCGCCGTGCTGTTGACGCAGCGGACGAGCACCATCGGGGCGCTCGGACCGGGCGTCTGCGGCACGATCCCGCCGGAGACGTAGTTCAAGAACGAATCATTGAAGATCAGCGCGTTCGGATTGCCGCAACCGAACATCAGACCGGCGCCCATCGCGCAGGTCCAGGTCAAACGCTGAAGCGAACGATGCCTTCTCATGCGTCTATCTCCACGCCCGCCGGACCGCCCCACCGGGCGCGACGGGCTGATTTCGTAGCTCTCTAACCCTCGTTAATTCACCTGCACCCGGACCGCAAACCGACCACCGATCCGGGCCAGCGCCACGTCGTCATCCAGCCGGACGCTGGGATCGTTGCTCGAGAAGATCGGAGTCGTCAGGAACGAAACCGCCAGCGTCCCGGTCACCGTGAACGACACGACCGATCCGCACCGCGGTCCGTCCACCGGAACCGGCACGTCTCGAAGTCCGATGTTCTGCTGGAGGATGACGTTTCCGTCCTGATCCACGACGTCCACTTCAAGCGGATTAAACCGAAGCGACTCCTCCAGAAACTCCGTGAAGACGAAGGTTGCCGGGCGGTTGTCGTCCGCCTCCTGGAACTGGTAGCCGGCGATCGCCACCGGCATGAAGACCTCGATCGGCCCGTCGATCGCCACCCGCAGAACGTCGCACACCACGATCGCGTTCGTCAACTCGTTCTCGATCAGGTCCGGCTCGGCCGTCGCGTCAAAACGCGTGTCCACCAGCTTCACCGATCCGTCAACAAACTCGAAAATGTTGAACCCGCCGTTAACGAAGTCCACCCGCACCCGGAACCGGATGCGCGGTCGGAGCGTCCGCCGCTCGTAGGGCGTCAGGTCCACCCCGCCGCCGTCCGGCAGATCCGCCTCGAGATAATTGAGCAGGCGCTCGTCCACGTCGGCGTTGTTGATGAACGTGATCGCCACGTATCCTGACGCGTTCTCGACCGTCGCCGAACTCCCCGTCGGGTCGAGCAGATCCACGAACGCCGGATTCAGCGCTGAACACCCGCTGATGCTCAGCAGCAGCCCCAACCCCAGCCCCCCACGCGCCAGGCTTTTTCTGCATCCGCTGACAGCTTCAAAGTCTCGGTTCACAAGCCTTAATCCCGTGATAAACTCGTCTGAGCCGATGTCCGTCAACCCGAGGGACATTATGAACGTATTTTACGGACCGGCGCATTCCGGTCCAACCCTGAAGTATTCTGAGTGTCACGTGACCCGTCAAGGGTTGGGGAGCGGGGGCGGTAGGCGCATTCCGGCTGCGCGGGTTGAAGTGCGGCGCAATTTCGGTATCCTTCCCGCAGTCTTCTCCCGTGGATTTGCGGAGACCTTCCCGGATGGCGCGGCGGACTGGACAACTGCTTTTTGACAAGCTTCGGGATGCGCCCGGCGGCAGCGGCGAACCGGCTCCGCGTGAGTTCAAGGCGGAGGAGGCGTTGCCGTCGCCTATCACGGATCGCCCGGCCGTCGTGCCGCGAAATCCGGTTCGTTCAGATTCCGCGGCCAGATCTGCCGAGCCCCTTCCTTCACAACCCTCCCCCTGGGTGGCGGTCAAGGGACGCTCGCTCGTCCTGACCCTCAGCAGCACGTCGGCAGGGATTGCCGTGTTTCTAGCGATCCTGCTGCTGTCCGGCGCTTATCTCGTCGGGTCGTCTGTCGGGGAGCGCCGAGGGCAGGAGCGGGGATTCAAGCTGGGAAGGGATTCATACAGCTCCAGAACAATCGACGAGATCGAAAAAGCCCGTCAGCAACCGCCGAGCCCGCAACTCCTGGGCGGTTTGCTGAGGGATCAGCCCGCCGAGTCGCCGGCGCGATCCGAGAATTCTGGTACTTTACTGGAAAAGAGCGACGAAGCGTCGGTCCCTGAAACTCCGCCGGCGTCCGGGATTGCGTGGATTGAGGGGCATAATTATATTGTCGCACAGGAATTTGACGGGCAAGCGTCTCAGGAGGCGGAAAGCGCCCGGCTTTTTCTTTCGGAGAATGAGGTTCCTGCCGCGGTGGTTCGCCTGCGCAGCGGGAGGCTGGCGGCGGTCGTGCTTGAGGGTTTCAACCTGAAGGAGCCGACTCAGCGTAGACGGGCGGACCTTTTGAGGGAAAAGGTGGCGCGGTTGGGGTCGAAATATTTCTCCGCCGGCGGCCGGTACAAGTTGGAAGGTTATTTTGCCGCGTACAAGAGCGGCGCGTGGGAATGAAGGTCGCTTTATGTCACGTGACAAATCCTTGAAATCTCGAAGCACGCTCGCCCGCCACCGGAACGTCCTGTCCCGCGAGGAGCGGATCAAAACTCTGCAGGAGCTGGACCGCTGGGAGGAAGGCCGCTCGCCGCTTTACCTGCCGAAGGTCGCGCACCGCAAGGTCGCGGTCGGCGGCAAGGAAAAGAAGAAGAAGGAAGAAGGCGCTGAAACGAAGGAAGGCGCCTCCGCGACGCCGGCTTCCTGATCCGGGCGTTCGCTTCCGCATTATTCGCCCGCGAACCGATCGCCGCCGGCCGAGTTCCGGTGGCGTCGTTTTCTTGCGGCGCTTTCGCGCGGGCAGCGCGACGGTATTCTGGGGGCGATGACTTCGAGGGACCGCGCAACCCGCCTGCGTCGCTGGACCGCGCCGCGCGTCCTCAAACTGCTCACGATCATCCTGATTTCCGGGCTGGTGCTGCCGGCGTCCTGGACCGGGTGGATCAAGTCTTTTGTTCAAGGAATCCTGCCTTTCCAGCGTGCGGCGCAGACGGGCCTGCACACGATCGCTCCCGGCGGCGAGGACATCCCCGAGTCGATCCGGGCCGACGAGTTGCGCGCCTTGATCGAGGCGCGCGATCGTTACGAGCGCGTCGCCGCCGCGCTTCAGGCCCGCGTGGCGCAGCTTGAGGAGGAGAACGCGACGCTTCTTGCATCCCGGACGGACGTCGTGGGCGCGGAAGGCTCATTGATCCCGGCTGCGCTGCTCGGAGAGGATCCGGCGCGATGGCGCGAGCACGTTCTGCTCGATCAAGGCTCGCGGTCGGGGGTGGCTCGCGGCGCGCCGGTCACGACGCGCGCCACGTTGCTCGATGCGGGCAGCGCGGAAGGCGTGGCGCCGGCGATGGCGGTGGTGCTCGGTGCGTCGCTGATCGGGGTCGTCGAGGAGGCTCACCTGCTGATCTCGCGCGTTCGTCTCGTCACCGATCCCCGCACGCAGTTGAAGGTTCGGCTGGCGCGCCCGCCGGGGTCGGGGTTGGGAGCGCAGGAGGGGGAAGTGAGCGACGCGACGTACTGGCTGGAGGGAGCGGGCGACGCGGGCATGATCGTGCGCGAGGCGGTGCGCGCGGACGTGGAGGGCGGTTCGATCCGTCTCGGTGACATTGTCGTGGCACATCCGGTGGAGTGCGCGCTGCCCGCGCCGATTCCGGTCGGGCGCGTGGCGCGGATCGACCCTGACTTGAAGAACCCGTTGCTGGCGACGTTGATCGTTCATCCCCTTGTTGATCCGCAGCCGCCGCTGAAGGTGTACGTTTTCAAGCCTTTCTGACGCCAACGGCGGTTGCGGGGCGCGGCGCGGGCGCGGCGATCCTGCGGAGTGCGGTGCTTGACAGGCGACAAAGTTCGTACTATGTTAGGTATCCGACGCCGCAAAAGGAGGAACGCCCGGTGAACCCCGAAATCCAGAGCGCCGCTGTCCGAAACCGGACCGATCGAGAGAGCTTGCCCGACCGCCCCGACAGCGCGGGCGCTGCGTCCGTCGTGCCGCGCGCGGAAACCGACGCGAAACCCGCGGTTGCGCGGTCCGATCCGAGAGGTCCGCTTCCCGAGGACCGCAAGCGTCTTGTCCAGGACAATCTCGGGCTGGTCGGTGTTCACCTGAAGCGCTTCGCGCCTCCGCGATCGCGGCAGGCTTGCGATCGAGAGGACTTGTACCAGGAGGGATGCCTCGGATTGATCGAGGCCGGCGGACGTTATGACCCAGGCTCGGCCATCCCTTTTGCGTCGTATGCGCTGGCGCGGATTCACCGCTCGGTCAGCGCCGCGATGCATGAGGAGCCGGGGTTGATCCGCACACCCGATCCGCGCCGGCGCCGGCGCCGTGATCGATCGGGCGCTTCCACGCCGGATGTTCCGGCTCCCGGGACGAGACCGGTCGTTCGGTCGCTTGACGACGGGGTGGATTCGATCGAGATCAGAGAAGCGCTGGCGGCGAAGGCCGATGCGGATGAGAACTCGGCCGCGGTGCTCGGCGTGACGATCCGTGAGCGGATCCGGGACAAACATCAGCGGGCGGTGCGCGCCGCGGCGGAGGCGCTGGTGCGCACCGGGGGCGCCCCGGCGACACGGCCGCAGTTGCTGCGTCGCCTGGTCGAGGAGCGCCGTCTCGTCGCGCGGGAGAGCCACCGGACGCCGCTTCGTCAGATTGCACGCGAGACGGATTGCTCGTTCTCCCTCGTGAACCGTTGCGATCAGGCGCTGGAGTCACGCGCGTGTGCGATGCTGGCGGGCGATCCCGAGTTCCGGGAATTGCGGCGCCGCGCCTTGTGCTCGGATGCGGGGCTGGATGCGCTCGTCGACGGAAACATTGAACGCGCGGTCGTGACGGTCGGCGCGGCGGCGCTGAAGGATCGGGCTTGCGCCGTGAGCGGTGCGGATCTGGCGGCGACCCTCGCGGCGATCCTTGAGAACCTCGACCGGACCGTCCTGGGGACGTGGATCGCCGATATCTACGAAACCCTCGACGCCGCAGCCCGAGAGTCGATCTGGCGCAGACTCTCGGAACCGTCCTCGGCCGTCACGGAGGCTTTGCGCCGGGGTCGAGAGGGGCGAGGCGTTTCGCGCTCGCCGGATGAAACCGGTCGCAGCACCGACGCCGGTGACATTCATTCCGATTCCGACGGAGATTCTGGCCGAGTTCCGGGACAGCGAACCCGTCATGCCGTCACGCGAGTGAGTAAAGATCGAGTCCGGCGGGCCTCAGGTCGCCGGTCCGAGCGATCGCGGTCGCCGCTGGACTGAATCCCGACGCGGAACGAGACGTGCTCCGGCTGCACTCCCAAGCCGGCGTGATGGCGGATCGGCGTGCTTTCGGGCGCACGTTCGGCGGACCGGTCCGTCCGCGGAGAATGCGTCAGGCGGTGGCGTCCTGCGGTTTCCACTGCCGCTTGACCGGCTTGACGACCAAGCCGTCACGGATGGCGCGGGTGGAGACGCGGATCCGGCAGACCTTGCCGTCGATGATGGCGCGGACCGTCTGAATGTTCGGTTTGAAACGACGCCGGGTCACGCCGGTCGTCTTTTTGCCGACGCCGCCGAGATACTTGGCCTTGCCGCGCCGCGCGATCTGATTGCCGACGCGGGTCCGCTTTCCGGTGAACTTGCATACACGAGGCATCGCACTGATCCTTATGTCATTGACGGGCGCCCTGCCCGCCACACAATCCGAACCGCATCGCCACGAAGCGCGAGCCGGGCAATATAACATCCGCGGATCGGATGACAAGCCGTGCGCCGCCTTTGATCCCGAGAGCGCAAGGAACCCTGCCCGAATTCCTCAGGCGCTGACAACAAAATCAGACGAGCGTGCCCTGTCCGCCAGGAAGCGGGGCGGTTACGATACGGCAGTCCCTGCGAGTTAAACGACCGGATCGCGGCGAACCGTCACTCCAGGCCGGTAAGCCTTGCAGGATTTATTAAAGGATGGTTTATGACTAATGCTACGTCGTTGAAAGGTCGGAAAGCACTGGTCGGGTGGGGGTTGGCGGTCGGCTTGCTGATCGGCGGGTCAAGTGTGCGGGGTCAGGAAGGGGGCGCGACGCCGCCTGCGCCCGCGGCTGAACCGGCGGAGCCGAAAAAGGATCTTCCTGCCGGAAAGGAGATCATCGAGAGGCACCTGAAAGCGGTCGGCGGACGCGAGGCGATCCTGAGTCACAGCTCGCGTGTCCTGAGGGCGACCATGAGCACCCCGATCAGACCCGGCGAAATGCAGATCGAAATGACCAGCGCCAAGCCGAACCGGTTCGTTCAGAGAATATCGACCCCCCAAGGAGAGGTTCTCGCCGGGTTTGACGGCAAAGTCGCCTGGGTCAACAACGTCATGATGGGTCCTCAGATTCTCGAGGGAGAGCAGGCTGAAGGACTGATACGGCGATCGGATTTCTACGAGGATGCGAAGGATCCCAGCAAGTACAAGGCGATTGAAACCGTCGACGTCGTCGATTTTGAGGGGCGCGAGTGTTACAAGGTCCGGCTCACCCGAGTGAGCGGAGAAGAGGAGTCATTCGAGTTTTACGATGTGGAGACCGGACTTCAGGCAGGACGGATCAGTCAGGAGCCGGGGATGGGCAGCAAGGTCGAAATGACCATGGTGATGCAGAATTACAAAGAGTTCGGAGGCGTGAAAAGCCCGACCCGTATGATCGTACGCGCGATGGGAATTGTTCAAATTATGAGTGTGACGTCGATCGAGTACGACAAGGTGGAGCCGTCGGCGTTTGATCTTCCTGAGGAGATCAAGGCGCTTCTGAAGGAGAAAGAAGCGGCGGACAAGCCCGCAACCGGCGAGACGAAACCGGCGGAACCGAAGCCTCAGCCTTAAACGGCGCCGAACCCTCGCATGATTCTGACGCGAGAGCGCCCTCCGGACACGGTTCCGGGGGGCGTTTTGCTGCGCGGTATTCCGATGAGAGGGGCATGAGGTTACGCTTCTTGCGCCGGGACGGATCGCGCTTTCTGCGCCAGGGAGAACCGGATGAGCGGCGAAGCACACACGGATGCGGAGGTGATTGAGCTGAAGGCGGCGACGTCGCCGGACGCGCTGGCGGCGGACCGTCTTCGCTGGCGCTGCGACCCGGCGTGGCTGACGTTCGACTCGACCGCGGAGCTGGAGCCGATCGAGGGGGTGATCGGTCAGGAGTCCGCGATCGACGCGCTGCAGTTCGGGCTGGAGGTGGCGGCGGCCGGGCAGAACATCTTCGTTCGCGGGTTGACCGGGACGGGGCGCCTGACGCTGATCCGGCGGATGCTGACGCAGATCCGGCTGGCGTGTCCGACGGCGCGGGACCGGTGCTACGTTCACAATTTCACGTCTCCGGAGCGTCCGCGGCTTGTGACGCTTCCGCGGGGACAGGCGCCTGCATTCCGCCGCGCGATGGAGGAGCTGTCCGAGTTCATCCGCGTCGATCTGCCCGGGGCGCTGCGCAGCGAGGCGTTCGAGGCGAAGAAAACGGCGCTGGAACAGGGGTCGCAGCGCGAGGCGGCGGCGCTGATCGCGCCGTTCGAGGAGGCGCTGAAGGACAGCGGGCTGGCGCTGGTGACGGTGATGGTGGGTCCGGTGTCGCAGGCGGCGCTGTTCCCGATCGTCGAGGGGCGTCCGGTCCCGCCGGAGCAGTGGCAGGAATTGCGGCAGGCCGGTCGCGTCTCGGACGCCGAGGCCGCGGAGTTTCAGAAGAAGCATGATGCTTTTCAGGCGCAGCTTACGACCGTGATGGAGCAGGTCAGCGCGGCGCGGGCGCGTCATGCGCAGGCGCTGGCGCAGTTGCGCGAGCGGCAGGTCCGCGACGTGCTGAAGTCGTACGTGGCGAGAATCCTCGGATGTTTCGAGGATCCGAACGTCGGGGTGTTCCTCGGCGAGGTGGTGGACGACGCGGTTCGTCGCCTCGCGCGTCCGCGCGAAGACGAGGAGGACTTCACGCAGCTTTACCGCGTGAACGTGCTGATCTCGCGCGGCGGCGACGACGGGTGCGAGATCGTCGTCGAGACCGTGCCGACGATGTCGAACCTGCTGGGCGTGATCGAGCGTCGTTTCGACCGGGAAGGCGTGGGGCGGACGAATCACATGCTGATCCGGGCCGGATCGCTGCTGCGGGCGGACGGCGGCTACCTGATCCTCGAAGCCCGGGACGTCCTCGGTGAACCGGGGGCGTGGCGCGTGCTGCTGCGAACGCTGAAGACGGGGCGTCTTGAGATTGTCCCGCCGGAGGTGACGCTGCCGTGGTGGGGTCCGTCGATGCAGCCCGAGCCGATCGACGTGGCGGTAAAGGTGATCCTGCTGGGCGACGCGGACATCTACGCCCTGCTGGACGCTTACGACCCCGACTTTCCGAATCTTTTCAAGGTTCTGGCGGACTTCGACACGGTCATCGCGCGATCGAAGGACAGCGCGATGCAATACGGGCGCGTTCTGGCGCGGATCGGACGGGAGGAGAATCTTCCGCCGTTTGAGCGCGGGGCGGTGGCGGCGCTGGTCGAACACGGGGCGCGGATCGCCGGGCAAGGGGGGAAGCTGACGACGCGCTTCGGACGGCTGGCGGACATCGCCCGTGAGGCCGCATTCGTGGCGGGCAAGAACGGGCGCACCTCGGTCTCGGACGGGCACGTCGGGGAGGCGGTGCGGCGGACGAAGCGGCGGGCGGAGATGCCGTCGCGGCGGTTCCGGGAGGCGATCGCCGAGGGCACGATCAAGATCGCGGTGTCGGGCAGCGCCGTCGGTCAGATCAACGGACTGGCGGTCATGCAGGCCGGACCTCTCACTTACGGATTCCCCGCGCGGATCACGGCGACGATCGGACCGGGGTCGGCGGGGGTGATCAACATCGACCGCGAGGCGGACCTGTCCGGCGCGATTCATACGAAGGGCTTTTACATCCTCGGCGGGCTGCTGCGGACGCTGCTGCGGACGCATCATCCGCTGGCGTTCAACGCCTCGATCGCGTTTGAGCAGAGCTACGGCGGGATCGACGGGGATTCGGCGTCGGGGGCGGAGATCTGCTGCCTGCTGAGCGCGCTGACGGACATCCCGCTGCGGCAGGATCTGGCGATGACGGGGGCGATCGATCAGGTCGGCAACATCCTGACGATCGGCGCGGCGAACGAGAAGATTGAAGGCTTCTTCGACGCCTGTCGGGATCTGGGGCTGACGGGAACTCAGGGCGTCATCATTCCGGCGTCGAACGCGCCGGACCTGATGCTGCGGCCGGACGTTGTCGAGACGTGCCGCGCGGGGAAGTTTCACGTCTACGCGGTGGACCACGTGCGGGCGGCGCTGGGGCTTCTGACGGGGATCGAGGCGGGAGAACCGGACGAACTGGGTCTGTATCCGGATGAGACGCTGCTGGGGGTCGCGGTGGGGCGGGCGTACGAGTACTGGATCAAGGCGTCCCAGAACGCGCCGCAGTTTGTGCCGATGCCCGACGAGGCGGAGGGGTCCGGGTCCGCGGGACCGTCCCCGGCCGCGGCGGAGCCGTCATGACGCTGCCGGCACGCGGCGCTCAGCGGGCGGCGGCCGAAGCGGGCGCGTCCGAGGGGCGGTCGTCGACCACGATCTTCGAGAGCAGCCAGAGTTCTCCGACCAGCAGCACGACGGCGACCGGCATCATCGCGTAGCCCGCGAAATCATGAAAATACTTCTCGACCGCGCGGCTGCCGTCGGTGGCGAGCAGGAGCCACGCGGTGGCGACGACGCGGACGACGTTGCAGGCGATCGCCACGGGAACGCTGGAAATCACGAGGACGATCTTCTGCCACGCGGGACGGCGGATCGAGAGGGCGAGGAAGGCCGCAACGATCAGGAACGTGGTCATCATGCGCAATCCGCTGCACGCCTCGACGACGCCGACCTGCACGCGATCGTTCAGCGTCAGGACGTTGCCCTCGCGGCGGACGACGATGCCGGCCAGGTCGAGGACGAAGTTGGCTGCGGTGGTCGCCTGCGCCTGAAGCGGGTTCGAGATCGCGTTGTGGACGCGTCCCGGGAGGGGAACCATCAAAAACAGGAACGCAAGGATCCAGAAGACGCGCCGGAACAGCGCGCCGCCGCCGATCCACCACACCAGGCCGATGACCTCGAGGACGAACGCATAACGCTCGACGGATTGCCGCAAGTCGAGCAGACCCTTGTAGCGTGCGGCCTCGGCCGCGAGGACGATCAACGCCGCGGGCCAGAACGGACGAACCTCCTGCGTTTTCAGCAGCGATCGCTTCTCCCAGAGCAGGTACAGCGCCACGAGGGGCACGAACGCTCCGGATGAGTAATCCTCGCTGGACTTCCAGTCCCGGGCGAGTTCCGCGAGCGTCGTCCAGTACGACGCCGTCAAAGCGCCGAGCAGCACGAGCAGCGCGATCAGCGCGGCTCGCGCAGCCTGCGAAGGCGCGGCGGGCGGGGCGGCGCTGCCGGTCGGCGCGGGGCCGCCCTGTGTAACCGTCGGGTTCGGCGCGAGATTCACGGAGCGCCTCCGGGGTGGATTGACGGAGGGGACGCCTCGCGGGGCATGAGGCCGAGGATCGGTCCGGCGGTCGCGATCGCAAGGCGGCGGACGGACTCGACGGATTGCTCCGCGCCGCCCGGACCTTCCGGAACGTCGGCGTCGATCAGGACACGCGCCGCGTAGCGGGCGCCGCGGTCGCCCCTCAAAGCGGTGCGGATCAGCCACGACACGTCGGGACCGCGCGCGCCGTCGGCGATGTAGTAATGAAGCACGACCTTGAACACCGGCTTGAGGTCGCCTTGGCGGAAGAAAAACATCTGGCAGGGAAGCTCCTGACCGTCCGGAAGGGGCAGCGGCGTGGAGTCGACGCGGACCTGCGTCCACCCCTGACCGACGTAACACACTTCGGGGCGATGCGGCGTGAGGTCGCGCAGGTTCAGCCCGTAACCGACAAAAAGCGAGGCGCGGGGGAGCCCCTCGGTGGATGCGTAGATGCGGCACACGTGGTCGGACGTGTCGGTGGCGCGTGCCAGCAACTCGTCGAGGAGGAACGCCGTTCCGGTCCAGCCGGACAGCTCAAGAGGGAGGCTCTCAAGGGTTCCCTTCGGAAGGGGCGCGCTTTCGAGCAGGCGTCCGTACCTGGCGGAAGCGTGGCGGAAATGCAGCCCTCCCGCCGCGACGACGATCAAGGCGGCCGCAACCGGCAGCCGCAGCGACCGGGTGGGCTGAACCGCCGCAGGTTTCGCTTCCGCAAGAGTCATCGCGTTCTTCCGAGGATCGTCGCATTATCGCGCCTCCGACGCGGGAAGGCGAGTCCGCGGTAACGACATCGGCAGGACGGCGCGTAGGGCTTTTGCCGGTTCTGTCAAGGTCAACGTCCTACTTTAACCTTTCTTAACGTTTTCGGATGATTGCAAATCCTACATTCCTTCCGGTAGGGTGCGAAGCTCGGCAATTCTCGAAGGATGGGGAAAGAAGCATGTACTCGGTCCGAAGGATTTTCGCGCTTGCGGTTCCGCCGCTGTTTTTTGTCGGCCTGCTCGGTCTCCTGCTCGGATGCGGCGCCAGCCCCTCCGATTTCGACCCGCCGGGCGACGTTCCGCAGCAACCAGACTCTGACGATCCGCCTCGCGATGATGACGAAGATCCTCCGCCGGATGACGATCCTGATCTGAACGACCCTCAGGATGACGAATTGAATGAGCCACCGCTGGCGAACGCGGGAACCGACCGCTACGTGTACGAGGGGGAGTCGGTTCCGCTTGACGGAACCCGCAGTCTCGACCCGGAAGGCGAGCTGCTGACGTACTCGTGGACCCAGGTGTCCGGTCCGAAAGGCACGCTGCACAACGCGACATCGGATATCTGCACGTTTGACGCCCCGGAGGTCGACGCGGATTCGGTCGTCGTCATTCAGTTGGAAGTGTCCGACGGGTACGACACGGACACTGACACGGTCGCCGTGACCGTTCTGAACCTGACGGACGGGCAGTCGAGCGGTCCGGTGGCGGATGCGGGGCCGGACCAGGTCGTCGGGGTCGCAGACGTGGTCGTGCTGGACGCCAGCGCCAGCCGGGGCGACGGATACGGATCTCTCGGGTTTGAGTGGACGCAGATCGACGGGCTTGAGGTGACGCTGGATGATCCCTTCCGGGCGACGACCACGTTCGTGGCGCCCACCGTGGCGCAGGAGACGGAGCTGATTTTTGAAGTCCGCGTGACCCAGAACGGCAAGTCGGCGGTGGATCAGACGCACGTGACGGTGGTTCCCGACGGGTCCGGCGGCGGCGGGGGTGGCGGGGGTGGCGGAGGCGGCGGCGGAAACGGAGGCGGGAACTCGCCGCCGACGGTGTCAGACCAGAACGCTTCAACCGAGCGCGGAATCGGCCTGACGCTGACGCTGCGCGGGCGTGACGCGGACGACGACGATCTGACCTTCGAGATCGTGAGCCCGCCTGCCGGCGGCGTTCTTGGCGCGTTGGACAACTCCCGGCGCTCGACGGCGACGGTGACATACACCCCGGACGCGGATTTCACGGGCACGGACGTATTCACGTTCCGCGCCAACGACGGGACGGACGACTCGAACACGGCGACGTTCTTCATTTCCGTGTCGGGCGGACCGCTCGTGTCCGACCAGGATGAGTACACGCTGGAAAGCACCGGCGTTCAGATCACGCTGGAAGGCAGCGACCCGGAAGGCGACGATCTGACGTTCTTCATCGAGACCGGACCGGGCGACGGCTCGCTGGGCGCTCTCGACAACGGCGCGCCGTCGTCGGCGACGGTGACGTACACGCCGGGAGCGAACTTCAGCGGGACGGACTCGTTCACGTTTTATGCGTCGGATGGGTCGGAGGAATCGGTGACAGCGACGGTTGAGGTGACCGTGTACCCGACGGTGGAGTTCACGATCAACCCGAGCGAGGGACAGCGTCCGCTGAACGTGACGTGCGCGGCGCGCACGCGGAACGGCGCCCCCTTGCCGGAAGGGACGTATACGTGGACATTCGACGGGGCGAAGGACACGGGCTCAATGAACACGCACAAGCAGCGCACGCGCACGTTCTCGACGGCGGGCGTGCATACGATCGCGCTGTCGATCGCGTTGACGGGGATCGTGGGCGAGGTGGCCTGTCATGACGCGCAGACGGGGCGGCCGCAGGCCGAGGCGACGGTGCGCCCGACGGTGCAGGGCTACGTCCGCAACGGAAGCGGTCAACCGGTCAGCGGCGTGACCGTGTCCGCCAGCAACGGCGGATCGACGAGCGTGACGGACGGGAGCGGGCAGTACATCGTGCATGTGCCGTATCAGTGGTCGGGCACGGTGACGCCGGAGCGCTCGGGATACACGTTCGCCCCGACGTCGCGCACCTTCGGTGCGACGACCTCGGACCGCTCGAACGAGAACTTCACGGCGAGCGGCGACAACGTGCCTCCGGACGCGGACGCGGGACCGGATCAGTACGTCGTTGACGCGGATGGCAACGGATCGGAGTCAGTTCGCCTTGACGGCCGGGGCAGCCGGGACTCGGACGGCACGATCGTCAGTTATGAGTGGTTCGACAACGGGAACCGGATTGCGACCGGGCAGCGTCCGAGCGTCACCCTGGCGGTGGGTCGGTACACGATCCGGCTGACCGTTACGGACGACCGCGGCGCGACGGACACCGACACGGTCAGCATCGAGGTGGCCGCGGCGGGCGCCGGGACGCAGTACTACGTGGACGGCGACGATCTTAACGCCTCGGACAGCAATCCGGGGACGGAGGGAAGCCCCTTCAAGACGATCCAGCGGGCGGCGGACCTGGTGAACCCGGGCGACACGGTGGTCATCAAGGCGGCGCGATACCCGGTCCCGTCGGGGCGCAATTACGTCGTGTATCTGACGCGCAGCGGGATCAGCGGCGCACCGATCACCTTCGAGGCGTTCGGCGACGGCGAGGTCATTCTTGACGGAACCGGCGGAAGCGGGACGGTGTTCTACGTGGACGGCAACAGCCGGTCGGTGGATCACCTGGTGATCCGCGGACTGACGGTGACGAAGGGCAATCTGCACGGGATGTATCTGCGCAACTGCAATCACGTTCTGGTGGAGCGGTGCAAGTTCACTTACAATCGGGGTCACGGCGTGGCGATCTTCAGCGGGGGATACGTCTCCGGCGGATCGTATCAGACGGTGCAGCGTTGCGAGATCGCGTACAACGTGCTCTCGGGCATCCGGGCGGGGAACAACCTGACGCACGCGATGCCGCATCACGTGACGATCCAGTACAACCACATTCATCACAACGTGAACGAAGACACGCCGGGCAACACGGACGGGATCGGCTGCTCGGGCACGGGGAATGATTACTCGGTCGTGCGCGGCAATGTGATCCACGACAACAGCGACGACGGGATCGACATCGGACAGGGCGCGAAGTTCCACCTGGTCGAGGGGAACGTGATCTTCAATCACAATTACCCCGGCGGGGACGGAAGCGGCCTGAAGATGGGCACGTACGAGTCGAACCTGACGCCGGGCGGCGGGCACACCGTCCGGTACAACGTGATCTTCGGGAACAAGAACCGGGCGTTCGATCTGGCGGGGAATTACCGCGAGACCAGCCCGAAACCCGAACCGATCGTGTTGTACAACAACACGACGTTCGATCATCCGAGGGATCTGATCTACATGGAGGAAGGCGACATCATCCTGCGCAACAACATCGCGTGGGACGTCGACAACGGGACGTACTGGAGCTGCCGCCTGCGCGGACATGACGGGAACAAGCCCGAGGCGGACTCGGATTACAACCTCTGGAAGGACCGGTACATCAAGGACTGGGACCAGCGTCTGCGCACGGACCTGGACGGGCGCTCGACGGACCGGGATCCTCAGTTCCGCGATCCGGGAAATCTGACCGTGGTCACGGACCTGGACAGTCCGGAGTTCGGGCGAGTGCGGGGGCTGGAGCTGCTTCAGGGGTCGCCCGCGATCGACGCCGGGGTGGAGATGCACGCGGAGTTGCAGCGTCTGCTGGATGCGGCGCAGCGCGCGGGCAAGCAGACCTGGGTGGACGCCTTGAACGCGGCGCTTCAGTATATGCCGGGTCCGATGCCCTACAACGGAAGCGCGCCGGACATCGGGGCGCTGGAGTCCAACGGGATCAACTAAGAAGTTGTTTCAACCCTGAGCCGCGTGGGTTCAGCCCGCGCGAATCCTGTCAAGGATTCCAGCCGGCCGAGCCGGTGGGCGACCGTTTTGAAACCGCTTGTAAGTCGAAACCCGGAAAGGATGACCTGCGTTGAGCGGCAAAGTCCGCTCCGCGCAACGCCATCGCGCGGGCTGAAGCCGCGCGGCTCGGGCAAGCGGTTCTACCTGGCGGCGCAGCGAAGGCGGGAGCGTGCGTGAAGGAGCGGATCTGGTCGCTGGTGTCCGAACTGGTCTGGCGGATGCGGCGCGGGCCGTGCCTGGCGGTGCTGACGCTGCACCGGGTCGGGCCGAACCAGCCGATCCGACCGGACGCCGTGGCGCGGATGTTCGCGTATCTGCGCCGTCACTTCCGGATGATGCTGCCGTCGCAGTGGACGGAGGCGTTGTCCGAGCCGTCGGCGATGATCACGATCGACGACGGGCACGAAGACGCGCACGAGATCATTTATCCGCTGGCTCGGCGCGAGGGCGTTCCGCTGGTGATCTGCGTCCCGACGGATTATTTCCTGCGCGACCGCTGGTTGTGGTTCGACCGGCTGAACTGGGCGATCGCACAATGCGCCGGGAAGGCGCAGGTGCGCGTCGGCGGCGAGACGTTCTCCCCGGATCACCGCCCGAGCGTCGTCGCGTTCAAGATGCACGTGAAGTCGCTTCCCCCCGCTGACCGCGACGGGATTGTCGCCGAGCTGCTCGGGATCGTCGGGCGTGAACCGCCGACGGTGATGCCGAAGGAGTACCGCCCCGTCCCGCGCGAGGCGATGCGCGGCATGTTGGCGACGGGGACGGTCGAGCTTTGCGCGCACAGCGTCACGCATCCGGTCATGACGCGCCTCGACGACGCGGCGCTGCGCGAGGAGCTGACGCGCGGTCGTGCGGAGCTCGAGGCGTTTTCCGGCAGACCCGTCGTCGCGTTCTGCTACCCGCACGGGCAGTCGGGAACATTCGACGATCGGACGCAGGCTGCCGTGGCGCAGGCCGGCTACCGGGTCGCGTTCACCAGCGTGCCGGGCGTCAACCGTCCGGGATCGACCGATCCGCTGCGTCTGAAGCGCGTTCACGTTCACCCTCGACTCAGCATGCTCACGCGCGAGTTGGCGGGGCTGGGCGGCTGGCGGCGGCGGCGGGCGGGAGCCGAGTGACGCGGCGCGAACCTGTCCCGGCGGTCGGTCGAGGTCGGCAAGAGTATTCCACATAAAGAGAGTTCGACATCCGAGCGGTTCGGCGCGCTGTTGCCCGCGCGTCGCCCTGAGAAATGAACGCCTCGGAGATGCAGGCGTCTCCCGGTGACAAGGCGTTGGCGCGGCGTCCGTGTTGGCGCGTTGCTTCGAGTCCCCGGCAGGCAAGCCAGGCAAGCCCGCTTTCTTGCGGTCGCGGATCGGTTCATGCGCATGCGGGGGTGCGGGGGCGTCGTCGTCGCGGGAACATCGAGCGGATCGCGCAGGCTGAAGCCAGCGGCTCGGGCATCAGGGTTTTCCGGCGGCTTCGGCGCGGCGGCGGCGTTCGCCTTCGCGGCGGTGCTCGGGAAACGCCCACTCCAGCAGGCGCTGCGGGACGAGGCGTCGCACGAGCGGTTTGACCCAGCCGAGGGCGCCGTCCTCGAAAGCGTCGCGGACGCGCGTCAGGACGCGGTCGCGGAACGTGTCATGATTGAGTTCGGCGCGGACGCGCAGATCCTTCGCCGTGAGAGGGAACCCGACGAATTCCGCCAGCTCCGCGGCGACGGCGTCGGGCTGCTGAACGCAGCGCTCGTAATGCAGCTCGAAAGGCGTCACCGCGCACTCGGCGAGGGCGGCGCGGGCCGCGTCAAGGTGATCTCGCGCCAGGTCGGCGATCGCGGCGGGCGACAGTTCTCCGAGAATCTTGCTGTGATTGCGCACGATGCTGTGATAGATGCCCTCGCTGCGGCGGTGAACCAGGATGAACCGGGTCGTCGCGCGGTCCAGCAGCGGCAACCAGAACGGCAGCGTGAAGCAAAGGCGGACGTCCTTCCAGACCCACGGCGACCGCTCGTTGTAGAACGCGAGGAAGCGGCGGTGGCGCTCGTCCGGGGCGATCGCCCGGATCCGGTCGCGCACCTCCCGCGTCACCGGTTCGTAGCGCCAGGTGTTGTGATGCGGGAATCCGGCGCGGCGGAGCAGATCGACGTTCAGGTCAAGCAGGTCGCGGGCCTCGAAGTAACCCAGCGGGTTGGCGTCGCTGGCGGGCGCGGCCTGCTCACCGACGAAATATCCCTGTCCGGCGAAGATGCCGGCGGTCATGCTCGTGCCGGAGCGCGCCATGCCGGTGATGATGACGTTCGGTCGGTTCATGCCTCGTCGGTCTCCGCGGGTTCCGGGGGCGGCGGATCGTGACGCACGTCGTCCGGGTCGCGCAGGTAGCGCCCCGTCGGCCAGACCGGACGGGTAAAAAGCAGGCGGTTCTTCAACGTCGGCCGCCCGATCAGCAGATCGCTTCCGGCGCGCGGTTCGGCAAGCCAGCGGCGTTTGTGCTCGGTCAGTCCGCCGAGGAAGTCGTAAGTCCGGACGCCTTCCTCGATCAGGCGCTCGATCGACCACTGCCGCAGGGCGTTGCCGACGCCCCGGGGCGCGGACGGGTCGAAGCCCTCCTGCATCTGGTGGTAAACGCCGTCGTACACGTATCCGAGCTGCACCGCGACGATCTGTCCGGCAAGCCGCGCCGCGTACATCCGCAGCCAGCCGCGATCCTGCGCGCGAGGGGCGAAATCACGGTAGAAGTCGGCCTCTTTCGGCTTGCGGAAAAAGGATCCGCGCAGCCCGACCGCCGACCAGCGCAGGTCGTTGAGACGGAAAAGCGTCTCCAGCGCCTCCGGAAGCGGCGCCGCATCGTGAAACCTCTCGAATGCGATCCCGGCGGCGGTCAACTGCTTCATCCGCCGCCGCAGCATCGATCGCGCGTTGCTCGACAATCGGGCGAAGAACGCCTCGAACGTCTCCGGCAGGGAAACGCACGAGAAGGCGCGATCGCGGGATTGCACGCGCCAGCCGAATTTGTCCGCACTCGCGCGGATGCGCTCCGCGGCGCCGGTCCACCCGGCGAGCTTCGTCATCCACATCACGTCCCAGCGATCGCCGCGCGCCTCGAGGGCTTGCAGGAGTTCCGCTCCGACGGCCTCGCAGCCGTGACGCACGATCACGTCCGGGTATTCCGCGCCGCAGAACGTGTCGCCCAGCACGCGCAGACATCGGAAACGAACGAGGTTCACCAGCCGCATCGACGCCACGTAAAAGGGCGCCAGGCCGACGAGGCGTCCTTCTGCATCCCGCGCCGCAACGACCAGCACGCGCACTTCGGGCCGCACGGTCCGCATCCACGATCGGACCCAATCCGGCGTCAGGAACAAGGTGCGGGACGGGGAATCCGAAAGCAGGTCGTCCCACTCCGCCGCGAACGCCTCGAGGTCCGCGGCGCGCTCGATCAATGCGCACGATGCCGGCGCGGCGCTTGCGCGAGTTTGCACGTCGTCCGGCGGGATCGAGGTCGCCTCCGCACCCGGATTCAGACGTCCTGACACGGTTGTCGATTGCGCGTCCACGCCCGTGATATTACACCTTCCGACTTGAGGTCCGTCCAACGTCGCCTTGCGCGCCGCCACCGCCGCTGCGCGACGGGGTATCTATCGGTCAGCATCAGGACGGACGGGCGCGACGCGCGGTCCGTTGCGGACCCGGGGACGGGCCTGCCGGCGGACCGCGCAGATTCCGCCCGACCCCTGCCGAAAGCCCGCCCGCGCCCCAACCGATAACGCTGGTGACCGGACCGCGCCTCTCGGCGGGTCCGTCAGGACAGGATTCCCGGAGGAACCCGCAGATGAAACTTGCAATGTGGCGCGTGGGGACGGCCGGTCTGATCGTCGGGGCGTTGGTGGCGGGGTGCGGCTGGAACGCCTCCAACTTCTTCGCGGACGGAGGCGGCGGGGACTTTCTCGTCACCGGGCGCACGCTCAGTCATTTCGAAGCCGTGCAGGTGGATCCGCGGTCCGAAGACTCCGCCGGTCCCTTGTTCGTCAAATCCGCAGACCTCGACGGCGACGGGCGGCTCGATCTGGTGACGGCGTGGGCGCAATCCCAGCCGGTGCAGATTCACCTGCAACGCGTGAACGACGACGGGGAGATCGGATTTCAGACGACGACCCTGGCGGGCAACATCCCGGTCACGATGACGGCGGATCTTGCCGTCGCGGACCTGGACGGCGACGACCGTCCGGACATCATCCTGATGGCGAAGAGCCGCAACCTTGACGACACGGCACAGGCGACGCTCGACGGAGCGATCATTGTTTTCTTCGGACCCGAGGACGCCGCCGCGCTGACCGACCCGCTGCAGTGGCAGGAGGTGCTGCTGACGACGACGGCGCTGACCGGGGCGGGGTCGCTGGATCCGACGGACCCTGAGACCGGCGGTTACACCGCGATGGATGTCGGCGACGTCGATCTGGACGGCGATCTGGACATCGTGGCGGCGCTGAACAGCGAAGCGGAGGAGGATGAAGCGGAGGCCTCAGGGCGCATTGAGCTTTTCTCGAATCCGGGCGTCGCGCGGGCGCGGCGCGGGGGAGAGTGGGCGCGGTTCCGGCACACCGGGACGGGCGAGTTGTCGTTGGAGGTCCGGCAGAGCACGGTGAAGGACGTGATGCTGCTGGACGTGGACCGCGACGGCGATCTTGACGTCGTGTTGACGCGGCCGGACGCAGCGAGTCTGAACGTCCGCTGGTTGAGCAATCCGGTCATCCGGCTTGAGGGGTTTCCGGCGGAGTGGGCGACGAACACGATCGGACAGGTGGCGACGTCGGCGGACGCGCTGGCGTCGGGCGACCTCGACGGCGACGGCATTGCGGATGTGCTCGTGCGGTCCAACGCCGGACGAGTGATACAGTGGTTCCGCGGTCCGCGCACGCCGTCGGTCTCCCGCAATGTTCCGTGGCAGGTGTACACGCTGGCCGAATTCCGGCAGCGCACGCCGCAGGGGATGACCGTGGGGGACGTGGACTTGGATGGTCAATCCGAGGTCATCATTGCCGCGGAAGGCGGGATCGCGTATTTCGAGCCGGGCGACTCCGCGTTCGAGCAGTGGCGCGAGCGCCTCGTCGTCGACGACCTGACGGGCGAGACCAACCCCGACGCCCCGCCGACGACCGACCCGCTGGTGGAGCCCGGCGACGTCGCCGGCGCGACGCTGACGCGCTCGATCCACGCCGCTGATCTTGACGGCGACGGAAGCGTCGACTTCATCGCCACCCTCGACCGAAGCGGCTTGTCCGGACTGACCAACGACGCACTGGTCTGGTTCCGCAACACGCTGAACCCGTGACCGGCGCCCCGAACTTAGGCCTCCCCGGGATTGAGCGACGCCGGTTCCGGCGCACAATACCACGGGAATGAGCCTTCTACCCCAATGTGCGGGCGCCGGCGCGGAAGTTCCACGCCCGATCCGCGTTTTTTCAGCCGATGCTGAAGGCATCGACCTGTGCATCTTCGACGCTTCCGACCCGAACCGGAAGCCCGACGTTATTCCGATGACGCGGCGCGAACCGTGGGAGTGGACCGCGGACGGCGCGCGGGCGGGATTGAGGTACGCCTTCCGCGCATCCGGACCCTGGGAGCCGCGGCGGGGGCTGACATTCAATCCGAACAAGCTGCTGCTGGACCCGCTGGCGCCGGCGATCACCGGAGGGGTGCGCTGGGACGACGCGGTGTTCGGTTATCGCGCGGGCGAAAACGGCTGGGACGGCGCGGCGGATTCGCGGGACAGCGCGGCGTTCGTGCCTCGCGGGCTGATCGTCGACGAGGCGTTCGACTGGGGCGACGACCGGTCGCCGGCGACGCCCTGGCGCGACACTTTCATTTATGAATGCCATGTCAAAGGCGCCACCCTGCTGCATCCCGACGTGCCGGAGCAAGACCGCGGCCGGTATCTCGGTCTTGCGTCCGAAGCCTTTCTCGATCACGTGCAATCGCTCGGCGTCACGGCGCTGGAGCTGATGCCGGTGCAGGCGAGCCTGACGCGGCGCTGGCTGACGGAGAAGGGGCTGACGAATTACTGGGGGTACGACCCGGTTTCGTTCGTCGCTCCGGACGCGCGCTTCGCCAGCGGGGATCGGGGCGAGCAGGTCGTCGAGTTCAAGCGGATGATCCAGGCGCTGCACGCGCGGGGTCTCGAGGTGATTCTCGACGTGGTGTTCAATCACACGGTCGAAGGCGACCAGACCGGTCCGACGCTGTCGCTGCGCGGGCTGAACAACCGCGCGTATTACCGGCTGGACGCGGAGGGACGTTGCATCGACTGCACCGGCTGCGGGAACGCGATCAACACGGATCACCCGCTGACGCGGCGGGTGATCCTCGATGCGCTGCGGACGTGGGTGACGCGGATGCACGTGGACGGGTTCCGGCTGGACCTGGCGTCCACGCTCGGGCGTCGCGGGGAGGGCGGATTCGATCCGGAGCACCCGCTGATCGTCGAGATGCGCGAGGATTCCGTGCTTGCGCGGGTGAAGATCATCGCCGAACCGTGGGATGCGCGGGCGGACGGGTATGCGCTGGGGCGTTTTCCGCGCGGCTGGCCGGAGTGGAACGACCGCTTCCGGGATCGCGTGCGCCGCTTCTGGCGCGGCGACGGCGGGCAGATCGGGGCGATCGCGTCCGCCGTCGCGGGCGGCAGCGATCTGCTTTCCGCGAAGCAGGGTCCGCTGGGCGGAGTCAACTTCGTCGCCTGTCACGACGGGTTCACGCTGCGCGACCTGACGATGTACGAGCGGCGACATAACGACGCCAACGGCGAGCACGGGCGCGACGGGCACGCGGACAATCTCAGCCGCAACTGGGGCGTCGAAGGCCCGACCGGCGATCCGCGCATCCTGCGGCTCCGCGATCGCGCGCAGCGTAATCTCCTCGCGACCGTGGCGTTGTCGATCGGCGTTCCGATGATCGCCGCCGGCGACGAATTCGGGCGCACGCAAGGCGGGAACAACAACGCCTACTGCCAGGATAATGTCATCTCGTGGCTGCGCTGGCCGGCGGAAGCCCGCACCGCGGACGCCAGCCGCCCGGATCCGGAAGCCCGCTCCCTCACGGCGGCGGCTCGGTTCGATCGTCGGGCGGACCGATCAACGTCGGGGGCGTCGCCGATCGGGGGCGAGGCGAGCGCTCCGTCGCTTCTGACGTTTGCGCGGGACGTATTCGCCTTGCGCCGGGCGCTCGGCGTATTCCGAGCGGAGCGCTTCCTGACGGGGACGGCGCCTTGCCCTTGCGGAATCGAGGACGTGGCGTGGCGGCATCCGGACGGAATGCCGATGACGCACGAGACGTGGCACGAGCCTGAGCGTCGCGCCCTGCTGATGTTGCGGCACGGGCACGACGCCGACGCGAGCGAAGGTTCGGGAGCGGCTGATGGCGCCGCATCCGCGGGGCACACCGTCGCTTGTCTTTTCAATGCCGGCGCGGGGACGGCGTGGTTCATGCTGCCTCGGCTGCCGATCTCCGGGCGCTGGGTCCGCGCGCTGAGCACGCTTCGTAATGTGACGATTCCGAAGGCGATCCGGTCCGGCCGGGTGCGCGTTCCGCCGTATTCCCTGGCGGTTCTGACGTTCGCATCGGACGGGGATCGGGGGTCGTCAGTCGGAGAGCGGGTATTCGAAGATCGGGGACTCGGGGTGCTCGCCGCTCCACGGTGACTCCGTGCCTCGTTGCCTTGGACGCTGTTTCAAAACGGTCGCCCACCGACTCGGTCGGCTGGAATCCTTGACAGAATTCGCGCGGGCTGAAGCCTCGCGGCTCGGTTTTGAAGCCGCGTCTTAGCTGACGCCGCCCGAATCCGCGTCGTTTTGGCGAGGTGATGATGCCGGAGGTGGGAATCGAACCCACACTCTGTTGCCAGAACGGGATTTTGAATCCCGCGCGTCTGCCAGTTCCGCCACTCCGGCGTGGGTGACGCCTGCGCAGGATACTCGCGCCCGCCGCGCATGCAAGGACGCGGCGCCCGCGTCAATGCAGCCCGCCGCCGGAGAACTGTTTGACGAGGTCGCCGACGACGGCCTTGGCGTCGCCGAAGAGCATGTACGTGTGCTCTCCGAAGTACAATTCGTTGTCGATTCCGGCGAAACCCGGGTTTTTACTGCGTTTGATGGCGAAGACGGTCTTGGCGCGGTCGGCCTCGATGATCGGCATGCCGGAGATCGGGCTTCCGGGATGCCTGGCCGCGGGGTTGACCACGTCGTTGGCGCCGATGACGAGGCAGACGTCGGCCTGCGGCATGTCGGGGTTGATCGAGTCCATCTCGACGAGGTCGTCGTAGGGGATCTCGGCCTCGGCGAGGAGGACGTTCATATGCCCGGGCATGCGTCCGGCGACGGGGTGGATCGCGAACTTGCAGGTGATTCCGCGTTTCTTGAGCTGGTCGTACAACTCGCGGACCTTGTGCTGGGCCTGGGCGACGGCCATCCCGTAACCCGGGACGATGACGACGAGGTTCGCCTGTTCGAGCACCTGCGCCGCGCCCTCGAGGGTCTCGGGCTTGTACGCCTTCTGCTCGCCGGCGGCGGCGGTCTGCTGCACCTGTCCGAAGGCGCCGAAGAGCACGTTGAAGAACGAGCGGTTCATCGCCTTGCACATGATGATCGAGAGGATCAGACCGCTGGAGCCGTCGAGGGCGCCGGCGGTGATGAGCAGCTTGTTGTCGAGAACGAAGCCCATCGCGACGGCGGAAAGCCCGGCGTAGGAGTTGAGGATCGAGATGACGGTCGGCATGTCCGCGCCGCCGATCGGCATGACCAGCATCCAGCCGAAGTTCAGGGAGAGGATGATGACCAGGGCGAAGACCCACGGCGCCGCGGCGCCGGCGGGGTACACCATCAGAACGACGCCGAGGACGAGCGCCAGCGCCAGCGCCCCGAGGTTGACGAGCTTCTGCCCGTGATACACCCAGGGTCGCTGCGGAATCCACTTGATTTCCTGGAGTTTTCCCGCGGCGATGAGGCTTCCGGTGAACGTCAGGTATCCGAGAATGATCTCCACGACGATCGCCAGCATGCGGAACCCGGTGAGCATCTCGGGTTCGTGGGCGTACCAGTAGGCGTACTTGGCGGTGCCGACCAGCCCCGCGGCCAGACCGCCGAAAGCGTGGGAAAACGCCGTCCGCTGCGGAACGGCCGTCAAGGGAACCATCGCCAGCCAGATTCCCGGAACAATTGCCAGAAGGATCGGCAGGGCGACCCACCAGAAGCGCGCAACCTCGGGTTTCGCCCAGGTGGCCAGCACCGCGACGAGCATCGCCGCGACGCCGCCGAAGACGCCGCGCCGCGCGGTCTTCGGATCGCTCATCCAGTGCAGGGAGAGGATGAAAAGCGCCGTGGACAGGAGGTAGGCCGTCTCTACCGCGTAGCGGCTCATGACTTCCCTCCTTCACGGGTCTTGAACATCTTGAGCATCCGGTCGGTGATGAGAAACCCGCTGATGATGTTGGTCATCGACGCGAACATCGCGATGCCGCCGAGGATGCGGATGCCCAGCGGATAATCCCGACCTCCCGCGACGATGATCGCCCCGACCACGGCGATGGCCGAGATCGCGTTGGTCAGGGACATCAGCGGCGTGTGCAGCAGGCGCGAGACGCGACGGATGACGCCGATGCCGATGAAGGTGGCGAGCATGAAGACGAACACCATCGACATGTAGTCCAGCGGCGCGTCATGCCCGGTCGCTCCTGCGTCGCCGTCGTGCGCCGGAACCTGCTTTTGCGTGGTTCCCGCCCCGGCGGTCTCGTTCTTGTCAGGCTCGGTCGGCGCCGTCTCCGAGGCCGGCGTCTGCGGCGTCCGCGGTTCGCCCCCGCACCCCCCGATGCACGTCAGCGCCGTCATCGCCGCCGCCGCGTTCAACATTCTTCGTCGGTTCAACATCGTCAGCTTCCCCAGCACTCGCTCCGCGTCACCTCCGCACCCGCGTCCTGTCTTCCCGCTAGGCGCGCTTGCCCGTCGCTTCCTTCGTCTTGGCGTGAACGATCTCGCCGTTGTGCGTGATTACGGCGCCCTTGAGGATCTCGTCGTTCAGGTCCAGGTTGAACTTCCCGTCCTTCCAGAACGCGAGGATGAAATTCGTCAGGTTGCGTGAGAAAAGCACGCTCGCGTGGTTCGGCATGCTCGACGGGAGATTGAGGGGCGCGACGATCGTCACGCCGCTGTCCGTCACCGTCTGTCCCGGTTTCGACAGCTCGCAGTTTCCGCCGCCCTCCGCCGCGAGATCCACGATCACGGTCCCCGGCCGCATCGAGCGCACCATCTCGGCCGAGATGAGCTTCGGGGCGAAGACGCCGCCGATCAGGGCCGTGGTGACGACGACGTCCACCGTCGCGCAATGCTCGACGAGGAGGTCGCGCTGGCGCTTCTTGTCGTCCTCCGACAGCTCGCTCGCATATCCGCCGCCGGCGGAGGCGCTCTGCTTCAGCTCGATCCCGATGTACTTCGCCCCGACGCTTTGAATCTGCTCCTTCACTTCCGGGCGCACGTCGGTCGCCGTGACCTGCGCGCCGAGGCGCTTCGCGGTGGCGATCGCCTGCAACCCCGCCACGCCCGCGCCGATGACGAAAACCTTCGCCGCGAACGTCGTCCCGGCGGCGGTCATGAACATCGGAAAGTAGCGCGGCAGCGCTTCCGCCGCGAGAAGGACGCCTTTGTACCCGGCGATGTTCGCCATGCTGGACAGGGTGTCCATCGCCTGCGCGCGGGTCGTGCGGGGGATGCAATCCGTCGAGAACGCGGTGACGCGGCGGGCGGCGAGCTTCTGCATGACGTCGGCGTTGCGCGTCGGGTAAAGGCTGCCCAGCAGCATCGCGCCTTCGCGGATCATCTCCGCCTCATGCCGGTCGACGGATGCGGCGGGCGGCTGGACCTTCGCCACGAAATCCCCCGACGCATAAAGCGCAGCCGCATCGGGGACGAGTTCGGCGCCGGTTTCCTTGAATTCCGCATCGGGGATGAACGCCGCCTGTCCCGCGCCGCTCTGCACGCGCACGGACACGCCGGCCTTGACCAGCTTTTTGATGGACTCGGGAACCAGCGCCACCCGGCGCTCTCCCGGCGCGATTTCGCCCGGTACCGCGACGATCATGTTCACCTCAATCTTTATTCCGCCTCGCGGCGCAGACCGCAGCGCCCGACCGGCGGTTCCGGCGGACCGTCTCGTCCGCCGCTGTCGATCCGGACCGGCGACGCACCACGCCTGAACGTCTTGCACGGTCCGTTCCAGGGCCGGGACCGGTCCGCCGTCGGTGGACCGTCGCCCCCGCATCCCGCGCGAATCTTACCAACCCTTCCTCCCAACGCGAGGGGCAGCAAGGCGACCCGGCTGATCCGCGCTTAAGCACATGATGTCCTGCGCTTGCGTCCGGCGCAGGGGGCGTTGACGATGCCGCGGATGAGGGTTCTCCTGGGGCAGATCAACCCGGTCGTCGGCGACATCGAGGGCAACACCCGCCGCGCCCTGGAGGTGATCGACGAGGGGCGCCGCGGCGGCGCCGGACTCGTGCTCCTGCCCGAACTCTGCGTCATCGGCTACCCGCCGAAGGATCTGGTTCTTCGCAAGGACTTCGTTCGGCGCAACGTCGAAGCCGTCCGGCGGATCGCGGAAGCCTGCCGGGAGATCACGGCGGTCGTCGGGTTCGTGCAGCCGGTCGAGGGCGGGTCCGGGACGGGGATTCACAACGCGGCGGCGGTGTGCGGCGACGGGCGGATCCTTCAGACGTACGCGAAGTTCCTCCTGCCCACGTATGACGTGTTCGACGAGTCGCGTTACTTCACGCCGGGCCGGGAGGTTCGCCTGGCGACCGTCCCCGCGCAAGGCGGCGGAAGCGGGCGATCGACGGTCGGGACGGGCGTGTGCGTCGGGCTGACGATCTGCGAAGACCTCTGGAACGACGAGCAGTTCGGCGGGCGACCCTTTTACGGGCGCGACCCGGTCGAGCAGACGGTTCGGGCGGGGGCGCAGGTTCTCATCAACATCTCCGCGTCGCCCTTCGTGGTCGGGAAGCACTTGCAGCGAGAGGCGCTTTTTTCGAGGCAGGTCCGCGAGCACGGCGTTCCGCTGCTGTATTGCGCGCAGATCGGCGGCAATGACGACCTGCTCTTCGACGGGGTCAGCCTGGCGTTCAACGCCCGCGGGGAGCTGATCGCGCGGGCGAAGCCTTTTGCGGAAGACCTGCTTGTTGTCGACCTCGCGTCCGGGAATCCCGGGCGGATCGAGGCGTACCCGGACGACGTTGAGAGCCTCTGGCGCGCGGTGGTGCTGGGGACGCGGGACTACGTCCGCAAGTGCGGTTTCCGGAAGGTCGTCGTGGGTCTGTCCGGGGGGGTCGACTCGGCGGTGGTCGCGGCGATCGCGGTGGACGCGCTCGGCGCGGAGAACGTTCACGGCGTGGCGATGCCGTCGCGGTTCAGCAGCGGGCACAGCGTCGAGGACGCGGAGGCGCTGGCGAGGAACCTCGGGGTGGGCTTCCGCGTCATCCGGATTCACGAGGCCCACGCGGCGCTGGAGGCGTCGCTGGCGGAGAGCTTCGCGGGACGGGCGGCGGACGTCGCGGAGGAGAACCTTCAGGCCCGCCTCCGCGGCAACCTTCTGATGGCGCTGTCGAACAAGTTCGGCTGGCTGCTCCTGACGACGGGGAACAAGTCGGAGCTGGGCGTCGGGTATTGCACGCTTTACGGCGACATGTGCGGCGGGTTCGCCCCGATCAGCGACGTGCCGAAGACGCTGGTGTACCGGATGGCGCGGTGGCGAAATGCGCAGGCGGCGCGCCCGGCGATTCCGGAGCGGACGTTGGAGAAACCCCCCTCGGCTGAGCTGCGCGAGAACCAGACCGATCAGGACTCTCTGCCGCCTTACGAGACGCTGGACGCGATCCTCGAGCGCTACGTCGAGGAGGATCAGAGCGCGGACGAGATCGTCGCGGCGGGGTTCGATCGCCCGATCGTTGAGCGGGTCATCCGGTTGATCGCCGCCAGCGAGCACAAGCGCAACCAGGCCGCCCTGGGGATCAAGGTGACCTCCCGGGCGTTCGGCACGGGCCGGCGCATGCCGATCGCGGCGAAGCTGGGGTAAGGTGGGGATTAGACCAACGTTAGTTGTTACAATATGACAGTCACGAGGAGAATTCAGGGTTCGGTGTCGTTACAAAAATTAGTCGGGATCCCAAGCGAATTGTGTCAATCCATCGAGATTTTGTCTGCGATCAATTCGATTAAGAACGCCCATGAACGTCTACTGCGCTCACTGTGAAACCGCGTGTTCCGATCAAGCCGTCGTCTGCCCGAAGTGCGGACACCCTCTTTTCGATCCAGAGGCCGTCGAACGCAAGGTCCACGGCGTCTCCCACCGCACCCGTCTCTGGATCGCCGCCGCCAACGTCGCGGTCATGGTCATCGCCGGCGGCGCCTACCTCGCGGCGGGCCGCCGCGAGCAACCATCGGTCTTGGCCCCGCTGGAAGAGCACCCGGCGGTTCTCCTGCCACCGGCCATGCCTCCGCAGGAGCTGAAGCCAGCCGTGATTCTCGATCTTGAGCTTCGTTCTTACGACGATCTCGCAAAGACTTGGAACGCCGCAACGGGGTGGATCTGGAGGCTCAAGCCGGAAAAGTCCGATCTCGGACTGGTGTTCGCGGTCGCAACGCACCCCGCATACGAGTGCCTGATCTTCTCAGTTGGTTTCCGCGACGGCGCTATCCTAAGCGCTTCGTTCATCCTTGCGGAAGAGGTTGCCCGAACCCGCCGGGACGTATGCCTTGCGCAGGGCACGGCCATGATGGCGAAGGTGCTCGATATCGAGGAGTCAGTCCTTGAAGCGACGGTAAAGAAAGCGTTACAGGAAGTTCGGCTCGGTAAGCCAATGACCGGCGACACTAAGACCTTCGCGCCCTACGTGCTCTGGGTCAACAGCGGAAGCGACGGAGATTTTCACTTCATCAACATCGCCCTTATCAACTGGGACGCGACATCGTCCCCCACCCCATGATCACTTGTGTGCGATTCTTCTTGGTCGCCGGCGTCCGCAACCTGCCACCAGACTCCGAGTCCGGCGAACTATCGCAGCCCCACCAACGTCTTACGTCATATGAGCGGACGTTCCGTCACATCGAAGCCGTGGTTGACACGCGTAAGCGTTAAGATCGCCGTACTCGCCTTCGCGGTCGGCATGATCCCGGTCTCGCTGCCGTGGCGCATCAGTTATTCGCCCAGCCCGGGCACGTGGGTCGAGGTGGGGATGTGGTGCGGCTCGTTTTCGCTCGTCCGCATTGATGACGAGGGTTTTCCCTCCTTCACCTCGTTCATGAAGACGGTGGATGACGGGCGGCGGTGGCTGATCCGGGCGCCTCGGTATCTGCCGGACGCGAACTGGCTGAAGGAGGCGGTTCCCGCCGGTGTCGCCGTGAGCGGTTTTCGAGTTTCTCTTCTTACGATTCCGACCGTCGCCGGAGGTTATCTGGCGATCCTGGCGGCCCTGAAACTGCTGCGGTTTGTGCGCGACTTCGTGATTCACCCCCTGACCGTCAATGAGCGGCGACGGCGCGGCGTGTGCGTCGTCTGTGAGTACGACCTGACGGGCAACGTCTCGGGCGTCTGCCCGGAGTGCGGAACCGCGATCGTCGGCGGCCCGAGCCGGGATCAGCGGGGATCCCGCGACGCTCCTGAGCCTTAGCGCTGTGCGGTCTTTATCAATCGCGGCGGATCCTCTAAGGTAGTGTCCGGTGATCGTACGTTTTGCTCCTGCCACATGGGGAGGGAGCGTCCGTGCCGGCGCACGGAGCAACCGCTTCCTTACGGGCGCGGCTCGGTTAGGACGGCGGCGCCCTTAAGGAATAAACATCTAACCGTCATGCCGCTTCCGATCGTCGCCATCGTGGGTCGTCCGAACGTCGGCAAAAGCTCGCTGTTCAACGCGCTGGCCGGCGAGCGGATCAGCATTGTTGACCCGATGCCCGGAGTGACGCGGGACCGGGTCAGCGCGATTGTCGAGTGGCGCGAGCGGTACCTGGAGCTGGTGGACACGGGCGGGTGGGGGATCGTGGACCGCGACGACCTGACCGAGGACGTGCAGCGGCAGATCCGCTTCGCGATCGACCGGGCGGATCTCGTCTTGTTCGTCGTGGACGCCCGCGAGGGGCTGAATCCGCTGGACGCCGAGACCGCCCGCCAACTGACGCGTCACCACGAGAAGACGATCCTCGTCGCCAACAAGGTGGACGAACCGAAGCTCGAGCCGCAGGCGGCGGAGTTCGTGCGTCTCGGGTTCGGCGAGCCTCTGCTGGTCAGCGCGACGAACAACGCCGGACAGAGCGATCTGAAGGACGCGGTGCTTTCGGCGCTGGAGGATCGCGCGGGAGAGGCGCCGCCGTCGCCGGTGATGAAGATCGCGCTGGTCGGGAGGCGCAACGTCGGCAAGAGCACGTTCATCAACGCGCTCGCGCAGGAGGAGCGGGTCATCGTCAGCGAGATTCCGGGCACGACGCGGGACAGCGTGGACGTCGTGATCGAGAAGGACGGACGGTCGCTGGTGGTGATCGACACGGCCGGGGTCCGCAAGGTGGGGAAGATGGTGGATCCGGTCGAGTACTACGGGTACACGCGGGCGACGCGGTCGATCGAGCGGGCGGACATCGTGTTGTTTCTGATCGACGCCGCCTCGCCGGTGGGGCAGGTGGACAAGAAGCTCGGCGGGTTGATCGTGGACGCACATAAACCGGTCATCCTGGTCATCAACAAGTGGGATCTGGCGCGGGACCGGGCGGACGTGGAGACGTACCGGGATTATCTGGACAAGACGCTTCCGGCATTGAATTTCGCCCCGGTGGCGTTCACGACGGCGCGCGACTCAAGGAACACGGCGTCGGTGATCGACCTGGCCGCGGTGCTGCACAAGCAGGCGCACGCCCGCGTGACGACCGCACGGCTGAACGAGATTCTGCATGCGGCGCTGCAGGAGCGGGCGCCCCGGGCGAAGCGCGGGACGCGGGCGCCGAAGTTTCTTTATGCGACGCAGATCGCGGTGGCGCCGCCGACGTTCGTCCTTTTCGTGGACCGCCCCGCGCTGGTCACGCCCGCGTTTCAGCGGTTTGTGCTGAATCGCCTGCGGGAAAACTTGCCAACCGAGGAAGTCCCCCTACGATTAATCTTCCGGGCGCGCACGCGCAAGCCGGCGGCTCGGCGCTAGCGCCGCCCCCGTGGCGCGCGTCTCGGGATGCGGGAGTCGGACGCCGACCCGGAAGCGGCGGTTTACGAAGGAGCTGGCGATGGCGATCGAGATTCATTGTCCCGCGTGCAGCAAGGGAATCCGCGCTCCCGACGACGCCGGGGGCAAGCGCGGCAAGTGTCCGTATTGCGGGGCGAGCGTCTACATTCCGATGCCGACGGCCGAGGTGGATGAGATCCCGCTGGCGCCGGTGGATCCGCGCGCCGAGCGGGAGCGGGAGCGCCTGCGGCAGGAGTCGATCTCGTACGCGGCGCAGGTGGATCATGACGAGCCGCCGAAATACGACGTCGGCGCGTCGGCCCGGTCGGCGGGCGGCGGGGCGGCGCCTCGCGGGCGGGAGCGCTCCGCCGCGGACGACGAACCGATCGACGTTCACGATCTCGTGCAGAAGTTCGTGCTGGCGATGCGCGACAGCAACCTGGTCGAGGCCGACCGGATCGCCGCGCGTCTGCGCCGCCGCCGGGAGCAGACCGACGAGTACGTGCAGGGGCTGCTGCTGGATCAGATGGGCCTGAGCGTCAAGGGCGTGCCTCAGGCGGTCGTCAACGGGTTTCTGAAGAATCTGCTCGAGCGGATCGCCTAGGTTCCGGATCGAAGGTTCGCCGCAGGAATACGGATTGCGGATCGGAGGTCTGTGATCCTCTCGAAACGTGCGGAGCCGGGGCGCGCGATCCGGGGTGAACGCAACGAGTTCTCGACTTATCATCCTGGCGGCTGCCGCCGAATTCGGAGTTTCGGCGGCGTGCAATCCTCTGCGGATCAACCTCCGGTCTCGGCGCTGGTTGATCCAGAGGTTGTCGGCTTCCGCTGATTGCCGCATAATTCGGGCGGGTCTTACCTGGACGGGGTTTCAAGGCTTCGGAGGAAGGCGGAGAAAGAACGCTTCCTTACGGGCGCGGCTCGGTGCAGAAAGAGCGTCTTATTCCGGAGCAGGTCATGAGCACATCCAAATCGTCGGACGGATCGGTCCGCATCCTTCTGGTGGACGACAATCCGCAGAATCTCGAGCTGCTCGAGGTTTACATGGAGGCGCTGCCGGAGGCGGAGGTGATGACCGCCACCAACGGACAGGAAGCGATGGAGAAGGTGGCCGCGTCCCCCCCGGACCTGATCCTCCTGGACATCATGATGCCGAAGACGTCGGGGTTTGAGGTATGCAAGCGGATCAAGGCCGATCCGAAGACTCGGGACATCGTCGTGGTGATGGTGACGGCGCTGAGCGAGACGGGGGACGTGGAGCGGGCGGCGGAGTGCGGGGCGGACGACTACGTGACGAAACCGCTGGACCGCAAGGCGCTGATCGAGTTGATCCGGGGTCTTCTGGCGGCGCGGGCCCGGGGTTGAACGTTGCCGGAGACGGCGTCGCGCGGCGTTTGACATCAGGCCGCACCGGAGGATACGTTGCCCGGCGCCCCGACGGGAGCACGTCCGAAACATGCAAGGGATAGGGTCGAAACGCGATGCGCTGCCCCGCATGTAGAGCCGACAGCGACCGGGTCATCGACTCACGCCCGACGGAAGGCGGCGCCGGCGTGCGTCGGCGCCGTGAATGCCTGTCCTGCGGACGGCGCTACACCACCCGCGAACGCGTCGAGGATGAACTCCGCCTCGTCGTCATCAAAAGCAACGGCAGCCGCATGCCGTATCAGCGGGAGAAGATCCAGGACGGACTGGAGCGGGCCTGCACGAAGCTCCCGATCGCGGAGGCCCAGATCGAGCAGATCGTCGATCGCGTCGAGGAGGATCTTTTCCGGGCGCACGACCGCGAGGTTTCGTCGGAGCAGATCGGGCGGCTGGTCGCCCGGCACCTGCGCCCGGTCAACGCGGTCGCGTACGTCCGGTTCGTCAGCGTGTACCGGAAATTCTCGACGATCCAGGAATTCGTCGACGAGATCCAGGACGTCCGCGACCGCGTGGCGCAGGAGTCGCCGCAGCAGCGCCCGCTCTTCGACTGAGGCGTTCGGTCGTCGATATCCCGCCTTTGCATCCGAGCGGCGAGTCTTGTTTCGCACATGCTCCGACACATGCGGACCGGAGGATCGCGTTCCTTCCAGAACATGCGGACCGGGATGTCCGCGGTCCGGAGGTTACTCCAGCTCGAAGGCGACGTTGACCGTGGCGGTCAGCTCGACGCGCCCGATCTGCGGGGTCTTCGCGCCGGCGGTCGGCTCGATGACCTTCCGGTTGGGCGCCTCGCCGCCGCTCCAACTGACGTAGCCCCAGCCGGCGTTGTACGAGCAATACGAGCCGAATTGCGCCTCGCCGAGCGAGTACACGCGCGCGACCTTGACCCCCAGCAGCGCGGTCAGGGTGTTGGCGCGGCGCTTCGCGTCCTCGACAGCCATCATTTTCGCCTCCTCCTGAAGTTGGGCGGCGCGCGTCGAGCGGAAGTTCACGCCTTGGATGTAATTCGCGCCGGACTCGATCGCGGCGCTCATCAGGGCCTCGAACCGTTCCAGGTCCGTCAGGGTCAGCTCGACGCTTCTCCGCACGAAATACCCCGTCAGATCCTTGCGACCGTCGCGGTCCTGGTACGACGGCTGCACGCGGACGGGATCCACGCGGACGCTTGTCTCCGCGACGTTGAACTGCGGCGCCAGCTCCAGCAACTTCCGGATTCTCGCGTCGTTGTCGGCCTTCGCTCCGGTCAGGTCGGCGTTGAAGGTTTCGACCCCCAGCGCGACGACGACCTCGTCGGGCGGAACGCTGATCTGCCCCTGTCCCGCGACGTTGACCAGCCGCCGATCCGTCGCCTGCTGCGCCGGAAGCGGCGTTGCGCCGGCCAGCACGATGCAACCCGCCGCAATCCCGATCCACCGATTCTGCCCGAACATGCTGATTCTCCGATTTCCCTTGATCATCCACGGGGAGACCGACGCCGGCGCCCGCGCGCCGCCGCCGTCCCGCCGAGACTTAACTTACCGCGAGATCGCAGCAGGTGCTGTCACGTGTTCGTCACAATGCGCATTGCGCGAGCGCGGCCCCCCCCACGGCGCACGGTGATCCGTAATTGACGGGCGCCGCGATCGGGCGCAGACTCGGCGGCGGAAAGCACCGATCACGAAGTCGTTTTGCTACGCGACGGTCGCCGCGGCCTGCGACACTTATCCGTTGTTTCATAACCTGCGGAACACGGCGGAATAAGAACGCTTCCTTACGGGCGCGGCTCGGTTATGAGACAGACGCATATGACGACAACATCCCAACCCGCGGTCGTGCTGTTGTCCGGCGGGCTGGACTCCGCGGTGACCTGCGCACTGGCGACGGAGCAGGGGTTCCGCGTCCACGCCCTGACCGTCGATTACGGCCAGCGCCACGACGTCGAGATCGCCGCGGCGCGGCGGGTGGCGTTGGCGATGCGCGTCGCCCGCCACGTGACGCAGCGGATCGACCTTCGCGCCTTCGGAGGTTCGGCGCTGACGGCGGACCTCCCGGTGCCCGCATACCGTCCGGCGGAGGCGAATCCTGCCCCGGGCGTTCCGATGACCTACGTGCCCGCGCGGAACACGATCCTGCTCTCGTTTGCGCTGGCGTTTGCGGAAGTGACGGGCGCCTCCGACATTTTCATCGGCGTGAACGCGGTGGACTACTCCGGGTATCCCGATTGTCGTCCGGCGTTCATCGAGCAGTTCGAGCGTCTCGCGCGGGTGGCGACACGCGCGGGCGTTGAAGGGCGCGTGCTTTGCATCCGGGCGCCCCTGATGCATCTGAACAAGGCGCAGATCGTGCTGGAGGGCGTCCGGCTGGGCGTGGACCTGGGGGTGACGCACAGTTGTTATGACCCGGACGAGCAGGGGCGAGCGTGCGCGCGGTGCGACAGTTGTCATTACCGGCGCGAAGGCTTCCGCCAGGCCGGGATTGCGGATCCGACGGTGTACCGATCGTAGCCGGGTGCGGTCAGAGGCGCGGACTCCTTCCGTGTTATTTGTCGTTACGTCACCCAAGTTAGGAACGCAGCATGAATGACCCGCGCTGAGCCGCGGGGTTTACCCCGCGCGATGCTTCGCGCGGGCTAAAGCCACGCGGCTCGGGTCAAGGATACTGCGGTTCTTCTTAGTCGGAACGCGACGAATGCCGCGCTCAGCGAGGCAAGATGAAGAAGTTGGAACGCGCCGCAGGGTGTGACGGGGGTGCGCGGCGGGGGCGGCGCTTCAGGCTCGACGACGCAAAGAAGCGTGTCCTCGGCTTGTCGCCCGGCGTCGTCGAACACACGAAGCGTGACGCGGTAGGTTCCCGGGACGGCGAAGACGTGATCAACGGTCGCCCCGACCAAGTCGAAGTCGAGTCCGTCGGCGGCGTCCACGTCCCACGCGAGGATTGTGATTGACGGCACATCGCCGTCGAATCCCTCCTCGACTTCGACCCGGCTGGCGGAGCCGTCGAACTGGACGGTCTGCCCCGCGACGGCCGCGATGTCCGGGCCTGCATCGGCGACCAGCGTCGTGACCGGTTCGTCGTCATCCGGGGGCGGATCGTCGTCCGGTGGAGGATCGTCATCGGGCGGGTCGGGACCGGTGTCGTCGTCCGGGGGAAGGACGATGAAGGTCACGCGGATCGGTCCGCTTGCGGCAAGGCCGTCATGAAGTTCGTAGACGAAGGCGTCGGTTCCCGTGAACCCGTCGTCGGGGGTGTACGTCAGGTCCGGGATGTCGCCGCGGAGCAAGCCGTGCGCCGGGAACGTGGTGATGTCGATCGTGATGACGTCGCCTTCGTCGGGGTCATGCGCGTCAAGGAGCACGCTTGCGGATTCCCCGGCTTTGAGGGTGATTTCCTGCGGGAGTCCGACCGGCGGGTCGTTGACCGGGCGCACCTCGATCGAGATGTAGGCGAGGTCGCTGGGCAGATCGTCGTTCGCGGCAATGAACGCGAAGACGTCGTCGCCGAAGAAGTCGGGGGAGGGAACGTAGGTCACCTCGGGCGGGTCGCCGATGACGGTTCCTTGCGCCGGCGCCTCGACGATGAAGAATCGCGGATGCTGTCCGGTGTTGCCGGTTGCGGTCAGGGTCAGAGCCAGCGGCACGTCCTCATCCGTGACGAGGCTCTGATCGAGGGCGATCGGACGGTTTTCGCCGCCTCCTCCTCCTCCTCCGCCCCCTCCCCCACCGCCGCCTGAACTGTCGTTGTCGATGACCTGGGCCACGACGTCCGGGATGACGATGGCGTTGTAATTCCCGTCGCTGCTGACGGAAGTGTGCGTGATCGTCGAGGTGTGCGCCCCCTCAACGACGGCGTCGTCCACGGCGGTGACGGTGACGGTCTGGGCGACGTTCCAGTTTCCGGTGGTGAAGGTGAGGATGATCGCCCCGCCCGCCCCGGCGCCGACGTCGGTTTGAACATCCGGCTCGACGATGATTGAGACGCTGGCGGTCGGCGGGCTGTTGAGGAGCAGAGTGTACGTGTCCGACGTGGGGCCGGTTTCATCGACGACGGTGTTGCCGCCGGACTCGGTGACGGCGACGCCGGCGACGTCGGTGACGGTGGCGACGACGCTGACGATGGCGATGCCGTTGTAGTTCGGGTCAGCGCTGGAGGCGGCGTGCGTGATCGTCGAGGTGTGCGTGCCTTCGATGACGCCGTCGTTGACGGCGGTGACGGTGATCGTTTGCGCGACGTTCCAGTTGGCGGTGGTGAAGGTGCGGTTGATCGCCCCGCCCGCGCCGTTGCCGACGTTCGTCTGCACATCCGGGTCGATCGTGATGGTGACGTTGGCGGTCGGCTGGCTGGTCAGGACGAGCGTGTACGTGTCCGAGGTCGGACCGATCTCGCTGACCAGCGTGAAGCCGCCGGATTCAACGACGGTGACGCCGGCGGTGTCGTTGTCCGTGACGTTGGCGACGACGTTGGGGACGGCGAGTCCGTTGTAGTTGCCGTCACTGCTTGCGACCGTGTGCGTAATCGTGGACGTGTGCGGACCTTCGGCGATGTTGTCATTGACGGCGGTGACGGTGACGGTCTGGGCGACGTTCCAGTTTCCGCTGGTGAACGTGCGCGTCACCGGGTTTCCCGCGCCGCTTCCGAGGGTCGTCTGAGTATCCGGATCGACGGTGATCGTGACGTTGGCGGTGGGCTGGCTGGTCAGCACGAGGGTGTAGGTGTCGGACGTGGGCCCGGCTTCGCTCACGTCGGTTGACCCGCCGGATTGCGTCAGCGTGATTCCGGCGGTGTCGTTGTCGGTGACGCTCGCCGTCACACTGCCGATGCCGATGCCGTTGTAGAAGCCGTCGCCGCTGGAGGCGGCGTGGGTGATCGTCGAGTTGTGCGGACCTTCGGCGACGCTGTCGTCGATCGCGGTGACGGTGACGGTCTGGGCGACGTTCCAGTTCCCCGCGGTGAACGTCAGGTTGATCGGGTTGCCGCCGCCCGCGCCGACGGTCGTTTGCGTGTCCGGGTCGACGGTGATGGTGACGTTGGCGGTCGGCTGGGTGTTCAGGACGACGGTGTAGGTGTCGGACGTGGGGCCGGTCTCGCTGACCGCGGTCGAGCCGCCGGACTGCGTGACGGTGACGCCGGCGGTGTCGTTGTCGGTGACGGCGGCGACGACGTTGTTGATGGCGATACCGTTGTACCCTCCGTCGCCGCTGGCGGCGGCATGCGTGATCGTCGAATTGTGCGCGCCCTCGGCGACGCTGTCGTCGATCGCGGTGACGGTGACGGTCTGGGCGACGTTCCAGTTCCCGCTGGTGAACGTCAGGTTGATCGGGTTTCCGCCGCCCGCGCCGAGATCGGTCTGTGCATCCGGGTCAACCGTGATCGTGACGTCGGCAGTCGGGAGGCTGCAGAGCATGATCGTGTACGTGTCCGACGTGGGGCCGGTTTCGCTGACCGCGGTCGAACCGCCGGATTCGGTGATCATGACGCCGGGCGCGTCGTTGTCGGCGACGTTGGCGACGACGTTGCTGATACTGATGCCGTTGTAACCGCCGTCGGCGCTGGCGGCGGCGTGCGTGATCGTCGAGGTGTGTGCGCCTTCGGGGACGGCGTCATCGATCGCGGTGACGGTGACGGTCTGGGCGGCGTTCCAGTTTCCCGTCGTGAACGTCAGGTTGATCGGGTTGCCCGCGCCCGCGCCGACGGTCGTCTGCGTGTCCGGGTCGACCGTGATGGTGACGTCGGCGGTGGGCTGGCTCGTCAACACCACCGTGTAAGTGTCCGAGGTCGGTCCCTGCTCGTTCACGTCGGTGGAGCCGCCGGATTGGGTGATCGTGACGCCGGCGGTGTCGTTGTCCGTGACGTTGGCGACGACGTTGGCGATCGCGATGCCGTTGTAGTTGCCGTCGCCGCTGGCGGCACTGTGCGTGATCGTCGAGGTGTGCGCTCCCTCCGCTACGGCGTCATCGACCGCGGTGACCAGGACGGTCTGCGCGGTGTCCCAGTTCCCCGGCGTGAACGTGAAATTGACCGCGACACCGGGGCCGCTGCCGAGGTCGGTCTGGGTGTCGGGGTCTACTGTGATTGTCACCGGGTTGGCCGGGCGCGAGGCGAGCACGATGTTGTAACTGTCGGTCGTCGGACCGGCTTCGTTGACATCGGTGGAGCCTCCCGACTGCGTGATTGTAACGCCGGGCAGATCGTTGTCCGTGACATTGACGACGACGTTGGGGATCGTCAGGGCGTTGAAGTTCGTGTCGCCGCTGGCGGTGGCATGCGTGATCGTCGAAGTGTGCGGACCTTCCTGGTTCGTGTCGTCCACCGCGGTGACGACGACGGTCTGTGGCGTGTTCCAGTTTCCGTTGGTGAAGGTGAACTGGACGGCGACGCCGGCGCCGGCCCCGAGATCGGTTTGCACGTCCGGATCGACCGTCAAGGTGACGTTCGCGTTCGGCTGGGCGGTGAGCACGACCGTGTACGTGTCCGACGTCGGTCCGTTCTCGCTGACGTCGGTGGAACCGCCGGATTGCGTGATCGTGACCGCGGCGACATCGTTGTCCGTGACGTTGGCGACGACGCTGCTGATGCCGATGCCGTTGTACGTTCCGTCGCCGCTGGAGGCCGAGTGCGTGATCGTCGACGTGTGATTGCCTTCGACGGTGTTGTCGTTGACGGCGGTGACGGTCACGGATTGCGCGGTGCTCCAGTTGGCGGTGGTGAAGGCGCGCGTGACGGCGACGCCCGGACCGGAGCCCAGGTCCGTCTGCACGTCGGGGTCGACGGTGATGGTGACGGTAGCGGTCGGTTGCGACGTGAGCACGAGGGTGTACGTGTCCGACGTCGGGCCGGCCTCGGCCACGTCAGTCGAGTCGCCGGTCTGCGTGACACCTACCGAAGCGGTGTCATTGTCGGTAATCGCGGCGACGACGTTGGCGATGGCGATGCCGTTGTAATTGCCGTCGCCGCTGCTGGCGGCGTGGGTGATCGTTGAATTGTGGTTTCCCTCCGCGATGCTGTCATCGACGGCGGTGACGGTCACGGTCTGGGGCGTGTTCCAGTTGACGGTTGTGAAGGTTCTGAGGATTGCCACGCCGGGACCACTGCCGACGCTTGTCTGCGTGTCCGGATCAACGGTGACGACGACGTTGGCGCTCGGGGCGGACCCGAGGACGAGGGTGTACGTGTCGGAGGTCGCGCCTTGCTCCGCGACGGCGGTCGTGCCGCCGGACTGTGTGATGATGACGGCGGCGACGTCGTTGTCGGTGATGTTGACGGTCAGGTTCGGCACGGCGATGCCGTTGTAGGCGCCGTCGCCGCTGCTGACCGTGTGCGTGAGGGTCGAGGTGTGATTGCCCTCCTGCACGCTGTCGTCGACGGCGGTGACGGTGACGTTGCGGGCGACGTTCCAGTTACTGACCTGGAAGGTCACGTTGATTGCGACCCCCGGTCCCGCGCCCAGGTCGGTCTGGGTGTCGGGGTCCACGGCGATCGTCACGTCGGCGGTCGGCGCTTTGTCGAGCGAGAGCGCGTACGTGTCCGACGTCGGACCTTGTTCATTCACGTCGGTCGAGCCGCCCGTCTGACCGATCGTCACGCCGGGGGCGTCGTTGTCGATGATGTTGGCGATGACGGAGGGGACGGCGAGGCCGTTGTAGTTCGTGTCGCCGCTGGCGAGCGCGTGCGTGATGGTCGAGGTGTGAGGGCCCTCCGAATCCGCGTCGTCCACCGCCGTGACGATGACGGTGCGGGCGATGTTCCAGCTCGCGGGGGAGATGACGATGTTCATCGCCACGCCGGGACCGGACCCCACGTCGGTCTCGTCGTCGGGATCGACGGTGATCGTGACGTTGGCCGTCGGCTGGGAGTCGAGAACCAGCGTGTAACTGTCCGCGGTGGGACCGGTCTCGGCGACGTCGGTGGAACCGCCGGTTTCAGTGATCGTGACGCCGAAGGCGTCGTTGTCCGTGACCGTTGCGACGACGTTCGGGATGCTGATGCCGTTGTAGTTGCCGTCCCCGCTGGTGGCGACGTGAACGATCGTGGAACTGTGTGTTCCCTCGACCAGCGCGTCATCCACGGCCGTGACCGTGACGGTCTGCGCCACGTTCCAGTTGGCGCTGGTGAACGTCAGGAGGACGGGGGAACCCGCGCCGGCGCCGAGATCCGTCTGTGCGTCCGGATCCACGACGATCTGCACGTCAGCCGTGGGCGCGGAGTCGAGCACGACGGTGTACGTGTCGGAGGTGGGTCCGGCTTCGCTGACGGCGGTGGTCCCGCCGGACTGGGTGATGCTGACGCCGGCCTGCGCGAGCGCGGAGGGGGCCCACGCCGATCCGAGGATCAGCCCGGTCGCCCTCGTCCACCGTGCGAATCTCGCCGCCAACTTCATCATGCCGTCCGTCGCCCCGGACCTCGAGGCGCAGCGCATCCAGGCCGACCTCCCGATGGACCGGGAAGCAGCCGCTGCTCAGGGGGAGAGTGAAGGGTCGAGACTCCGTGCTGCTAGTGCATCGGCGAGTTTTCATGCAGCTCGTTGAATTAAAACGTTTCAACGTCCGTGAATGTGCCGCACCCCGGAGAAAACCCGACCTCCAGGCAAGTTTCGCCGCGCGCTGTGAACCGCATTCCGCAGCGCGGAAATATGTCCGGCGCCCTCCCTGACGGGGGTTTTCCGGGGGCGGTACTCTCCCGATAAGGCACGGTCGCTGGATCGCCTCGGACAGGGGGTCGAAAGAACGAGTATGAAAGCGACACTCACGAACCCGGCGGTGGTCGCGCCACCTGCACCGGTTGAACCGCCCGAGGCGACGGGGACGGCAGAGGATCGGCGGGAGCTGCCGGATCGTCGGACCACCGTGGTGGACCGGCGCAGCGGCGTGGACCGGAGGTCCGGGGGGCGCGAGCGCCGCGTCGGGATGGATCGCCGGCGCGGACCAGGGCGTCGCCTTGGAGCACTGCGCCGCGAGGCCGAAGAAGGCCGCCTCGCGGGCGAACTGCTCGAGTTCATCAACGCGATCGACGAGTACAAGAAGATCAACGACCGCCCGTTTCCGTCGTGGTCGGAGGTCTTCGAAATCATTCACTTCCTCGGCTACCGCAAAGTGACGGACAAGGCGGGGCACATCAACGAGGCCTGCGGTCCGGAGACCTACGACGGGTTCCTCAGCAGCGACCCTGACGCCGAAGCCGGCGACGATGAGGAGGACGCCGAGAGCTGATCGATCCCCCGCGTCGGCGTTCCGACTCTCGCACAGGAGTTTCCCGCAAGGTAACATGCCCGCGCTCGGTCGGATCGGCGCAAGGCCTTCGTGGGCGGCGCGCCACCGGGACCGATCGGAGGGCTCATGCGCGACGCATGTCCCAACCCGTCGCTTCTGGCGGAGTACGCAGCCGGATCGTTGACAGACCCGGCGTGCGCCGCCCTCGAACGCCACCTGCGGACCTGCGCCGCCTGCCTGGCGACGGTTCTGGAGAGACTGCCGCGAGGGACCGCGGCGGGGATTCCGGACGTTCACGTCGTGAGCGAAGTCGGGCGGGGTTCCTCGGGCGTCGTGTACAAGGCGTGGTGGACGCGGGGCGCCGCGAAGCTGGTGGCGTTGAAGGTGCTTTCCGGCGGCGGCGATCTGGCGCCGAACCGCTTTGTACGCGAGATCGCGGTGCTGCGCAAGCTGAACTCGCCCTGGATCGTCAAGTGCCACGAATCCGGCGGGACGGAGGACAGCCGTCACTTCGTGATGGACTTCGTCCACGGCGAGCATCTCGACGCGTACCTGGAGCGCCCTCGGACGGACCTGGCGACGAAGCTGCGCGTTTTCGAGCGTATCTGCCGCGGAGTGGCGCATGCGCATGCGTTCGGCATTGTCCACCGCGACCTTAAGCCGCGCAACATTCTCGTCGACGACGACGGCGAGCCGCACATCCTCGACTTCGGCATCTGCTCCGTCGGGGCGGCGGACTGGACGACGGACCTTCGAGGGACGATCACGCACACCGGAGCGATCCTCGGCACGATCAAGTACATGTCGCCCGAGCAGGCGTGGGGCGGCGTCGCCGGTCCGGTGGATCATCGCAGCGACCTCTGGTCGCTGGGCGTCCTTCTTCACGAGATCGTCGCGGACGGGCGGCATCCGTATCCGCTGACGGGTACGCGCGAGAAGTCCCCCGTCGAGGCGGTGCTGGAGCGGATCCGGCGGGAGCTGCCTCGTCCGGCGAGACTGGCGCATCTGTCGGGCGGCCGCGACCTTGAGATTCTGATCGAGCGCTGCCTGACACGCGACCCGGCGCACCGGCTCGACGACGCGGCAAGGCTTGCGGACGACGTGGCGCGCTGCGCCCGGGGGGAGCGGATTCGCACTCGGCCTCACGGGTTTGCCTACCGGGCGTCGCGGGTGCTCGTCGGCGCCGCGACGCGTTCTCGCGCGGCGTTCTGGCTGGTTTTCCTGGCGCTGACGCTCGGCGCCTGGTGGGGACCGGTCTACCTGCGACGGGCGGGGTGGGTCGAACCGGCGAGGTGGAGCGAGGCAACGCCCTCAGCGTTGACGGGGTTTCCCGATCCGTGGCGCCCGGACTCGTTCGTCATTCTCGGCGTAACCGATGAAACGCCCGCCGCGTTGGCGGCGCGGGCCGGATCGTCAGGAGCACCAGCGGAGGACGCGGACCTTCGCAGGCATCGCGCGGCTTACGGCGCGCTCATGAAGAAACTGGTTGACGCGCGACCGCTCGCCGTGATCTGGGATTTGTGGTTTCGGACGCCGCAACCGGGGGATAAGGCGCTGGCGGACGGCGTCAATGCGCTGGAGGCCGCGAGCGTTCCGGTCGTGCTGATCAGTCTGACGCATGACGAAGCGGGTCTTCCCCACCTCAGTGACGCGGTGCTTCGCGCCCTGGATCAACCGCCGCGACATGGCGCCGTCGTGGCGCGGGACATGACGCATCGACCGGGGGAGTTCGTGATCGCACACGCGAAGCCAGCCGGACCGGTCATTCCCGCGGCGGCGCTGGTTCTGGCGGAATCGATCGCGGACCCGCGGTCGCGGATCGAGCTTGAGCTGGACGAGGAAGCGCAAACCGTCGAAGTGCTCTACCGCGTCGGCGAGGGGGCGTACCGGAGGGATCGAGGGACGTGGGAGAATCTGCTGATATTCAAGCCGGATGATCTGCCCGGAGCGGCGAGGGTGGCCTGCCTCCGGTTCGAACTGGCGCCGCCGTCGGCGTGGACCGGGCGGGTGATGCCGCTGGAGCAGGCGCTGGGGGCCGATCCCGACGAACTCCGCGAGCGCGTCGGCGGCCGCGTGGTCATCATCGGCGACTTGCGCACGCGGGCCACGTCCGCCGATCCGGACCGACATGCCGTGGCGTACCCGACGGGACGGGCGGACGACGTGCCTGGTTGCTTTCTCCTGGCGGATGCGGCGCGGGGTCTGCTGTCGCGGCGCGTCGTCCGCGAGGCACACGCCTCCGGGGTGTGGACGTGGGCGTTGGTGGCGGCGGCGGCGCTGGCGGGGTGCCTGATCCCGGCGCGTGCAGCGCTGCTGCGCGCGTTCGAGTCGCGTCGGGCGCGCAGGGTGCTGCTGGGGACGCTGGGCGTGGTCGCGGCGGCGGCGTGGGCCGGTTCGCTGACCGCGGACGACCGTCGCGCGTTCGTCGCCGCCAGCGTCGCGTTCGGTCTGGCGGGACCGGCGTGCGGCGCGTTCGTACTCGAGTTCACGCGCAACCGCTACCGGCTCCTGGACCGTCGCTTCGCCGCGGCGAATCAGCCGCTGGAGCGCCAGGCCACAATTACATCGACGCCGCCGCCGACATCGCCCCGAGGGCGAGAATGACCGCGGCGGCGACGGCGGGGACGAGACGCAAGAGCCACCGCACCGTCTTTTCCTCGTCGATCGTCAGGGGGAAGATCATCATGATGCGTCTCCCGTCAGGCCTCGGTTCCGATGTGAATGAAGGGCACCCACCCTTCGAGCCAGTCGATGATCCAGCCGATGCAGCTCATCGCGCCGTCTCCGAGAGGCGTCACCGAAGTGACGCCGGTATGACACCGGAGTCGCGTGTGACATGCCCGCGACACCGGCGCCGGAATCCGCGGTTTGCGTCCAACCTTCTTGTCGGCGGAATCCCGGAACTTTAGAAGTCGGCGTTCCGCCGCCCGTCACCCGCCCGGCGCGGCGGGACCGGACTTCGTTCCCGGCGTCACGATCCCGCCGCCGCTCGGCGAGCGCTCCAGCGACGTTTTCAGCCCCGTGGACGCCGATCGCCCGCCCGGACGGCGGACTTTCGCGCGGCGCCCCGCGACATTACAATGTGAAGGAATTCACAAACGTCGGGAAACCGCCCGACCTGGATCGTGTTTATTCCCGGACGGAATCCCGGTAGTGACCGCAGGACGCCTTTACATCGAGACGCTCGGCTGCCAGATGAACATGCTCGACAGCGAGCTGGTCGAGGGGCAGCTTCGCCGCCTGGGGTACGAGACGACGGCGGACATGCAGGCGGCCGACGTCGTCCTGATCAACACGTGCAGCGTGCGCGATCACGCGGAGCAGAAGGCCCTGTCGCACCTGGGGGCGCTGAAGAAGCGGAAAGCGAAGCACCCGGACACGATCGTCGGCGTCATCGGCTGCATGGCGGAGCGCGACCCGGACGGTCTCATCTCGAAGATGCCGCACGTGGACCTGATCTGCGGTCCGGGGGAACTGAACAAGGTTCCCGCGATGATCGAGGATATCCGCGAGCATCGAACGCGGGCGGTGGCGCTGTCGCAGTCGCTGTCGCGCCGCAGCACGCCGCTCCAGCGGGCGCTGGAGTACGACTCCGTCGAGGCGCTCGATCTGTCGCGCGATCCGGCGCCCGGCGCCGTGCTTCAGGCGTACATCCGCGTGCAGCGCGGCTGCGACAAGTTCTGCACCTTCTGCGTCGTGCCTTTCACGCGCGGGGCGGAACGGAGCCGGCCGGCGTCGTCGATCGTCGAGGAGGCGAAAAAGCTCGCCGACCGCGGATGCAAGGAGATCACGCTCGTCGGGCAGACCGTCAACAGCTACGTGCATCAGGAGGACGGCAGACCGGTGCGCTTCGCGGACCTGCTTGAGCGGGTCAACGACGTGGCCGGTCTCGAGCGTGTCCGCTTCGTGACAAGCTACCCCGGCGACTTCACCGACGACATCCTCGACGCGATGCGCGATCTGCCGAAAGTCTGCGAGTATCTGCACCTGCCGGCGCAGAGCGGGTCGGACGCGGTGCTGAAGCGCATGCGACGGATGAACACGGTGCAGCAGTACGTCGAGCTGGTCGAGCGGGCGCGGAAGAAAGTGCCGGGAATCACGCTGGCGAGCGACTTCATCGTCGGGTTCAGCGGCGAGACGGACGCGGAGTTCGAGGACACGGTGCGCCTCGTCGAGCGCTGCCGCTTCAAGAACCTCTTCGTCTTCAAGTACAGCCCGCGCCCCGGGACCGTCGCGGACAAGCGGCTGGAAGACGACGTTCCGGAAGCGGTCAAGCGCGAGCGGAACCTGCGCCTGCTGAAGCTTCAGGAGCGCATCTCCTTCGAGGACCATCAGAAGCTCGTCGGACGCACGTTCGAGGTGCTGGTCGAGGGGTACAGCAAGGCCGCCATCAAGGCTCAGGAAAGCGAGCAGGACCGCGGATGCGAGGTGAACCGCGACTGCGAGGTGAATCGCGCCGGCGAGGCGGCGCGGGACGTCGCGGCGGACGCCGCGGTCAAGGCGGACCCCGACGGTCACGCGCCTCCCGCGCGACGCCCCCGCGAGATCAACCTGATGGCGATCAACGCCTCGCCGCGCGGCGGCCTTGGGGACGCGGCAGGGTCCGCCGACCCGCGGACCGGAGCGACTCCCGACTCTCTGGAGGGCGATGGCGATCCTCATCATCATCACCATCAGGCTCGTCCCGCGCGGGACTGGCGGCGCGCGAACCAGCTCGTCGGACGCACGCGCACCGACCGGATCGTCGTCTTCCCCGGCGACGCGAACCTCATCGGCGCGCTCGTGCATGTCCGCGTCCACGCGACCACGGCGCTGACGCTGCACGGAGACGTCGCCGGATAGGGCGGCGCCTGAGTCTTTATTTACCAGCTCGGGCGGATATCGATCATGTGTGGCAAAGGGCAACTTGCACGTTGGTGCTACGCAATGCAATCCCACGGGATCAGCGCCCAGCCGCATCGCTATGCTTGAACGTGAGCAGAGGACTTGGACGCGGTTGCAAGACCGCCGGTGCGGACGGGGAAAAGAACCCTTCCTGACGGACGCGGCTCGGTTTTGAAAAAGTCGGGTTTAGTGCCCGAACCTGAAGGCGATGCAGCGCGGTCCCGCGCCGACCTTCGCCTTGCCGCCGAGGATGAGCTTCCCGTCGGCGCCGACCTCGACGCGCTGAACCGTGTGATCGCCCGTGGAAATCAGCAGCGCCGCGTCGCCGCCTGTCGGCGGGCCGACCGGACTGACGACGCGCTCGATCCACGCGGGCCGGATCAGCGACGTCACGCGATCCCGCGGTTTCCCGGTTGCAACATCGACGACCTCCACGAGCGACCGCTCCTGCGACGCGGCGACGACGAGACCGCCGTCGAGAACCACCAGACTGGAATACGCCGCCTCGACGGGCGACGCTTTCTCCGGCGGCGGAAGGAGCGGAATCAGCCGGGTGATCTTCGCCCGCCCCGTGTCGAGGTCGAGGATCCCGTCCACCCAGGGCGAAGTCAGGTAGATCCGCGTTTCATCCGGGGCGCAGGCGACGGCGATCGGACAGACGTTCAGCGGAATCTTCCGCACGAGCTTCAGCGCCACGGGATCGACCACGGCCAGACCGGACGACGGGCGGGTCGTCGCGTAGACGCTCGCCTTCGACGGACCGCAACGGACGAACCCCGCCGCGCCTACGTCCTTGATCCGGAAACGCCTCCTTCCGCGTTTCGACGGCGATGCCGATCAGATCACCGCTGGGAGGGTGGGCGATGAGCACGTGCTTCTCGTCCGGAGTCAGCACAATGCCGCACTGCGCCAACCCCTCCACCGGAACCGCGCTCATCAATTCAAACGACGTGGCGTTGAAGAACTTGACCTTGTTCTCGCCCTCGACGCCGATGATCATCGTCCCGTTCTCGGCGGACACCGCGATGCCGTAAGGCCGCTTTCCCACCGGAAACCGCCGGGTTTCCTGCATGTCGTGTGGGTTCACGACGGACACCGATCCGTCCAACGTGTTGACAACGAAGGCATCGAGGACGTGCCGGGCCCTTGCGCCGGGGTTCCACATCAGGCCGATCAGGATCCCGGCGCAGGCGGCAATTCGGCGACGACGCGGCATGATGCTCCCCTCACTCCGGCGTCGTCAACATGCACCGACCGTACCGCAAATTTGCGGGCCCGGCATCGACGACGACGCGATGACCCGGTGTAAAGACGACGCCCATCAAACGTTAGCGACGACCGCGTGATCGCGTCAATCGCGCCTGCGTTCAAGTCATCGCAACGGGTGCATCCCAGGAATCGCGGCAAAAACGGAAAGCCCCTGACGACGGGCGAAGCCCACCCCCGACGGAAGGCTGATTTTACTCCGCTGGCCGCCTTCGCGCCACGTCCGACGTGAAGTAACGCGCGAAAAATGCGCCGCGCCGCAGGAAATGGGATGCGCCCCCGCCGTGTTATGAAAGACAAGGAACAGAACCTGACGCGCGAGGCGGAGATGGTCCGCCCCTACCGCGACGCGCTTTACTATTGATCTTTGCATAGCCAAAGAAACAGTCGCGCATATAAAGTGCCTGAAAAAGGAAACATCCCGGCGTTTCCTATGTTCGATTGACTAAGAAAAGATCAATAACTATTGATTTTGATTTGTCTCACTTTGAGTGAAACAAATCAGTATCCGTGAAGAGCACGTCTCGGAAGTTCATGCCGCAAGTCTTCCAACGGAGCGTCACGGCTCATGGCTCTTCGATATCACGATTCCGCAGACTTCGCGCACCTCGTGCATGACGGCCTGCGCCAGCGACCTCGCCTTGCGCGCGGAAGCAGTCAGCACGTCCTCGACGTAATCCGCGTCGTTCTCCAGTTTCTGCCGCCGCTCCCGCGCGGGCGCGAGCAACCCCTCGACCGCGTCCGCCAGAAGCCCCTTCGCCTCGCCGTAGCCCATCCCTCCGGCCCGATACCGGTCCGCCAGCGCGTCGCGCTCCGCCGGCGCGGCGATCAGGCGGTACAGCGCGAACACGTTGCACGTCTCCGGATCCTTCGGCGCCTCGACCGGCGTACTGTCCGTCTTGATGCTCATGATCAGCTTCCGCACCGCCTTCGGCGGATCGAAGAGCGGAATCGTGTTGTGGTAGCTCTTCGACATCTTCTGCCCGTCAAGACCGGGAACCACCGGCGATTCGTTGAGCTTCGGCTCCGGTCGCTTCAGCACGGGCCGGCCGTAGGTGTTGTTGAAATACTCGGCCATGTCCTGCGTCATCTCGATGTGCTGGACCTGGTCCTTGCCCACCGGCACGAGGTCGCTGTGGTAAATGAGAATGTCCGCCGCCATCAGCACCGGGTAGCAGAACAGCCCCATCGACGGCTGAATCCCCTTGGCGATCTTGTCCTTGTACGAATGCGCCCGCTCGAGCAGCCCCTTGCCCGTCACCGTCGAGAGAATCCACGCCAGCTCCGTCACCTCGGGCACGTCCGACTGACGGAACAGGCACGCGCGGGCGGGATCCAGCCCGAGAGCCAGGTAATCCAGCGCCACATCCCGTGTCAGCTCCCGCAATCGCGCGGCGTCCTGGATCGTCGTCAGCGAGTGATAATTGGCGATGAAGAAGAAGCACTCGTGGACGTGCTGGTCCTGAAGGTGCTGGCGGATCGCGCCTAAGTAGTTGCCCAAGTGCAACTTGCCGCTGGGTTGGCTGCCGGAAAGTACGCGCATGACGGTCATGAACTCCTTACGACTTCGAGCGCGGCAGCGTCCCGACACGCGGCTCCCCTGTCAAGCGCAAGCGCGGATGCGCCTTGCCAACCGCCCGTTGAAAAGGGTAGCGCGTCCCTCCGGGACGCGAAATTAACCGGGAGAAACCGGCATCACAAATCCCAATCGCGCGTTCTTCAACAGACGTCTTAGCTTGACTTTTGCCTTTTTTCATGGGGATTTCGTGAATCGCCGGGAAAAACGCGAGCGTTGAGATTTCGCCGCCCCCGCCGCAACACCGGGTGTTTCAAAACCCCAGGCCGTTGTTTTGATGTCCCCGATCCTCCAAGGATCTCCTCCCTTCGAAAACGGCAAAAGTCGAGCTAAGACGTTGTTTCAAAACCGAGCCGCGCGGCTTTAGCCCGCGCGAACCCTGCCAGGGATTCCAGCCGGCTGAGTCGGTGGGCGACCGTTTTGAAACAGCTTGTAAGGCAACAGGCAAACCGAGCCCCGCATCACGCTGCATGCTGCACGCGGGCATACCGCCCGCTCCAAACCGCCCGATGCATGACGCACGATGAACGATGCACCATGAACGATGCACGATGCACGATGAACGACGCGGAAGGCGAAATGAGGCACAGAAGGGCAAAGGGACGGAGGGACAGGGGGACAGAGGGACAGAGGGACAGAGGGAATCCGATCCCCAATCCACGCTCCGACACGCCGCGATCCGACGCGAATCGCGTCGCTCTCAATGCACGACGCACGCTTCGCGCTGCGTGCGGCGCGCCTCTGCGCATCTCTGCGCCCCTCTGCGGATTCCCCAACCCTGATTCCCGAACCCCGATCCCCAACGCCCGATCCCCAAGCCCCCGACTCCCGATTCGCGATTCGCAACTCCCGATTCGCGATTCCCGACTCCCGATTGGCGATTCACGACTCCCGATTGGCGATTCACGACTCCGATGGGCGACTCCCGATTCACGCCTCCCAACCTGCGTAGGGCGGGCTGTCCCCGCCGCTTTGCCCCGCCAAGGACACGGCGGCCAAGGGCACGACCCCTCCTCCACACACGGCCCCTCCGCGCATCGCGGCTACGGGCACAGTTCCTCCGCACACGGCGTCTCCGCGCACGGCGGCCCCGCGCACCGCGGCTACCAGTCCGTTGAAAAAGGGTAGCACGTCCCTCCGGGACGCGAATTTCGCCGGGAAAAACCGGTATCACGAAAGCTGATCACGAGTTCTTCAACAGGCTGCTACGGGCACTCCACGTCCCGACAAAAGGTTTCCGCGCAGCCTTCCACGCAGACGGTCACGCGGCCCGCGGGGCAGTCGGGGAGCGTCGCTTTGCCGCGGCCGTCGTCCATGATACGAGCGCGGCGGGTGCGCGGTTCGAGGGGGTCGCCGTTTTCGTCGAGCGGGGTGAAGGTCACGCGGACGGTGGAGCCGGGCGGCAGGGTCGCGGGGTTGATCGTCACCGTGGCCGCGATGCAGCAGTCCTCGCCCGGTTCGCAGAGGCCGTCGCCGTCGCTTTTCCCCACGCACCGCCCGCCGCCCCCTCCACCGCCTCCCCCTCCGCCGCCGTCATCCTTTGCGGCTTCGACGAATTGCACCGACAAGTCGAGCACGTCGCCGCACAGGTTCTCATAGGCCCCGATGTCCACGCGCTGACCGAGGATGCGCGGGTTGCCGTCAAGGTCATAGGGTTCCGTCACGGCGTCATCCGTGCCCGCGTCAATGCAGGGGGAGTCGTGCGCGAGACGGAGGTTCTTGCGGCCCGGGCCGACGAACCTGGGATCGGCGTCGAAGTTGCCCTCGCCACCGTAACGGCCTGACCAGTGCTGCACGACGCTGTGGTTGATCGTCCCCTTGTCCATCAGGAGCTGGTTCCATTCCGGGTCGCCGTTGGGGGCCTTGTTGCCCCAGATCAGGCAATTCGTGATGGCGGGAATGTTGGAGTCGTTGAAGGTCGAAATGCCGGCCGTATGCCGCGTCGTTTTGTTGCCGACGATCGTGCAGTTGGTGATCACTGCCCGGCCACTTCTTAGGAACATCGCCCCGGCGATGCCGCGCTCCGAGAAGTTCTTCTGGAACAGGCAATTCTCGAAAACCGGGCTTCCCCATCCGTAGTAACCGCCTCCGTTAGCGCCTGCGACGTTGTGTTTCACCACACAACTAACAAATCGCGGTGCTGCGCCGGAAGCAATATTCCCAATTCCACCTGCATCCGTAAAGGCAGAGTTGTGCGCGATTAAACAGTTATTGAAGATAGGGTTCCCCGAGTAATTTGTGATTCCGCTAGCAGCATTGCGTCGAATGACACAATTATCAACTGTCGGATTCCCCGACTCGTTCCAGATTCCACCACCTGCACCAAAATTAGCCACCATGCGACAATTGCGTACATGGAGATTACTTCGAAGCATGTACAATCCCGCACCGCGTCCACGCTCCCGATGACGAACATGACGCCCACCCGTTATCGTAAACCCGTCAAGAACCGTTTCTTCTCCTATATCCACCGCCGAAACCACACGCCGCACGTTGTCTTCGTCTCTATTCGGATCACCAATATTCCCGCTCAGAATACACTTGAATCTGGTTGAATCTCTTTCGTCCCGCGATGCTTCATTGCCTAAAAAGCCTCCATACACGCCAACTTTATCTCTAAGCTCAAATGTCCTTCGTCTTTGTCCGTCCTTGCCGGGATAATACACACCAGCTGCAACCCAAATCTCATCGCCTGCACTGGCTCTATTGAGGCCGGACCTGAGACTGTTCAATGCCGTGGCCCAACTACGACCATCTCCATTAGGAGAAGCACTGGAGTCAACATAGATGATGTCGGCCGAACAGAATGGAACGAAGCACAGATAACTGATGATTGACGCACCCAAGCGCATGATCGACCTCCGTTGGTAGAACAGGTGAAAACGTGGAAAACCCGATGGATGGCGCGGAGTGCGCCATCCATCGGGTTAGCCGTTAGGGTGCTTCGTCAACCGCTTTGAGTTTCCAACGCTCCCATATCCACCTGTTCGCCGTTCGGCTCCAGGTCAATCTTGCGAGTCGCCTTGTTCAGATCACCATCCTCGTCGCATTCATCATCGCAGTAGTCGTCTTCCCCATCGTCTACCGCCGATGAGTCGCAGGTTCCACCGCCACAGTTGTCGCTCTTCAACACGTAGTTGTCCGAGTCGAAGTTCTGGAACAGCGGGTTGTCAGGCGTATTGTTATGCCCGCTCTCGTCCAGCGTGTCCAAGTCCTCGATGCAGGACTCGAACGCGTCCACGTCCGCGCCTCCCGCGATGGCGATCTGGTCGGCCTCGCCGTTGTGGGTTCCGCCGCCCTCGTTGCGCCAGAGGATGCAGTTGCGGAGGATCGAGTCCGCGTCGTCACCGGTGTTGTAGATGCCGCCGCCTCCGTTGTTTTCGCCGGCCCAGTTCTTGGCCAGCGTGCAATTGAGGAGGATCATCTTCCGGTTCGTGTAGATCGCCCCGCCGCGCGTCGAGTTGTCCTCCTTGTCCGCGTCATTGCGGTAGAACAGGCAATTCGTGAAGTGCGGCTCGGCCTCCGTGCCTCCGGAGCTCGCCACATACACGCCGCCGCCATGATCCAGCGACGCATTGTTATTGAAGTTGCACCGCAGGAACGCCAGACTGCCGCTGCCGCCGGAGGCGACATACACGCCGGCCCCGCTTCCTCCGCCTGACCCATTGTCGGCGTCATTGTCAATGAATGCACAGTCCGTGAACGTCGGATTTCCGCTCTTGATGTAAACGCCGCCGCCGTTCTTCGCGTAGTTCTCCTTGATCGACAGACCCTCCAGGTGCGGAGATCCTTCGATGAGGATTCCCCCGCCCTTGTCCAGATCCCCCGACGAGCCGTTGGCCTTGCCCTTCTTAATGGTGAACCCATCGAGCGCGGCCGTTGAAGTGACCCCGCTGCCCGCGGTCACCACGTGGTAGGCCGTCGAGGGCGACGCCACGCCGATCAGGCCGGTGAGGATCGTTTCAGGAGTCGTGGCCGCGCCGCGCTGGCTCCGGGCCGTTTCATTGCCGACGAACTTCCCATAAATCCCCACGCCGTCGATCAATGCAAACGACTGCTGCTTGTCGCCGTCGGAACAGGTCGAGCACGGGCTGGTCTTGTACGTCCCGTCGGCGACCCACACTTCGCAGGCCGCCGGGTCATAGTCCGGGAACGTGTCGTCCCCGGCCTGACTGAAGGCGTCCTGCAAGTCCACATACGCATTCGCCCACGACGAGCCGTCCTCGCCGCCGGTGGCGTCCTTGTCGACGTGGATCAGGCCAGGCGACACGACGCAAAGCACAAAAACGCCGAGCATACTCATCACACAAATCCCCCTTCCCGCTGCAAATCACATCGTCCTCACGGGCACTCCACCTCCTGACACAAACTCTCCGCGCAGCCTTCGACGCAGACGCGCACTGCGCCCGCGGGGCAGTCGGGGAGCGTCGCTTTGCCGCGGCCGTCGTCCATGATACGAGCGCGGCGGGTGCGCGGTTCGAGGGGGTCGCCGTTTTCGTCGAGCGGGGTGAAGGTCACGCGGACGGTGGAGCCGGGCGGCAGGGTCGCGGGGTTGATCGTCACCGTGGCCGCGATGCAGCAGTCCTCGCCCGGTTCGCAGAGGCCGTCGCCGTCGCTTTTCCCCACGCACCGCCCGCCGCCCCCTCCACCGCCTCCCCCTCCGCCGCCGTCATCCTTTGCGGCTTCGACGAATTGCACCGACAAGTCGAGCACGTCGCCGCACAGGTTCTCATAGGCCCCGATGTCCACGCGCTGACCGAGGATGCGCGGGTTGCCGTCAAGGTCATAGGGTTCCGTCACGGCGTCATCCGTGCCCGCGTCAATGCAGGGGGAGTCGTGCGCGAGACGGAGGTTCTTGCGGCCCGGGCCGACGAACCTGGGATCGGCGTCGAAGTTGCCCTCGCCACCGTAACGGCCTGACCAGTGCTGCACGACGCTGTGGTTGATCGTCCCCTTGTCCATCAGGAGCTGGTTCCATTCCGGGTCGCCGTTGGGGGCCTTGTTGCCCCAGATCAGGCAATTCGTGATGGCGGGAATGTTGGAGTCGTTGAAGGTCGAAATGCCGGCCGTATGCCGCGTCGTTTTGTTGCCGACGATCGTGCAGTTGGTGATCACTGCCCGGCCACTTCTTAGGAACATCGCCCCGGCGATGCCGCGCTCGGAGAAGTTCTTCTGAAAAAGACAATTCTCGAAGATCGGGCTGCCCAAGCCGTAATAACCGGCGCCGTTGGCCACGGCTTCATTATGTTTGAATATACAGTGCTTAACTATGGGATGTGAATCCGAAGAGTTGTTTCCGAAACCACCACCATCGGCATAGCTTCTGTTTCGAGCTATCAGTGAACCAAGGATCACGATGCTTCCCGTGTAGCTGGTGATACCACGATCAAAATTGTGCTTAATGATACAGTTCATAATCGTCGGATTTCCACCATGATTCCATACGCCGCCGCCAAATCCATAGCTATACAGCATCCGGCAATTGCTAACTGTGAAACTCGAGTTCTCTATGTATAGCCCACCGCCGCGACCCCTCTCGTCCGAGCGCCCCAAGTTGTATCCCTCTCGAATAGTAAATCCATCCAGTATCGTAGAAGACCCTATACCAATAGCTGACACGACCCTGCGAATGTTGTCTTCTTTGCGATGCGGATCTCCAATATTTCCACTCAAGATTGTCCTGAATCGCACCCAGTTCCGCTGATCCCGGAAAGTCTCACCGCTGGAAAACCCCCCGAACAGACTAACTCCATCCTTCAGTGTAAATGTTCTTCTTCTCTGCCCATCCTTCCCCGGATAATACACGCCATCAGCGACCCAGATTTCGTCTCCTTCAACAGCTTTGTGGAGAGCTGCCCTGAGACTGTTCAACGCCATTTGCCAACTGCTGCCGTCTCCATCTGGAGAAGCACTGGAGTCAACATAGATGATGTCAGCCGAACAGAATGGAACGAAGCACAGATAACTGATGATTGACGCAGCCAAGCGCATGATCGACCTCCGTTGGCAGAACAGGTGAAAACGTGGAAAACCCGATGGATGGCGCGGAGTGCGCCATCCATCGGGTTAGCCGTTAGTGTGCTTCGTCAACCGCTTTGAGTTTCCAACGCTCCCATATCCACCTGTTCGCCGTTCGGCTCCAGGTCAATCTTGCGAGTTGCCTTGTTCAGATCGCCGTCCTCTTCGCATTCATCGACGCAGTAATCGTCCTCGCCATCGTCAACTGCGAATGAAAGACAATTTCCGCCGGAACAGTTATCTCCTTTCAACACGTAGTTGTCCGAGTCGAAGTTCTGGAACTGCGGGTTGTCAGGCGTATTGTTATGCCCGCTCTCGTCCAGCGTGTCCAGATCCTCGATGCACGACTCGAACGCTTCCACGTCCGCGCCGCCCGCGATCGCAATTTGGTCGGCCTCGCCGTTGTGGGTTCCGCCGGCTTCGTTTCGCCAGAGGATGCAGTTGCGGAGGATCGAGTCCGCGTCGTCACCGGTGTTGTAGATGCCGCCGCCTCCATTGTTTTCGCCGGCCCAGTTCTTGGCCAGCGTGCAATTGAGGAGGATCATCTTCCGGTTCGTGTAGATCGCCCCGCCGCGCGTCGAGTTGTCCTCCTTGTCCGCGTCATTGCGGTAGAACAGGCAGTTCGTGAACTGCGGCTCGGCGCCGGTGCCGGCCGTATACACGCCTCCGCCGTGAT
>JAJVHU010000018.1 GCA_022072505.1 Phycisphaerae bacterium
CTTCGAACATCAGCTTCTCGGGCGCAGGGCATTGCTCCATGCTGCGATAGACCTTCCATGTTGCGCCGTTGGTCAGCACACACCACACGATGCCATTGTTGGCTGCGTAACCGACGACCTGTGTGGCGGCCTTCACGTCGTCCAGCGGGTCGTCCAATGGCTTCGCTTCAACAAGCAGGCAGGGCTTGGGGCCGAGCTTGAGCGCGTAGTCCACGGACTTGCCGTCTATCGTGGAGTATTCATGTTCAACCTCGTCGGGATCCCGAATGTCCCACCCGAGGGCCTCAAGGAGGGGATTGACAAGGATCTCCCGTGTCGGGGTTTCCTTCAGTCCGCGCCGTTTGAGCGCGGGAAGCTTGGTGCGCAGCGATTCGATCACGCCGACCAGGTTGTTCATGCGCCAGAGGCCTTTCCAGAATCTTTGGACATCTTATCCGAATCGGATCCCCTGCGCCAGCGGGAGCTGCGTCGTGAAGTTGATCGTGTTCGTCTGGCGGCGCATGTAGGCTTTCCACGAATCCGAGCCGGATTCGCGCCCGCCGCCGGTTTCCTTTTCGCCGCCGAACAACGGTTCCCCGACCAACGAAGCCAGATCCTCGTCAAGTTTGACCCTTATGCCCATGTCAAGCCACCAAGTTGCCGTGCGCAGCCTCGGATGCGAAATAGAGGGCGGCTTGCACATCCTCGCGCTTCAGTTGTGTGTACTGTCGAAGCAGATCGTCCAAGGTCAGATCGGCAATACTTGCGACGATGATGGATACCGCGATTCGCGTGCCGCGAATGCAGGGTTCGCCGTGGTGAACCTGATGGTCGCAGACGATTCGTGCTCGCCAGGAATCAACCCCCATGACATGGCTCCTGAATTCAAAAACCTCGCGTCACAGACCATCAGAACGGAAAATCGTTCGTGAACAACGACTCACTTTGTGTGCGCCTGGTGAGCGGAACCCTGTCAAGGTTCCTCGAAAGCCATTGAATCCCGTTCTCGGTGGGTCGATAAACAACATATTTGTTGCTATCGTAGTCCTCTTCATCACGCCTTTCAACGATCTTTCTTGAAATCAGCTCATGGGTAGCGAGCACACAAGCATGCTTGGTGAAACCAGCTCTTTCCATGGCCTTGTCAAGGCCGTCCATCGTCAATCCGTGTTCGCTAGTGGCAAGGCCCTGCGACAAGGCCAATAGCAACGCTACTTCGTGATTCTGCAAGCCGTCCATCGGGGCGACCAAGGGTGTAACAGCGAGGTCGCGCATCTGTTCCGACGTTTCCAAATAGGCGATTAATCGCTGGGTGATCTTATTACCCATGTCCTCGAAGCACGCGGTAGAATCAGTTGAGTACAGAATGATGCTCCGGTGCCGAACATCGAAGGGAAAGGAAGATCGGTTTTTTTGGCAGATCAAGACCACTTCTTTGTTGCTCGCACGCGCATAGCCAAGCTCGTACCAGACGTTCGGGTTGTCTTCCGAAATGTCAGCCAGGCATACCCGGGATGCACGGATTTGAGTTTCAATCTGCTCGATGACAACTTTGGTCTTGTGGTCGTGGTCCACCCGATAGGGGCTCAAGCCAGCCCGACTGATCGCCGGTTCAAGCACCTCCGCGTACCGTTTGTCAAACGGCCCTCGTTCATCGAAGGGCTGAATGACGAAGCAGTGCTCCGATACCGGCTCGGTGGTTGGCAAGATCATGCTGTCACGAGTGTCTACAGGCATCCCCTCTATCATATCATATCCCTCTTCTCGAAGAACTCATCACGCCCCGAACCTAATCCCCTGGGCCAGAGGAAGCTGGGTCGTGTAGTTGATCGTGTTCGTCTGCCGCCGCATGTAGGCTTTCCATGCGTCGGAGCCGGATTCGCGTCCGCCGCCGGTTTCCTTTTCGCCGCCGAACGCGCCGCCGATTTCCGCGCCGCTGGTGCCGATGTTGACGTTGGCGATGCCGCAGTCGCTGCCGACGGCGGAGAGGAACATCTCCGCTTCCAGGAGATCGCGCGTGAAGATGGCGCTGGAGAGTCCCTGCGGGACGCCGTTGTGCAGGCGGATCGCTTCGTCGAGATCGGAGAGGTTCGGACCCCCTATGTTCGGATCGCAAATCTCCGGTCCGCACCTCCCCGCCGGATCGCCAATCTCCGGTCCGCCGGTTCGCGCGGGCTGAAGCCCGCGGCTCGGATCCGCGCGGACTGACGTCCGCGGCTCGCCGTAGGGGATCACATACAAGATCGGCGCGAAGGTTTCGTCCTGCACGATCGAGTACTCGTTGCGGGCTTCGGCGATGCACGGCGAGACGTAGCCGCCGCCGGGATATTTCCGCGGATCGGAGAGTCGCTCGCCGCCGAAGAGGACGCGGCCGCCCTCCTCCTTCAACCGGGCGATGGCCTTCATCATGTCCTCGACGGCTTTCTGGTTGATCAGCGGGCCCATCAGCGTGCCTTGTTCCAGGGGATTTCCGATCGGGACGGACTGGTACGCGGCGACCAGGCGGTCGGTCAGCTCCTGCCGCACGGACTCCTGCACGATCAGCCGCCGGGTGCTGGTGCAGCGCTGCCCGGCCGTGCCCACCGCGCCGAAGAGGATCGCCCGCGTCGCCAGCTCCAGATCGGCGCTGGGTGTCACGATGATGGCATTGTTTCCGCCGAGTTCGAGGATCGTCCGTCCGAAGCGCGAGGCGACGACTTCGCCGATGCGCTTGCCCATCCGGCAGGAGCCGGTGGCGCTGATCTGCGGGATGCGGCGGTCGGCAATAAGCTGCTCGCCGACGGTCGAGCCCGGACCGATGACCAGGCTGAAGATCGCCGGGTCCACGCCCGTCTCGCGGCAGACGCGCTCGGCGATCTTCGTGCAGGCGACGGCGCACAGCGGCGTCTGCGACGAGGGCTTCCACAGCGTCGGGTCGCCGCAGACCGCCGCCAGCGCCGCGTTCCACGCCCACACCGCCACCGGAAAGTTGAACGCCGAGATGACGCCGACCACGCCCAGCGGATGCCACTGCTCGTACATGCGGTGGCCCGGGCGCTCCGAGTGCATCGACAGGCCGTAAAGCTGCCGGGAAAGCCCGCAGGCGAAGTCGCAGATGTCGATCATCTCCTGCACCTCGCCCTCGCCCTCGGCGGTGATCTTCCCCATCTCGAGGGTCACAAGCCGTCCGAGGTCCGCCTTGGCGTCGCGGAGAGCGTTGCCGAGGCGGCGGACGGTCTCGCCGCGGACGGGCGCGGGGACGGTCCGCCAGGTCAGGAAGGCTTCCTGCGCCCTTGCCGCGATCCGGTCATACTCCGCCGGCGTCACCTGTCGGACGCGTCCCAGCAGCGTCCCGTCGATCGGCGAGAATGAGTCCAACGTCTCGCCGCCGCCGCACCACTCCCCCGCAAACCCGCCCGGGTTGACGCCCTCGATGCCCAGCTTCGCCAGGATATCCCGCGTGTTCATGTATCCGCCTTCCCCGGGGCAACCCCGCCCCCGTCGCATCTTCAACCGCCGCGCGATCATCGGCAAGCGAAGGTCTTCCGGCAGCGGGCGGAATCAGACCCGTCGGGAATGACCGAGGGCGAATGTCAGTTTTTATCAGGGAGGGCGACTTGCGCGGAGCTGGTTACTCAGCCGGTACAAGTCGGGGCTACGAAGGCGGGCTGAGGGTGGTACAATCCCGGCATGTTGAGAATCAGCCGGAAGGAACGGGCGCCGCTCGACGGGCGGGAAGAGCCGCAGGGACGGGTGCAGCAGACCAGCCGGATCGGACCGGAGGATCGCGCCGAGTCGTCGGGGCGGTTCGAGGCGCTGGCGTTGCCGCAGATCGACGCGGCGTACCGCCTGGCGCGGCGGCTGACCGGAAACGTCGCCGAGGCCGAGGATCTTGTGCAGGAGACCTACGTCCGGGCGTTCAAGGCGTTCAGCGCCTTTGAGCTGCGGGAGTTCGGCATCAAGCCGTGGCTGCTGCGGATTCTGTACAACGTGTTCTGCACGACGCGCAGCCGCCGCCGGCGCGAGCCAACGCTGCTGGAGGACGTGGATCTCGTTCACGCGGGCGAGGAGTGGGCGCTGGAGGAGACGTCGGGCGGGCTGGAGAACCTGAACTGGGACCGGTATGACGAGGAATTGAAAGCGGCGGTCGAGGCGCTTCAGCCGGATTACCGGACGGTTTTGCTGCTGTGGGCGGTGGAGGAACTCAGCTACAAAGAGATCGCGCACGTCGTGGAGTGTCCGATCGGAACGGTGATGAGCCGATTATTCAGGGCGAGGAAGATTCTGATGGACCGGCTGGCGGCGTACGCCGAGCGGAACAACGTTCCGCGGGCCCGGCTTAAGGCATGACGTGCAGGGAATTCAACAAGTTCGTCGGGGCGTTCGCGGACGGTGAGCTGGACACCGTGCGCAATCTGGACGCCCTCGACCATCTCAAGATGTGCGCGGGCTGCACGCGCCGCGTCGATCAGATGCAGGCGCTGCGCGGCGCGCTCGGGCGCCAGGGGCGCGTCGAGACGGCGCCCGAGGCGCTGTCGGCGAAGGTCGCGTCGCTGATCCGGGAACCCGCGACGAACCGTCAACCGTCACGGTTGCGGACGCTGTTTTCGGCGCGGCCGGTGGGGATTGCGGCGGGGGTGCTGCTGGCGGTCCTGGCGTGGTCGTGGTGGACGGCGGCGGGCGAGGACGACCCGACGGAGGCCACGATCCTCCCGGGACGGCAGGTCGCCGCGGTCCGGACGGTCCACGAATCCTGCGTCGCCGACGGGCGCATTCATCATGATCCGACGCTTCCGACCGATCCCGCCGGAGCGGGGCGCATCCTCGGCGAGAGGCTGAACATGCGGGTGCTCGCCCCGGACCTGACCCGCTACGGGTTCCAGTTCGTCGGGGCGGGCGCCTGCGACCTGCGCGGTCGAACCGCGGCACACCTGGTCTACCAGGCCCAGGCGACGGGCGACTACCTGTCGGTCTTCACCGTGGACCGGTCGGTGGACCTGGCGCCGCGTGATTCATTCGTGGTTGGCGGGCGGACCTATCACGTCGAGCCGCGAGATCCGCAGCGCCGCCTTTGCGTGGTCACCTGGGACCGGGGCGGTCAGACCTATGTCTGGTGCGCGAAGTGGTGTCCGAATTCGCTGATCCAGGTCGCGGATTGCGCCTGCGAGGATGAGCGGCCTTGCCGCAAGCCGGAGGTCGCCGCCCCTTGACGGCAGGCCGCCGTCGGCGGAAGTTACCTTCCGGAAGGAAGTCATCGGCGCGGGGGGTGGAACGTTCCGATAAAGGAGAATATGATCCTGACGCGGGGGACGCCCGGCGATCTCCCGACGAGCGCGATTTTTCTTTCATCCGTGCGGGCGGCGGAAAGCGGCGCCCGAAGGCTTGCGCGAAGGTGACCTCGAACTTACGACGGGGGAATGCGATGAGAATCCGGTGTTTGACAGGGTTGGGGCTGCTGGTTGCGTCCGGTTCGGTTCTCGGGCAGACGTCCTCATCCGCTCCAGCGGCAAATCCGGCCGCGCGCGGGTCGGACACAGCGCTGCTGGTGTCGGTGCTGAACCAGCGGGTCAGCGAGGTGGCGTGGGAGGAAGAGCCGTTTGAGAAGGTGATCGACTGGCTTCAGACGCAGGGGCCGATCAACGTCGTCCCGCACTGGAAGGCGATGGAACTCGAAGGCATCACCCGCGACACGCTGGTGACGGTGAACCTGCGGGACACGACGGTGCGCGAAGTCGTGAACCAGGCGCTGGAGTGGGTCCGTGAGGGCACGGCCGTCGTCACCTTCCAGGGAACCGGCAACACGCTGCGCATCTCGACCCAGAACGACTTCAACCGCGAGGAGAACTTCCAGGTCAAGGTCTACGACGTCACCGACATCCTCGCCCGCATCCCGGACTTCCGCGGGGCGCCGGAGATCGACATCGAGGCCGCATCACAGGGAGGCGGCGGCCAAGGCGGCCAGACCGCGCAGTTGTTCGGCGGCGGCGGCGGCGGCGGCGGCGGGGATGACGACGATCAGCAGACCGGGCAGGAGTTCGAGCAGTCCAACCCCGCGCTGGACGCGCTCCGCCTCGTCATCGAGGACACGATCGCGCCGACCACCTGGGACACCTACGGCGGAAAGGCCAGCATCCGCGTCTTCAACCGCCAGCTCATCATCCGCAACTCGATCGACGTTCACGAGAAGATCGGCGGGCGGTTCGTAATCGAATAACCCTCTGAAACAGATCGACCTCGGATTTGAACAAACGACCGTCGTGGCGGAAGACCGCGGCGGTCGCTTTCTTTATGCTTCCCCCCGCCGCTCGACGGACCCGTTTCGCCCCCTGATCTTGCCGCTTCACGGTTGATTCCGCGTGTATCGCGCGCCTAGGCTTGAACAAGTTGAGTCCTTCCGGCGCTCGCAAACCGGCATCATTCATCCTTCCGTGGGCGAGCGGAGCGGCGGCGGCCTGGGGCTGGAGCCCGGGCCGTGGGTAACGTTGGGAGGACTTGCGATGAACCTTCGGTTCGGTTGCGGGGCGTGGACGGGGCTGATCGTGACGGGGTTGGCGCTGCCGGGAGCGGCACAGGTTACGGCGCCGAGGTTGGCGCGCGGGTCGGACACGGCGCTGCTGGTGTCGGTGCTGAACCAGCGGGTCAGCGAGGTGGCGTGGGAGGAAGAGCCGTTTGAGAAGGTCATCGACTGGCTTCAGACGCAGGGGCCGATCAACGTCGTCCCGCACTGGAAGGCGATGGAACTCGAAGGCATCACCCGCGACACGCTGGTGACGGTGAACCTGCGGGACACGACGGTGCGCGAAGTCGTGAACCAGGCGCTGGAGTGGGTCCGTGAGGGCACGGCCGTCGTCACCTTCCAGGGAACCGGCAACACGCTGCGCATCTCGACCCAGAACGACTTCAACCGCGAGGAGAACTTCCAGGTCAAGGTCTACGACGTCACCGACATCCTCGCCCGCATCCCGGACTTCCGCGGGGCCGTCAGGATCGACATTGAAACCGCCTCGCAAGGGACCGGACAGAACGCCTCGATCTTTCGTGGCGGTCCCGGCGGCGATGATGAGGGCGCGGCGGCGGGCGAAGTCGGCATTGACGACCCGCAGTCCGCCGCGCTTCAGGTTTTGATCGAACAAACGATCGAACCGGCAAGCTGGATCGGTTACGGCGGCGCGGGCAGCATTCGCGTCTTCAACCGCCAGCTCGTGATCCGCAACTCGATCGACGTCCACGAGAAGATCGGCGGACGGTTTGTGATCGAGTGACGCGCCGATCCGCGTCGTGACGACACACGAATACGATCATGAATCAACGCGCGGTCGCCGGCATGTGATGTCGGCGACCGCGGTTTTTTTGGCTTGATTATCGCCGGGTGAGTCCGGGCAAGGGTTAGAGGAAGAACGCTTCCTGACGGGCGCGGCTCGGTTTTGAAGCACGACTACGCTCTCCGCCAGGGTCCGGTGACGGCCAGCGTCAGCCCCGCCTGCTGAAGGTTGACGAAGAAGGTTCCGCCGTCGGGAGAGAAGCAGGCGCCGGCGAATTCCGACTCGTCCTTCGCGTTTCGGGCGAATTTGTAAATCCCCCCCTGCGGCGTGACGCCGACGAGGAACTGCTCGCCGCTGCCGTCTTCACACACGATCAGGTCGCCCCAGGGCGCAAGGGTGAGGTTGTCGGCGTTGTCGATCAGCCCGGCGTCGTTCGGCTCGATGAAAAGCTCGAGCAGGCCCGGCGCTTCCGCCTCGACCACCGCGCCTTCCGCGGGGCTGGGCGTGTACCGCCAGATCTGCCCCCGCTGATTGCGTCCGCCCGTCGTACACGCGAAGTACACGCAGTCGCGGCCGTACCACATGCCTTCCGCACGCGAGAAGCGCGCGGCCCCGGCCTCGAACGCCCTCAGACGCAGGTCGTCCTTCGGCGCTTCCACGTCGTCAAGATCGATCCACCTTGTCCGGAATGCCGTCCCGACCGCGATTGCGCCTTCCTCCTCCCAGTTCTTCGTATCCAGCTTCGGCTTGTCGATGACGCCCAGCGCCTGCAACCGCCCGCCCTCCGCGAGCACGCCGCGGCGCTTCGGCAGGAAGCGGTAGATGCAGCCGTCGTTGACGTCTTCGGTCTGGTAGACGACGCCGGTGCGCGGATCGACCGCAACGGCTTCGCGCCGGAAGCGCCCCATCTCCCGCAGGGGCGTCGGGCGGGCGATGGCGCCGTCGCCGGTCGCCGGAACCTCGAAGGCGTACCCGTGCGGTTTCTCGACCCAGGTCGAGTTGTCGGGGGCGATCATCGTCTCCTCGCAGGTGATCCAGGTGTTCCACGGCGTCGGTCCGCCGGCGCAGTTGTTCACCGTCCCCGCAAGGCTGAGATACTCACGCAGCACCTTGCCGTCGCGCGGGTCAAAAAGGATCGTCGACGTGCCGCCCAGACCGGGCGTCGCGCCGTGTCCGAAGTCGTAGAACGCGGAACGATCCAGCCGCCCCAGCAGTTCATTCCGCCGACCGAACGCCCCGAACTTGAACCAGTCCGGACCGATCTCATGATTCCGCACAAGAACGACCTGACCTTCCCCCGCGGGGAACGCGGCCATCCCGTCCGCGTAGCCCGGCACGAGCAAACCGTCGCTCATGCGATCGCCCGCGCGGGAGAGGATGCGGTAGGAAAAACCGCTCGGCAGGTCGATGATCTTCCGTGGGTCGCTGACCAGCGGTCCGTATCCGAGGGGGATGTCCGCAGCTCCCGGAACCTGCCAGCTCCGGGCCTCGAGCATCTTCCGCAAACCTGAAAAACCCAGCGCCGTCGCCGCCGCCGTGCGAAGGAAATGCCGACGGGAAAAGGGCGATGCCGCCGTTTCAGAGTTTGTCGCCGCACGATCGTTCCGGAACACAAGTCCTGCTCCCGCGGCGATCAAAACAGACTCCCCCGGGTTGCCACGAGACATGTTCCCGGATCGCGCGTAGACCCGCCGCGCCCGCCACGATCCCGCATCCGAACACGGGACGCAACTCCACCGGCGCCAGGTCGGAGTTGCAAACCGAGCCGCGCCCGTAAGGAAGCGTTCTCCTGAGTCTCCATCTGACTCCGGTGCGCGGCATCTTGAAGGTCTTGAGGATAAACGACGCGGCGCGCCCTGACGCCCCGGAGGAGCCTCGGCGCGTGCCGCGCGAGGAGTATCCAGGAGTAGTTCCGCGATGCATCGCCGGGGGTGGGGGGCATCGGATCATGAAGTCCCGGAGGGACAACGGCGCGACGGTGCGACGGATCGGTCAAGCGGCGGCGGGCTTGCGTCCTTGCGGGGCTTCTTGCGTCCCTCCGGGACTTCGTTTCTTTCGCGCGGGCTTCCCAGCACTGGCGTGCTGGACTGTTTTCCAGCGCCCCTGCCGGGGCTAAGACCGCCGGATGATCCTTCGGGGCACAACACATTCCGCCGACTCTTCCCCGCAGGTTCACGCCAAATCATAAGTTCATGCGATTCCAACACCCGCAACCGGAGCCGGATGGAGGCTCGGGTCGGGGCAAAACGTTTCCCGCCGATATCACCGCAGGATCATGAGGGATCGTAGAATCGCGCGGGATCGCAGGATCGCGCCGCGGGGTCATGCCAAATCATAAGTTCATGCGATTTCAACACCCCCAACCGGAGCCGGATGGAGGCTCAGGTCGGGCCTTTCACGCGGGTCTTGAAACAGCGTGATCATCGTGCGCGCGGCGTTCGCACTGCATCGGCAGCAGCGGCTGCGTACGCTCCAGCGCCTGCACCTGCGAATTCTCATCACCTGAGTCTCCACTTGACTCCGGTGCGCCGCGGCGCGCGGCGTTCGCCGACCCACCTTGACCCGGCCCCCCATCCTCCACGCGCCGCTTCGCCCCCTCGAACCCCGTCAATCCAGCCACTGCTTCCGATCCGCCAGCTTCATCGGCACGTACTCCTCGGTGAGGTACGTCAGCCGCTTGTTGATCATCGCCTCGACCTCCATCTTGAAACCGTTGGCGATCATCCTGCGGATTTCCTTCTCCCACGGTTTTTTCCCCGCGAACCAGGGGTATTCCATGATCTGCTTCGCCCGCTTCACGTCGTTGGCGTCCAGCTCCAGCTTCACGTCGTCCGACAGTCCGCAGCGCTCGTAGTCGAAGCTGGAGACGCCGAGGAACTTCGCCTCGGGCACGGCCATCCGCTTCGACTCGTAGGCGAGATTGATCGACCCCTGCTTGATGACGGAGTAGATGTAATACCCCCAGGGGTCGTTATCGAGCAGGACGTACACGGGGAGCTTCAGTTCATGGTGCATCCGGAACAGGAGCCGCCGCATCCCGCGCGCCGGCTGACCGCCGCCGTGCGAGACGATGCAGCGGTGCTTCTCCCAGAAGCGATCCTCGTGGAAGCGCCGCCAGACGGTGTCCTTTTCGACGTGGAGGATGAACTTCGCGTCGCACTTTCTGAACTGCACGACGTCCGGCTCGACGATGCTGGGCACGGCGTAGCCCGCGCTGCCCATTCTGGCGCAGTCGAGCGTGTTGCCGTCGTCGACCAGCGTGATCGGTCCGACGAGGTTGCCGCGGTTGCTGGCGAAGATGTGCAGTTCCTCGCGCAGGGCGTTGATCGCCACTTCGAGGTCTTCGAGGATCGGATCGGATTCGGACTGGTCGTCAAACGTCTTCTCGCTCGTGCCGCGGATGGTGTGCTTCGCCATGTAGTAGATCTGGCGGATGCTGGCGGTCTTGTCGGCGTCGATCAGATCCTTGCACTTGCTGGCCACGAGCATCGTCTGCATGAAGCGCTTCGCCTGCCCGTAGTTGAAGAAGTTGCGCTGCTGCTTGTTGCCGCCCATCTCGATGGTGCGCGACTTCTCGTTGAACGCGACGTTCGACAGCGCCCGGATCGGGATGTCGATCGACGGATCGTGCTGCCGCATCGCCGTGTCGGCCACCGTGCGGGCGAGTTTTTCCAGCTTTTCTCCGGCGTCCCTGCCCCGGCGCGTCCCCGTCGGCGCGGCGCGCCCTGGATTCTTCCCGGCCATCCCTGTCCCTCCCCGTCCCGCGCTTGCGGTCGCGGGCGCTTTGTCGTCTACTGGAACGATCCTCGCGGACGGCGCGTCGGCCGCCCGCCGGCGAACCGGGGCGCGGCGTCGCACACGCGAGGCAATCTCGGGGATGTCGCCGTGACGGTCAAGGTTCTCCTCATGACGTGGATGATGATTTCTACCGGCGTCCGCGCCGAGGTTTTGCAGGATCCGGTTCGCACGCCGGCTTCCCCGCCGCCGGTCGCCCCCCGCGACCCGCTTGCCCCCGCCGCCTTCATCAAACTGCCGATCGGCGCCGTCACGCCGAAGGGCTGGCTGAGCACCCAGCTCGAACTCCAGCGCGACGGTTTCATCGGACGCCTCGACGAGCTGTCCCGCTTCATCCGCCTCGACAGCGGCTGGCTTCAACCCGACAGCGAAGGCTGGGAGGAGGCGCCGTACTGGCTGAAGGGCTACGTGGACACCGCCTGCGTCCTGAAAGACCCGGACATGATGGCCGAGGCCCGGCGCTGGATCGACGCCTGCCTCGACAGCCAGCAGGAGGACGGCTACTTCGGGCCGCGGTCATTGAAGCGCGGCCGCGACTGGTGGTCTCACATGGTCGTGCTCTACGTTTTCCGCAGCTTTCACGAAACCACGGGCGACGAGCGGATCATCCCCGCGATGCTGCGGTTCTTTCGCTTCCTCGAACAACGACCCGAGGAAGACCTTATCCCCTACAAGTGGGGCGAAGGTCCGTACCGCAAGGAGTGGTGGCAGAGCGTCCGCAGCGGCGACCTGATGCAATCGCTCTACTGGACGTACAACCGCACGGGCGAGGCGTGGCTGCTGGATCTGGCCCGTCGCGTGCATGAGCGCTCCGCGGACTGGGTGGGCGGCATCCCGACGTGGCACGGCGTCAATATCTGCCAGGGATTTCGTGAACCCGCCGTGTTCTTCCAGCAATCGAAGGACGCCGCGCACCTTCAGGCGACCTACCGCAATTACGCGACGGTCTGGGGCGAGTACGGACAGGTTCCCGGCGGCATGTTCGGCGCGGACGAGAACTGCCGGAAGGGTTTCACCGGCCCGCGACAGGCCGCGGAAACCTGCTCGATGGTCGAGTTCATGAACTCCTGCCAGGAGATCATCAAGATTGACGGTCTGTCCGTCTGGGGTGATCGCTGCGAGGACGTCGCATTCAACTCGCTGCCCGCCAGCATGACCGCCGACCTGCGCGGTCTGCACTACCTCACCGCGCCGAACCTGGTGCAGCTCGATCGGCACAACAAGGCCCCGGGCATCGAGAACGGCGGCGAAATGCTCTCCTTCAACCCGTGGAGCTACCGCTGCTGCCAGCACAACGCCGGACAGGGCTGGCCGTATTTCGCCGAGCACCTCTGGATGATGACCCCGGAGGGAGGGCTGGCGTTCGTGTTGTTCGCGCCGTGCGAAGTGACCGCGCGCGTCGGCGAAGGAGCGATGAGCGGCGGCGGGGCTGTCGCCACGGTGCTCGTCGAAACCGAGTACCCCTTCGATGAGAACGTCTCCCTGCGCGTGCGTCTGTCGAAGCCCGCGACCTTCCCCCTGCTGCTGCGGAAACCGGACTGGTGCGATCGACCCGGCGTCGCCGTCAACGGCGCGGAGATGACGCCGAGCGCGACGAAGGGCGGATTCCTGCGCATCGAGCGGGAGTGGCGCGACGGCGACGTCGTGCGCGTCGGATTCCCGATGGAAGTCGCCGTCCGCCGCTGGGACGCCCACGGCGGATGCGTCTCCGTGCATCGCGGACCGCTGACCTACTCCTTGCGCATCGAGGAGGAGTGGCGCGCCTACGCGGGCACGCCCCGCTGGCCGGCTTACGAGGTTTTCCCGAAAACGCCTTGGAATTACGGTCTGATGCTTGACGCCGACACCCCTGCGTCTTCGATCACCGTCGTGCGCCGCACCGGGTTGCTGCCGCGTCAGCCGTTTGTGCCTGACGGCTCGCCGGTCATCCTCGAAGCAAAGGCTCGACGCATCCCGGAGTGGACGCTCGACCGCCGCGGACTCATCACCGAAGTGCAGCCCAGCCCCGCGAAAGTCGCCCCCGGCGAACCGGAGACCGTAACGCTCGTGCCGATGGGCGGGGCGCGTCTCCGCATCTCGGCGTTCCCCACCGTCACCACCGATTCCGCCGGACACGTCTGGAAAGCGCCGCCGCCCTCGCGGCACACGGCCTCGTTCGAGTCGCCGTATGACGACATCGCCGCGGTCTCCGACGGCCGCGTGCCGACGAACTCGAATGATCATGACGTCCCGCGCTTCACCTTCTGGGACCACAAAGGCACGACGGAGTGGATCACCTACGATTTCGAGGCGATCCGCCGCGTGTCCGCCACGCGCGTGTACTGGTTCGATGACGAACCGAAAGGCGGCGGCTGCCGCGTCCCGGCGGCGTGGGAGCTGCAATACAAAAAGGGCGATGACTGGCTGCCCGTCGAGTTGACCGGGGGATCAACCTACACGGTCGAGAAAGACCGGTTCTGCGACGTGACGTTCACCGACGTGGAGACCCCGGCCCTGCGCCTCCTGATCCGCCTCCAGCCCGGCTTCTCCGCCGGCGTGCTGGAGTGGGAAATCGCCGGCGACCGCATCCCGGCGCCGAAGTAAGGACGGGGAGAGGTGCGTCGAACGACCTTACCCTCGAATATGCAAATCAAACCGAGCGTCCACCCGGAACGTACACTGATTTCCTGAGTTGTCCTTTCATTGCAAAAATTCGGATCGCGGACGACCGACCCGCTCGGGCGGGGCCGATCTCCGCGCTCCGATCCCAAGGATCGGCTGACTCACCGCACCTGCCCTTTCTCTGGAACATAAGAAGGCCCTTTTGAACTCATCGATCCCGGTCGTCGGCGTCGCCGCTCTTGACGGACATCCTGTCCTCCAACCATCGGATTCCGGTGCGGATGCGGCCGAAGACGTCGCCGTGCCAACCGTGTCCGCCCTCGTATTGGATGAACTCAGCCTGACCGCCGCCGCTCGACACCGTGCGCACCGCCTCCTCCGCGAAGCGCATCGGGATGAAGTCCGTCGGGGAGTGCATCACGTAAACCGCCCGGTCTTTCACGTGCAGGTCGGGCATCTGCGCCGGCTTGAAGACGGACATCGCCACGAAGGCTCCCGTCAGCGGCGTCTGCGCGCGCAGCGCCGCGGCGTACACGGGCGGACCGCCGCTTGACCAGCCCAGCGCGAAGACATACCTCGCGTCGATCGGCACGCGCTTCTTCACGTCGCGGACGACCGCCTCGATGAATCCCTCGGTCGTGAACGTCATGCCCTGCCGGGCAAGCCCCTTCGTCGGCCAGACCACCGACTCCTTCTGCGGCGCCGTCCCCTGCGGGGCAACGAGCTGCGCGACGAGGTAGCCTTCGGGCAACGCCTGTCGCGCGAGGTCGCCCACGAAGGGCGCGAAGTCCGCGCCGCCGTCGCCTCCCGGCAGCACCAGCAGCAGTCGATATCCGTCCTTCGGCGGAACGGCCGGACCGCCGCCCCGATGCAACAGGTAACGCTGCTCCGAGCGGCCTTCCGCGCGCAAGTCCTCGAACGTCGCCGCCTTGTCGGACGAAACCGGCGTCGTCCCCGCGGCGCCGGACTTCCCGGCCTGCGCGGATGCCGCCGTCCAGGTCGCCTCCACGTCGTCGAACCAGATCGTGCCCGGTCCGTAAATCTGGAGCGCGACGCGGACGCGCTGCGTTCCTTCAGGGATGCTGACCTCGCCGGAATACGCGCGCCAGTCGTGCGTGACCGGCGGATCCTGCGGTCCTTCCGCGCCGATGTAGGCCGCCCACTGATGCGACCACGCGTCACCCGGACCGAGGAACTGGACGTCGATCACGGCCTTCGTCAAAGCGTCGGCTTTCACGTGCGCCCGGACGCGCAGCCCCCGCGCCCCGCCGTCATGCCGCATCTCCTGATACCACTCCGTCGGCGGAATGTAGCGCTCGACGGTTTTTCGCAACCGAAGGCTTGAACCTCCTTTGTGCCCGGTCCCGCGATCCCAGGCGAACTCGACGCCCGGAACGGTCATGCCTCGCTGCCACGCCTGCGGGTCCGACTCGCCCTCCTCAGCGCCCGCGTTGGCCAGCAGATTGCCCCCGCCCGTCGCCGGGGCTTGCGGAAGCGCGGCCGATGCGGACAGGACGGGCGCGATCAGAACAAGCACAAATCCCGCACATGCACGAAACGTCGCGGTCATCATCGCCGACTCCTGTATTTGCGAAACAACACGCCCTTTTTACGCCTTCGAACCGCACCGCGCCGCAATCCTTGACGGTTCGGGTTCCGAATTGTTAGAAATGCGTCGTTGTCGCCGCTTCAGGGCGGGGCAGCACGGGCTCGAACGACCGCATCGCAACATCCGGAAGAGATTCTCCCGGGCGAACCGAATATTGCGCTCGCCGCCGGATGCGCCGGCATCGTTCATACATCCCCGGTCAGGGTCGAAGTCGAGTCCGGCGGAATCACCAGCGGAAAAAACAACATGACGACACGATGCATGCCGCGCCCCGACAGCGGGCGCTGCGGTCCGGTGCGATGCGCGCCCGGTCCCGAGTTCAGCGAAGAACGATGCCGAAGCGCCTGTCGCCGGCGCGGACGGAGCTGGGGCCCGTCCTCGGCGATCGTCGGTCTGATCCTCCTCTGCTTTTCCGGATGCACGTGGGAGACGCGGGATCCGCGGCGGCGGGATCTGGGGGTCGCGGCGAAGTCCGCGGAAGGCGCAGGCTCGGCGAGTTTCCGCGACACGGTCGGCGAGCTGGCGACGTTTCACGGTCTTGCGCCGATGAAGGTCCAGGGTTACGGACTGGTCATCGGCCTGGGCGACGGCGGATCGACGGAGTGCCCGCCTCAGATCCTCAACCGCCTGGCGCAGCAGATCGAAAAGCGCTACCCTCTGCGCAGCAACCGGGTGGGGATGGTGAGTCTGACCCCGGAGCGCCTCATCCGCGATCCGGATACAGCCGTCGTCCTTGTCGAGGGGATGATCCCCGCGGCAACGACAAAAGGATCCACGTTCGACGTGTACGTGTCCGCCGTCCCGAACACCGGCGTGAAGTCGCTGCGCGGCGGGCGCTTGTATTCGTGCGAGCTTGAGTATGCCGTGCAGGTGAGCACGCCAACCGAGCGCGTCAACGTTTTGTCGGGGCGCTCGCTGGCGGAGGCCGCCGGTCCGCTCTTCCTCAACCCTTTCGCGGAAGAGGGCGAGGGCGGGACGCAGCCGGACCTGACCCGGGCCTTTGTGCCGGGCGGCGGGCGCGTGATGGAGGACCGCCGCCTGCGCCTCGTGCTGACCGAGCCTTCCGCCAGCACCGCGATGCGCATCGAGAACCGCATTAACGCGAAGTTCGGCGGCGGCGGAAAGATCGCCGACGCCCTCTCGCCGACGTTCGTTCAGCTTTCGATCCCGGACGCCTACCGCGACGAGCCCGGGCATTTCATGCTCCTCGTGCGGCATCTTTTCCTCCCGGATCATGACGGCTTCGTCGCTCAGCGCTGCCGCGATCTGGCCGCCGAACTCGTTCAACCGGATGCGCCGCATGCCGCGATCTCCGTCGCCTTCGAGGGCGTGGGTCTGTCGGCGATGCCGGTGCTCACCGAGTTGTACGCGCACAAGAAGGACTACGTGGCGTTCCACGCCGCCGCCGCGGGGCTGCGCCTCGGCGACGACGTGGCGGTCACCGCCCTTGCCCGCGTCGCGGAGGACCAGACCAGCCTGCTGCGCTTTCAGGCGATCCGCGCCCTGGCGACCAACCCGAAGCTCCGCTCCCCCCTGGCGCCGTTGCGGAAGCTGCTCGACGACGACGACCCTCGGGTCCGCATCGAAGCCTACGAGGCGCTGGTGAAACTCGAGGATCCGATGATCGATCGCAACATCGTGGGCGATGACAATTTCATCCTCGACTGCGTACCCGGCGCGCGGTCGCCGATCATTTACGCAAGGCGAACGCAGGAGCGGCGGATCGCTCTGCTCGGAGACGGCGTCGAGTGTCGCGCGCCGGTCTTCTACCGGGCGCCGGACGGCGCCTTGATGATCAACGCCGACGCCGGCGCGGAAAGCCTGACGCTGCTGCGGACGGTCCCGCATACCGGCAACGCCTCGCCGCCGGTGCCCGCCTCGCCGGAAGTGGCGAGCCTGGTGCGCATGCTCGGCAACGACGTTCAGCAGGTGCAGGGCCGCGTCACCGGACTGGGGCTGGATTACACCGCCGTCGTTCACGCCCTGCACACGCTCTGCGCGGAGCACACGATCAACGCCCAGTTCGTCTTCGAGGAGGAAAACCTCGCCGAGCTTTTCGGCCCGCGCGAGCGCTCGGGCAGACCGGAATCCGAACTGTAGCGCCGTGCCTCAGGAATCGTGCGACGCCGGCATGACCGAGCCGCGCCTGTAAAGGAAGCGGATCCGACGCCGAGCAGCAGCGGATCACCCCCCCTCCGTGGAGGTGACGGCGGGGGCGGTCGGCGCATCAGCGTTCGCGTCTTCTCCGTCGATCGTCGAGGCTTGCAGGAACGCCGCCACGGCGAGCGCCGCGACTTCATGACCCGCGGGGCTGAAGTGGTCGTCATACGTGAAGTAAACCTGCGTGCCGGAGGCCGCAGCCCGTCGCAACGGCTCGGTCAGGCTCAAAAATGCGACGCCGCTTTCCTCGCAGAATTCGCGCGTCAGCGACTCTTTCACATCAAGCCCCGCCAGCAGCCGCTGCACGAACTCCGCGGACGGCGGCAGCTCCTCCTTGGCGCGCAGCATCGCAAAATCACGCACCGTCGCGGCGGGCAATTCGCCGGCGATCGGCAGAACGACGTGAGGCTTGCTCGGGGCGTAGATCAGGCAGAATCTCGCCCCCGCCGCGTCGCACCGCTCCTTCATGCGCCGGACAAGCGTCCGGATCGCCTCCCACGGTTCCGAACCCTCGACCGACTCCCGGGTCTGATACAGGTCGAGCATCAGGTTCGGCGAGAACGCATAAGGCTTCGCCGCCGGACCCGCCGGCGCCCGCAGCGGCATCCACGCGAGCGCCGCGCCGCCGCGGATCGGACCGTCGGCGTTCATCCGACCGAGCGTGCCGACGATCGCCGCGTCGAGGCGCTGAAGGAGCGGCGATTGCTTGAAGAACTTGCTGAATTCAGACTCCGGCTCCTCCCGAAGCTCCGCCGCGCGAAAGTCGTTCTCCTCGTACAACAGGCACAGTACGACGTTCGGTTTCAGCGACAGCCCCACCTCTTCCAACGAGGCCAGGTAATTCTGCGGCGCGTACCCCGACATGCCGAGGTTGTACACCGTCAGACCGGTGAACTCCGCCAGCCGCGCCGGCCACGGATGCTCATCCGACACCTTCGACCCCTCGGCGTACGAATCCCCCAGCACGACGACGTCATATTGCGGGAGATCCGTCGCGTTGCGGAACCCGCGACGATCACACGTCAGCGTCGCCGCAAAATCCGGGAACCCCGGCGGAATGACTTCGTACGAGCGGGTCGCCTCAGGCACGTCGCGCACGATCAGCTCGGCCGCGCCATCTTCAGGCGCCCGAAACCCGGGCGGTCGATGATATGCGAGCGTGTCCTTGATGTAGTACTCGGGCGCGCCCCGCCGAAGCACGAGATCCACGGCGCATGTCGGAAGGAAGACGAGAGCGCACGCCGCCCCCACCCCCAGCAGCCGCCGCCGCCGGCTCCGCGGAGTCGCCCCCGTCCCGACGACGAGCCCCCCCGCGGAAATCAACCCCACCCCGATGATCCACGTGAAGTGCTCCCGGGAATAACGCCCCAGCAGCACGTGACGGTCACGCGCGACCAGCGTCGCCACGTCGCTGGGGATCAGCCACAGCCCAAGGTTGACCGCCGCCGCAATCATCGCCAGCGCGACCCTGCGAACCTTCAACTCACGTTGCGTCATGCTCCATCCCCGTCGTCGCACCCCTGAAACGATCTCAAATCCGTCGCCCAGGGGCCGCAGCCGCACTCAACCGGGGAGGCATGATACGAATACCGGGCACTTCCGGCGAATCCGGCGACGCACGCTCACGAAGTCGCCCGCCTTCGGCCTGGAGCCGGCGGCATCGCCGCTGCCGACCCGCCGGCAAACTCGGGAAACGCCTCGGTTTGAGTCGCGCATTCTTCCGACATACAATCAGGAAGTCCTGCGGAAGGTCGGCGGCACGACATGACCGGCCGGCCGTCGGATGCGAGGAGTTCCGTCATGTCCTGGGGCATGTGCATTCCGGCATTCCTGGAGTTGCCGGGCGGCGGGGAGTGGCTGCTGATCGCGTTGATCGGCTTGCTGATCTTCGGCCGCAGACTGCCGGAAACGGCGCGGTCGCTAGGCCGCGGCATCGCCGCATTCAAGGAAGGCCTGCGCGACGCGCGGGACGAGACTGAAAGGTAAACCGATGAATGTTCCTGCGATCCTCGGCCTGCCCGCCGGAAGTGAGTGGTTGCTGATCGCCCTGGTCGCGCTCCTGTTGTTCGGAAGACGACTCCCGGAGGTGGCTCGTTCTTTCGGCAAGAGCATCGTCGAGTTCAAAAAGGGCATGCGCGACATCAAGGATGACGTCGAGTCCGCGTCGACCGAGGAGCCGAAGCGGTCGTTGCCCGGTGCGGACCCGGCTCCGACAACCCCCGCACGATCGGATGACAAGGCCCGCGCCTGACGCGAGGGTGCGGGGTTGAGCGGCGCGAGCGCGCCTCCCGCCGTCTTCAAAGACAAAACTTCCGTCACATCGAAACGCGAAACGACCGATCGAATGCCTTGCCGAAATCGTACACGTCGGCGAAATCCTCAAGCGCGTCGCCGGGCTGCTTCTGCATCTGTCCGCGCTCGATCGCCTCGAAGACGATCCGTCCGAAGTCCAGCGTCGCCCGCACCCCCCATCGTTGGAGCACCGCCCGCGCCATCAGACCCCACTTCTGCATCGCCAGATCCCGAAGCCCCCAGCACAGGTCGCCTCCGCGGACGTGACGGTTCAGCTTCTCCGGTCCGCCGATCATCTGGATCGCCGACACGACGCGCGGCGGCAACCCGCCCTCGCCGTGCAACGTCGCCAGATCCTCCCAGTCCAAGCCGTGATCCTCCACGAATTTCGCGAGAAACTCGAACGCCCGCGGCGTCGGCCCGTGAACCTGCTCGATCGTGTGCGCCAGCCCTTCCCGAACGAATTGCAGCGCCTCCGGCGCGTAGGACGGCGCCCCCTCTCGGATGACCTCGTCGGGTTGTCGGATCAGCGGCGCTGACATGATTTCGACTCTGACCTCATTCAGGACGCTCCTGAGAAACTGAAACGCGCCCCCCTGCTCTTTTCTGATCCGAGACAGAACCCGAATTCAACAACGCCAGCCCCCTGAACCCTCGCGGCGGCCTTCCCGAAACCCCCTCATGTTCTTTTCTCGGCATTGCATCATACGAAACCCCAGCGCCGCGTTTCAACCGGGAGGCCCTTCCTGAGGTTTGTCTCCGCCGCTGTCGGGTTCCACCTCGCGCCGATCGGGCGCCGAAGGTCCGGACCCGCCTTTCTCTTCCGGGGAACCTGCGTCTTGCGACCGGAGATCAACGCCGCGCCTGACTCGTCGGAAACGCCGGCCCCGACCCGTCGCACTTCCCTCGCCGGGAGGCGTTCCGCCCGGCGTACCCGTCTCGGAAGAAGTCCCGCCGGCGGTCCCGCCGGAGTCGTCAGCTTTCCTCGGCGGAATCTCCCGACGGACCGTCCTGCGGCGCATCCGCCCCCGCGACGCGGAACCGGCGTCCCGGGATGCCGGACCACTCCGCTGCGGCGAGGGAGCCGGACGCGGAGGCTCTGGAGAGGCGGATTGCTCTTGCGACGGCGGAACCGCCCTTTCAGCCGACGACCGGCCTTCCGAATCCGCCGTCGGCGCACCCGCGCCGTCGGAAGCCCCCGCCTTCGGCGGCGTGCCGTCCTGACGCGGTTGACGCCCCTCGAACCCGCGACGCGGCGGACGGGCCGCTTCTCCGCGCCCGCTCTCCACGCCCGCACGCGGACCCTCGACGGGCGCCGCGCGTTGCGGCTCTCCCGGCAGCACGTCCTCGATCGTCACCGTGATCAGCTTGTCCTCGAACGTCTGAACCTGCACCAACTGCGTCAGAATCTGCCGGTTGACCACCACGCCGTCGCCGTGCGCCGTGCGGATCCGAGCGCCGACTCGAGGCAGCTTCTTCGCCAGATCCTCGTACGACTCATGCTCATATCGCAGGCAGCACTTCAACCGGCCGCAACGCCCGGACACCTTCGACGGGTCCACCGTCTGCTTCTGAAGCTTCGCCATCTTCATCGAGACGGGCTTGAGCGTCTTGAGGAACACCTTGCAGCAGCATTCCCGACCGCACGTCTCGTAATCCGCCAGAAGGCGAGCCTCGTCCCGCGCGCCGATCTGCACCATCTGAATCCGCGTTTGAAGCTCCGCCAGCAGATCTCGCACCAGGTCTCGGAAGTCGATCCGACCCTCGGCGCTGAAGTAGAAAATCGCCCGCTCGCCCCCGAAGAGCATCTCGCACTCGATCACCTTGATCGGCAGCCCGTGCCGCTTCGCCAGGTCGCGGCAAAGATCCCGGTGCGCCGGGATCACGCTCTGAAGGCGGGCGCACTCGGCCAGATCCGCCCGGTTCGCTTCCCGAAGGATGCGCCCCGCGTCAAAAAGAAAGGAGTCCTCCCCGCTGTTGCGGACGTACTCGCGCACCTGATCGCGCGTCACCGACTTCGAGCAGCCGTTGCACACCAGCGAGACCTGCTCGCCGATCTCCAGCCCCCGCGAGGTCTGAATCACCACCCGCGCCCCGCACGTGAACTTCATGTTCGCCGGGTACGAAAACTCCCCGATGTGCTTCATGTACCCGTAACGAACCGCCGTCGTCGGGTAGACCTTCTCCAACCCGTTCCCGCAGCGCGAGTCCTCCTCCCCCGAACCGCACGAGGAGCAGCCCGCCCGCGCCTTATGCTCCGGCTCAAAGACCGGCAGCGATTGCAATATTTCGTCTATGTTGATTCGAACCAAAGCAAGACTCCCGACCGGTCGGCGCACGGCCAACGCCGGGGATTATACGGGCGGCAGGCGCGCCGCAAAACCGATCGCCAGAATAATTGCATTCCTACCACCCAACCGCACCGTCAGGAAATGCCGCGACCCGAGTCTCCACAGGACTTCGGTGCAACACGTCTCGCCTGACTCCGATCAACACGCTTCGCCGACGACCCCGCAGGATCGTCGGACGCATTCGCCTCAATCCCGAAGAACACGTGCGAACGCCCGTTGTTTTGTTTCAATCCCGAAGAGGGCGCAGGGGTCTCGGATGCGTTGGTCTCAATCCCGAAGGGATTGCGGCCTCCAGCCCAAGGTTGGACGCCGAAGGCGGCCTACCTTGGGTTCGCGGCGATCCACGCCTCGACCAACCCCAACGGGGTTGCGCCGGGTTGAAAGGGTTGCATCGGGCGCCGCGACCCCGTTGGGGTCGAGGAGCGCCGCGCGCCGCGGCGCACCGGAGTCAGATGGAGATTCAGGTGCTGCGCTCCCCCGAGGATTCCGCCCCTCGCCGCCGACCGCCACGATCTTTGCGGGGGCGACGCCTTCCTTCCGTCACGGCTGAACGCTCCCGTCCGTCGGACGCACGTTCCACAACAACGGAACCAGCAGCGACGTCACTATCCACATCGTCACATTCAGGGGGATCCCGACCCGGAAATAATCCGTGAAACGATATCCCCCCGGTCCGTAGACCATCAGGTTCGTCGCATAACCGATCGGCGTCGAAAAACTCGCCGACGCCGCCATCATGATTGTCACCGCAAAGGGCGTGAAGTCGATCCCGAGGCGCTGCGAAGCCGAAAACGCGATCGGAAACACCAGCGCCGCCGCCGCGTTGTTCGTGATCAACTCCGTTAGAACCATCGTCACGCCGTACACGACGAAGATCAGCAGCCAGGGGTGACTTCCCGCCATCGCAATGATGTCCGACGCCAGCACCGTCGCAAGTCCGCTGTCCTCCACGGCGTACCCCAGCCCCATCGAGGCCGCGATGATCGTCAGCACCTGCCAGTCCACCGATCGCCGCGCCACCGTCGTCGTGCAGCACCGCGTGATGATCATCAACCCCGCCGCCAGCATCGCCGCGTGCATCATCGGCAGGAGATTCGTCCCCGCCGCCAGCACCATCGCGCCGAGGATCGCCACCGCCACGATCGCCCGGTCGTGCCGCGGCGGCGTTGAGTCCTCCACCTGACTCACCAGGTAGAAATCCCGCGAATTTCGATGCTGCTCGACGAACGACGGCGGGGCCTCCAGCAGCAGGGTGTCGCCCGCCTCCACGATGATGTCGCCGATCTTCCTGCGGATCCGCTCCCCGTTGCGACCCACCGCGATCACCGCCGCGCCGTACGTCGTCCGGAATCGTGCGTCGCGGATCGTCTGCCCCACGATCTTGCACGTGTTCGACACGACCGCCTCGATCAGCCCTCGCTTCGACCGCGGCGCGTCCAGCTTGAACACCTGGTTCGTCGCCGGAAGCAGCCCGCGGATCCTCTGAAGATCCACGATCGACTCGACGATCCCCGCGAACACCAGGCGGTCTCCGCCCGACAACCGCTCCTGCGGACCCACCGCCGGCAGCACCCGACCCTCCCGCTCGATTTCGATCAGGTACATCCCCGGCAGATGCCGCAACCCGGCTTCCTCGATCGACTTCCCCGCGACCGGACCCCCGGGCTCCACCATCATTTCCACCGTGTACTCGCGCGGATCATCCTGCACGCTGATGACCGGCTTGCGATCCGGAAGCAACCGCCGGATGAAGAAGATCAGGTACAACAGACCCAGCACCGCGCAGGGGAGACCGATCCACGTCACCGTGAACATCCCCAACCCGCGCTCCCACCCCGGCTGCTTCTGCAACATGCCGTTGACCACAAGGTTGGTGCTCGTCCCGATCAACGTGCAGGTTCCGCCGAGAATCGTCGCGTAACTCAGCGGGATCAGCAGCTTCGACACCGAAAACCGACACTTCTTCGCCCACTCGCTGACCACCGGAAGCATCATCGCCACCAGCGGCGTGTTGTTCATGAACCCGCTCATCAGACAGGTCGGCACCGTCAAGCGCACCACGGCGGATTGAAGCGTTTTGGGGAACCCGAGGATCCGTTGCGCCACGTACCCGATGCCGCCCGTCTCCCGCAGACCCGCGACGACGATGTACAAAACCCCGACCGTCACCATGCCTTCGTTCGACAACCCCGCCAGCGCCCGCTCCGCCGACAGCACCCGGAACAGCATCAGCAGCGTCACCCCGCCGATCAGCACGATGTCCGGCGCGATCCGGGTGAAGATCAGCACCCCCAGAATCACGCCGATCACACCCAGCGTAAACCACGCTTCCCAGCCCATCGTTCCCTCAAACCTCCCGCGCCTCGCCTCGGGATCGCCGCGCAACGTTCCTCGACCTCGCCTGCACGAGGACGCCGATCCTAACCTGATCCGGTTGATCTATCGACCGCGCAATCGCCGGATCAATACTCCCCGGCGAGGATTGCGCGTACCGGGGAGGTTCGGCGTCTTTCGCACGACGCCTTCTCGAGGTACAACCCGCATGAAGCGCGACCGCCGGACGTGAGGCGCCATCCGGCGGCGGATGTCCGCGATCTCGAGGGGCGCTGCGCGAGGAGGCGTAACGAATGCTGCGGTCGAACCGATGGCGGATCGCTCTGCTGACCACCAGCCTCGCCGGCGTGCTGTGCTCCGGCTGCGTCCGACGCACCCTCACCATCCAGACCGAACCCAGCGGCGCCATCGTGCGCCTCAACGACCGCGAGATCGGACGCTCCTCCGTCACCGTCGATTTCGTCTGGTACGGCGACTACGATGTCCTGATCCGCAAGGAGGGTTACAAAACGCTTCAAACGAACTGGGTCATCCCCGCGCCGTGGCATCAACACCCGCCGTTTGACTTCTTCGCCGAAATCCTCTGGCCTGGCCGCATCGTCGACGCGCACACGCGCACCTTCCAGCTCGAACCCGAAACCCCTCCGACGCCCCAGGAGTTGCAGGAGCGGGCGATGCAAACGCGGAGTGAGGCGCTGGGACTGAACTCCCCGGACACCGAGCCTTGAATCGTCAAACGCGCGGCGACCGGTCACGACCCCGTGCCGCGCCGCGGGATCCAGCCGTCGTGGAACGCCCGCCCCCGGCCGGCCTTCCGGGCACGAAGAAAAAAGGGATGCACGCTGTTGTGCATCCCTCGGAAGTCGTCAACCCGCTGTTCCAAGACGCTGTTGCAAAACCTCCGGCGCGGGCGGGAAAAAGAACGCTTCCTTACGGGCGCGGCTCGGTTTTGAAACAACGTCTAGGTTCGCTCGCCGACCACGGTCACGTGGCCTCGCTCGTGTCGCCCGCGGCAACGGTTTCGCCCTCTTCCTCGCCCGAGGTCTCCGCCGCGCGATGCCCCTCGAAAAAGAGGTTCTTCACCCCGTCCTCGTTGGTCTGCACCGTGACGCGCACCCGGTTCTTGTCCTTGTACTCGCCGCGGAGGATCGCCTCGGACAGCGCGTCCTCCAGGTAGTGCTCGATCGCCCGGCGCAACGGACGCGCGCCGAACTTCTCGTCCGTCCCCTTGTCGATCAGGAAGTTCTTCGCGTCCTCCGTCAGCTCCAGCTCCAGGCTGCTGCGCTCACGCAGACGCTCCGCCAGCTTCTTCACCTCCAGATCGACGATCATCGTCAAGTCCTCGTGCGTCAGCTTGCGGAAGACGACCATCTCGTCCACGCGGTTGAGGAACTCGGGGCGGAAGTAACCCTCCATCTCGCTCTTGAGCACTTCCTTCATCTTGTCGTACGAAACCTGCTCGTCGCGCCGCTGGAAGCCGAAGCTCTCCTGGTGCGTGATGCGGTGCGCGCCCACGTTGCTCGTCATGATCACGATCGTGTTCTTGAAGTCCACGTGACGCCCGAACGAGTCCGTCAGCCGCCCCTCCTCCATGATTTGCAGCAGCATGTTGAACACGTCCGGGTGCGCCTTCTCGATCTCGTCGAAAAGGACCACCGAGTACGGGCGTCGGCGGATGCGCTCGGTGAGCTGCCCGCCTTCTTCATAACCCACGTACCCCGGCGGCGCGCCGATCAGACGCGACACGTTGTGCTTCTCCATGTATTCCGACATGTCCAGCACCAGCATCGCGTCCGGATCGCCGAACATGAACTCCGCCAGGCACTTCGCCAGGTACGTCTTGCCCACGCCCGACGGCCCCACGAAGATGAAGCTCCCCATCGGACGCTTCGGATCCTTCAGACCGCTGCGCGACCGACGCACCGCCCGCGACACGGCGCTGACCGCCTCGCCCTGGCTGATCACCCGCTTGTGCAGCTCCCGCTCCAGACCCAGCAGCCGCTCCGCCTCGTCCTTCTCCAGGCGCGTCATCGGGATGCCCGTCATCTTGCTGACCACTTCCGCGATCACCTCGCCGTCGACGACGCCGCCCACTTCCTTCGCCCGCTCGCGCCACTCGCGCTGCACGTCCTTCTTCTTCATCTTCGACGACTCGATCTTGTCCCGAAGCTGCGCCGCCCGCTCGTAATCCGCGTTGCGCACCGCCTCGTCCTTCTCGACCGTCAGCCGCTCGATCTCCCGCTCGATGTCCGCCAGGTCCGGAGGTTTCGTCATGCTCCGCAGGTGAACCCGCGCGCCCGCCTCGTCGATCACGTCGATCGCCTTGTCCGGCTGCACGCGACCCGAGATGTACCGGTTCGAAAGCTCCACCGCCTGGTCCAGCGCCTCGTCGGTGATCTGCACCCGGTGATGCGCCTCATACCGGTCGCGCAGACCCTTCAGGATCAGGATCGTGTCGCGCCCGGTCGGCGGCTCGACGATGATCTGCTGAAAGCGCCGCTCCAGCGCGCTGTCCTTCTCGATGTACTTGCGGTACTCGTCCAGCGTCGTCGCCCCGACGCACTGGATCTCCCCGCGGGACAGCGCCGGCTTCAGCACGTTCGAGGCGTCGATCGCCCCCTCCGCCCCGCCCGCGCCGACCAGGGTGTGCAACTCATCGATGAAAAGAATCACATTGCCCGCGCGGCGCACTTCGTTCATCACCGCCTTGATCCGCTCCTCGAACTGCCCGCGATACTTCGTCCCCGCCACCATCATCGCCAGGTCCAGCACGACGATGCGGCGATCCGCCAGCAACTCGGGAATGTCCCCGCTGACGATCTTCTGCGCCAACCCCTCGACGATCGCCGTCTTGCCCACGCCCGCCTCGCCCAGCAGCACCGGGTTGTTCTTCTGGCGGCGGCAGAGCACCTGAATCACGCGCTCGATCTCGTTCAGACGCCCGATCACCGGATCCAGCTTGCTCTGACGCGCCATCTCGGTCAGATCGCGCCCGAAGGAGTCCAGCGCGGGAGTCCGGCTCTTCCCCTTCTTGCCTTCGGACGGCTGCGACTGCGCCGGCGCCGCCTCGTTCTCCTCGCTCTCCTGATTCGCCCCGAGGAGGTTGAGCACCTCCTCGCGGACGTCCTCGAGCTTCAGACCCAGGTTCATCAGCACCTGCGCCGCCACGCCCTCCTGCTCACGCAGCAGACCCAGCAGAAGGTGCTCCGTCCCGACGTAGTTATGATTGAGGTTGCGGGCCTCTTCGATCGCGTACTCAATGACCTTCTTCGCCCGCGGCGTCTGCGGAAGCTTGCCCATCGTCACCATCTCGGGCCCGCTCTTGACCATCCGCTCGACCTCGAGACGCACCTTCCGCAGATCCACGTCCAGGTTCTTCAGAACGTTCGCGCCCACGCCGGAGCCTTCCTTCACCAGCCCCAGAAGGATGTGCTCCGTCCCGATGTATTCGTGGTTGAAGCGCTGCGCCTCCTGGTTCGCCAGCGCCATGACTTTCCGAGCCCGGTCGGTAAAGCGTTCAAACATAAATCACCCACTCCTGGCAGCCGACCGCGCGTCGGATGCGCCCGACCGCGATGCCGCCGCTTCCACCTCCATCAGAACCGCCCGCGCCGCCCTCCGGATATCGCCCATATGACCTCGCCGCGGCGAGCCCTCACTTCGATCGTAGCATTCGACAACAATCGCATCAACAAACGCGGACGCTCCGCGCCGCGCGGAGACAGAATGACACGCGCTCGCGCCCGGAATCGGCAATAATTGCAGTCTCTTCCGCATTGTCAGAAGATGCGCCCCCCCGCGCCTCGCCACGCGTCGCCTGCCTCTGCGAACCGCCCGCTTGAGCGAAGCATTCATCCCGCCGCGGTCGCCGCTTCCTCGAAACGCTCCAGTCCGGTCTGCATTTCACGTTCCGAAATCACCAGCGGAGGACAAAACCGGATGCCCGACTCCCCGCAAGGCAGCAGAATGACCCCACGCTGGTACGCGCCTTGAAGAATCTGCGAACGCAACCCGACGTCCGGTTTGCCCGTCTTCGGCTGAACGATGTCCACCCCCGCCATCAAACCCAGCCCGCGCGGACGCACCACGCACGACCGCCGCGAGCTGATCCCCTGCAACTGCGCAAGAAGTCGCGGTCCCAGCGACGCCGCGTTCGCCCGAAGCCCGTTCTCCACCAGTTCGATCGTCGCCAGCGCCGCCGCGCAGCTCACCGGATTGCCGCCGTAGGTGCTCCCTTGCGCCCCGGGAGGCCAGTTCATGATCGGCTCCTGCGCGATCACCGCCGCGATCGGCATCCCGCTCGCCAGCCCCTTCGCCGACAACACAATGTCGGGCACGATCCCGAAGTGCTCGCACGCGAACATCCGTCCCGTCCGACCCATCCCCGCCTGAATCTCGTCGCAGATCAGCAGGATGCCGTGCTCGTCGCAGAGCTTGCGCAAACCCTGCACAAACGACGCATCCGGGATCAGATATCCGCCCTCGCCCTGGATCGGCTCGAAAAAGATCGCCGCCACTTCGTCCGGCTGCATCTGCTGCCTGAACAACACGTTGCGGATGAAGTCCACGTCGCCGTAAGGCGCGTGCGCCACCATCGGAACCAGCGGACCGAACCCCTGCTTCTGACGCGCCTTCGAACACGTCAGCGACAGCGACCCCATCGTCCGCCCGTGAAACGACCCGTGAAACCCGATCGCCCACTTCCGCTTCGTGTGAAACCGGCTGAGCTTGAACGCCGCCTCGGTCGCCTCCGTCCCGCTGTTCGTCAGCAACACGCGCTTCGGCTTGTCCCCCGGCGTGATCGCCGAAAGCTTCTCCATCAATTCGATCATCACCGGGTAGTAGAAGTCGCTCCCGCAGATGTGGATCAGCTCCGCGCTCTGCCGCTGGATCGCCGCCACCACCTTCGGGTGGCAATGCCCCGTCGCGCACACCGCGATCCCCGCCGCAAGATCAAGAAAGCGGTTCCCGTCCACGTCCTCCACCACGCACCCCAGCGCGCGCTTCACCACCAGCGGATAATCCCGCGTGTTCGACGGCGAGCTGATCCGCACGTCCCGCGCCACCAGCGCCGCCCCGATCGGACCGGGCAGCGCCGTGCGGATCAGGGGCGCGTCGCCCAGCGCCTCCGCCGGCGAAGCCCCTTTCATCGGTGGACTCGCAATTGTCGTCATCTCCTCTGCTCCTTCAGCGCGGCCCGGGCGACCCCCGCCTTCTCAAACGCGCACGGGTTCCCTCCCGCTTCACCGCATCCTCGCCTCAGGGCTTCGCCGCCTCCAGGCTCTTGCGCAGCGCCGCAACGTCGCTTTCCGAAAGCTGCGGACCCGTCTTCTTCACCACCGCGATGAAATGCTCAATCTCGTGCGGCGCCGCCGGGAAGCCGACGTTCCCTTTCTCAGGATGATTCGCGTCCGCCAGCTTCACTCCCTCCACGTCGAGCACCGCGAAAAACGGAATCCCCCCCTGATCGCTTCCCCGATACTTGTAATCCAACGCCTTCCCGCCCGTCATCCGGTCCACGTCGATCTTCACCGGCACGTACGCCTTCCCGATCGTCGCCGCCACTTCCGGCGTCGCCAGCCAGTCCGTCATCCGGTGACACCACCCGCACCACGGCGCGGAGAAATACACCAGCACCTTCTTCGACTCCGCCTTCGCCTTCGACAATCCGGACTTAAGCACGTCATCGGCGTTCTGCGCCGGCGCCTTCCACTGATTCAGGAACCCCAGCACTTTCGCGGGGACGTGATGATCCCCCTCCTCCAGCGACCCCGTCTCCTGGTTCGCCACCACCTTGCCCGACCCGTCCAGCACCGTCAGGAACGGAACGCCGGATTCCTTCAGCTTCGCCCCGTAAGCGTCCGCCAGGTCCATGTGTTTGTCCCAGCGCCCGATGTCCACGTGGACCCGGACATATTCATAAAGCAGCGCCTTCTTCACCTGCGGATCGCTCTCGAACGTGGCGTGCAGCTTGTGACACCACCCGCACCAGTTGCCCCCGAACATCACCAGCACGCGCTTGTTGTCCGCCGACGCCTTCTTCACCGCCTCGGCGATCAGCGCCTTGCCGTCGGCCTTTTCGTCATAAAGCGGCGGCTTCTCGGCCTGCTGCCCCGACGGCGACTGTCCCCCGGCCTGCACCTGCGCCTCCGTCGCGCCGAACCCAACGCCGAGGATCCCCAACCCGCTCAGAACCGCAATCACGACCGCTTCACGTCTCATCGTCCGTCTCCGTGAAAAAACACGCCGCCGCAAATCCAACCCCCACCGTGATGTCGCCGCCCTGACGCCAACCCGCGACCGCCTGCCCTTGACCTCGCGCGGCAACGTCACGAGCAAGGAAACGCTCCGCCCACCTCCCGAATCCACGGTCTCAGACGCAGTTTCTTAACCGAGCCGCGCCCGTAAGGAAGCGCTCTTTTCCCCGTCTGCACCGACGGTTTTGCAACCGCGTCTTAATCCTCCTGATATCGCCGTCACACTCACCCCGGCGCCTCATCCATCATATCCGCGACGACGCCCGCACGCGCTTCCGCGACCCGCTTACGTCACTTTCCTTCGGCTCCTCGGAACGAGCATCGACGCGGTCACGGCCTCCCGCCCCGCAAGATGTGCAATGTGATAATCCAGCACGTCGAACGCCCGGACAACGACCTCCTCAACCGGCGACCCTCCCGCGTCGCCCGCGCCCTCAAGCCCACGCAGCATCTCAAGCGTCGGACCCGCGACCGCCCGCTTCTCCACCCGAACTCCCTCGCAGTCCCGGCACACCATCCCCCCTTCCAGCGACGAGAAGTACGTCAACGCGGACCCGCGACCGCACACCACGCAGCCCTCCAGCCGAGGCCACGCGCCGGCCGACTCCAGCAGCGCCCGTTGATACCGCAGCGCCGCTTCCAGCTCCGCCGCCCCGTCGCACAACGACTGCAACGCAGACGTCAGCGAATCATAAAGCACGGCATGCGCGTCGCCCTCGACCGTCATCATCAAGGTCGTCTCCGCGACATACTGACCGGCCGCAAGACGCTCCAGTTTCTCTCGCAATCCGCAAAACGACCGGGCCTGCTTCCACTCCGTCAGCGTCGAAAGCCCCTCGCCCCGGTCCGCCCGCGCGCTGAACGAGACATGCCCTTCCTCGAGAAGGTCGATCCCCGGCGAGAACCGCGACTTCGTCGAGCGCTTCGCCCCCTTCGCGATCACCCGCACCTGCCCGTGTCCGCGCGTGAAGATGCCCAGAACCTGCGAGGTTTCTGAGTACTCGATCCTGCGCAGCACCACCGCCATGTCCGAGACCACCGGCATGCACGCTTCCTGACCGAACCCGGATCCGCGTCCGGACTTCTCCTTCCGCCCACGCAAAACCGAAGAAAAACGCGAGCGGCTCTTGCGGGACGCCGCCCCGCAGAAACCGCTCGCATGAGGGTATGTAAACTCGTCCCCGGTTCGCCCTTCTTCCGGTACGGACGAGATTCCAGTCCTGATCTTCAGCGCCGATCCCGCGCCGCCGCGGCTACATCATGCCGCCCATCCCCCCCATCCCGCCCATGCCGCCCATCCCCCCCATCGGCGGACCCTTCTTTTCCTTCTTCTCTTCCTTGATCTCGGAGATGGCCGCATCGGTGGTCAGCAGCAGGCTCGCCACGCTCGCGGCGTTCTGCAGCGCGATGCGCTCGACCTTCGTCGGAACGAGCACGCCCATCTTGATCATGTCGCCGTACTCGCCGGTCAGCGCGTTGAACCCGAAGTTCGCGTCGTCGTTCTCGGTGATCTTCTGCCACACGATCGACCCGTCCAGCCCCGCGTTCTGCGCGATCTGCTTCACCGGCGCTGACAGCGCCCGCCGGACGATGTCCGCGCCCGTCTTCTCGTCGTCGCGCAGACCCTTCGCCGCCCGGTCGATCGCCTTCAGCGCCCGCAGCACCGCCACGCCCCCGCCCGGCAGCACCCCTTCCTCCACCGCCGCCCGGCACGCATGCAGCGCGTCCTCGACCCGGGCCTTCTTCTCCTTCATCTCGACTTCGGTCGCCGCCCCCACGTTGATCTGCGCCACGCCCCCGGCGAGCTTCGCCAGACGCTCCTCGAGCTTCTCGCGGTCATAATCGCTCGTCGTCTTCTCGATCTCGTTGCGGATCTGGTCGATCCGCGCCTTGATCTTGGCGGTGTTCCCCCCGCCCTCGATGATCGTCGTGTTGTCCTTGTCGATCTTGACCTTCTTCGCCGTCCCCAGGTCCGACAGCGTCACGTTCTCAAGCTTGATCCCCAGATCCTCGAAGATCGCCGTCCCCCCGGTCAGGATCGCCATGTCCTCCAGCATCGCCTTGCGGCGGTCGCCGAACCCCGGCGCCTTCACCGCCGACACGTGCAGCGTCCCCCGAAGCTTGTTCACCACCAGCGTCGCCAGCGCCTCGCCTTCGATCTCCTCGGCGATGATCAGCAGAGGCCGGCCCGACTGCGCCGCCTTCTCCAGCACCGGAACCATGTCCTTCACCGACGATATCTTCTTCTCGTGGATCAGGATGTAGGGCTTCTCCAACTCGCACGTCAGTTCCTGAAAGTTCGTGATGAAGTGCGGAGAAAGGTAGCCCTTGTCGAACTGCATCCCCTCCACCAGCTCCACCGTCGTCTCCAGGCTCTTGCCTTCCTCGACGGTGATCACCCCGTCCTTGCCGACCTTGTCCATCGCCTTCGCAATGTGCTCGCCGATCTCCTTGTCCTGGTTGGCGGCGCAGGTGCCCACCTGCGTGATCTGCTGCGAGTTCTTCACCGGCATGCTCATCTTCTTCAGCTCTTCCACCACCGCCTGCACCGCCGCTTCGATCCCCCGCTTAAGCTGCATCGCGTCCGCGCCCGCCGCAAGGTTCTTCAGACCCTCGTCGTAGATCGCTTCCGCGTAGATCGTCGCCGTCGTCGTTCCGTCGCCCGCCACCGTCGACGTCTTCGACGCCACTTCCTTCACCATCTGCGCGCCCATGTTCTCATACGGGTCGTCCAGCTCGATCTCCTTCGCCACCGTCACCCCGTCCTTCGTCACCGTCGGAGTCCCGAACGACTTCTCGAGCACCACGTTCCGCCCGCACGGACCCAGCGTCACCTTCACCGCCCGCGCGAGCGTGCGAACTCCGCGGCGGATCGCCTCACGCGCTTCCATGTCGAACGCAATCTGCTTGGCTGCCATGTATGACTCCCTTGATCTCAGCGCCGCCAGCGCGCCGCGCCGGTCGGGTGATGATTTGTTTTCTGATTTGACGCCGCCGGACCTTTCGCCCGCCGGATGCACGCCGCCTGCCCGGCGACCCCTACTTCTCGATGACCCCCAGCACGTCCGACTCATCCATGATGAGGTACTCCGTGCCGCTCATCTTGATCTCGTTCCCCGCGTAGCTGGTGAACACCACCTCGTCGTTGACCTTCACCTGCATCGCGCTGCGCTTCCCGCTATCCAGCAGCTTCCCGTTCCCCACCGCCAGCACGATCCCGCGCTTCGGTTTCTCCTTCGCCGTATCCGGCAGGACGATCCCCCCCGCCGTCTTCTCATCCGCCTCGACCCGCTTCACGATGATCTTGTCGTTCAACGGCTTGATGTTCAGCTTTGCCACGTCGCCTTCCTCCTGTTGTCCCGATCTGTGACACTGTCCCGCGGAATGCCCTCTCCCTCAGCACCGTAATGCAACTGACGTGCCTGTCCCCACAACCGGAATCGACGCCCGCCAATCACGATGCAACTTATTGTATTACAAAAGATTATAACGAAATAACCCCGGCTCCGCAGCTCTGAACCCTCTCTCACGGACCGTCTCGCCTGTCACCCCTTCATCCGTCACCCACGGATTCCCTGTCACTTTGTCACTCACCCGACGCCTATCCTCAACCGCCCTCGCCGCTTCCCCTTGCCAACCCCTTCGCACGCTCGCACTGAGCTTCGACCCGCAACCGCTCATCCGGGCTGAACCGCCGGATCACCTCCCACTCCGGCCGGGCCGCATCCAGCTCCAGCGCGCGCTCAAACGCCTGCACGGCTTTCCCAGGCATCGCCCGGTCACTCCCCGCTTCCCCCTGTTCCAGAAGACACTCGCCCAGCAACCGCCACCCCGTCGGATCCGTCGGGTACAACAGGACCGCGCGTCCCGCGGCCTCCGCTGCCGCATCCAGATGACGCCTCTGCGCGCCGACCCCTTCTCCCCCCTCTCCCCCGCCGTCGCCCGCCTGCCTCGCAGCCTCAAGTTCAATACGCGCCGTCTTCCGCTCAATCTCCGCCCGGAACGGATCGCGCCGACGCGCCTCAGCTAACGCCGACCGGATCGACTCGAACCCGCTCGGAACCAGCGATCCGCCGTCTCCCAGCCACAACCCGGCCTGAAACTCCGCCTTCTCGATGCACGGCGTGGGATCCCACCGATCCGCCTCCGCCGCCTTGTCAAACGTCGCCGCCGCCGCCGCGGCGAGCCGCGGCGCCGCCCCGCCCGCATTCATCACGGACGCGACCAACTCCCTCGCCTCCGCCAGCGCCGCATTCCCGCGACGGATCGCCCCCCCTTGCTGGATCGCCGCTATCAGCAGCGCCGCGCACACAACGAGCGCCGCCTTCTCCGTCTTGATCCCCGCCCGCGGACGCGACCCGTCGTCTCCGTCAGACTGAAGCTCTCCTTGTCGAGACGCCGACACCGCGTACAACGCAAAGACCGTCGTCGCCGCGCCCGGCACAAAAAGCGCAAAGTTGATCGCGTCCTGAATGAAAAACGCCGCCAACCCCGCACAAACTCCCCCGAAGATCGGACCGTCCGTCACATCCGCTCCCGCGTCGCCGGAAAGTCGCATCACCACCGCGAACGCCGACAACCACACCGCCCCCGGAATCAACGTCTGCACGAATACGAAAGAGGGATCCGACGACCCCAGCAGCGGGATCCTCGCCGCAAACACCGCCAGCCCCGTCGCCGCCGCCCACGCCAGAACCGAAGCCCCGCTCAGTCCTTCGACCTCTCCTTCTCCCCGATCCCTCATTTCGCGCCGCCCCGCGGGCGGTTCCCTCGCCGCCGTTGGATCCGGCTCGCCGCGGTCTTTCCCGATCCCGGCCAACCGGGCGCTGCCTCCCACCAGCAACATGATCAACCCCAGCAGCCCCGCCGCTCCCCACTCGGACGCCGCCTGCACGAGAAAATTGTGCGGACTCGAAATCTCCTCCGGACTCTCGATCGACTTGTACTGAACGTAGTGTCGCCCGAAGTTTCCCGCGCCGACGCCCGTCAGGATGTGATCGCGGATCAGCGGCGCCGACGCCGTCCAGTACTGCCAGCGGAAACTCAACGACGCCCCGGGCAGCGAGTTGTGATACAGCCCGTGCCCGACGACAGCCGCCCCCGCAAGCCCCGCACACCCCCAACCCACCACCAGCGCCGTCATTTTCCGTCGCGCCATCCACCCCCGGAATCGCGCCCGGCGCCCCAACCCCGCCAACCCTCCCCAGGCTGCGGCAGCCGCCGCAAAGGCGACCCCCGCGCCACCGCTTCCCGTCAGCGCCATCGCCAGAACCAGCAACATGACCAACGCCGCGCCGCAGACGAACGCCGCGCCGGACACCCGCACCGGGTCGCCTGCGCCCCTCGACGAACTCGTGACGCCCGTCCGCCGCGACGCCGCCAGAACCACGCCCGCCACCGCCAGCGCCGTCATCGCCAGATACCCCGCCGCCACGTTGCTGTGAAAGAAAAACCCGTCCGGCTCGCCCGCACGCATCCGCGCCTCGAACATCCGCACCGTCGCGGAATCCAGCGGCACGCCCCGCTCACGCCAGAACGCCGCCCGGTTCTCCTCGTACATCCGGCGCACATCGGGAAGCGTGAACCATCGCTGATCGAGACACTCCGCCGCGTTCGCAGCCGCCGACGCCGCGATCACCGCCAGCACCAGCCGACGGTGCAGACGGGTTTCCGACGCCTGCATCAGCCCCATCGCCAGCACCGGAAGGCACAGAAAATCGATCGACGCGTTCACCGCCACGCGCTTCTGGCCCGCCGCCGCGCACGAGATCAACGCTCCCGCCGCCAGCAACATGAACCCGAACGAAAGACCGGTTCGCCGCAGCGCGCCCTCCCTCAGCCGCGTCAGCATCGCCCCCGTCGCCGCCACGAGGATCGCCAGATCGATCGCCCACGTCCGCACCGGCATCGCCGGCGAAAGCTCCGCGATCCCCGACGACACGACGTCCCGCGCGGAGTCATGCGTCTCATGAATGAGCGGGCGCAGCCCGCAGACGACAAGGAGAAGAAAAAAACACGCGCTCCGCACGCGACGACCTGCCGACGACGACGGCCGCGACGCACGACCTGCGACGCCGCCTCGACCGCCTCGTCCCGCTCCACCGGGCGATGTTCGTGCTGAACTCAGGGACGCTTCCTGAAGAAAAAACGCACCGCGGTCACGGAACCGTCTGAACGTCGCGCCGCGCCGATTCCGACTGACGCGTATACGCGCGGATCTTCGCTTCCTCCCGCAGACGCCAGAAACGCAGCTTCAGCGGACGATCCTTCACCGTCGTGAAATGATGCCACGCCGGTTCCGGAATATTGTCCCACTGGATCGCCGCCGGTTCCTCCGGCAGACGCACCCACTCATAAAACGCCGCGTCGCGCAGCTTGTCCCGGACCCCCGTCGGAAGCCCCGAACGATAATCCCAGTGCTGGGCGATGATCCAGTCCGGAAGACGCGAACCCACGCGCGGCACAAGGTCGCGCGTCCGGATGACCAGCAGGTCCGTGTAATACTTCAGCGGGAAATGCTCATATACCGTCGTCACCAGGTCGTCCTTCCGGGCATGCGCCTGAAGATGACGGACCACCGCCTCGATCGGACCCTCGTAATCGTCGCGAAGCTCCCGCGCCAGGTTCAGCAGCGGAAACTCCAGCTCGACCGGCATGCCGAACTTGTCCAGCCGCCCGTTCTTATAAAGCATCGTCCACGTGTATCCGTTGGCGTTCAGGTGACCGAACTCCGTCGCCGCGAAATACGCCTCACGGTGCGCCTTCGCCGTCGCCTCGGCGTCCCCTTGTCTGAGGTACTCCTCCTGAAGCCGGACGATCTTCGCCTGATGCCGAGGCTCCAGCACCAGCCTCCGCGCCACGTAAAACGGACCGTATTGGAAAAGCTCGCATCCCACGACCAGCACAAACACCAGCGCCCCCGCCCACGCCCGTCCCCCGGACAACTTCAGCACGCACGCCGCCGTCGCCAGCGAGAACAACGCCGCCCCGCCCAGCAGGTACCGGTAGAACGGGTGGTTGGCCAGCGCCGCCGCTGAAAACACGACCGCCAGCCCCGCGACGATCGCGATCTGCTTCCAGTCCGCGTCGAACCACGCCTCGTCACGACGCGACGCGAACGAGGAGCGCACGATCCAGACCCCCGTCCCCGCGCACGCCGCCGCAAAAAAACCCAGGAGGATGAAAAACGAACCGGACGAGGCCGGAGCAACCGCCGCCGCGAAAAACAACACCGCGCACCCCAGCGCCGCCAGACCCGTCCACCCCCGCCCCCTCGGCTCACACGCGCGAACGCCCTTTCCCGCCACGAACGCGAGCAATCCGAACACGAATGCCGCCAGCAGCAGCAGCCCCGCCGCCAGCAGCCCCGACGGCGCATTGTGCAACAGAACCCGGAAATGATCCGCGATGTCCGCAGCGCGCCACGACCACTCCAGCAGCCCTTCCACGTGCAGCCCGCGCATCGTCGCCGCCGTCACCGCCAGCCACGCGGCGCCCGTCGCCGCCGTCAGCACCGCGAGCACCGCCCGCCGGCGCGCCGCCGCCCGACTCAACGCGATCGGAACCAGCAGCACAAAAGGCCACGCGCCGGAGTGCAGATGAATCAGATAGGCGCGCAGCGACGCAACCAGCCGCGACCACGACTCCTTGATCGGCACGCCGCTGTCGTCGTAGTCCCGGTCCCACGACCTTGTGTAAATGAAAAAAGGCGCCGTCAACCCCGCCGCCAGAACGCACGCAACGACGTACCGCAGGAACACCGAGTGCCGCAACCGTGTCAGCAACCGCCGCCCCGCCTCGTCGTAGCGGATCACGCCGTGCTTCAGCAGCGCATGAACCCCCAGCCCCCCCGTCACGCCCACCATCGTGGGGAAAAACGTGTAAAACGAACCCACCCCTCCGAGCACGAACAACGTCGCGCCCCACCGCCGCTCGCGCGTCATCCGCACGTATCCCCAGACCTGAAGCAGCGTGTACATCGCCAGAAACGGGTAGGATCGACATTGCCTGGCGAACAAAAGGTAGGGCACGTTCAGCGCCAGCAGCATCACCGCCACGCGGCTCAGCGCCCGCCGACCCGTCACGTCCAGCAGCGCCGCGTACATCACCGCCAGCGTCAGCCACGCCCCCAGCGCAAAGGGAAACCGCGCCGCGATCGTCTGCCGCTCGATCGTGTCATTGAACCCGACCGCATCAAACGCCAGCAGCGACGCCGCCGTCAGGTAGTTCCCGAACCACGACGTCCAGATCCAGATCCCGTCCTCGTTGATATCGACGTACGATCCGTCACCGCGCAACTGCTGGTCCGTCACCGCATGAAGCGAATGCCCGTGCTTGTCCAGCGGCGGGCGACCGTCGTCCGCCAGCGGATATCCGTATTCGACGATCCGCCGCGCCAGCGTCGCCGTCTCCGCCTCGTCCTGCCAGAGAATGTTCGCCCCGAGGTTCGGAAAGATCAGCCACGGAGGGATCAGCAGGATGAACAACCAGAACGGATCGCGCGCAAGCCCCCCGCGCCTTCGTTCCGATGCGCCCGCCAGACTCTGATCCTGCCCCTCATTCATCGTCCGACAACCCCGGCTCCCCGCCGCTTCCGACCCGCTTCCCACCCGCCTGCACCGAGGCGACGCGCCGATAAATCAATACCCCTCCGGACGCCGCCCGCACCGCGCGGTCTCCCAGCAGCGCCAGATCTTCCCCGAACCGAAGGTCATATCGCTGCTCCCTTTCCCGCGGGATCGCCACGCCGACCAGCCGGTACCGCCGCTCATCCAGAATCAGCGCCCCCACCTTCCGCTCCAGATCCAGCGGCCGCCCGGCATGAGGCGTCCGCGACGACCAGACCTGAACATCCAGAACCCAGTCCGGCGGCGCCGACTCGATGCTCGCGATCACTTCGCCCTGTCGACTTGCCGCGTCCGCATAAGGCCCGAAAAGGGGGTACATGATAGTATACCGCGTCGCGCTCCGCAGCCCCGCGTAATAAAGAATCTGCGGCTCAGACCCGAGGATCAGCACGCGGTCCTCCGCCGCGGACTCCCGCCGCAGATGCTCCCCGATGCGCCTCCCCTCCACGACCAGGTTCTGCCCGTAAAGGATCCGGGCGCGCTCCTCCGCGCTTGACGCCCGCCAGAAAGATCGATCCGCGTACGCCGGTCCAACCGCCAGCGCGATCACTCCGCCCAGCGCCGCCCCGACCCGAAGCACGGTCTGATTCCTCGCGGCGCTCGCCACCCGCACAACGCCCAGCCCCGCCAGCATGCTCAGCGGCGGAAGCAGAAAGATCGAGTAATGATCGTAAAAATTGAACGAAATCGCCGCCGCCGCCCCCGCCGCCGCCAGCCACGTCGCGGCAATCCGCGTCGCCCCGCTTTCATCCCTCCGACCCGGAAGCATCGCCGGCGCCGCGAGAATCCCCGCCGGAGCAAGACACGGCCACTGCCGCCCCGCCGCGCGCCCCAGCGCCCACGCCGCCTCGCTCCACGTGTTTCTCCTGACGTAATCCAGGTTATGCAGCAGCACGGCGTCCACGAACGCCGACCACGCCCCCCGCGACACGAAGAAGACGATCACCGGCGCCACAACCGCCGCCGCGCCGAGCGCGGTCCAACCCAACGCGGAAAGTCGAGTCACGCCAGACCGGGACTCGGAGGCGCTTTCGCCCGGGCGCGACCGCCCCGCATCCGCTCCCGCACGCACGCCCGTCCCCAGCATCAGCACGAGAATCGCGCACGCCGGAAGCAACGCCACCTGCTTGCACAAACATGCCGCCGCCCCCGCGGCCCCCGCAACAATCAACGCCGGCCGCCCGCCTCGAATCCGGAACTGAACGCACGCCACCGCCAGCGCCGAAAGACACACGTTGGCGAAATGCTCCGTGTTCGCCGACGGCCCCAGCACGCGCGGCGACGCGCTCATCACCGCCAGCGCCAGCGCCGCCCACGGCGCCGCTCGCGCGTGCCCCAGCCGCGCAAGGCACATCCCCGTCATGACCACCGTCAGGCCGGTAATGATCGCCAGCAGCACATGCAACGCGGCGACCGTCGGACCGCCCAACGCCATCCCCGCCGCGTAAAAGACGAACACGCCCGGGGGCTTCTGATTGAATTGATCGAGATAAGGCGTCTCCCCCGCCAGAAGACGCTGAGCGATGTAAGCGTACTCCCCCTCGTCCCGCTCCAGGGGAATCTCGACGATCGCCGCGCGCGTCGTGACGAAGACCGCAGCGGCAAGAAACCAGATTGCGGCGATTTCCGCGCGGTGCGACGCCGACCGGGCCGGGGCGCCCGGACCGGTCTCCCGTGCCGGCGTGTTCGGGTGCGGCGGCGGCATCACTTCGTCGGCAAGCATCCCCCGGACCGACCTGTCATGACTTTCGCCCCGCGCGTTTCATCGCAACCTCTCAACATTATCGACCGACGACGACGCCTCCCCCGACTCCCGGATTTCCGATCGCGGGCTGAAACCGCTTACAATCCCCGGCATCATGACAGAATTCGCTACGCCTTCGGTTCCCCGCTGGAAATCCCTGCTGCCGGCCGCCTTGATCGCCGGCGCGACCGTCGTCCTCTACCTGCCCGCGATCGACGGTCAATTCGTCTTTGACGATCCCTTCTACGTTCAACGCAACGAGCATCTTCGTAAACCGCTCGGCGAATTCCTGATCTGGGCCGCCGCCGGCATGCACCAGGCCAACTGGCACCCCCTCACCTGGTGCTCTCACGCCGCCGACCTCGTCCTCTTCGGCGAAAATCCCGCCGGACACCACGCCGTCAGCCTCGTCCTGCACGCGCTCAATGCCGCCCTCCTGCTTCTCCTGCTCGCCCGCCTCACGGGGCGCCTCGCGCCGTCGATCGCCGTCGCCGCCATCTTCGCCTTCCACCCCCTTCAGGTCGAATCCGTCGCGTGGATCAGCGAACGCAAGAACCTTCTCTGCATGTTCTTCCTCCTGCTTTGCGGGCACGCTTACGCCGGTTTTGTGAAGAAAACAACCGGATGGCGCTATCTTGCGGTGCTTTCCGCCTTGGCCGCAGCCCTGATGTCGAAACCGATGGCCGTCACCTGGCCCTTTGTGCTCCTGCTGCTGGATGCGTGGCCTCTGCGACGTCTTTCCCGCCGCGCCATCGTTGAGAAACTCCCCATGCTGGCCTTGACCGCCGGCGCGGCTTGGATCGCCGTGCATACCCAGCAGGCCGCACGCGCCGTCACCAGCCTCGACATCATCGGCTGGTCCGCGCGCCTTCAGAACGTCGCCGTCAGTTACGTCCGCTATCTCGGAAAAATCTTCGCGCCCCTCGAACTTTCCCCTTTCTACCCCTATCCCGGGATGGAAGCCGCGCCCTGGACGACCGGTGAAGCCGCGCTGTGCCTGACGCTCCTCCTCGGCCTCACCGCCCTGGTCATCCTCTCGGCGCGCCGCAAGTCTTACCTCCCCGTCGGCTGGTTCATCTTCCTCGGCACGCTCGTGCCCGTCATCGGACTGGTGCAGATCGGACGGCAGGCGATGGCGGACCGCTTCGCCTACCTGCCGATGATCGGCGTGCTCGTCGCCGTCGCCTGGCTGGCCGCGGACCTTCTCGGAGGACGCACAGAAGGCGCCCCCGCCCCGGACACGAACCCACGCCAACCCTCAGGACGATCCGCGGTCGGCGGCGCGATCCTCCTCGCCGCGGCCTTGTTGCCGCTCGCGAACCTCACCCGCGCGCAGATCCCGGTCTGGCGCGACAACGAGACGATGTGGCGCCACGTCCACCGCCTCGAACCTCAATCCCCCAACGCGATGCACGCCCTTGCCCGCGTCCTTCTCGCCCGGAAAACGCCCGAATCCGACCGCGAAGCGCGCCGCCTGCTCGAAACCGCGATCCCCCTGGAACGCGACCTGTTCCAGAACACCCTCATGCGCCGCGAACTCGCTGAAGTCCTCCTCCGCGGCGAGCTTTACACGCTGGCGATCATGCAGCTTGAGGACGTCGTCAAGCAGGCGCCGGAGGACGCCGCCGCCCGCGGCTTCCTCGCCTACGTGCAGGACCGCGCCGCGTTTCACCCCTCAGGAGAATCGCGCCGGCAGACGCTGATCGAATCCGCTCGCCAAAACTACCTCTTTGCCCTCGGTCTTCAGGCGCCCCCCGCCGAAAAAGCCGAGATTCACGGCCACTACGCCGCATTCCTCGACCGCATCGGGCAGACGCAGGACGCCGTCGCCGAGTTCCGCCGCGCGTTGTCCCTGTATCCCACCCCGCGACTGCGCACCGCCCTCGACGCGATCGAGCGCCGCGCACGAAGCGGAACCGCCGCAGAGAACGCGAAACCACAGCCGTAGCGGCTTCGGGCGATCGGACGCCTTCCGCCTACCCGGGATTGTTCACCCAGCCGAACTCGTTCGCGTTCGACGACCAGACCGGGTACTCCCCCTTGCCCTCCACCACCAGCCGAAGATGCCGGGCGGTCAAGTCGGCGTTTTCCTGAAGCCTCGGCTTCGGACCTTTCGGCGAGGTGAACTTCCCGGCGGTTCCGTTCAGATACGCCAGGTTCGCGCCGCCGTGATGACGGTCCGTGATCTGGTCCAGGTTCGCCCACGACCCGTCGTCCACCGGCGCGTTGTACCAGAACTCGTCCTCCTCGATCAGCAGCGGGATCGCGTCAAACCGCCGCCGCGGCGAACCCGGACGCTCCGGACGCTCCGGATACGTCACCCACCACCGCAGGTCCGTCCGCGCCCCGGCGAAACGGATGATCATCGTGTAATCGTAGACCGTGTTCGCGCTCCGCTGCGCCGTCGGACACTCAAGGACGCCATCCATCCCGCTCACGTAAGGCCACAGCACCGACGTCTGCATCGGATGTTCGAACCGCTCGGGATCCTGCTGGTAAGACGCATTGTTCCGCCCGCCCCAGTCCAGGTCGATCGCCCCCTGCCAGTACGCTCCCGGGATGACCCCCTCCTCCTCCGCATAAAGAAACATCGACGCAATCAGTTGACGCTGGTTGGACAGGCACACCACCGCCCGGCTCTGCTCCCGCGCGTTCTGAAGCGCCGGCAAGAGGATCGAGATCAGAAGCGCGAGGATCGCGATGACGACCAGCAGTTCGATCAACGTGAACGCGCCGCCCCGCCGACCCCGACCTCCACCCGTTTCCGTCAGCCTCATCCGGATGACCCCCCGGGTCCATCATACCCGAATGCGCGCCGACCCCCGCCTCACCGCTCTCCGACTTCGCCCCCGCCTCCGGACCGCTCTCAACTCCGCGGACATCCACATCCAGCGCCCCGGCGGCTCAGACACGCCGCCGCGACCAGTCCCGCCGCGCAGCAAAGCAGGATCAAGGCCGCAGACAGAGCATGCTTTCGCCGAAGCGCGGATTCGCCGGAACCGGAAGGCGTCAGCAGGACCGGACCCCGGCTCGCGTCGGACATCGCGGGACATGCCGCTCGAAGGACTTCAGGCGACGCGCCCGCGGCGAACCTCCGCCGCAAGGATCGCCCATCTCACACCCCGACCAGCAGCTTCGCCTCCGCCGCCGGAACCGGAGCGTAGTCCGCCGGGGTCATTGTCGACGTCGCCCGCCCGCTCGACAGACTGCGCAGCTTCGTCACGTAGCCGAACATCTCCCGCAGCGGAACCTTTGCCTTGATGACCCGGTCGTGACCGCGCAGGAGGGTGTCCTGAATCTCCGCCCGCCGCGCATTGAGGTCCGCCACGATCGTCCCGAAGTACGTCTCCTCCGTGACCACCTCGACGTTCATGATCGGCTCCAGCAGCACCGGCTGCGCGTTCCGCATCGCCGCCGAAAACGCGATCCGCCCCGCGTTCTCGAACGCCAGCGGCGTGCTCTCGCCGTCACGGTGCTCGACCGCGAGGATCGTCGCCTTCCAGTCGATCACCGGATACCCCGCCAACTCACCGGACAACGCCGACGACCGGATCCCCTCCTCAATCGCCGCCACGTGCTCCGCCGGAAAATCACCATCCTGAATCTGATTGAGGATCAGCGTCGCCGGCTGACCCGGTTGCGGACGCCACGGCCCGAGCCTCAGCCGCACCCCCGCGAAATGCACGTTCCCGCCCAGCTCTCGCTCGAACCGCCCCTCTCCCTCCCCGACGCCCTGAACCGTCTCGCGGTACGCCACCCGAGGCTGACCCTTGTTCACCTCCAGCTTCAGGTCGCGCCGCAAACGCTCCACCTGAACCTCCAGGTGCAGCTCGCCCATCCCGCTGATCAGCGTCTGTCCCGTTTCAGGATCCGGCTTCACCCGGATCGTCGGATCCTGCCGCTCCAGCATCCGCAGCGCCTCGATCAGCTTGTCCCGGTCCTTCGACGACTTCGGCTCGATGCTCAGGCTGATCACCGTCTCGGGAAAATGAATCGACTCCAGAAGCACCGGCTTGTGCGAGTCGCACAACGTGTCTCCCGTCACCGGGTGCTTCGGACCGACCACCGCCACGATGTCCCCCGCGTGCGCAACCTCGATCTGCTCCCGCCGACGCGCGAACATCCGGTACAATTTGCTGATGTTCTCCTTCTCGCCCGTCCGAGGGTTCAGCAGACGAGAGTTCGACTTGAGCGTCCCCGAGTAAACCCGCAGGAAATACAGGTCCACCGGTTTCTCCGCGATGATCTTGAACACCAGCGTTGCCAGCGGACCGTCCGGATCGCACGCCAGCTTGTGCGTCGACTCCCGCTTGCGCACGTCATGCGCCTCCACCGGCGGAAGATCCAGCGGACACGGCAGGAAATCCACCACCGCGTCCAGCATCCGCTGCACGCCCACGTACCGCAGCGAACTGCCCACCAGCAGCGGCTGTATCCGGTTGGCGATCGTCCCCTTCCGCAGCGCCGCCTTCAGCGCATCCAGCGGAACCGCTTCTTCCGCCAGAAGGTGCTCCATCACCTCGTCGGAAAAATCCGCCGCAACCTCCTCCAGCTCATGCCGGCGGATGTCCGCCTCGTCGCGCAGCTCCGGCGGAATCTCCCGCTCCTCGAACTTCGACCCCAGCTCGTGCGGCTCGTAATACACCGCCTTCATCGCCAGCAGGTCCACCAGCCCCTCGAACGTCGGACCCGCCCCGATCGGAAACTGAAGCACCGCCGGCCGCCCGTGAAGCCGCTCCACGATCGACTCCACCGACCGTGTGAAGTCCGCCCCGATCTTGTCCATCTTGTTCAGGAAGCAAAGCCGCGGAACGTGATACCGGTCGCACTGCCTCCACACCGTCTCCGACTGCGGCTCAACGCCCTCTTTCGCGTCGAACACCGCCACCGCCCCGTCCAGCACGCGCAGCGACCGCTCCACCTCCGCCGTGAAGTCCACGTGCCCCGGCGTGTCGATCAGGTTGATCGTGTGCCCCTTCCACGGACACGTCACCGCCGCCGAGTAGATCGTGATCCCGCGCTCCTGCTCCTGCGAGTCGAAGTCGGTGGTCGTCGTCCCGTCGTCCACGTCGCCCATCCGGTGCAGCTTGCCGGTGTAGTACAGGATGCGCTCGGTCGTCGTCGTCTTCCCCGCGTCAATATGCGCGGCGATCCCGATGTTGCGGATTGTTGATAAACCGTCGGACATAACCTGGTCTTGGACGCTGCCTCACAACCGAACCGCGCCGGCAAGGAAACGGTCTTCCCCCCGTCTCGTAACCGAACCGCGCCCGCCTGTCCTTGTCGTTGCGAAGCAATGTCAGGGATCAGGAAGCGGGCGTTCTTCGCCTTGCCGAATCATCGGCCTTTAAGCGGCCGCTGAGCGAGGGTATCCGCCATCGGTGCGAACGTCCACGACTTCGGAGATCCCCGTCCGACAGGCGGCGCGACGGACGCGCCGCGGATCAACCCGGTTCTGGATCCGCCGCGGCAGCCGGGGTTAGAATCCCGCGGAAATGTTCACTTCTCACGACATCGTCGCTGAGTTGCGCGCCAAGCCCTTTGCTCCTTTTCAGATCGCGCTCTCCGATGGACGGGCTTATGACGTCGTCCATCCGGATCAGGCGATGGTCACACGGGGGCATGTCGTGCTCGGCATCCCCCCCGATGCCGCCGAGAACAGCGGCGTTTTCGAGGACACGGTCAAGCTTGCCATCCTGCACGTGATTGAGATTCGCCCGCTGCGCCGGCAACGATCCCGCAAGCAAAAATAAGCGCAATGAAGCGGAAAACGGGCGTCCGGCGGATGCGCCCTGAACCTTCCCGTCGCCCGGCAACCACTCGACCTCCGCCGTGAGGTCCACTGGCCTCGGCTCTCGATCCGGTTGGGCGTCGTGTGACCCTGGCAGGGATGCGTCACCCCTGCCGCACCCGCGCTTACAAGACGCTGTCGAACAGGATGTGCAAAAAGCCCGTCCGCGGGCACGGACGGGCTTCAATCTCAATTCCAGGTCGTTCGACTACCACGCGAAATGCGCGAAGGCCTTGTTGGCGTCGGCCATGCGATGCACGTTCTCGCGCGTCGTGAACGCCGTCCCCTCGCGCTTGTACGCGTCGAGAATCTCCTCCGCCAGCGCCACCGACGCGGGCTTGCCCTTCTTGCCGCGGGCCGCCTCGCGGATCCACCGGAACGCCAGCGACTGCGCCCGACGCGGACGCACCTGCATCGGAACCTGGTAGTTGCTCCCGCCCACGCGCTTCGACCGAACCTCCACGTTCGGCTTGCAATTCCCGATCGCCTCTTCAAACACCTGCAACGGCGGGGTGTCCTTCACCCGCTTGCCGACGATGTCCAGCGCGTTGTACATCACCCGCGTCGCCGTGCTCTTCTTCCCGCTGTACATGATCCCGTTGATGAACTTTGACACCAGCACGCTGTTGTACCGGATGTCAGGTTTCAACTGCTCGCTCGAATGCGTGAACTTCTTGAACGCCATGCCCGCTCACCTTCTCCAACCGACCCCTGATTCAACGTCCTTCCGGTCCGCAACCCACCGGTCCGCAACCCTCCGGACTGCAATCCCACCAGACTGCAATCCCACCGATCCGCAATCCAACCGGACCGCGAACCTCCGGTCCGCTTCACCCGCACCCGGTCCGCTTCACCCGCACCCGGTCCGCTTCACCCGCACCCGGTCCGCTTCACCCGCACCCGGTCCGCTTCACCCGCACCCGGTCCGCTTCACCCGCACCCGGTCCGCATCTGACTCCGATGCCCCCTCAGCCGCTCGTCAGGCTCGCCGCGCCGCCCGAGCACACTGCACCGCCGCAACCGCCGCCGCCAGCTTCAGCCCCGCCCCCGGCAGAAACGGAACAAGCCCTTGCGCCGCAGCCGATGACGCCGACCCCAGCAACACCGTCAACCACCCCACGCCGCACGCGAAGATGATCGCCGTCCCCGCGACGCCCGCAACGATCGCCCCCGTCAACCCCGATCGCCTCAGGAACAAAACGCTCACCACCGGCGCCGCCAGCACGAACCCCGCCAGGTAGCCCGCCGTCGGTCCGAACAAACCGACCGACCCCGGCGTGAAAAGTCCCCACGCGCCCCCGGTCGCGCCCGCCACCACCGACCCCGCCGCCAGATACGCAGACATCGCGGCACACGCCCGCCAGGGCGACAACGCATACCCGCACAACAGCACCGCCAGCGACTGCAAGGTCACCGGAACCAGCAAACCCGGAACTCGAACCTGCACCTGCGCCGCCAGCGCCGTCAAGGCGACAAATCCCACGATCTGCACGCCCGCGCTCCGCATGCCCGCGCTCCGCGTGCCCGCGATCTGCACGCCCGCGCTCCGCGTGCCCGCGATCTGCACGCCCGCGCTAACTCGGCTCGCAGGCGCAGCCTCGCGCACCCGCGTCACCGCGGCGCCGCCCGCGAAACTCAACCGATCTGACCCCCCCCCCGCCATCCCTCACCCGGTTCCTATTGCCTATTGCCTATTGCCTATTGCCTTCCTACTTCTTCCGCCGCTTCACCCCGTACTTGCTGCGACTGCGGTTCCGCGGATTGCCTTCCTTGTCGTTCTGGACTCCCGCGCAGTCCAGCGTCCCGCGCACAATGTGGTAGCGCACGCCGGGAAGATCCCGCACACGGCCCCCGCGCACGAGCACGATCGAGTGCTCCTGAAGGTTATGATCGATCCCCGGAATATACGCGGTCACTTCCTTCCCGTTGGTCAGGCGGACACGCGTCACTTTCCGCAGCGCCGAGTTCGGCTTCTTCGGCGTCTGCGTCTTCACGATCAGGCAGACCCCCTGCTTCTGCGGGCTGCGACCCAGATCGCGCACCTTCGATTTCTTCACCACCCCTCGACGGGGATTGCGGATCAACTGGTTGATAGTCGGCATGTATCCTCGCTCGTTCGTCTCGCGGAACCATCCGCGCCTGACGGCCCCAACCGCGCTTCGCGGGACGACCCTCCGCCCCGCCGCCTGACCACGCCCGCGCCCCTCGACGCCCGCGTCAGGCAAGCCCTCCCTTATACCTGAACTTTCCGTCCTGACAACCCACGGACCCGGAGCCCCTCTTATTCGCTCCTCTCGGCATCAACCCGGGCTCGACGGCTCCTCCGGACCCTTCGGCTCGGAAACCCCGATCTGCTCCGGCGGCGCTCCGAGAGGCTCGTCCCCGAACTGGGCCGGATTAAAGCCACGCCGGAACGGCAGCGGAAGGCGTTGCAGTTCCGGACTGTCCAGCGGCGAAGGCGGCATCGCCCCGCTGCCCTCGGAAATCACCTCTGACGGCGGTCCCCCGAAAATATCCCTCGCCTCCCCCGGCATCGCCAGGATCGGCATGATCGGCTCGCCGAGATGCTTGACCCCCATGCTCAGGTAGGGCTTGAAGCCCGTCCCCGCCGGGATCAGGTGACCGAGGATGACGTTCTCCTTCAGCCCGTACAAACCGTCCTTCGCGCCCGCCAGCGCCGCCTCGGTCAACACCTTCGTCGTCTCCTGGAACGACGCCGCCGAGATGAACGACTCGCTCTGGAGGCTCGCCTTCGTGATGCCCAGAAGCAGCGTCGTCGCCACCGCCGGTTTGCAGCGCTTGTACCGCGCCGGCTCCCCGCCCTTCGCCTCCACCTCCTCGTTCACCGCGTTCAGCTCGATGCGCGTCAGAATCTGGCCCTCGGTCAGGTTCGTGTCGCCGACGCTGGCGATCCGCACGCACTTCGCCAACCGCTCGTTCTCCATCCGGAAGCGGTGCTTATCCACCACCTCGCCGGGCAGGAACCCCGCGTCGTTCGGCGCCTCGACCTTCACCTTCCGCATCATCTGCGCCACGATCACCTCGATGTGCTTGTCGTTGATCGTCACGTTCTGGCTGCGGTAGACCCCCTGCACCTCGGCCTGAAGGTAGCTTTGCAGCGCTTCGTCCCCCTTGATCCGCAGGATGTCCTGCGGAATCAGCGGACCCTCCACCAGCGGGTCGCCCGCCGTGACGTAGTCGCCGGAGTGGACCAGCAGGTGTTTGTCCTGCGGGACGTGGTGCTCCTTCTCCATCCCGCCTTCGCTCTTGACGATGATCGTCATCTTCCCGCGACGCTTGTCGCCGCGGATCTCCACCATCCCGGAGATTTCCGCCATGCTGGCCGGTTCCTTCGGCTTGCGGGCCTCGAAAATCTCCGTCACCCGAGGCAGACCGCCCGTGATGTCCTGCACCCCCGACATCTCGCGCGGCTGACGCGCGAGCAACATGCCCGGTTTGATCTTCTGACCTTCGCCGACCTCAATGCGGGCCTTCGCCGGAAGGTAGTGATAATCCAGCACCTTCCCGTCCTTGTCCTCGATCACGATCTTCGGATGCTTCTCCCCCTTGTGCTCGATCACCACGAACTTCGCGCCGGTCTTCTCGTCCTCCATCCGGACCGTCTCGCCCTCGGCGATGTCCTGGAAGCGAACCAGGCCCGCGACCTCCGCCAGGATCGGCGTCAGGTGCGGATCCCACTCGCACAGCTTGTCCTGCTTGGCGACCTTCTGACCCTCCGTCACGTGCAGCACCGCGCCGTAGGGAATCCGGTGACGCTCCAGCTCCCGCCCCTTCTCGTCGTTGATCACGACTTCGCCGTTGCGCTTCAGCACGATCGTCCGCGTCGCGCCGTCCGGCTCCGTCACCGTCACCGGGCGAAGGTCATGAAACGCGACCACGCCCTTCTGCGAACATCGCAGCTCCTTCTCCAGCGCCGCCTTGTGCGCCACGCCCCCGGTGTGGAACGTCCGCATCGTGAGCTGCGTCCCCGGTTCGCCGATCGACTGCGCCGCGATGATCCCCACCGCCAGACCGCACTCGACCAGTTGCCCCGTCGACATGTCCACCCCGTAGCACTTCGCGCAGATCCCCGCCCGGCTCTCGCACGTCAGCGGACTGCGCACGCGGATCTTGTCCAGCCCCAGATCCTCGATCCCCCGGGCGATGTCCCGCGTGATGATCTCGTTCTCCTTGACGATCACCTTGTCCGTCATCGGGTTGATGATCGTGTCCCGCGCCACGCGCCCGACGATGCTCTCGCGCAGCGGGATGTCCACCTCCTCGCCCTTGTAGATCGCGCTCTTCGTGATCCCGCTGATCGTCCCGCAGTCCCCCATGTTGATGATCACGTTCTGCGCGACGTCCGCCAGCTTCCGCGTCAGATACCCCGAGTCCGCCGTCTTCAACGCCGTGTCCGCCAGCCCCTTCCGCGCGCCGTGCGTCGAGCTGAAATACTCCAGAACCGACAACCCCTCCCGGAAGTTCGCCTTGATCGGCGTCTCGATGATCTCCCCGCTCGGCTTCGCCATCAGCGCCCGCATCCCCGCCAGTTGCCGGATCTGGTCCACGCTGCCGCGCGCCCCGGACTCCGTCATCAGGAAGATCGGGTTCATATACGGCTTCGCCGACTTCTCCCCCACCGCCGCATACCGCCCGTCCTCCGTGCGCCAGTCGTTCTTCAGCTCCTTCATCATCGCCGCCGTCACGCGCTCCCGCGCGTGAATCCACTTGTCGATGACCTGGTTGTAACGCTCCATCCGGGTCAGCGCCCCCTTCTGGAAGCTCGTCGTCAGCTTGTCCACCTCCGTCTGCGTCTCGTCGATGATCCGCTGCTTCTCCGACGGAATCCGCATGTCCGTCACGCCGAACGACAGACCCGCCAGCGTGCTGTGCCGGAAGCCCGCCTCCTTGATCCGGTCCAGAAGGTCGATCGTCGCCGACCGCCCCAGCAGCGCGTGACAGTCCGCGATCACCCGCGCCGACCCCTTCGACGACAGCGAGCAGTTGTAGAACGGCATCCGCGGCGCAAGAAAGTCCGCGAACAACACACGCCCCGCCGTCGTCGTCAGCCGGCGGTCCTTCGGCGCGTCCTGCGGCTCCTCCTTGATCCCCGTGACCATCCGGTCCCGCGCCGTCCGCACCCGGATCCACTGGTGAAGCGTTATCTTCCCCATCGCGTACGCCAGCATCGCCTCCTGCTCGTCGCTGAACGTCGGCATCTTCTCCGGAACCGGACCGCTCGTGTGATCCGTCGTCAGGTAGAACACCCCCAGAACGATGTCCTGCGACGGCGACATGATCGGCGACCCGTTCGCCGGACCGAAAATGTTGTTCACGCTCATCATCAGAACGTGCGCCTCCGCCTGCGCTTCGATCGACAGCGGAAGATGCACCGCCATCTGGTCCCCGTCGAAGTCGGCGTTGAAGCCCTTGCACACCAGCGGATGAATCTTGATCGCGTTCCCCTCCACCAGCACCGGCTCGAACGCCTGAATGCCCATCCGGTGCAGCGTCGGCGCGCGGTTCAGCAGCACCGGGTGCTGATGAATCACCTCCTCCAGAATGTCCCAGATCTCCTGGTCCCGGCGCTCCAGCATCCGCTTCGCGCTCTTGATCGTGTCCGCCATCCCCCGCTCCTTCAGCTTGCGGATGATGAACGGCTGGTACAGCTCCAGCGCGATCTTCTTCGGCAGCCCGCACTGGTTCAGCTTCAGCTCCGGTCCCACCACGATCACCGAACGCGCCGAGTAATCCACGCGCTTGCCCAGCAGGTTCTCCCGGAAACGCCCCTGCTTCCCCTTGATCATGTCCGTCAGCGACTTCAACGGGCGGTTGCTGCTGCCCAGCACCGGACGCCGGCAGCGGCCGTTGTCGAACAGCGCGTCCACCGCCTGCTGCAGCATGCGCTTCTCGTTCTGGATGATGACCTCCGGCGCGTTCAGGTCGATCAGCTTCTTGAGACGGTTGTTCCGGTTGATGATGCGCCGGTACAGATCGTTCAGGTCGCTCGTCGCGAAGTTCCCGCTCTCCAGCAGCACCAGAGGGCGAAGGTCCGGCGGAATCACCGGCGTCACCTCCAGCACCATCCACCGCGGATCGTTCGGCGAGTTCTTCAGCGCCTCCACCACCTTCAGACGCTTCGTCAGGTCGTAGATCCGCTGCTGGCTCGACGTCCGCGACAGCTGCTCGCGCAACTGATCCGAAAGACGCTTCAGATCCAGCTTCTCCAGCAGAGTCTGGATCGCCTCCGCCCCCATCATCGCCCGGAACGAGTGACCGTAATCCTCCAGCGCCTTGCGGTACTCCTCCTCGTTGAGCACCTGCTTCTCGGTCAGCGGCGTGTCCCCGGGATCGACGACGATGTAATCCTGGAAGTAGATGACCCGCTCAAGATCCCCCGTCTTCACGTCCAGCAGCGCCCCAAGACGCGACGGCATCGCCTTGAAGAACCAGATGTGCACCACCGGCGCCGCCAGATTGATGTGCCCCATCCGCTTGCGACGCACCCGCGAGTGCGTCACTTTCACCCCGCACCGGTCGCAGATGATCCCCTTGTACTTCGTCCCCTTGAACTTCCCGCACGCGCACTCCCAGTCCCGCTCCGGACCGAAAATCCGCTCGCAGAACAAGCCGTCCTTCTCCGGACGGTACGTGCGGTAGTTGATCGTCTCGGGTTTCTTCACCTCGCCGAACGACCACGCCCGGATGTCGTTCGGCGAAGCCAGCGTGATCCGAACGCTCGCGTAGTCATTCACCCGATCGTACGTCGTGTCCACCATGTCCGGTGATCCCTTTCAATCCCTCGGCGCCCTTCCGCGCCGCATCGCACCCCCGACGACAATGACCCGTCACGAAGTCGCCGCCGCCAGCATCGCCGCGCTCTCCCGCCCTCCGTCCCCGAACGAAAGACCCAGCGCCACCACCCCCGACATCTTCCGGAACCCCAGCTCCTCGCAGAAATCCACTTCCGTCCCGTAAGCCACCGCCTCGATCCGCTGCACCCCGTATTCCCGCAGCGCCTCGATCACGCCCCGCGCCATCCGCGCCGCCACGCCCCCCGCGTCGTGCTCGATCCGCGCGTCCTTCCGCGTGATCGCCGCCGGACCCTGGTACGCCGGATCCAGCTTGCACTCCGCCAGCCGCCCCAGCAGCCCGTCCGTCACCCCCCGCGCAAAACCGATCAGCACCCCGTCCCGACGCGCCGTCGCAAAACAGTGCGACGACGCGATCATCCGCGAAACCTGCTCCCGCGTCGGGCGGTTCGGGTGACCGTGGCGCTCGTAAAACGCCAGCAACTCGTCCGCCCCAGGCCGCTCGTTCATCGACAGCGTGATCGACGCATCCATCCCCCGTCCCCGCTACGACCCGGCGGCGCCGCCCGTCACGCCGCGCTCACGCCTCAGATCAGCATCGGCTTCTCGAGGTGAATGTTCATGCACAACCCGCGGATCTCGTTGCACAGCACGTCAAACGACACCGGCGTCCCCGCCTCCAGCGTGTTCGACCCCTTCACCATCGCCTCGTAAATCTTCGTCCGGCCTTCCACGTCGTCGCTCTTGACCGTCAGAAGCTCCTGAAGAATGTGCGACGCGCCGTACGCCTCCAGACCCCAGACCTCCATCTCCCCGAAACGCTGACCGCCCGTCCGCGCCTTGCCCCCCAGCGGCTGCTGCGTGATCAGGCTGTAAGGACCGGTCGAACGCACGTGAATCTTGTCATCCACCAGGTGGTGCAGCTTCAGCATGTAAAGGTAGCCCACCGTCACACGCTGATCGAAGTACTCGCCCGTCCGCCCGTCGCGAAGCCGCGTCTTTCCGCCCATCGGCATCTCGCACAGGCGCAGATCCTCCGCGCCCGCCCGCGCCACGTGCGCCGCGTCCTGCGACATCTGCTGCACATGCGCGTTCGCCTGCCGGATCAGTTCGTGAATCTCCTCTTCCTTCGCCCCGTCGAACACCGGCGTCACCGCCTGGAACCCCAGCACCTTCGCCGCCCACCCCAGATACGTCTCCAGAATCTGCCCCACGTTCATGCGCGACGGCACGCCCAGCGGGTTCAGCACGATGTCCACCGGCGTCCCGTCCTCCAGAAACGGCATGTCCTCCTCGGGCATGATCCGCGCGATCACCCCCTTGTTCCCGTGACGACCGGCCATCTTGTCGCCCACCGACAACGCCCGCTTCGTCGCCACGTAAACCTTGACCATCTCCAGCACGCCCGTCGGCAGCTCGTCCCCACGCTTCATCTGCGCCGACTTGCGCTCCCGCTCCTCGATGATCTCCTCGATCCGCGACCAGAACCGGTCCACCACCTTGTTCAGCACCGACTCCCGGATCGACGCCGGTTTCACCCACTTCAGGTCTCGCGTCCGCACCTGGTCCCCGAAGTCCTTCACCTGCTCGAGAATGACGTCCTTCAGCGGGCTGTGACCGACCTTCTGCCGCGTGTTCGGGTCGATCATCGGACCGTCCATCATCTTCTCGATTTCCTCGCACATCTGGCGGAACAGCGTCACGATCCGCCCGTCCTGCGACTCCCGGTACGCCGCCACCTCCGCCTCGAGCTGCTTTTTCTCCTCGTCCGACATGTTCATCCGGCGCGAAAAATGCTTCGCCCCGATGACCACCCCCTCCTCCCCCGCCGGAAGCTCCAGCGAGTCGTTCTTCACGTCCTCGCCCGCACGACCGAAGATCGCATGCAGCAGCTTCTCCTCCGGCGACAACTCGGTCTTGGATTTCGGACTGACCTTGCCGACGAGAATGTCCCCGGGGCCCACCACCGTCCCCGTCCGCACGATGCCGCGCTCGTCCAGGTTCCGCAGCGCCCGCTCCGACACGTTCGGAATGTCCGCCGTGAACTCCTCCTTGCCCAGCTTCGTCTCGCGCACCTCCACGTCGTACGCGTCGATGTGAATGCTCGTGAACACGTCCTCGCGCACCAGCTTCTCGCTGATCAGGATCGCGTCCTCGAAGTTGTAGCCGTCGAACGTCATGAACGCGACCAGCACGTTCCGCCCCAGCGACAGCTCGCCGTTGTACGTCGCCGGACCGTCCGCGATGATCTCGCCCGCCTTCACCTTCTGACCGGGCTTCACCAGCGGACGCTGGTTCAGGCACGTCCGCTCATTCAGCCCGCGGTACTTCCGCATCACGTACTCGTCCGTGTCGTTCAGCACGATCCGCGCCGCGTCGACGTACGTCACCGTCCCGGAGTAGCGCGCCTGCACGACCATCCCGCTGTTGATCGGCACCACCTTCTCCATCCCCGTCGCCACCACCGGGGGGTCGGTCTGAAGCAGCGGAACCGCCTGACGCTGCATGTTCGACCCCATCAGCGCCCGGTTCGCGTCGTCGTGCTCCAGAAACGGAATCAACGCCGCCGACACCCCCACCGTCTGCTTCGGCGAGATGTCCAGGTAGTCCACCTGCTTGCTCTCAACCTGCGCCAGCTCGCCGTAAGCACGAGCGATCACCGCCCCTTGCTGCAACCGCCGCTTCTGCGGATCCAACGCCTCCGGCGGCGCCAGCACCAGGCGCATCTCCTCGTCCGCCCGAAGGTAGCTCGCCTTCTCATCCAGCTTCCCGCCCTTGTCCACCTTGATGTAAGGCGTCCGCAGGAACCCGTATTCGTCCACGCTGCTGTAGATCGAAAGCGACGCGATCAGACCGATGTTCGTCCCTTCCGGCGTCTCGATCGGGCAGATCCGACCGTAGTGCGAAATGTGGACGTCGCGCACCTCGAATCCCGCGCGCTTCCGGTTCAACCCGCCCGGACCCAGCGCCGACAACCGCCGCTCGTGCGTCAACTGCGACAGCGGGTTCGTCTGATCCACCACCTGCGACAGCTCGCTGCGCCCGAAGAAAAACTCCACCGCCGAACTGATCGACTTGCTGTTGATGAGCTGCGCGATGCGCCCGATCTCGTCCGGGTTCTTCAGGCTCATCCGCTCCTGAACCGTCCGGCGCAGCTTCAGGAAACCCTTCCGAAGCTCGTCCGAGCACAACTCGTCCAGCGTCCGCAGACGACGGTTCCCCAGGTGGTCGATGTCGTCCACCGAATACTGCGGATCCCCCGCCCGAAGGTGCAGCATGTACCGCAGGCACGCCACGTAGTCCTCGACCCGCAGCACCATCACCGACTCGTCCGAGTTGATGTCCAGCTTGCGGTTCATCCGGAACCGTCCCACCTTCCCCAGGCGGTAGCGGTTCTCGTCGTAGAACTTCTCGTGAAACAGCTTCTTCGCCTTGTCCAGCGCCGGCGGGTTCCCCGGACGAAGCCGCGCGTAAATCTTCAGCAGCGCCTCCTCGTGCGAGTGCGTGCTGTCCTCCGCCAGCGTGTTCAGGATGATCGGATCCTGCACCTGCGCGATCACCTCGATCTTCGTCCCCGATCCTCCCTGCTGGATCGCCCCGATCGCGTCCCCGATCTGGCATCCCGCCTGCACCAGCACGCTCCCCGATCCCGCCTCCGTCACCGGACTGACCACGTACATGTCCGAGGTCAGATCCTTCACCTTCACCTGCTTCGTCTGGAAAAACTCCCGGATGATGCTCTCGTCCGTCGAGTACTTCTCCGACATCGCCCGCAGAAACGCCGTCGCCGCGATCTTGCTGCTCTGGTCGATCCGGACCGCCATCAAGTCCTTCTTCGTGACGTTGACCTCGATCCAGCTCCCCCGCTCCGGAATGATCCGGCAGCCGTGCAGCGCCCGGTCCCCTTCCGCCTGCTCCTTCACGAAGTCCACGCCCGGACTGCGGTGCAACTGCGACACGATCACGCGCTCGGCGCCGTTGATGATGAACTCCCCGCCGCCCATCATGATCGGAAGCTCGCCGACGTAGATCAGATCCTCCAGAACCTCGTCCGAGTCCTTCCGCGTCATCCGCAGGCGGATCCGCAGCGGCTTCCCGTAGGTCAGGCGCAGCTCCCGGCATTCGTCCGGCGTGTACCGCGGCTTCGCCAGCTCGTAGCACACGTAGTTCAGCGCCACGTTCCCGTCGTAGCTTTCGATCGGGTACACTTCGTGGAGCAGGGCTTCCAGCCCCACCCGCGCGCGCGAACGCGGTTCGACGTCTTCCTGAAGGAACGCCGCGTACGACTTCACCTGAATCTGGTTAAGACTCGGAATCTCCAGCGCGTCCCCAACCTTGGAGAAACGGCGGACCGGTAGCGACCGGGTAAGCATCGTGTAAGATCCCTTCCCTGCTCGAACTCGACCTGACGATGTCCTAAGGGACGCTCAATCCGCGCTCCGACCTCTGTGACACCGGCGGTCCCTTTCTGCCGCGCCGGTCGTTCCCGTCGGTTGCGGATCGTGTGCTTCGGGGGACTTCGCGCATAATACAGGGAGGAGCCGAGGCGCGCCTCGACCCTCCCGTCGTCTCTTGGCTTCGTTCCGGCGGGGCGATCGACTCGCACCGCCTCTCCGTCGTTGCGGCTACTCCAGCTTCACCGCCCCGCCCGCGGACTCGATCTCCTTCTTGATCTTCTCCGCGTCTTCCTTCGACACGCCTTCCTTCAGCGGCTTCGGAACACCCTCGACCAGATCCTTCGCTTCCTTCAGACCCAGCCCCGTGATCGCACGCACCGACTTGATCACGTTGATCTTGTTGTCCCCGAACCCCGCGAGGATCACATTGAACGAGTCCTTCTCCTCCGCCACGGGCGCCGCCGCGCCCCCCGCAGGCGCCGCCATCATCACCGCCCCACCCCCCGCGGGCTCGATCCCGTGGACGTCCTTCAGACAATCCACCAGCTCCTGCGCCTGCTTCACCGTCAGACCCACGAGCTTGTCCGCCAGCGACTTGATGTCCGCTGAAAACTCTTTCGCCGGTGCCTCCGCCATGTTGTCCGATGCCCCCTTCTTGCTAACCCACCACGGGATCCGGACGGCGCCCGCAACACGCGAGTCGTTTCATCCCCCGAGGGGGACCAGCCGGAACACCCGATGTTTTCCCGATGTCGTCAGGCCGCCGCCGGTTCCGAAGCGCCCGAACTGTCCGCCTTGTCCGCCAGCGCCTTCACGCAGCCCGCGATCCGACCGCCCGCCCCACGCAGGCATCCGCTGATCGCCCGCCCCGGCGACGAAATCAGCATCGCCACTTCGCCCAGAATTTCACGCTTCCCACGAAGCTTCGATATCTCATCGACCGTCAGCAGCGCCGGGTCGCCGTCGCAGATCCCTTGCTTCAGCTCCAGCTTGACGTAGGTCTTCTTCGCCTCGACCAGCGCCCGCGCCATGTCGATGATCGACTCGCCCCCCGTCACCAGCGCGCAGGGACCGTCGAACCCCGCGGCCAGAGGCGCCAGACGCGTCCCCTCGAACGCGCGCCTCGCAAGACTGTTCTTCACCACCTGAACCTCGATCCGCTTCTTGCGAAGCTCCCGTCGAAGGTGCGTCACGTCGTTGACGTTCAGCCGCGTGACATCGACGAGGCACGCATCCGCCAGCGATCCGTAGCGCTTCCCGTATTCCTGCGTTACCGCGTCTTTGACGACTTTGCTCATCCCCTTCGCCTCTCATTCCGAAACGCGCCGGCCTCAACCGCGCCGGCCTCAACCGCGCCATCGACCCTTCACCACCGCGATCCAGCCTCTATCTCACCCCGGGAAAACGCCTCACGAATCTCAAATCTCAAATCTGAACTCTCAAATCTCGAATCCGGACGCCTCGCACGATTGCGCAAAACCTGAGACGGCGAGGCTGGGCCGACCCGATGCGCCCCCGCTACGCCCCGACGTTCAGCACCACCGACGGCGTGTTCACCCCCGCCAGACAGACCTTCTTGAAAAACTGACCTTTCGCCGTCGCCGGCTTCGAGCGGCTGATGTGCGCGACCACCGCCTCGATGTTCGCCTTCAGATCCGCCACGCTGAAGCTCGCTTTGCCCACCGGTACGTGAACGTTCCCCCCGGCGTCATTGCGGAACTCGATCCGCCCCGCCGCGAACTCCTTCACCGCCGTCGCCACGTCCGGCGTCACCGTCCCTGCTTTCGGCGTCGGCATCAGCCCGTGCGGCCCGAGCACGCGACCCAGCTTGCCCACCTTCCCCATCAGCGACGGATGCGCCACCGCCACGTCGAACTCGAACCAGTTCTCTTTCTGAATCTTGTCGATCAACTCGTCGCCGCCCGCCTCGATCGCCCCAGCCGCCTTCGCCTGCGCCGCCGCGTCGCCCTCGCAGAACGCGATCACCCGCCGGGTCTTGCCGATCCCCTTCGGCAGCGAGATCGCCCCGCGCAACATCTGGTCCGCCTGTTTCGGGTCGATCCCCAGGTGCATCACCAGTTGCAACGTCTGATCCACGCCCTTGCGCTTGCGCCCGTTCTTGTACGTCCGGTCCGATCGCACCGCCGCCATCGACTTCACCGCCGAAATCCCGGCGTCGACGTCCACCGGCTTCAGCGCGTCCCCGCCCCGGATCTCCAGACGCTTCTTGTACGCCACCGTTTGTCTTGCCATGCTCGTCCGCCCGTCCGTCAATCCGCGATCTCAACCCCCATCGACCGCGCCGTCCCCGCCACGATCCGCTCCGCCGACTCCATCTTCGTGCAGTTCAGGTCGGGCAGCTTCCGCTGCGCGATCTCCCGAAGCTGCGCCCGCGTGATCGTCCCGATCTTCTGCTTGTTCGGCGTCCCGCTGCCCTTCTCAGCCTTCAACGCGTCCTTCAGCAGCACCGACGCCGGAGGGCTTTTCACCTTGAACGTGAACGACTTGTCCGAATACACCGACAACTCGACCGTCACCCGCATCCCGTTCAGGTTCCCCGTCGCCGCGTTGAACTGCTGGACGAACTGCCCGATGTTCACCCCGTGCTGACCCAGCGCAGGTCCGATCGGCGGCGCGGGCGTCGCCTGACCCCCGGGCGCCTGAAGCTTGATGACCGCCACGACCTCTTTCTTCTTCGCCACGTCAGCCTTCCCTTCACCCCGCCGTCAAACCCGAACGAGCGCCCGCGACCTCAAATCCCGAATCCCGACTCACTCCTTCACCTGCTCCGCCGCCGCTCGTTCCAACTGCCAGTATTCGACATCCAGTTGCGTCGCCCGCCCGAACACCGTCACCACCACCGTCACCAGCCCCCGACGCTCGTCCATCGAGTCCACTTCGCCCTCGTAGCCCTCGAAAGGCCCCTCCGTGATCTTGACCTGGTCGCCCTTCTGGAACTGCACCGCCGCCAGCGCCGACTCATCCGGCTTCTCACACGCCGACAGCATCGCCCCCACCTCGTGATCCGGCATCGGCTTCGGCTTGTTGTTCGCCCCGATGAAGTCCCCGACCCCCGTCGTCTCCTTCACCGTGAACCACACCTGCTCGTTCATCGACCCGTCCGGTTCGCACGCCATCTCAACGAACACGTACCCCGGATACAGCTTCCGCTCGATGAACTTCAACGCCCCGCCCTTGAACTTCTTCTCCTTCAACGTCGGAACCAGCACCCGGCCCACGCGAGACTCAAGACCCTCGATCTTGATCTTCCGGGTCAGCGCCTCGCAAACCTGATCCTCCTTGTTCGACGCCACCCGCAGCACGTACCACCGCATCCCGGGGCGCGTCGGTTCGCTCGACAGTTGCTCGGTCATCCCCCAGGATCTCCCAGTCCCGTGACCCCTTCCTTCAACACCCCGAACCACTGAAACAGTTGGAAGAAAACAAGGTCCGCAAAACCCATCAGCACGCCGAAAATGATCGTGAACGCGATCACCACCTTCGTCGAGCCGATCACCTCGCGCCGGCTCGACCAGTTCACTTTCCGCATCTCGTTCTCGGTCGCGATCAGAAAGTCGCTGCTCCCCCGATTCCGGAACGTGAACCACCACCCCGTCGCCGCCACCCCCAGCGCCAGCACCATCGGGATCCCGTATACGATCGCCATCGTCCACGGACGGCTCGAATCACGCCAACCCGCCAGCCGGTCGTAAACAAACGCCGCCAGCCCGTAGGCCATCAGCAGCGCCGCCCCCATCGACGCCCACCGAACCTTCGGACCCTGCTCGGGCTTGTACCGCTCGAAGAAGCTCACCGCGCCGGAGTCACGGCGACTTCCGCCACCCCCGCCGCCGCTGCCAACTACGTTCCCTCCGCCCGTCGGGGATCGCCCTCCGGGTTCCCTCGCTGAGGAACCCGCCACCGGGCCCACTCCCGACGTCGTTGTCGCGTTTGCCATATTCCGCTCGTTTCAACCCGCCCCGTCGGTCAAGCCGCGACTTTCCGACGCTGCCGACTCAGATTCCGGGACAGGTCCGTTCCGCCCCGCCCCTTGCAGCACCCTCATCATCAGGAGCAGAGGGACTCGAACCCCCAACCGCCGGTTTTGGAAACCGGTGCTCTACCAATTGAGCTATGCTCCTTCTTATCCCAGGAGCACCGGAATCAAGGTCCGGGGGTATCCGGCCTTCAGTCCCCAACTCGCGAAACGCGCCTGATTCCCGTGCGATCCACCCACGCCGCCGAACGCCGCCGCGTCACCCAAACAGCCGAGACCGCGCGATCGCGGACCTCCCCGAATCCGGAATCCTGAACCCTACTTCCGCTTGATCTTGTGCAGCGTCCGCTTCCGAAGACGCGGGCTGTACTTCATCAGCGTGATCTTCGGCGTCCCGCCCATCACGTTCACCGTCGTCCGGTAGTTCAGATCCCCGGTCTCGCTGCACTGCAGCCACACCCACTCGCGCTTTTGACCCTTTTTCTTCGCCATCCCCGATACCGCTCCTTTGCCGAAGGCCGGGCGACGCGCCCCACGCCCGCCGAACACGCCTTCAACCGGTCAAAAACGCCGACGCGCCGTCACGATTACAGCAAAACCTTCGACACGACGCCCGAACCCACCGTCCGACCGCCCTCGCGCACCGCGAACCGAAGCCCCTGCTCCATCGCGATCGGCTTGCCCAACTCAACCTCCATCGTAATGTTGTCGCCGGGCATGCACATCTCCGCCCCGCCCAGCAGCTTCAGCGATCCCGTCACGTCCGTCGTCCGGAAGTAGAACTGCGGACGATACCCGCTGAAGAACGGCGTGTGACGCCCGCCTTCCTCCTGCGTCAGAACGTAAACCTCCGCCTCGAACTTCGTGTGCGGAGGGATCGTTCCCGGCTTCGCCAGAACCTGACCGCGCTCGACCTCTTCCTTCTTCGTGCCGCGCAGCAGGCAACCGCAGTTGTCGCCCGGCAGCGCGTAATCCAGCGTCTTGTTGAACATCTCGACGCCCGTCACCGTCGTCTTCTGGATGTCCCGCAGGCCGACGATCTCGACTTCGTCGCCCACCTTCACCTGCCCGCGCTCCACGCGACCGGTCACCACCGTCCCGCGGCCCTTGATGCTGAACACGTCCTCGATCGACATCAGGAACGGCTTGTCAATCTCGCGCACCGGCTCGGGAATGTACGAGTCCAGCGCCGCCATCAGGTCGCCGATGCACTTCGTCTTCTCCGGATCTTTCGGATTCTGAAGCGCCGGAAGCGACGAGCCTCGCACCACCGGCGTATCATCGCCCGGGAAGCTGTACTTGCTCAGCAGCTCCCGCACCTCCAGCTCGACCAGATCCAGAAGCTCCGCATCGTCCACCAGGTCGATCTTGTTGAGGAACACCACGATCCGCGGAACGTTCACCTGGCGCGCCAGGAGGATGTGCTCGCGCGTCTGAGGCATCGGACCGTCCGCCGACGACACCACCAGGATCGCCCCGTCCATCTGCGCGGCGCCCGTGATCATGTTCTTCACGTAGTCCGCGTGGCCCGGGCAGTCGATGTGCGCGTAGTGACGCTTCTCCGTCTCATACTCCACGTGCGACGTCGCGATCGTCAGAATCTTCGTCGGGTCGCGCCGACCCTGCGACTCCGACGCCTTCGCCACTTCGTCGTAGCTGATCGCCTTGCACAACCCCTTCGCCGCCTGGACCATCGTGATCGCCGCCGTCAGCGTCGTCTTCCCGTGGTCCACGTGTCCGATCGTCCCCACGTTGACGTGGGGCTTGGTTCGTTCAAATACGTCCTTCGCCATACTGAGACTGCTCCTCCACTCGTAAGGACTTTCTACGTCCGGACATTAATTCGTCTATGACCCGCGCCGTCCGCGCGCCGCCTGGACGCCGCGACCGTTCCGTTTCCGTCCCCCGCGCCGCATCACCAAGCTGCTGACGGGGATCGAACCCGTGACCTCGTCCTTACCAAGGACGCACTCTACCAGCTGAGCTACAGCAGCGCGCTATCGCCGCAGACTCGGCGCTTGTCCCTGTCACGGAACTCGCGGACGCCGCCCGATGCCCACGCATCGACGACTCACCCGCGCCGATTCGCGGCGGGATTCCCTCGCACCCGCGCCAGTCGCCGGGATTCGACCAAGCCTAGAGCCGGGCGAGTATACGCGCGCTCATAACCCTGTCAAATCGAAAAGACAAGCCGTTGCTCATCCTCCGCCAACGAATCCCATACCCCTCCTCCGCACGCTTTAGAGAAGCATTTTCACTTTAATAATAAGCATGACAATTTATGCAACGTGACCGCGTCCAACCCCCGCGCCTTCGAACCCTTCGCGCGGTACGCTTCCCCCGTGACCCGGAAGAAACGCGGCATTCCTGAAGTTGGCATCCTCCATCAAGACGCCGAAATCCTGGTCGTGAACAAACCCCCGGGGCTGGTGTGTGTCCCGGGAACCGGAGCGGTTTCCATCCACGACGCCCTGATCCGTCACGGGCATCTCGACCCCGATGAGGAGTTCAGACCGGTCCACCGGATCGACCGCTACGCCGGCGGCGTCGTGGTCTACGCTCGGACGCTCGACGCGCAGCGCTCCTTGACGTCTCAGTTCGCTCGCCGCGAAGTCGAAAAGGTCTATCTCGCCCTCGTCGCCGGCCGCGTGGAGAAACCCGGCGAGGTGGATCTTCCTCTCAAACCCGACAAGGCCCGCCGCCGCGTCGTCGTCGCCCACAAGCACGGAAAACCGTCCCTGACACGCTTCCGGGTCGTCCGTCACGTCGCCGGACACACGCTCCTGGAATGCCGCCCTCACACCGGCAGGCTGCATCAGATCCGCGTACACCTTGCCTCGATCGGCTTCCCGCTCGCGATCGACCTCCTCTACGGCGGCGGCACGCAGATTCTTCTTTCCCAGTTCAAACCGGGGTACCGCCCCAGCTCCCGACATCCCGAGCGTCCGCTGATCCGACGCCTGACGCTTCACGCCCTGCGGTTGACGTTCCGTCACCCGCGCACGAACGACTCCGTCACGTTCGAGGCTCCGCTGCCGAAGGACTTCCGCTCGACGTTGACTCAGCTTGACCGGTGTTGTCCCTGAAGCTTCGACCGCATTCACGATGGCTTGCTCGCGGGACGGGCGCCGCCGTGTTTCCTGCGCCGACGACTCGGATTATGTTGATCCGCGGTCCGGCGACGCTGGTGCGGGATCGCCGGCCCGCGTAACGCGCACGCAGTCGCCTCAACGGATTCGAGCGACGATGACGCCGCAAAGCGACAACGAACCGATCATCCATCTGGAAAGCCTGCACAAGCGGTTCGGACCGCTCGTCGTGCTCGACGGCGTGGATCTCGCCCTGCGCCGCGGCGAAACCACCGTCATCATCGGCGAAAGCGGCACGGGAAAGAGCGTCCTCCTCAAGCACATGGTCGGCCTGCTCAAACCCGACGAAGGATCCGTCTACTTTCACGGACGGCGGATGAACGATCTGCGCGAGCGGGAGTGGGTTGAACCGCGAAAGTCCTTCGGCTTCCTCTTTCAGCTTTCCGCCCTGTTCGACTCGCTCACCGTGGGGGACAACGTCGCGTTTCCGCTGGTCACGCACACCACGATGCGTCGCGTCGAGGTGCGGGAAACCGTCGCCCGAAAGCTCGAGATGGTCGGGTTGTCCGGACTGGAGGCGAAGCGCGTCGCCGAGCTGTCCGGCGGCCAGAAAAAGCGCGTCGCCCTCGCCCGGGCGATCGCCCTCGACCCTGAGGTCATCCTGTATGATGAACCCACCACCGGGCTCGACCCGCCCCGCGCGGACGTCATCAACGAGCTGATTCTCCGCATGAGGCGGGTGATGGGCGCGACGGGCATCGTCGTCACCCACGACATGTCCAGCGCCTTCAAGGTCGCCGACCGGATCGTCATGCTTCACAAGGGAAAATTCATTTTCGACGGGACGCCCGACGCGATCCGGGCGTGTGCGGACGCGCGCGTCCGCCGCTTCATCGAGGGGCGGGCCGACGCGGAAGACCTCGAAGCCCTGGAAAGTCGAGCTGTATCATGAAGGAAACCACCCGAAACGTGCTGGTCGGCGTGTTTGTCATTGCCTCGCTGGGCGCGCTGGGCGTCCTGATGGTCATGTTCGGCGAGCGCCCGGAGTGGCTGGGCGGCGCCGAGTGGTCGCTGCGCATCCGCGGCGTCAGCCAACTCCGCGACATCCGCGAGGGCAACGAGGTCACGCTCAACGGCGTGGCGATCGGCCGCGTCGGACGCCTCGAATTCAAGGACGACCGCCGCCCCGGGCTCGGCGTGGACATCATCGTCCTCATCAAGAACGCCTACGCCGTCCCCGCCACCGCCCGCGCCCTGGTGTACTCCCCGACCCTCGGCATCGGACGCGGCGTCATCGAACTCGTCGTCGACGATCCTCTCAGCGGCGAAATCCTTCCGACCGACGGAACCGCGTCCATCCGCGGTCAGATGGCCAACCGCCTCAATGAGATCGTCTCCGAGGAGGCGATGGACTCCTTCGAGCAGACCGTCGTCCAGATCGGACAGTTCGCCGAAAAACTCACCCCCGTCGCCGAGGATCTTCATCTGCTCCTCAGAAAAGCCCCGGTCGCCCAGGTCGATCAGCCGCTCACCGAGGCCGAACGCATCACCGCCAACCTCTCGACCGTCATCGAGCGCTTCGACGCCACCCTCCGCAACGTCAACGACGTCCTCGGCGACGAGCAGTTGAAAACCGACTTCAAGACCGTCGCCGCGCGCCTCCGCGAAGCCTCGGACAAGCTCAACCTCGTCCTGGAAACCTGGCACACGCAGACGCAGAAGCTCGCCGACAACGTCAACACCGGCGTGGACAACACCGAGCAGCACATCGGCGAGTTCTTCGCCGCCGCCAACGCCGTCCTCGAAAACCTCGACGCCGCCTCCGACCAACTCGCCCTCGCCGCCCGCGCCCTGAACGAAGGCGACGGAACCGCCGCCCTCATCCTCCGCGACCCGCGGCTTTACGAATCGATGGTCTACTCGTTTGACCGTCTCGGCCGGCTCGTCGCCACCCTCCAACCCCTCGCCGAAAAAATCGCCGAGGAGGAGCGTATCCCCATCAAGGTCAAAACCGCCGTCGGCAGCGTCCCGACCTCGATCGACCTGAAAAAGAAAGACGCCGACAAGGCCGCTCCGTAACCCCCCGCGGAAGCCCCCTTCCGGCTGCGTTCCGCGACGCCGCGCCCCGCATCGCGCGCCGCGGCCCGCACCGCGCGCTGCGCCGCACCGCGCGCTTACCGGCCCTTCATCGGCCAGGGAATCAGCGCGAGCGGGTCGCGCGGAGCACTGTTCCGAACCACCCGCTGAACGCCCTTGGTCCGCAGGATGCGTCTTTTTGACTTTTCACGCTCCTGTGGGCTTTACGGGCAGCTTGCACACGCGCTGGCCGCGCCCAGACCGAACGTCGCCGTGATGTCCGGGTACACGCGGATCGCCGGGCTGGTCGATGTCTCGCCGTGGGCGACCGACTTCCACGTCAGTTTGCCCGTCGTGCAGAACGGACCCTGGCACTTGAGGCAGCCTTCCTTCAGCACCACCGGTCCGGTCGCCTGCACGCAGCCGCTGCTCTTGATCCAGATCGTCGAGTCCGTGTCGCCCACGTCGATGACCCGCCACTCACACCCGCCGGTCACCTCCGTCTCGACGTGCAGCGTGGCGTCGTTCTCCGCGACCCAGAAGCCGGCGCCGGTTCCCGTTTTGGGTTCGCTCCCCAGCGTCAGGCCGTTGGCGTCCGACACGACCCACGCCCGATTGTCCAGTTCGACGAGAATCTGTCCGGTCCCGTGAACCAGCACCGAGCAGGACCGGTCATTGCTCTCGCCCGTGCAGTTGCCGTCGCTGCTCTGGATGATGAGACTGTCGCCGGTGGAGTCCTTTTCCTCGATCGTGCTGTCGAAGTTGACCAGGTGGATCACGCCGCCGTCGCCCTGGAGGGTGTGCGCGCCGTCGACCTGAAGCGTCCCGGGGTGGCTGGCGTCCTGGCCGACATGGAGGTCGCCGTCGATCGTCGACGTCTGGGCGCTGCCGTCGCCGAGGATCAGCGTCGAGCTTCCCCATATCTCAACCTTGCCGCGCGTTCCACCGGAGACGTTGATCGTCACCTTCCCGGCGCGCCGCGTCTCGCCATTGTTGAGGCGGGGGAACTGGTCCCCCGACGGGTTGTGAGGAATCGTTACATGATAAGTCTCATCGGGAACCACCGGCTCGCTCCAGTTGGCAGTATTGCCCCAGTTGCGATTACTTAATCCTGTCCACGTAATTTCTTCAAGCTGGGCGAACAGCCTATCGGCATTAATCCAAAGAATGACGACGGCGATAAGAACATACGTCGAACGAATCATTTTCAACTTCCTTTCACAAGGTGGCTCTGTAGTCAGTCGCCTTCCCGTTGGTATGAGTTCTGGAATCGGGCATAATCGGCCATATCCAGATCTCCGTCATAATCCAAATCCAAGAACCGATCATCACACAATCTCAACTTCAAGAGAGGGCCTTCTAGCTTTCGAGAAAACCTCGCATAATCCAACAAACCCACGACTCCATCCAAATCAACATCTCCAAATCTTTGTCGTCGCAGATAAAGCACGCCTCCCCTCCAGTTGCTGTTGGGAGGATCCTCATACCAAATCCAAACACACTCTCCGTGCTCATTGATAGAGCCGGTAGCGACCGAACCCAACCCCGATGCAATCAAATACCGCTGATATTCGCTGCTGTTAAGGTCATAAACGATCGGCTGTTTTTCTCGGGTCACGTGGTCGAATTCCACGCGGCATATGCGATCGCTGTCATTAAGATCCGACACCGCGCCCGTGAAGGGCAGACGAAACACAGCGCCTCTCCGCATCATCATGCTAAAATTGTCCGATTTCCAGACAATATTCCCGTTGTTCGAAATCCTCGGAACTTGATTCTGCGAGCCGGGGCTCTCAAGGGTTTGAAGCCCCTGTTGATCTCGAAGAACGATCTCTGAGTTCCAAGGATTATCGCAAAACAAGGCGCGAACCCAAACCATCGCACCAGCATCATTCAGGCGCACTTGTACGTTGCTCACGTCGCCATCAAAGGTAAGCTGACTCGACGCAATGCCATTCCAGAGAAAAATGTTTTCTTTCTTCGGACAGCGCCGCCATCGCTGGCTTCGGCTCCACGCGACGTGCCCGAGGTTGTTCAGTGACCAGCCGTTGAAGCTCTTCTTGAACTCATCAATAATGGTCTCCCGCCCGTCATCATAGAGAACCAGTTGCGTCACACCATGGTTACGGATGCCGCGACCCCAGAGGATCTGGCCGCGGTTGTTGATGAATGGGAACACATCCCGATCATTGTTGTCCGTGATGCGGGTGATGTGCCCGTTGTCATACACAAACACGTCTGCGTGATTGCCTCCAATGGCCTGCAACTGCGCGAACGCGATCTCGCCGCAGTCATTGATGTCCGCGTTGGTGCATCCGAAGTCATTGACCGCGAAGGTCACGACTTCGAACCCCGGCGGGAGGTTGACCTCCGCCAGGACGCGCGGGCCTGACAACCCCGTCAGCAGGATGGCGGCGATCGCAAGACGACGAACACGACGACGAACACGATGAGTGACTGGCATTGGAACCCTTTCGCACGGCGCGCGGGCCTGAGAAACGGCTCGGGACGGCGACCGCCCGTCATCGCCGACCGGTGCCGTTCGACGGCGAGCGCCAACCGGCGGCGTTCGATATCGAGCGCTGATCGGCGGCATCAGTTGGTCTCGATCGCGGCCTTGCCGTTGACGTGGATCGTGACCAAGGACTCGATGCCGGTGATGCTCACCGTGTCGCAGGTCAGCGTGTACTCCGACCCGCCGGCGTCGAACGTCTGATCCCGATCCGGATTGCCCCTGACCACGACGAGATCGTCGATCGTCCGCGAGGCGTCGAACACCACGTCGAAGTCGATGTTGAACGTGACGTCGTCCGCCGTCGAGCACGGAAACGGACACGCCCCGCCCGCGCTGCTCCAGTTCGTCGCCTCGTTCCAGACGTCCGGGTCGCTGCTCGCGCCCGTCCACGTCCACGCCGCCCGCAGCATCGCCGGCTCCGGTTCCGGCAGCACCCACCACGCGACCGCGAAAACCGCGACGATCCCCACGACCGCCGCCACCCCGGCAAAGGCCCTCCCGCGGACCTTCGCCACCTCCGCGAAAGCCCTCCCGCGGACCTTCGCCACCTCCGCGAAAGCCCTCCCGCGGACCTTCGCCCCTTCGTCTACGATGCTACCGAGCGTCATGTTCGGACCTCCAAAAAAAACGTCCTGAACTCCAGAAAAAAAGTGGAAAAACCGAGCCGCGGGCTTCAGCCCGCGCGAACCTTCGATCCGGCGAGACCTCCCCCGACGTGCGC
>JAJVHU010000039.1 GCA_022072505.1 Phycisphaerae bacterium
TAGGCTTCGGGGTCGCCGGTCAGGTCGTAGAACTCGTGCTCGTGGGTGTCGGTGATCACGTGTTTCCGCAGGGGTAGTTGCCCATCCGCCTTGAGGCGCAAGCCCGCCCACGACGGCGTCGAGTTCGGCGCAAGGTTGCGGAAGGATTGCACCAGCACCTTCTCGCGCGGCCACGGCCGCTCCGACTGCCCGTCGGTGTAGCAGTCGCCCCAGGTCGCGCCGGACCCCAGGATGCCCAGCAGGCTGCACCCGTCGCTGTGAATCAGCCCGTCATTCAAGTCCGGATCGCTGATCTCATCCCGCGTGTACCCGGCGATCTGCAGGATCGTCGCGGGCATGTCCAGGTCGAACGCGATCATGTCGTCGACCTTGATCGGATCATTGGCGTTGGACCGGATGCCCGTGCCGGCCACCGCGAACGGCACGCGGATCGCCTCTTCGTAGGGCGCGCCTTTCTGAAACTCGCCGTGCTCTCCCCACATCGTGCCGTGGTCGGAGGTGAAGAAAAAGACCGTGTTATCGCCCAACTCCGTATCCGCGGTCGTCTTGATCTCAGCTATGAAGGTGTCAATGATGCGCAAGGAAGCCAGCTCGTCGCTGAATGCGCGCTGGAGCGCACGGTAATTGCGATAATCTTCCGGATCTTCTTCCCGGTCGCAGGTGCCGCCGTCGCCCGAGCAGTCTTGCGTGTCACAGCCCTCTCCCCGGTAACAGTGCAGCAGGGACTTTTCACAGGCGACCTGTTTGGCGAATGCATCGGGATTCCCCTGCATCCAGGAGGGTTTATCAGCAATATCCTCCCAAAGCACTTCCATATTGGAGAGATCATACCCCTCCCCATAGCCGCCGCGGGGATCGTCGTCGTACTCGAAGGCTTCGATCCGCGGGTCTTCGTTGCCGCAATACTCCGCGCTGAGCTGCGTCGGCCCGTGCGGCGGCGCCATGGTCAGCATCATGAAGAGCGGTTGATTCTCAGGGTCGGGAAGATTCTCCAATACTCTTACGGCAAGCAGCTTCTCGAGTTCTGGAAGGTAGGTCCAATCTCGCAGGGATTCATTGGATTCGAATGGAAACTCATCTTCGAGTAAATCGATGACGCCGTCAGGAACGCCCAATGCCTGAAGGTCCGCTCTCAACGTGCCGCCCAGCCCGGAATTCCAGTTGTCAATGCAGTTGCCGTTGTCATCTTTGCACGTATCCTTCGGCAGGATGACGCCTTTCTTGGGATTCGGTCCGTCGGGATTCCCGCCGACAGTGAGCTCATACCCGCGGTCCCAGTCCTTCGAGTCATGCACGACCATGAACAGATCCCATCCGCGCGGGATATAGCGCCCCTTCTTGACGTTGATATTGCTGTCCTTGTACGTCAAGTCCTCGTACCCGTTCATGTACTTCCCGATGAGCACCGTGTAGTACGCCTCGTCGATGTAGTAGGTGTCCTTCATCCGCACGGCCAGCGCGTTATCATCTTCGAAGCGCACGGCGCTCCCATTGGGCCAGGTATTGGTCAGGACTCCGGTGTTGTGTGAGTAAAACCCGCCGGAAAGTTGGCTGGCGCGCGATGGGCAGCACGTCGGGTTGGTCACAAAGGCGTTCCGGAAGTGAACGCCGCCCTCTATGAAGATGTCATACACGTTGGGCATGACCCAGTCTTCGTCATCGAGATCAAGGTCGATGCTGTCCCAGCGCTGGTCGTCCGTCTCGAACACGATGATGTTGCGGGACAGGGGGGTCTGCGGTTCGGGCGGTCCCCCGCCGTCCGCGGACACGGGCGCCGGACCCTGCGCAGTCCTTGGCGCGAGAAGCCGCCAGCCGGCCGCGCCGACGAGGACGATGCTGCATGCGATCAGAAACGGACGGGACGCGGGAGCGATACGACTCATACGGACATCTCCTTGACACTTTGAAACGTAGGGCAAGAACCCGCCGTTGTTTCGGCCAACCGGCCGGCGGGCTGAAGTTCGCTCTGGCGCGTCGGGAGGAGGGTTACGTCCGAGATTCCCGGAAGGCGCTCCGATCCAGCGAAATTCCCGTGAAAAACGCGTCGTAAGGGACGGGATTGAAGTCCATTCCGGCCGGACGTAAAATATGGCGTGATGCCGTATCCGATCCTTGCAGATCGGGCGCGAGGGTCCAGGAACTTTCGCGGCAAGGAGTGAGTCATCATGTGCAGTCATCTCCGTCACCTGTGCGTGTTGTACACCGCCGTGATCGCGGCTTTGGTCCATTGTGTTCCTGATGCCTTCGCCGATGACAGCGGGGCTTGGCAACTTGTGTATCCGTGGCTCCGTAAGCGCAGCGAACTAGGCATGGCGTATGACAGCCGACGTGGGGTGGCCGTGATGTTCGGGGGTTTCGACATTCGCGGCGACACGTATCTCGGCGACACATGGGAGTACGACGGGCAGCGCTGGACGCGCAAGAGCACGGAGGGGCCTAGTTCGCGCAAAGGCCACAAGATGGCGTACGACAGTCGGCGCGGCGTCGTCGTGCTCTTCGGGGGCTGGGATGGCGCTCGCCGGCTTGGCGACACGTGGGAATGGGATGGTGTTGCATGGACGCTTCGCGCAGCGGAAGGTCCGAGTCCGCGCTGGTGGCCCGCGCTCGCCTATGACGAGCATCGCAGCGTGGTCGTGTTGCACGGTGGAATCGACGGCGATGCGCAGGATGACACGTGGGAATGGGATGGAAACAGTTGGATCTTGCGCGAACTTGACTCGCGGCCACTGCTGCAGCACCACAGTTTGACGTACGACAGCATTCGCCGCGTGATGGTGCTTTTCGGTCTGACGGTCGGGATCAATTTCCATGAGCAGACGTGGGAATTCGACGGCAACACCTGGGTCATGCGGGACGAAAACGACCTCGATGCACGCAGCCGCTCGGCGATGTCGTTTGACGCCGCGCGTGGCGTAACGGTGTTGCACGGCGATTCGCTGTCGAACCAGGAGGAGACCGAGGTGTGGGATGGTCAGTCCTGGACGATCGTGTCGAGGAGCGGACCGTGGACGGTGGATAGCCAGGGCATGGTCTACGATTCCCGGCGCGGCGTGACCGTCTTGTTCGGAGGATACTTCGACCCGGGCGCCCGCGACACCACATGGGAATGGGACGGGCAGACGTGGACGCAGCGGACCGCGTCGCCGCTGGGACGGGCGGAGGCAAAGATGGCTTACGACGCCGCACGCGGTCAGACCGTGCTCTTCGGCGGATATCGCCACCCCAAGACAGGCGATGAGGAGCACACTTTTGCATGGGACGGGCGGCAGTGGTCGCTGATTGCCACGATCGGACCGGGTGAACTGCTCAGTCACGACATGATCTACAATAGCCGAGAGCAGTCCATTCTCCTTGTTTCGGGCGTTGACACCTGGAGTTGGAACGGTGCGACATGGACGTGGGTGACGGATGTCGGCCCCTCGCAGCGCGGCAATCACGCAATGACCTATGACAAGTCGCGCGGCATCGTCGTCCTATTTGGCGGGATTGCCAAGAACGATAATGGCAATTTCCGCCCAAATGGCGAGACGTGGGAATGGAATGGCAGTGAATGGACCCGCGAGAGCACGCGAGGACCTTCCAACCGTTTTGATCATGCCATGACGTACGACACGGCTCGCGACGTGACGGTTCTTTTCGGCGGCAGTGCCGAGGGAAGAGGAGACGACGGCGAGACGTGGGAGTGGGACGGACGGCGGTGGACGCTCGTCGCAACGACTGGACCCGCGCCGCGCTACGGCCATGCCATGGTCTACGATGAAGGCCGAAACGTGACCGTCCTTCATGGAGGCAGAAGCGCCGGCATAGAACTCGCCGACATGTGGGAATGGGATGGCGTCGAGTGGCGCGAGAGACAGGTCGAAGGCATCCCCCCGCGGTATGGACACGCGATGACGTTCGATGCTGATCGAAACCGCATCGTGCTGTACGGCGGCTGGGGCGAGCTCGGCGAGCACCTCGGCGACACGTGGGAGTTTGATCCCTGCGTGGGGTTGTCGAAACTCAAAGCCCGCTGCCGGGCAAAGGGCGGCGGCGGTGGCGGCGGGGGTGACATCACCATCATCAAAGTCACAGTGCGCACCACGCTGCCCGAAGGATCGACCGTCCCCGTCGACAACACTGACCTCACTAACAACACCACCGACCGCCAGCGCATCCCCGTCAACTCCCGCGGCAAAGCCAGACACAAATGGCCCGACCAGCACGGCGAGCACGTGGTTACGCTGGCCGACTGCCCGCGCCTGACGCAGACGGTGACGTGCGAACCCTGAGCCGCGGGGTTCACCCCGCGCGAACGCGCGAATCGGCAGGCGTGCATCGCCGGGAACATTCTCGCCGGGCGTCGGGGGAAGGTTCGCGCAGGCTGAAGCCTGCGGCTCGGAGCGGACCGGGGTCCGCGCTCCACGCAGCAGTCGGCGTATAATGGCCATTCCGGCCGGACGTAAAATATGGCGTGATGCCGTATCCGATCCTTGCAGATCGGGCGCGAGGGTCCGGGAACTTTCGCGGCAAGGAGTGAGTCATCATGTGCAGTCATCTCCGTCACCTGTGCCTATTGTCGCTCCTCTCGATCGCGAGCTTCATTCATGGCGCACCACAAGCCTTCGCCTCCGACAGCGGCGCCTGGGTGCTCGTCGACCCTTGGCTCCGTCAACGGGGTGATCTGGCGATGGCCTACGACAGCCGGCGCGGCGTCATCGTTATGTTCGGCGGGCGGGATTCCGGGGGCGACGTTTATCTTGGTGACACATGGGAATACGACGGGCAGCGATGGTCTCGCAAGAGCACGGAGGGGCCAACCCCCCGGTCACGGGCGAAAATGGCCTACGACAGCCGCCGCGGCGTGACGGTGTTGTTTGGAGGTGCGGACGACGAGCGCCGCTATGGTGAGACGTGGGAGTGGGACGGCACGACGTGGATCCTGCGGACGGCGGAGGGTCCAAGTCCGCGCTGGTGGCCGGCGCTGGCCTTTGATGAGCACCGAGGCATGGTCGTTTTGCACGGCGGGTATGACGGAGGATACCAGAATGACACGTGGGAGTGGGATGGCTTGACGTGGGCTCGGCGCGAGCTCGATTCACCGCCGTCGCTGACTACTCCGAGCATGGCGTACGACAGCTCGCGCCGCGTAATGGTGCTCTTCGGCCTCAGCGGTCGAGAGCAGACTTGGGAATTCGATGGCAGCACATGGGTCAAGAAGGATGAGGAAAATGGCATAACGACGGCTGCTTCGCTGGTGTACGATGCGGCACGCGGCGTGACGGTACGCTACGGAAGCTACTACGCGAATGATCGGACATGGGAATGGGATGGGGTATCGTGGGTGATGGCGTCTGACGACGGCGTCGGGAGTATCTATGGTCAAGGTATGGCTTTCGATTCAAGTCGAGGGTTGACAGTGGTATTCGGCGGATTCGACCCGTACGCCTATGATACGACTTGGGAATGGAACGGACAAACGTGGACGTTACGGACGGCCGCACCACTGGGCCGTGCCGCAGCAAGAATCATCTACGATAACGCACGCGGACATACCTTGCTTTTTGGCGGATATCGGCATCGGCTCACGACCGATGCCGAGTACACCTTCGCATGGGACGGGCGGCAATGGTCGCTGCGATCCACCAGTGGACCGGGCGAGCAACGCAGTCACGACATGGTCTACTGCGACCAATCTGAAGAGACGCTGCTTGTTTCGGGCGTTGACACCTGGAGTTGGAACGGTGCGACATGGACGTGGGTGACGGATGTCGGCCCCTCGCAGCGCGGCAATCACGCAATGACCTATGACAAGTCGCGCGGCATCGTCGTCCTATTTGGCGGGATTGCCAAGAACGATAATGGCAATTTCCGCCCAAATGGCGAGACGTGGGAATGGAATGGCAGTGAATGGACCCGCGAGAGCACGCGAGGACCTTCCAACCGTTTTGATCATGCCATGACGTACGACACGGCTCGCGACGTGACGGTTCTTTTCGGCGGCAGTGCCGAGGGAAGAGGAGACGACGGCGAGACGTGGGAGTGGGACGGACGGCGGTGGACGCTCGTCGCAACGACTGGACCCGCGCCGCGCTACGGCCATGCCATGGTCTACGATGAAGGCCGAAACGTGACCGTCCTTCATGGAGGCAGAAGCGCCGGCATAGAACTCGCCGACATGTGGGAATGGGATGGCGTCGAGTGGCGCGAGAGACAGGTCGAAGGCATCCCCCCGCGGTATGGACACGCGATGACGTTCGATGCTGATCGAAACCGCATCGTGCTGTACGGCGGCTGGGGCGAGCTCGGCGAGCACCTCGGCGACACGTGGGAGTTTGATCCCTGCGTGGGGTTGTCGAAACTCAAAGCCCGCTGCCGGGCAAAGGGCGGCGGCGGTGGCGGCGGGGGTGACATCACCATCATCAAAGTCACAGTGCGCACCACGCTGCCCGAAGGATCGACCGTCCCCGTCGACAACACTGACCTCACTAACAACACCACCGACCGCCAGCGCATCCCCGTCAACTCCCGCGGCAAAGCCAAGCACAAATGGCCCGACCAGCACGGCGAGCACGTGGTTACGCTGGCCGACTGCCCGCGCCTGACGCAGACGGTGGTCTGCGACCCCTGAACCGATTGTCACCTGCGATTACGCTCCCCGACCGCGCGATGCTCGCCAGCGGATCGAGAGATGACACGATCAGGTTGTGGACTCTGAGCACCGGCGACGCCCTGGCGACGCTGACGGGCCGCCGCGCGACGGTTTTGCGCGACGGTTTTCGCTCTGGCGTTCTCGCACGACGGGACGCGCCTCGCATCGGGATCGGACGACGCCACGATCCGGCTTTGGGACGTCGCATCGCGCGACCCCGTCCTGACGCTCGAGGGGCATGAGGATTACGTGTTCTCGCTGGCGTTCTCGCCGGATGACTCCGTGCTGGCCAGCGCCTCCGGCGACGCCACGGTCCGTCTCCGGGACACGCATCCGGATCGGCGTCGGAGAATGACCTCGGCGCCGAGGACAACGCCGTGACGATCGAATCCGGCGCTCGCCAACCGTTTCGGGGGAGAAAAAGGGGATGAGTTGAACGCCGTTCGGCTAAGCCGCCTTTCCGCGTTTTTTTCGGGCATTTTCGCATATCCTCGCGGGGGCTTTGGAGGCGTTCATGCTGTTGGGGGTGACGCTTGACGCCGCGCGGTTCGAGTCGGTCGGGGCGCACGGGGTTGACCGTCAGCGCAGGCGGCGACACGTTTCTCTCACCTTCTGCACGGCGATCTCAGAATCACGCATGAGCGGGACGGACTTGAATTCCGAAATCCTTTGCCTCTAAATTAGAGGGCGTCGCTAATCTGTGCCGGAGAAGCCCGTGAACACACAGGAAGTGTCAGCGTCCGTTCCCGCCGAACCCACCCGTCTCAACAAAGTCCTTAAGCTGCGCATCCTGAAGCCCGCTGACGACCGGACATGGGGCAATCTCGGTGCGTTGTTACGCGAGGTGCGCTATCGCGTCTACCGACTGGCGAATCTCTATCTTTCCGAGATGTATCTGGGTTTTCATCGGCACAGAACGGGCGACGCGCCCGGCTGGCAAAAGCCCAATGTCAGTGAGCTGAACAAACGACTGTTGGAAATGCTGGGACAGGAAACCCAGAAGCCGGCGTCGATCCGCAGGCTCGGGGCGTCCGGCGGCGCCTTGTTCTCCTGCGTGACCGACGCGCTGAGCCAGAATAAGCTTCGGGCGCTGACCGCGAGAACCAAGTGGATCGACGTGCTCAAGGGGAAATCCTCGCTGCCCACTTTCCGATTAAACATGGCGGTTCCGGTGCGAGCCGACAAATCGCAGCACCGGCGACTGGTCCGACAGCCGGACGGGAGCGTCACGCTCGATTTGATGCTGTGCCCGAAACCCCATCCGCGCGTCCTCCTGGCGACTCAGAAGATCGGCGATGGCGCGGCGGCGGTCCTTGACCGGCTGCTGAACAACCCTTCGCAATGCCTCGACGGCTACCGCCAGCGCTCTTTCGAGATCAAGGAAGACGCACGGACCCGGAAGTGGTGGCTCTACGTTTCCTACGATTTTCCTAAAGCGCCGTCAGCGAATCTTTGTACCGACATCGTCGTCGGCGTAGATCTGGGGTTTTCGACTCCCATCTACGCGGCGATCAGCAACGGTCACGCGCGCCTCGGGCATCGCGCGTTCGCGGCGCTGGCCGCCCGGATCCGGTCGTTGCAGCGCCAGACCCTCGTGCGGCGGCGCAGCATTCAGTCCGGAGGCCGAGCGAGCGTCAGCGCCGAAACCGCCCGATCCGGACACGGCGTCACCCGCAAGCTGCTCCCCACGCAGCGTCTTCAGGGGCGCATCGACGACGCGTACACGACGCTGAATCATCAGCTTTCCCGCGCCGTCGTGGATTTCGCGCGGAACCACGGTGCTGGCGTGATTCAGATGGAAAACCTCGACGGGCTCAAGGAGCGCCTTTCCGGAACCTTCCTCGGGCAGCGCTGGCGCTACCATCAGTTGCAGCAATTTCTCAAGTACAAGGCCGAGGAGGTCGGGATCGAGGTGCGCCAAGTCAGCCCGCGCATGACCAGCCGCCGCTGCAGCGCCTGCGGACATATTCATGAATCGTTTGATCGAGCGGCGCGAGACCGAGGCGCGGACGGCGGGTTCAAGGCCCGGTTCGTGTGCTCGAACCCGAAATGCGGGCACACCGCCGATCCGGACTACAACGCCGCTCGGAACCTGGCGACCCTTGACATCGAGCGGATCATCCGGGAACAATGCGTTACGCAAGGCATCTCTTGTCGTTCTTTGGAAACCGATGACGATTCAACGGACCCGCCGCACACGGTCGGCTAGCCTTCGGGCAAGCGCCGCCGGGCGGGAACCGGGGCCGGCCTGTACGGCCCGAAGGTTGAGAAGGAGCGCGTCAGTGGTGGAAGAAAAAATCAACAACCCAGCGCTTTCGCTCACCAAACATCTCCCTTTTTTTTCGGCGCTACGGTATATAAGCCGTGTCTGGTTCAGTGTTTGTGGATCGCTCGCTGTGCGAGACCAAGCCTTGGGGGGCGTATACAGGGCCGCCAAGCCAGCCGCCGCCACGCCCGCCGCTGTGCGAGACCAAGCCTTGGGGGGCGTATACAGGGTTGCCCCAGAGGTACAGCGCCGTCAGCCGGCTGTGCGAGACCAAGCCTTGGGGGGCGTATACAGGCACCCTCGACCTGATGGGACAAAAAATGGAGCTGTGCGAGACCAAGCCTTGGGGGGCGTATACAGGGGAATCGTTGCGCACAGACACAAGCCCGGCGCTGTGCGAGACCAAGCCTTGGGGGGCGTATGCAGGGGGAGGGTTCATACGCGGGATCGCTGCTGGCCGGGCGTAAATCGTCCTGCGTAAACGGAGGATCGTACGCTCGTTGGATTACCTGTCGAGCAGGTGCGGGCCTGGGGGTCTTGGATCGGGGCGTGTTCGCGCGAGTTGGCGTTCGCGCGGGCTGAAGCCCGCGGCTCGGGGGATCGTGAACGGCGTCAACTTCGGGGTTCGCGGTCACCCCGCTCGCTGCGTTCTCCCCGGTCGCCGCGCTCGGGGGTTCCGCGGAAGCCGGTGATCTGGGGCATGTCGCCGGGTTTTTCGCTGGGGTGGACGGCGAAGACCTCGACGCGGACCAGCTCCTCGAACGGGACGGTGACGATGAACGCGCCGACCTTGTACTGCTCCTCGACCGGTTCACACTCGAAGGTCAGGTGGGACTTGGACTCCAGGTCGGCGATGTCGCGCATTTCGTAGCTGAAGCCGTCGCGCAGGTAGATGAGCGTGCGGACCTCGAGTTCGGAGAAGAACCCCTGAAACGCCTCGTCCTGCTCCACGGTCGCCCGGTCCGCGTCCTTGAACCGCTTCAGCGCGCAGCGCATCCGGGCCTCGTCGCACTGCTGCTGAAACGCCGCCCCGTGAAACCAGTCATAATTGAACATCAGCGATTTCGCCCCGAAAAAGTCCGACCGTCCCCGCAACGCACCCTAAGTCGGGTGCGCGCCGCCGTCAATCCGCATCCTCGTCCGCCTCGATCCGGTACGCCGTCAGCGCCAGTCCGCCCACGTCGCACGACACGATCCGCGAAACGCGGCGCGAGTGCCCCCAGATGCTCCGCGCCGTCATGCGCCCGGTCTCATCCGTCGATTCCACCGTGCGCGGCGGACCCGACCCGAGAAGATAGGCCGGTCGAAATCCGTGCGACGCGGCGTACGCCAGCGCCGGCGGCGCATCCGGCAGGGCGCGATAGTCGCGCTCGGGCGTGTACCGCGAAAGATCCCGGGCGAGCATGAAATACGCCGCGTCCGCGTCCTGCGCCCAGAAGTCGCAGACGATCACTTCATCGGGCGCAAGATCCGCGGCGCAGCGCGCCGACAGCGCCTCGATCGCCGCGCATCGCGCTTCCTCGCCGCGCGCCGCGCGCTCGTGGATCATCGCCGGCCACGCCGACGCGATGAGGCCGACGAGCAGCGCCCCCGGTCCGGTCGCCGCGGTCGCGCCGCCCGCCGTCCGCGGGTTCCGCAGTCCTCGCGCGACGCGCGCCGCAAACGCCGCGGCAAGCGCCGCAGCGCCTTCCGCGCCGCGAAGCATGAGCGGAATCGCCAGCGCCAGCGCCGGACCGTAATGATGCGGAGACGGATGAACCGCGCCGCGCAACCCCGCCAGAAGGAAAAGCCCCGCCGCGCCGAACCCGAAGATCGCCGTCTCCGTCGCTCGCACACGGCAGCGCCAGGCCGCCCCGAACAACGCGAGCGCCACGATCGGCAGCGCCGCGTACAACGAGGGCGACGACCACTGTCGAATCATTCCCGCCGCAACCCCCGCGGGATGCAGCGGTCCACGGCTTTCGACGCCGCTGATCGTGTACCAGGTCGCCCGGAGCATCGGTGTAAGCTGATCGAGAAACGCGGCGTTGGGGAGCAGCATTCCGCACAACGCCGCCGTCCCCGACAGTGCGACAACCGTGAACCTCCGCGCCGTCCGTCCGGCTCCGTCGCGCCGCACCCTCGCCGCCGTGAGCAGCGCCGCCGCCCCCGCCGCCGCGCCGAAGACCACGATCACGCGCGCGTCAATTTCCCACCACGGCCGGCCGACGTTCATCCGCGCCGCCAGCAGCGCCGCCGCCGCGACAATGAGCGCGAGCGTCCCCCGATGCGCCGAGACAAACCGCCGCGCCTCCGACCACGCTCCGTGAACATCCGCCCACGCCCCGGCGCGCCAGACCGTCCACGCGAGGACGGGCACGACCCCCAGCGCATGCACCTTGACCGTCGCCGCGAAGCCCAGCACGCCCGCGGCGCAGACCAGCCGCGCCAGCGATCGCTCGCGCAGCGCCCGGGTCAGTTGATACGCAACGATCAGCAGCAGCCCGCACAACAGGTTCTCGGGGCGGAACGAGGTCGCATGCGTCAGGCTGCCAGGACACGCCGCGAACAACGCCGCCGCCGCAAGCCCCGCAACGGCCGAACCCGTCAGGCGTCGCACAACCTCGCCCACGGTCAGCGCGCCGAAGATGAAGAACCCGATCGCCCAGGCCTTGACGATCGCATGAACGCGACCCGGGTCGTGAAACGCAAGGTCCACGTAAAGCGGAACGTCGCAGCCCTCGATCAGACGCCGAATGCTCTGATCGATCATCAGGGACGCCGTCAGCGCCGTCTGAAGCGGCATGCCGGGATGATCGAGCTTCTCCGTCGGCAGCCCCGCGAGCAGATTCAGCGCCGACGCGGTGTACGAGGCGTCGCAGTCCGCCGCCAGCCACCAGCGATCCAGCGGGCGCGTCAGGAGCAAGGCGAGCGCCGCCAGCACGATCCCGGCGCGCGCCGCCCTCCAGGCCTGCGCATCGGTCACGGTCCGTGCGTCCGCCGTCGCCATCTTGGCGCGCAGCAATTCTTGCGACGTTGTTTGTAAAGCCGGCGTCATGTATGCAGGCCCGCACGGGCGATCCCGCTCGTGTTTATCGGACAAGGCCTGACAAGAGTGCAGAACGCGCGGGCGAAGCGAGGATCGGCCAACCTTGCGCCAATCAGGGTTCGCGGTCGCGGGCGGTCGGAACGAGGCGGCATCACCCGCCTGGACCACGGAATCCGGCCGGCGGAACCTGTCGCGCGGGCTGAAGCCGCGCGGCTCGGATTCATCTTATGAGGCAGCGCTCGATGAAGCGGTTGACGTCGTGTGCGTGCGTGATGTTCAGCAGGTGTCCTGCGCCGGAAACGATCACGTCCGGGCGGACGTTGCGGACCGGGATCACGCGATCCTCCGCGCCGTGGATGTGACGGATCGGGATCAGCGAGGGCGCCCGGTCGCGGACCTCGCCGCCCACACCCGTCACCGCTTCCGCACCCGCGCCGCGCCACTCGGCGATCGCCCGGCCTCCCCAGCGCAGGAAATCGAGATCGGTCGCCAGGAACATCTCCCGGAGCAGTCGCTTCATCGGCAGGGGCACGGCGCGGAACTCGGGGCCGATGAGCTTCGCCCGCCGCCGCCCGAACTCCAGCAGTGTGTCGGGCAGCACCCGCGACCCCCGCTCGACCCAGCTCAGCGTCCGCGGCACCTCCCGCCCGCTGCGGGCGCTGGCCATCAGGACCACGCCGCGCACCTCGACCCCCGCCCGAAGCAGCGCCCCGGCCCACTCCTGCGCAACCATCCCGCCGAAGGACGCTCCGCCCAGGTGGACCACTTCGCCCGGCACGCAGATTCCCTCGCGCAAGAGATGCTCCGCCGTCCTTCCGGCGTAGGCGGTCAGCGACTCGCCCTCGCGCGGCGGAATCCACGCGGGCGTGACGATCTCCGCCGGCAAGGCGCGCTGCGGGTCGAAGAGCCGCCCGTCCGCGCCGAGTCCGGGGAGCAGGATGAGTTTACCCAGTTTCACGCGCGGTTCATCCGGGGTCGTGCATCCGAAGACGCGCGTCGAGGATCGGAGTCCGAAAGAGTTGCGTCAAGGTGCTGGCGAGCGCCGCGCCGCGCTACTATGCTCCCCGCTTCGAGCAGACGAGCGTCGCGTGGAGAAGGCGTCGTCGGCAGCCGCCCCCCGCCGCCGTTGGCCGCTGCGATCGTCGCCGCGAAACAGAGGAACCGCTGGAGGTCGTCAGGTGATGAACGAACCCGCCGTAAACGAACGCACATTGATGGGCCACCCGAGAGGACTTTTCGTCCTGTTCTTCACCGAACTGTGGGAGCGCTTCAGCTTCTACAGCATGCGCGGGATTTTGACCCTCTACACCGCGATGGTCGTACTGGCGGCGATGGAGCGGGACGCCGCCGGCGCTCAGGCGGATCAGATTTACGGCGCCTATCTTGGATTCGTCTACGCGACGACCTTCGTCGGGGGGATCCTCGCTGACCGACTTCTCGGGCAACGCCGCGCCATCTACATCGGCGGGTCGCTGATGGCTCTGGCCCAGTTCACGCTCGCGGGCCACGCCCTGCTGGTGCGCGGCGGCACTCCGGTCGCGGACTTGAACTGGATGTTCTTTACGGGGCTCGGGCTGTTGTCCTGCGGCAACGGCTTCTTCAAACCCAACATTTCCACGATTGTCGGAACGTTGTACAAGCAGGGGGACGCCCGCCGAGACGTGGCGTTCACCATCTTCTACATGGGCATCAACATCGGCGCGTTCATGTCGGCGTTCGCGTCGGGCTTCGCCGAGAAGAAGGGCTGGCACCTGGGGTTCATGCTCGCCGGGACCGGCATGGTCCTGGGCATGATCATTTTCTCGCTCGGGCTCAAGGCCATCGAGGGCAAGGGTCTGCCGCCGGAAGGCGCGAAGCTGATGGGGTCGGGTCGGTTCGGGCTGCCCAACGGATTGCTGCTGGTCGTCGGCATTCTGCTGCTGGTTCCGGTGGTGGCCTGGCTGATCTCCAACCCGCAGTGGGTCCAGAAACTTGCCCTGATCATCGCCGGACCGATCGTGCTTTACCTGCTGTGGGAGGCCACGCGGGGCAACCGCGAGGAAGCCGGGCGCATGATCGTCATTCTCGTGCTCTGCACGTTCTCGATGATGTTCTGGGGCTTTTTTGAACTGGCGGGCAGCACCATCACGCGATTCACGATGGAGGCGGTTGACCGCCAGGTGTTCCGCTACGACATCCCGGCGACGTTCCTGGCCAACTCGGTGAACACGCTGCTCATCATCCTGCTGAGCATCCCGGTGGCGGGGGTGTGGGTCTGGCTGGACCGGCGAAGGCTGGAACCATCGTCGCCGCTGAAGTTCGCGCTGGGGCTGGCGCAGCTTTCGCTGGGCTTCGGCATGTTGCTCATCGGGGCCAAGCAGGCGGAGACTTCGGGCAAGTCGGCGCTGGTGTGGCTGCTGCTGGGGTTCTTGTTTCATACGACCGGGGAGCTGTGCCTGTCGCCGGTCGGGCTGTCCACGATCACCAAGCTCGCGCCCGCGCGGCTCGTCGGGATGTTCATGGGGGTGTGGTTCCTGTCTTCGGCGCTGGGCAACGTTCTGGCCCCGTGGGTGGCCGGGGTGCGAGAGGGCGGCACGTACGTTGACGTGTTCACGCGGATCGCACTGATCGCCGCGGGCGGGGCGACGTTGCTGCTTATCCTCGTCATACCGCTCAAGAAGATGATGCACGGGGTGAAGTAGTTTGAAGGTCGCGGCGGCGCGGGCCGCCTTCCCGAGGCCGACAGGGGTCTTGGGCGATGGGAGATTTTCGATGGATCAGCCGAAACTCGGATTCGGGGCGCAGCTCAAGTCGTTCCCCCGCCCCTTCTACGTCGCCAACGTGATGGAAATCTTCGAGCGCATGGCGTGGTACGGGTGGTTTACGGTCATGCCCGTCTATGTGACGGGAACGGTGGCCACCGGCGGGCTGGGCTTCTCGACGGAGCTGCGCGGCGCGCTGCAGGGTATCGTCCCGTTCTTCTTGTATCTGTTTCCGGTGTTCACGGGCGCGCTGGCGGATCGCTACGGCTACAAGAAGATGTTCACAATCGCATACCTCGTAATGATCGCCGCGTATTATCTGCTCGGGCAATTCAAGACGGTCCCGACGTTTTTTCTGTCCTTCATGTTTGTAGCGGTCGGGGCGGCACTATTCAAACCCGTCGTCGTAGGCACTGTGGCGCGCGTCACAAATGAGTCGAATTCCGCAACCGGGTTCGGAATCTTCTACATGATGGTGAACGTCGGAGGATTCCTCGGGCCCATTGTGGCCGGCATGGTCCGGGGAGAGGGTTGGGAATGGGTATTCATCGCATGCTCGGGGTGGGCGCTGGTCAATCTGATCATCGTGCTCCTGTTCTACCAAGAACCGCCTGCGCCACCCACGACCGAAGGCAAAAGGTCGTTTAAGAAGGTTCTTGACAACATGGTGGAGGTTCTGGGGAATGCCCGATTCTTCATTACGGTCTTTGCGGTTCTGTTCGCGTTGATGTTCGCCAACCTCAACGTCTCAGTATTCAGGCACTTCACCTGGACGCACTGCGCAATTTTTGTCCCGGTGTGGCTTGTGGCGAATCTTGTCTGGGACGCGGCGATGCCGGCGGGAAGCGGGAACCCCAAGCATCCGGCGTCGAAGGGTCGCCCGTTTTTTCTGAAGCGCATGCATTGCAGCAATTGGCGCTTTGCCCTTTTTCTCCTCATCATGTCCGGATTCTGGACGGCGTTTAACCAGATCTTCTACACGATGCCCGAGTACATTCGTGATTTTGTGGATACGCGCCCGATTCTTGATGTTGCGGAAGCGGTCTTTGGTGAAAGCGACGCTAACGACCCCAACGTTGGCATTGGCGGTTGGCTCGCCACCGTGAACGACCTCGAGCGGGCCGAGATTAGAGGCCGCCTGGAGAAGCTGATGGGGGCGGCCGCGGGCGGTGCCCTGGAAGACGAGCAGCTTCAGATCGCCTCCAAGGAGCTGCTTGCCACAAAGGTGCGCCTGTCTCCCGACGAGCTACGGGGGTTTGTGACAGCGCCTGGCGCTGAACTCGAAGTGACGACGAATCGCGTCATTATCGCGGGCCGCCAAGTCAACCCTGAATATATCGGCAACATCAACGCCGGCGCCATCGTCTTCTTCCAAGTGCTTATTTCGTTCCTGATGGCTCGGTATCACCGTTTCACGACGATGATCGTGGGAATGATCATCGCCTCCGTCGGAATCGGACTTTCAATGTTCGCCGGTTCCGAGGGTCTGATCGGCAAGGGTGGGCTGGTCTGGTTCGTGGCAGGTGGGATCTTCATATTCTCCTTCGGGGAGATGATGGCCAGTCCGACGAGCCAGGAATACGTCGGGCGCATCGCGCCTGAGGATAAGAAGGCCCTGTACATGGGGTACTACTTCGTCGCCGTCGCGCTGGGGAACCTCTTCGGCGGCATACTGTCCGGCGAGCTTATGGGCACGTTTGCATATGAGATGAACAAACCCCATCTCATGTGGCTCGCCTTCGGCGGGATCATGCTGGCGACGGCGCTGATCTTCCTGGTGTACAACCGTTTCGCCCTGCCGAAGTCGGCGGCGAACACGTTGACCCCGGGGTAGGGGGCGCGCTGCAATTGCGCGCGGGAGGGGCGATGATGGCGTGGGAGGCGCATGTCGTGCCGACGCGGGCGATGGCCGCCGAGGAGGCGTTCGCCGTGTTGCGCGCGGATTGCGTTTTCTACGAATGGGCTGTCGGCGAGGCGGACTTGACGCCTCAGACGACGGTGCATGACTGGATCGATTATGCCGACCTTTCGACGCCCCGGCAGCATTGGCGGACGTGGTTTCGCCAACTGAACCGGCGCTTCGACCTCGACGTGCCCGATGCCGCGTGGGAGCGCGTGATCAAGCCGTTGAAGAAGCGGACGGTGGCGGACGTGTGCGAGTTTCTCGCGGGACGGGCGCGGGCGCCGATCGTTCGACCGGTCGAAGTCTTCGGAACCTCGTGCCGCGGCGCGGGCGCGTTTCTGACCTTGCGCGGCTTGCTGCACCGACAGGGGGTTGACGTGACCGCCCTGCGGCCTTCGGCGACCGTTGAGGCTCTGGCGCGGCGGAACTGGATTGAACTGGTGCGCGTGTTGAACCTCCTCGCGCCCGGCCGGTTGCCTTTGTTGCGGTTGTCCTGGCGCGCCGGAATGCTGAGCAGATTGTCGGGGCTGCTGCTGGTCGGTGGATTCGGATCGACGTTCTTCGGCTGCCTGCTGGACGGTCTTGGTTGGACGCCGTCCGCGTTCGTCACGTCGATCGGGGCGGCTGCCGCGTTGGCGGGCATTCTGCTGAATTTGATTTCGCCCGACTCGGTAGTGTCGGATGTGGAGTTCGGCGGGATAAGAACCATCGGGGACGCGTGCAGGGCGATTGCGGCGGAGGGGGATGCGTCGCCGTGCGCGGCAGACGCTCGACCGTCGCCGGGTAGTTCAAGGTGATTTGACATGGACCTGTCCTTCGGACTTTTCGGATTGATCGTGCTTTACCTGGTGCTGCTGGGCGTCCTTTACGTGACGGAGTGACGGAGCGTGAAACCGTCAGACCCGGGAAGGCGCATCAGAGGGGGCGCTCGTCTCGCGTCGGGGTTGGTGAGCGCGATCGTCGCGGCGGCGGTCGCGCCGTCGATCCGGGCGGCTGAGGATAAGGCGATCTCGCCCGCCGCCTCGCGGTATTTCCGCATCACCGTGGCGGACGCGCAAACCGGCCGCGGTGTGCCGCTCGTTGAGCTGACGACGGTCCACGGCGTCGTTCACGTCACGGACAGCGCCGGCGTCGTCGCGTTTCACGAACCCGGCCTGATGGATCAGGACGTGTTCTTCTTCGTCCGGTCGCACGGTTACACGTATCCGAAGGACGGGTTCGAGAACGCCGGCTTGAAGTTGAAGGCGATCCCGGGGGGCCGGGCGGAGGTGCGGATCAACCGCGTCAACATCGCCCAGCGCCTCTATCGCATCACCGGCGCGGGAATCTACCGCGACAGCGTCCTGCTCGGCGACAAACCGCCGGTCGCGCAGCCGCTGCTGAACGGCGGCGTTCTCGGACAGGACAGCGTGCAGACGGCCGTGTACCGCGGGAACGTTTACTGGTTCTACGGCGACACCAGCCGCGCCTCGTACCCGCTGGGAAACTTCTCGATGTCCGGCGCGACGTCGGAGCTGCCGCCGTCGGCGGGCGGGCGAGGATTGCACCCGGACGTCGGCGTGAACCTGACGTACTTCGTCGGGTCCGACGACTTCTCTCGCGGAATGTGCCCGATCGAGGAGCAGCCGGGGCCGGTCTGGTGCGACGGAATGACGACCGTGACGGACGCCTCGGGGCGCGAACGGCTGCTGTGCCGGTTAGCGCGCATGAAATCGCTGGGCGAAATGTACGAGCAGGGCTTCGCTCAATACAACGACGACCGGGAGGTCTTCGAGCCGGTGAAGCGCATCCCGCTCGACGCGACGCTCTTCATGCGCGGTCAGCCGGTGCGGCACAAGGATGCGGACGGCGATTACTGGTACTTCGCCTCGCCTTTTCCGATGGTTCGATGCCGCGCGGAGCACAACGCGCTGCTCGATCCGTCGCAATACGAAGCGTTCACGTGCCTCCAGCCTGGAACGCGCTACGAGAGCAAGGAAGAGGGTGGGGACGAACGCGGCGCCAACCGCGCTCCGCAACTCGATCGCGACGCAAACGGGAAGCTCGTCTACGCCTGGAAGCGCGACACCGCGGTCGTCTTTCAGAAGGAGCAGAATGAGTTGATCGCACGGGGGCTGATGAAGCCCGAGGAGGCGCTGATCCAGTTGCGCGACGCGCAAACCGGAAAGGCCGTGCTCGGGCACGCGGGGACGGTGGCGTGGAACGCTTACCGCAAGGCGTGGATCATGATCGTGCAGGAAGTGTGGGGCACGTCGATGTGCGGCGAGATCTGGTACGCTGAGGCGCCGACGCTGACGGGGCCGTGGGGGAAGGCGCGCAAGATCATCACTCACGACGATTACTCCTTCTACAACGTCGCGCATCATCCCTTCCTCGATCAGGATGGCGGGCGGATCATCTATCTGGAGGGCACGTACACGATGGCGTTCTCCGGTGCGAAGGCGCCGACGCCGCGGTACGACTACAACCAGATCATGTATTCGCTCGACCTCGCCGACCCGAGGCTGAAGTTGGACTAAACCGCCGTTTCAAAACCGAGCCGCGCCCGTGAGGAAGCGTTCTTTTGCCCGTCTGCACCGGTGGTTTCGCAACAGCGTCTAAGCTCGACTTTTGCCGTTTTTCGGCGGCGCGAAAACCCTTGTTTTTCCAGGATTTCCCAGCTTCACGCTGGAGTTTTGCAAACTCCACGGAAAAGTAAGGTGTTGCAAAACTCGGGATTGCCCAGTTTTACACCGGTCTCCTGTGATTCCTTCCGCGAAAAAAGGGCGAAAGTCGAAGTAAAGCGCTGTTCCTGGGTCTCCCTCCGACTCCCCGGTTGCGGGGTGCTGGAATCGCATGAACTTATGATGTGACGTGATCCTGCGGGAAGGGGCGACGGGAGAGGTTGTGCCCCGAAGGAATCCTCCGGAAGTGTTCGTCCCGCAAGGGGCGATGGATAACAGCTCGGCACGCCAGAGCTGGGAAACCCGCTTGCTGAATGCGCCGCCACGGGAGCTTCTTTCGGAGCAGGCGGCGTGGTTCCCCGAACTTCAGTCCGCCAGCCACTGAAGCTCCTCCAGCCGGTCCGCGATCGCCGTGGCGATGACGCGATAACCGCGCGGGTTCGGGTGGAAGTCGATCGGGGCGAGGTGCAGCGGACCGTCCCTGGAACCGTCGCGCAGCGCCGGCGTCAGATCGACAAACTCGACGCCCTGGGCCTCGACCCGGGCGCGCAGCGTCCGTCGGAAGACATCGGGGCATTCCGCCAGGTACACTTCCGGATACGCGGGAAAGTAGGCGAACAGCAGTCGAATGTCATTCTCATGGCACAACCGTGCAAGCTCGCGGAGAATGTCGCAATAGGAGTCGAGCGCATGCGACATCTCATCGTCCAGCGACTCCCGCAGCAGCCGTCCGTCCACGTCCTTCCACAGTTCAAGGAACGTGCGGGCGTTATCCTCGTAACGGTCATTTCCGGGGATGTCATAGCGGTCCGGACGGTCCGCAAGCCGCCCGCCCGATCGCTCCTCCCGCCGGTAGTTCGGTGAACGGAGTCGAAGTGCCAAATCCGTGACACTTTCGGCGATCGCGCAGCGGGTGAGCAGGGTCTCGATCCACGGCGTCGTTCCGCCGTCCTCGAGGCTGACGGACGTCAGTTCGCGGGGTGATCGACCGCGAAGGTCCGCCAGATCGTTGGTCACGAACGTCAATACCGCGATGTCAGGCTTCAGGGCGAGGACGCGGTCACGCAGGATCACCAGCGCCTTGTTGATGCTGCCGCCGCCGCGAGCCGCGTTGATCACTTCGACGTCGCGTCCGCGCTCGTTGAGCAGATCGTTGAGAATGACGGGATAGGTGTCCGGGTTGTCCACGTAGAAGCCGTCGGTAACGGAATCGCCAAGGCAAACGATGCGGAGTCGTGCGGCGTGAAACCCGCTGCGCAGCTCCGGACCGCGGAAGCCCATCGCGTTGGCCTGAACGCGGTACGAGAACGGACCCAACTCCAGAACCGCGTCGTATCCGGGTTCCCAGATGCCGGTCGAGGTGGAGAAGGCGCCGCGGAACGTTCCCCGCGGCCAGCCGAGCAGCCGGAGAACGATTTCAAGCCCCGACAATGCTGAAGCAACAAGGAGCGCTCCCAGAACCAGATTTCGGATGCGTGAACGCTTCAGGCGTGCCGGCTTGCTCGTACCGGGGGTTCTGTCGGATAATGCTGCTTGCGACATTCGCGGTTTCGACGTTGTCCGTTGAATCAGGGGAGTCGAGCAGGTTCGGATTACACGATCATCATGATCCTGCTGGATACTACTCGCCGCGTCTGTGAACGGCTACAACCCGACAGGCTCTGGTTTGAAGAGGCGAACGATCCGCGCAGATCGAATGAAGACGCGTGTGTCGCCGAGTTTAAGCATTAAAGCACGGCGGTGTTCCAATGCGGATCTCGTCGTTTTTCTCGGTTCATCTGTTCGACCTGAGCGCTTCCGATGAGCATTAAGCGTGTCAATTTTTGTTTTGTTTTTAGCTTTATTAAATAAAGAGGGGGTTTTTATGGTGGTTTTTTTCGAGGTTCTTGCGTTGTTGATGGCAACGCCTCATGCATCTTCTCAGGATCAATCTCGGACGCAGCCCGAATCTCCGACGCCGATGCGCGATGATGCCGGCCCTCCAACGGCAGAGTCTATTATCGAGGCGATGGCCAAGCGGCGAGCGGGCGGAGAAACGGTGCTTCCGCGCGGGCGAAAAATCGCGGACGGGTCTGCGCAACCCGATTTACTGGTTGAGGGAACCCCGATTATTGATAGGGCCGGCCGGCTGATTGAGGTGGGTGGAAGGTGGACTTTTATATTCGACGGAAGCGCCGAGGAGCCTCCCATCGAGTTGTTGCCGAACCTGGTTCTTGAGAGGATGATCTATCAGGCTGCAGTAGACCAAGATGATACCGTCTTCGTGGTGCAGCATGGAGAGATCACCGAATTCCAGGGCAGGAACTATCTTCTCGTTCGGACTGTGACGGCACGCATGCCTGATCGAAATCTGTCCAAATAACTCAATTCTTCAGGAGGGTTCGAATGCCTTTTTCGCTAACCAGGCGTGGGACGGCGGTCATTGTTCACTTGACCGGATTACTGGAAAATTCCGAGTGGGTCAGATTGATTGATGACTTGGATGAGTTGGCTGGACAAGGCCATCACCGCATTGTGCTGGATCTTTCAGGCCTTGAGTCCATCGAGTCCTCGGGGCTGGGCTCCGTCGTTCAGCTCGTCTCACGCTGTCGGATGCGAGGTAGCAGTATTGGAATTGCATGTCCGAACGCCTTTGTTCTTGGAGTGCTTGAGGTCACCAGGCTTGATCAGTGGATAGGTGTGTCGGAATCTGTTGAACATGCGATTGCCGATGACGGCGCCACAAGGTAGACTGCCGCGGCGTTCCACGTGAAACATCGCAGGGTGTAAGGTTGAAGAAACGCCATGAGCCAGCCAACTCGAAGACTAGGAAGGGGCATTGAGGCCCTCTTGTCGCCCGGAAAAGCTATTTCCCGGGAAGCGCCCCAAGGGGATGTCAAGCTTGAAGTCGGAGACGCTCGAGTTATCCAGATCCCGCTCGGCAGCATTCAATCGAACCCGTATCAGCCCAGGTCTTCCGCCGTAGATAGCGACATCACTTCGCTCGCCGAATCGATCGCGGCATCGGGAGTGCTTCAGCCCATTGTTGTTCGCCAATCCGGGGATGGTTACCAGATTATTGCAGGCGAGCGCCGTTTTCTCGCTGTTTCGAGGCTCGGGTGGCGCGAAATTCCTGCCCTCGTACGTGACGCGAGCGATCCTCAAATGCTGGAATGGGCTCTTATTGAGAACATCCAGCGCGAGGACATTAACGCGATTGACCGCGCGGAGGCGTACCGGATCTACTGCACCAAGTTTGGGTTGAGCCCTGAGGCTCTTGCTGACCGGTTGGGCGAGGATCGCTCTACGGTTGTGAACTATATCAGGCTCTTGGATCTCCCGCCGTCAATTCGGAAACTCGTGTCCCAACGACAGCTTAGCATGGGGCACGCCCGCTGTATCCTCGGAGTTGAAGGCGAAGAACCACGGGAGCGCGTGGCGCAGGCGGTTCTTCTTGATCAGCTTTCAGTACGAGCAACTGAGGAACTCGTTCGAAACCTGAGATCTCGCAGCAATACGGCGAGAGCTTCTGGCTCAACCAGAGAACAATCCTTGCAACGGCCGCACTTGTCCGACCTCGAATCGCGATTTGAGAGCGCGCTTGGAGTGAGGGTCGACATCGTTGAATCCGCCATCAAGGGCAAGGGTAAGGTCGTCATACACTTCAATTCCTTGGACGACTTCGACCGAATCTGCTCCAGGCTGGCTGTCAAGAGCGACTGAACCGGGCTGCCGCGGATTTGACATACTTAAGCTCCGAAGGCGTGTTCGCTGTCTCAAGCTGGACCGGGTCGATGCCGAACCGGAGCAACGTTTGTTCCGTCAATACGGCGGTTCTCCTTGCTTGAAACGCGCCACGAACCGAACTAGCCGTCAGAAGATTCGAATCCCCCCTGAACGCCTCCGCACGGATCGCCGAGAGCAGCACGTGAAGGTGTCCTCTGACAAGCGGGACGGCCGCATCGAAAGACCCGAGCGCGATGAACAACAAACGCAGTAGCTCCGGGGAAATCAAAGGGTAGTCGCATGCCACGACTGCGGCCCGAATCACAGAGGCGTCAAGAAGCGAGATCGAATCTGCAAGGCCTTGAAGCGGACCCTGTCCGGATACGCTATCTGGCACTAAGATGACGGGTTCAGCGGCTTGGAGACAAGAAGCCGGAACCTTGGTTTCTGAGGATATCGACAGGATAACTTGGTCAACGCACTCGTGTGCAACGCTGATAATCCGGTCGAGTGCCGTCCTGCCATCGAATTCGATAAGGTGCTTAGGACACCCCATCCTAGTGCTTCTTCCACCCGCAAGAATAATCGCTGCCGAACTTGCACGCATGTCAACTCAACCGGTACAGACTACATTTAATTAAATTGTTGATTTATTTATTGTTTATATGGCGGTGTCAACAAACTAGAGGCGACACTGCGTCGGCGCTAGTATGCTACCGCCGCATGATGAGAAGCATTCTCCGGTATTCGGGAAAGTGATCATGATCGTAACCTGCTGCATCATAATTGGGGCATTTACCTCTGCGGGCCAGAAAACCGACGAGCGGCCCCAGATTGTCGTCGATCCCGCCTCCTTCGACCTTGGTCGTATCAGGGACGGCGAACACTTATCAAGAAAAGTCCTCCTGCGAAACGCGGGGCGGGCCGAACTGGTCATCCGGGAAATCAAGTCGGATTGCGGTTGTACCGTGGTAGATATTCCCTCCGAAGCACGGCGCATCGCGCCGGGCGAGGTACGAGAGGTCTCTATCACCTTCGATTCCACCGGGCGCGCGCGGCCTGAAGCGCAGACAAAACAGATTACGATCCTCTCCAACGATCCGGTCAACCCGGAGGTGGTTGTCACGCTTGATGTCCTTGTCGAATCGGAATGCCGACTCAGCCCGGTCGGTTCGATCCACCTTCAGAGTCTGCGCCGAGGGGACGAATCCCGTCGGACTCTCGACGTACTCCCGGGCTCGATCGGCAAACCCGTCCGCGTCGACAAGGTCGAAGTTGATCCGGAGATGCCGCTGACGGTCCGCGTGGACGCCCTCGAGCAGGACTCTCAACACGGTTCGCGCATCACGTTCAAAGCCCTCGATGATGCTCTGCTCGGAGTGGTGCGTGGCCAAATCACCTTGCACATCGTGGTTGAAGACCGAACGATCGAGAGGCGCGTGTCCATCCAGGCGATGATTGTCGGCGATCTGGAATTCAAACCGCAATTGCTCAACCTGATTAATCAAAAAGTCACGCCCGGGAAAAAGCTCGCTCCGATCACCCTCACCCGAACGACGCGGCAACCCCTCCGCATTCTTTCCGTCGACGAGAACCCGGTTCTGGATTTCGACATCCGCGAAGGCGCCCGAAAAGACGGGACGGAGTTTGTCATTCAGCCGTTGATCCGGGAGAACGCCCCATCGGGCCCCTTCGGCGTGCAGATCCGGATCCGGACGGACTCGCTTGATCAGCCGATCGTCGAAGTTCCCGCGTTCGGGTTCGTCACTCCTCCGCTCTTTACGGATCCGTCGGAAATCTACTTGTGCGATGACGGCAGCGTCATCGGCGCAAGCCGACAGCTTCGCCTTGTCAGCAGCGCGGCCGGCGTCGCGCTCAACAACGTCGCCGTCGCAACGGACTCAAGCCTCGTGAAAGCCCGCGTGCTTCCGAACCGAACCGAGGAAGCCTCGAACACCGTCCTGATCAGCGTTTATTTGGCGGGTGAAGTGCCGGACGGACGGCACTCTGCAACCTTGACGATCCATCCCGAGCGGGAAGACGTCGCACCCATCACGGTCCCGATCACCCTCCTCGGGCGGCACGACCGGCTTGACGGCCCTCAACCCCGGGCCGCGGAGCCGACGATCATTCCTTCGGGCGGTTGATTCCCGCGCGGAGCGCGTAGACAATGCGTCCGCCTCCGGATGACGTCGCCGGCGCCGCGTTGTCCGGTTATCTCTCAGCGGATCGACGGGCATGACAACCAGCGAGCGGAACCCGGTGTCCAACACGGTCTCGGCGCAGCCCGAGCCGAATGACGATCCGTCAATTCCTCCGGGATTGTCCCGGGCCGGCGCGATCTGGCCGCTCGTTGTACAATTATCTCTCTGGGGGGGCTGGCTGGTGTTTCTGGCGGCGATGGCCTATCAGCGGACCCGATCTTCCTGAGCCTGTTGCATGCGTTGGCCGATCCGCGCCTCGAACAAGAACTCGTGACCACGGATGCGAAGACCACGCTCGATCCTGCAACGCTTTCCCGCGTTGAGGAGCCGCACTCCCGGCTCGGATCCAATCTGGCGGCGCTTGAGCGGCATCAACCCTCGTGGGCGTCCCGGATTGCCTCGGCAACCGGCGGGGGCGAGCCTGCAACCGCGCGCGACGGCACGGCGACGTTCCGCGTCACGGACGACCGGGGCCGGCGTCGCTGGTTCGGCGGGTCGTCGATGCCGGCGTCGAGCAGTGCCGCCCTTTTCGGATCTCTGTCCAACACGAACATGAGCGTTGTGCTGCCGGGGATTCTCACCGGCGCCGAGGCGCTCGCGGTCGACGCGCAACTGGATCCGGGTTGTGCGATCTTCCTCTGCGAAAGCGATCCCTCTGCGTTGCGTCTTGCGTTGACGCTCTACGACTACCGTCCGCTGATCGAATCCGGACGGCTGCGCTTCATCGATCGCGACCGCGTCGCCGCGGACCTTGCCGCATTCCTCCAGGACAATCCGGGTTACGAATTCCCGCAGCGCGTGCTCAGAACGCCCCAGGTCAGTTCCACCGTGTTCACGGTGCTCCAGAAAGATCTGGAAGCGGCATTGCGTGAAACAACCGCGGCCCGGGCTCGACGGGCGGAACAATCGCGCCGCCGGATTGTCGATCATTTCTCCGCGCATCAAGGGCGCGGGATTCTCATCGTGGGGGCTGGCGCCACCTCCGACGCTCATGCGGCGGCGGCCGGCCTGCGGGACGCCTGCCGCGACCCTGATGGTTGCGAGGTCGTTCTGGCGACCGATCCTCGCACGCGACATCTTCAGAGCGTGCTGGACCGGATTGAGCGCGTTCATGCCGACGTTCTCATCCTGCTTGACGGCGCGCCCGCGGCTCTGCGTCCTCAACTCCCCGATGCGGTGCGCCTTGTCACGTGGCTGACGCCGCAGGTTGATCCGCGCGTCGCCGCGACGTGGGCGGCGCAGGTTCGGACCCCGTGCTTCGTCTCCACGACCGATCAACTTCGGGCGGTTCTCGATCTCGCCTCCGGCGCAGGCCACGTTCAACTTCTTGAACCCGGCGTAACCGCCGGCGCCGCGGCGCTCACCGCGCCCGCATCCGCCCGGAACTCCCCCCTTGAAGTCTGCGTTCCGCCCTGTCCGCCGGATGATCCCGACATTCTCGGATTGACGCTCGCGTCACAGCGCGATTTGTGGGGAGTCGTCCGGTCGCTGGTCTTCGAGCGAACCAGCGCGGGGCGGGCGACGGCGGCGGCGGACCTGCTTGCCGAAGCCTCAGCGAAAGCCAGCGTCGCCATCGAGGATACCCAGGTCCGTCGGCAGTTCGTCGAACTGATCCGGCGTCGCGCCCTGCCGGCCGCCCGGTGGCGATCCGTCGTCACGGGTCTGACGAAATCCGGCGCGCGCGTGCGCGCGCTCGAACCGTCGGCGACAACGGCGCCGGCCTGTTACGTCTGTCCGACCGCGACGAAGACGGACGCCCGGCGCCTCTGCGAGACCGTGACGGCAGGGGCTCCGGTGTTCGCGTGGCGTTACTTCACGAATCTGCGCGAAGCGCACCCGATGTTGCAGCCGCTGCTGGACTGCGTGATCTGGTTCGACCGTCCCGAAGAAGTCGTGCGCGGCGTGTTGAACCTCGGGCGCACGTCGCCGCGCGTTCCGGACGCGCGGGCGCTGGCTGACCACGACATGGGCGCCCGCCTGCGATGCCTGATTCATGCCGCGCGGACGCCGTTGCAAGGCGCATGACCGTCACTGCGGACCTGCTTCGGTCGGGCGCCGCGCGCCGTCTTCCCCGTCCGGCGCGGCGGGGATGAAGATGCGGAACGTCGATCCGCCGATCAGCCGGGACTCCACGGAGACGCTTCCGTCGTGCGCCTCGACGATCTGCCGAACCAGCGCCAGCCCCAGGCCCGCTCCGCGCCGCCTGCGAACGCGCGGATCCGGCGCACGAAAGAACCCGTCGAAGATCGAGCCGCGATCTTCAGGGCGGATTCCGATCCCCCGGTCATGCACGCTGATGAGCACGCCGTGGCGCCCGCGACGCGTGTCGCGCGTCACCTCGACCCGGATCCACCGCTCCTCTTCAGAATACTTCACCGCGTTGCTCATCAGATTCAGGACGGCCTGCCCGATCGCGTCACGATCGACGCACGCGAGCGGCAGGTCCGGGGCGACGCTCAGCGCATGCGTCATGCCCGCGTGATCCAGCTCCGCGCGGTAGGCCTCGTACATCGATCGCACGACGTCGCCGACGTCCTGATCCGATCTCTGAAAAGCCCGCTCGCCCGAGCGGAGCCGCGAAAAATCCAGCACGTTGTTGATCAGGTGCGTCAGACGGGAACTTTCGCGGAGGATGATGTCGTAATACTCCCGCTTCTTCTCCGGCGTCGGCACACGATCCTCCAGCAGCGTCTCCGCAAAGAGGTGAATCAGCGCGAGCGGGGTCTTCAGTTCGTGCGACACGCCCGACACGAAGTCCGCCTGAAGTCGCAGCAACTCCGCCTCCTGTCGTGCGAGACGCTGCAACCGCCAGATCAACCCGACGAGCGCCGCCACCGCCAGCAGCGACACCGGACCGAGCAACAAACCGTGCCGGACGCGCTCCAGCCGTCCTTGATGACGAAAGCGGTCCGTCGGCACGAGGCAGAACCGGGCCGGAACACCCGGCAGCGCCACGCCGCCGGCTGGCGCCGGCGGTTCCACGTCGACCAACGCAAAATCCGCGTCGATCGGCGGCAAGGCGCTGCGCCCCAGGGCCAGAAATCGCTGCACGTTGATGAAGCACACCGCGAGGCTCTCGGCTCCCGATCCGGGCGACGCCGGATGCAGCACAAGGAAATGCGTCGCGCTTCCGACATCCAACGACTCGGGTTCAATTGCGCTCCCGACGAGCGCCGCCCGCGAACCCAGGGCCGCGCTCGCGGCATCAATCAGAACTTTCGGCGGCGGGACGCCGGACGCCGCCTCCAGCCGTCCGGATCGCCACATCAGCACCCAGTCCACCGGATCCGCGTCGCTCGACGAATCCGGATCGCCCGCAGACCCCGTGTTCGCGCCGGTCTGCGCCGCCCAGGCCCGCCGCACGGCATGTTCCCGCAGTCGCGCCGAAGTCAGCCGCGCCACGGCTTCAACCGCACGCCACGCCTCTCGATCGGCGCGGGCGATCGCCCGCTCGCTGTAAACAAAGGACAACCCCGATCCGCAGATGACCAGCGACGCCGCCACCAGGATCACTACGAAGCTGCGCCACGTTCCGAATTCGGATCGGGCGGCGCTCCCCGGATGAAGCGTCTCTTTCATGTCATCAATGATGGACCCTTGTTGGCGGATCACAAGACGCCGCGTCGCCGGAACAACTCGCGGCGGACGCGACGGGCTATCCCTCGCGCTGCGCCGGCGCGGGCGCCGGCGATCCTCCCGTGTCGGGAAGTTCCAGCCGAAGCAGGCGGCGAGCCGTCGCCGCAAGCCCGAAAGGCGGTCTCGAAAGGAGGAAGGGCCGGTGTTGTGAAATGCTGATCAGCACCGCCAGCGCCGCCAGGTTCATCAACAAGCTGCATCCGCCGTAAGACACCAGCGGCAGCGTCATCCCCGTCACCGGCAACAACCCGACCGTCATACCGATGTTGACCACCACCTGAAGCCCGATCGACGTCACAATCCCCGCGGCGACCAGCCTGCCGAAGGGTTCCTTCGTCGCCGAGGCGATCACCGTCCCCGCTCCGAGAATCCCCGCGTACCCCGCAAGCACAAGCACCCCCCCGACAAGCCCCCACTGATGCGCGATGACCGCGAACACGAAATCATTATGTCGATCAGGAAGGAGCGGGTGCTCGACAAACGGACCCCGCCCCCAGCCGAACCCCGTCCACCCTCCGCTTCCGATCGCGTTCTTCGACTGCACGAGTTGAAACCCCGCGGCGCGCTCCCACTCCGCAATGTCCCGCCGGCTCCCGAGAAACGAATAACGCTGAGGATCCGCCAGAGCGGCCTCCCGGATCGTCGGCGACTGCAACACCACCGCCAGCACGCGTCGACGCTGGTAATCCTCCAGTCCGGACCACGCCAGCGGCGCCACGGCAACCGCCGCCCCGATCAACCCCAGCAGGTGAGTCGCTTTCGCGCCCGCCAGGTACAACATCGCCAGCACGAGCGGCGGAATCAGCAGCGCCGTGCCGAGATCCGGCTCCAGCAGAATCAGACCCAGCGGCGCCGCGCTCAGTATCAGCGGCGCCGCCACTCCGGAGAACCGGCGGGTGTTGCTCCGGTAACGAAGATACCACGCCAGCGCCAGAATCAGCGCCAGCTTGAACACCTCCGACGGCTGTATCTGAAACAGCGGCAGGTGGATCCACCGCCGCGCGCCGTTCAGCACCGGAATCAACCCGCCGAAGCTCTGACCGGTGAATCTCGCCACGACCGGCGGAATGAGCAGCGCGATCGACAGCGCGAAGAACCAGTACGACCCGCCGGCAAACCGACGGTACCCCACCCGCAGGATGCACGCGCCCAGCACGATCCCCAGCAGGAGGATCAGACCCTGCTTCCGCGCGTTCAGCGGACCGTCATGCCCGGCGTAATACGCCGTGTCCGTCACGTAGATGCTCAACAACCCCAACGCGCAAAGCACGCCGGCCGACGCGACAAGGCACCAACCCGGCGCCGTCAGGGCCGTCACTGCGGACGCTCGTCTCATCATCACGGCGCCTCCGTCCGCAGATCCGGTCCGAGCACGTCGAGCACCGTCCGCGCGATCTCCCCGGCCGCCGGCCCGCTCACGCGCCCGCCGCTTCCACCGTACTCGAGCAGCACCGCAAAGGCGATCGGCGACGGCCGGCTCCAGTCCGGACCTCCTCCCGCGCCCCGCGGTTGAAAAAAACCGATGAACCACGCATGCGCATGTTCGCCGTGCGCCGCGGCGCCGTGCGGGAAAACCGCCGCCGCCGACAGCTCGCCGGCGTTCAGGTCAACTTCGGGGTGACGCGCGCGCATCCGCTCGCGTGCGTCTGAGAGACTCCCGGCCGGAACGACAATCTCCGCCGCCGTCTCATCCGACGGACGGAACGCATAAAGCGTCGGCCGCGGCTTCACCGTGGCGCTGCCCGTCTTCCCGCAAAGCACGAAACCGTCGTCGTGAAACGACACGTATTTGTGCGCCGTCCCTTCCGGATGATTGACGACTTCGTACATCCCCTGCCGGACCGCACGAAGCTGGTCGCTCGTCGCCGGCAGCGCCTCGCGCTGCGGCGCCGCCGCCCCGATCATGATCCGGAGCGGCCGGTGCTCTCCGGTCGCGTAACACGCCGCAAGGTTCGCAGCCTGCGCCGGCGTCACGCACACCTCGCCTTGTCCGATCGCGAACGACCGCGGGTGCGCCGTCGTCAGCGCGATCCCCCGGCGGTACATCCAGTCCGCCGTCGGGTTCACGCCCGGAAGCTCCTCGGCGAACCCCAGCCCGCTCCCTCGACCCAGCCCCGCCCGGTCAAACCAGAAGCACAGCTCCCCCGCCCCGAGGCGCTCGCCCAGCCGGTACATGAAGATGTTGCAGCTCCCGCGCAGCGCCGCCACCACGTCCACCGCTCCGTGGCGCATCCGCGGCCCGGAACCGTCGATCTGCCAGCACTTCGACGCCCCCGCGTCCGGATTCTCGGGAAAAAGATATCCGGAGCACTCGAACCGGTCGTCCAGTCCGACCCGCCCGCTCGCCAGTCCGGCGAGGCACGTCAGCGGCTTGATGATCGATCCGGGCGCCGTCTGCACCGACACCGCCCGGAAAATAAGCGGCAGGCGATCCGTGTCATCCTGAAGCCGCGGGTACTCCTCCTGAAACCGCGCCGGGTCGTACGACGGACACGAGACGCACGCCAGCACCTCTCGTGTCGCCACGTCCACCACGACGATCGAACCCCCGGGCACGTCCGCATGCTGCGCCACGGCCCGCTCGAGCACGTCATAAAGACGCCGCTGAAGGTCGCCGTGGATCGTCAGGCGAACATCCGCGCCGTTGCGGGACTCGATCAACCCGCCTTCGACAACCGTGCCGCGACGGTCGCGCGTCACCTCTCCGCGGCGGCCCCGAAGCTGCGCCTCGCACACCCGCTCCACGCCCGACCGCCCGATCACATCGCCCGAAACGTACCGCGACAACCGATCCGACGAACCCGGATCCCCGCGGACGTCCTCCGCCGACACCGGTCCGACGCGCCCCAGCACGTGGACGAACGCGAACGCGTCGTGAAACGTGCGCTCGCTCGAGGGCCGAACCTGCACCCACGGGTACGCCGCAAACCGCTCCCGCGCCGCCACCTGCTGATCAACCGTCAAACCGGAGACCACCGCGTGCGCCCACATCTGCTCCCGGACGTCTTCGTCGTATCCGATCCGCTCCGCGTGCGCCTCGCGGATCCGGGCCACCCGCTCGACGATCTCGCGGCGCCGCCGCACGAGGTCGTCCGGCGCCGCGCCCTCGAACTCCGCGATCTCCCGCTCGGCTCGCGCACGCTCCCGCTCGTAGGCGGTTCGGATCCGCTCCGCGTCGCCCGTCCCGTAACGGCGCTTGAGGTCGTACGCCCGGATGTGACGTGACAGCGGCTCGGATTCCGGCGCCAACGCGCGATAATCCACCGCGATCTGCCAGCGCGGCTCGTCCGTGACCAGCGCCTCTCCGCGCCGGTCGAAGATCCCCCCCCGCACAAACGGCAGGCGCTCCGGCGGACGCACCAGCATGTCCTCGGTGCGTTCGAGATACAGATCGTGCTGCACGACCTGCATCGCGGCGAGCCGCGCGAGGATCGCCGCCGTCGCCGCGGCAAAGAGGATCATCACATGACGCAATCGTCGCTCGAACATCAAACCAGAACTCCGCGGACGCAACGCGCGCATTATTCCCGGCCGTTCCGCGCACGCAATGCGCCCGCGCCCGCCGCGCGCCCCTCTCGACGCCCCACCCGGGCGCCTGCGGCGGCCTTGCGACTTCCTTTCCGATGAACGTCCGAATTCCTGTTGTTTCCCGCGGAAACCGATCCTAGGATTGTTTCGGGCGCCGCGGGGGCGCCGACGCGGGACACGAGTCATGAGGCTTCCGATCCGATCTGATCATCCGATCCGGACGCACTTCTGCGGCCTGGTGGAGAACGCCTTCTTCACCGACCTCGGGCTTTGCGAGCCGAAGCTGACGGCGTATCTGGCCGATCTGCTCGTCGACTTCATGCACGTGGATCGGTTGAGCCTGCTGCGCCGGGCGCTCGGACGTGACCTCGCCCAGATGGCCGCCCTGCTGGCCGTCCTGGAACCCCAGGACGCCCGCAAGTCCATCGAGGAGCGCGACCGTGACGTCTACCGCCACCTCGGCGATCTGACCCTCTTCTGGACCGGCGTCTTCCCGGAGTATCTTCGCAGCCGACGCGGGGGAGACCTTCTGAACGTCTACGTCGAGCAGGGCAAGCGCTCATACGCCGCCTCGGCGCGCCTCGCCCATCCGGATGACCGCCCCCCCGCCGATCTGCTGCTGTCGCTCAGCGAGGAATTTGAAACCTGCGTTCACGGGCTGGGGCTCGTCCGCCGCAACTGGAACGACGTCCGCCCGGACGACGCCGACGGTCCGCGCGACATCGTCTACTGAGAGGCTCGACGACGCGCCGCGAACCCCGCGCCGCCCTCCGTGCATCACCCATGCAGCGCGCGACCCTGCATGTCCGCGGGAACCGGCACGCCCAGTTCGCACAGGATCGTCGGCGCGACGTCGTAAATCGTCGCCCCGTCCACCCGGCCGCCCGGATTCACCGCCGGATGCGAGAAAAGGTACATCCCTTCCTGGGCGTGGTTCGCGTCCTCCGCCGCCGCGTCATCGTCGTAAATGTAGATCGAGTCGCTCCCGAACCACCCCGACGCTCGCCAACCCAGCCCCCCGAGGATCACGATCAGATCCGGCGCCACGTTGTTGCACGCCCGGTAGATGCGATCCGGACGATGACAGGCGTTCCCCAGCGGGCGCCCGTCCGGACCGGGCATCCCCTCCAGGCGTCGCACGAGATCTTCGCGGTACCGCTCATACTCCGCCGGCTCGACGACGCCCTGAGGCTCCCGCCCCTTCCTGTTGATGAAAATCTGGCCGTAGTAGCCGGGCGAAGCGAACGCTCGTGTCCGCGCCCAGTCCACGTCCTTCGCCTCGAACTTCTGTTTCGCGCCCGGCGGCGACTTCAGAACAAGATCTCCCTCACGACGCAACCACTCATTCAGCAGCACCCCCCCGTGCAGCACCCGCGCCCCGTGATCGCTCACCACCCAGACCGCCGTCGTGCTCAGGTCCAGTTCCTCCAGCGTCTTTCCGATCTGGCCGTCCACGTACACGTAGTAGTCGTGAATCGCGCGCTCGAAGGCGTTCCCCGGTTGATGATTCCGGTGCGCGGGATCCATGAAACTCCAGAACCCGTGATGAATCCGGTCCGTCCCCATCTCCACCAGGAACATCAGATCCCACGGCTTCGTCCGCATCAGGCGCCGGACCACCTCGAACCGCCGCTCCGTCATCCGGTAAATGCCGTCGAGGATCGTCTTGCGGTCGCCGCCGCGCGGCATCGGCACGTCCACCAGGTACTCGCCGACAAGCTGCTCAATCTCCCGGCGCAGCTCCGGCGGGTATGTGTATTGAACCGCCGCCTCCGTCGTCGAGGGCGTCAGGAAACTCGTAATCATGCAGCCGCGGATCGGCTTCGTGATCGGATAGGTCTCCGGCACCCCGATCACCAGGCTGTCCCGGTCGTGCCTTGTCAGAATGTCCCACAATCGCGGTTCGCGGACGCGCAGCGACGTGCAGATCACCCACTGATCGTACGACCGGTCTTTGCGGTCGCGGAACCCGTAAATGCCCAGCGTCCCGGGATCCTTGCTCGCGGTCATGCAGCTCCACGCCGGAACCGTCACGGGCGGCATCGAGCTGGTCATGCGCCCCCACGTGCCCCGCTGCATCAGCCCGCGCAGCACCGGAAGGTCGTCGATCCAGCGCTCAAAGCACAGCGACGGCTCGAAGCAATCCAGCCCGAACACCGCCACTTTGCACGGCTTCCCGACGCTGCTCATGTATCCCCGCTTTCGACGCCCGCTCCGACAGCTTCGTCACGGCGCAAAACAAACCCTGCCGCTCACCTCCGGGCGTCCCCGGCTCGCCAGCGCCTCCCGAAGCTCCTCCGCGTCCTGCGCCACCGCCGGACTGATCTCGCACGGATGCCGCGGAATCCCCGCCTCATCCGCCGGAACCTCGACGCCGCACGCCGCCAGCCAGCGCGCCGCACGCCGTGACAGGTCGCGCCGCGCCGTCTCGGGACTGTCCGCTCCGGTTGCGTTCTTCACCGGCGAGAAGCACTCCTCGCGCCGCGAACGCACCAGCCGCACCCGGTCCGTCAGCGGAAGGGCGTCAAAGACGAACCGCTCGAACTTGATCGCGTTCGGCGCCGCCGGTTCGACAAGGCGTCCGGTGTCGGGATCAACATGCGGAACCTTCTTCAGCGCCCGATGCCACGGCAGCTCGCCCCCGGCTCGCGTGATCCGCTCCAGAAAAGACCGCGCAAAAACAAAGATCGACAGGTTCGCCGAGTCGAACACCCGCCGTCCCGCGGCGTCTCTGCGCCGCGCCAACGCTTCAGGCATCTCGGTGTATTCGATCACATGCACCCGGTCGCCGCGGCGCACGAAATGCCCGACGCGCTCGAAATCATCCGCCTTCCCGATCGTCGCCGACGTGACCTCCGCTCCGTCTCTCACCCGCGCGCCGATCAGGACCGGATCCACCGGACGCACCAGCGGATTGTCCACCTGAAAATAACTGACCGACTCCACCCCCGACGCCTTCATCTCCTCGAGGCATCCGGACTCCGCCAGCGCCATCAACGTCCCCCCGTGACCGTTCGGCGACAGCGCCACCCGATGCCGCTCCGCCAGGAGGATCCTTCCGTCTTCCGTCGCCGCGGGCATCGTCCCCTGCACAAAAAAACGCACCGTCTCCGCGTCACGCCCGAAGTATCCCTCCGATCGGAAATACGCCCGCGTCGCCTCATCGTTGACTGGACTGGTCATCACGTACCACGGCACCACGACGCCGCACCGCCGCCGCACTCCCTCCAGCGCCTCCGCGAACCACCGGAACAACGTCGCCCCGCGCACCGGCGAAACCGGAAACATCCCTTTCGGACCCTCGAACCCCAGCCGGGTTCCCTGCCCTCCCGCCACCAGCAGCGCCGCCACCCGCCCCGCCCGAATGTGCTCCCAGCCCACCGCCTTAGCTTTCGCTCGTTCCGCCTCGTTGGCGCTCAGATCAAGCTCAAACGCCGTCGGCGGCTCAGGCTCGCGGACGGTCGCGGCAGGCTCATGTTTTTCCGCGGCGCGGCTAAGCTCCCGAACCTGCGCGAAATCCAACCCCCGCACATCTTCGATCAGTTGATCCCGCTCGGGCTCGGTCAGACGATCCCAGAAACGGAACAGGTGCCCCTGTCCCGCCGCCTCCGCACGACGCCGAAGTTCCCCAGAATCCGCCCTCGACATGACCGTCGATCCCTCACTCACTGAACGCCGCCTGCGGAACTTACCCCGGCGGGCAATACACCCGATAAACCAGAAACGGGGCGTTTCCCCGCGGGCCTCCGAACACCGACCGCATGACCGTAATGATCCAGCGCATGTCCAGCAAGACGCCGCGCCACGATGCTTCCGGCGCCCCTTCGGAAGTCGGGATTGACCTGCTCCGCCGGGATTTCCTTCACGCGACCGGGACCGCTCTCGTCGCCGGCGCCGCCTTCCACGCGTGGGCGCCGGCTGCCGTGCAATCCACATCGAACCCTCCGCCCCTGCGACCTGACGACGACCTCGAACCGCCTCCGGACCGGGAACCCTCACGGGTCGTCCGCTGCCGGGTGGAGGGCGCTTTCTCGAACACCGGGTTGCGGGACGCCGTCATCCGCGAGGCCGTCGAAAAATCCCTGTGCGCCCTGCTGGACGCCCGCGAACCGGGCGACGCCTGGCGAGCAATCCTGAAATCCGCAGACATCATCGGCGTGAAGCTCAACCGGTCAGGACAGGCTCAGCTCGGAACTTCCGACGCCGTCGCCAGGGCGCTGGTGAAGTCGCTCGAAAACGCGGGCTGGTCGCCGCAACAGATTGTCCTTATTGAAACGCCGCAAGGGCTTGCGGAAACGCTGGGAACCCTCCCGGCGGCTGAAGGTTTTGAATTGTCGGCAACGGACTTCGGCAGCGGACAGGACGAGCTGGCCCGAGTCCTTCGACAGGTCTCCGTGCTGATTAATGTCCCCTACTTGAAGACGCACCGCATTGCGGGCCTGAGCGGATGCCTCAAAAACGTCACCTACGGCCTGATCCGCCACCCGGCACGCTTTCATGCGGCGAACTGCTCCCCCTTCCCCGCGGATCTGTATTCCTTGCCGTGTTTCCGCGACAAGTGCGTCCTTCATCTGATGGACGCCCTTCGGGTCGTTTTCGAGGGAGGCCCCGAGGTCGTCGCCGGCGCGGTGCATGACGCCGGCATGCTCCTGGCGGGCCGTGATCCCGTTTCTGTTGATGCGGTCGGATATGCATTGATTAATTCTGTGCGGGTGCGGGAGCGCCTACCCGAACTTGGCCCACTTCCGGACGTCGTCCCGCACCTGGCCGACGCCCACCGGAAGGGGCTGGGGGTCGCCACTCTACAAGGGATAGACATCCGAGATGCGTGAACAAGAACAGGGCGCGCCGAAATGACTCTGTGTGTGAATCCACGGTTTGAGCTTGTTGTGACATTTCTTGAATTTTTTCTTGACGTCCCGGATGCGAGGCGTTAGCATCTTGCGCAGAGTGTCGGGAACTGTAGGGATCAGGCAGGCATTATCAGATATATCGGTACGATCTTACTCTTCGAATATCCGTACCCAGTTCTGTTCGAGCCATCTTTGATTCCGTCAACACGCTGATTCCCCTGGTTCCCGCCTTAAGGGGTGCGTCCGCGCGAGACGACCGTCGCGCCGGGCGCAAGGGGCATCGTGCGGTTGGCTGGAGAATTTTGAGGCGTGCAAAGGTGCGGCGGATCATCCCGCCGTCGTTTCGTCGTCAGGAAACGCACGCTCGCTCGCCTTTTCATCCGAGTTCCGATCCGGATTTGCCCGCGTGCCTGAGTTGTCATCATCCATCGTCCACCCGATTGTCGGGCGGCGGGGAACGATGAAGGATCGAAACGAACGAGGAAGGGTCGGCGGGAACCGACGTTTCAACCGGTCGTCAACATGCACCCCTTGAAGGCGCAGGGTGGCGGTGATCGGTCGGATTTTTCAGGAGAATTGTTTCACCATGAGTATGAAGGATTTCAGGAAGCTTCGCATCCGCGGGTTCACGCTCATCGAGCTGCTCGTCGTGATTGCGATCATCGCGCTGTTGATCTCGATTTTGCTGCCCAGCCTTTCCCGGGCCCGCGAGTTGAGCAAGCGCCTTGTCTGTGCGTCGAATCTCAAGGGCATCGCCACGTCCTGCAAGGTGTACGCGAACGACAACCGCGAGTCGTGGCCGATTCCGCCGCACTCCGCCAAGGCCTACGCCAAGGGCGGCAGCGGCATGAACTACATCGCCCAGGTCGGTCAGACCGTGGCGCTGCGCAAGTTCCAGACCCTGGCGGACGAAGGCACTACGACCGGGTCAACGCTCGTGTCGGTCACGCGTGCGTACTGGATGTTGGTTCGCGCGGGCGACGTGACGGTCAAGCAGTTCCAGTGCCCCAGCAGCGGCAAGGAACCGGATGACACGCAGGAACTCGATTTCTACTACGATTTCAAGGGCATCGAGGCCATCTCTTACGGCTACCAGGTTCCGTTCGGACCGCGCGACACGCGTCCGACCGAAGCCGCGGATGCCCGTCAGGCGATGGGCGCGGACGGCACTCCGTGGTACGCCAACCAGACCAACCAGCCGCGCGACTGGGGTACTCCGCCGCTGGACGCGGACGACTCGCCGCGTGAGTGGCGGCGCATGAATTCGCCGAACCACGGCGGCGCCGGCGTCGGCGAAGGTCAGAACGTCGTGTTCGGCGACGGGCACGCCTTGTTCCACAAGGTTCCCATCGTCGGCATCGACAACGACAACATCTACACGATCATCGACTTCGCGGGGATGGGCGGTGATCGTGGTCGTTGGCACGGCAAGACCCCGGCGCAGCACACGGCGTTCGCCGGCGATCCGCATCCGGGGCAGAACGCCTTCGGTACGCAGGTCACCGACTACTCGTCCACCGACTCGCTGATCTATCCGTAGTCAGCGGTTGACGGACGGCTCTGTTTGAAACCGGGCGGCACGTGGAGGCGACTCCGCGTGCCGCCCGTTGTTTTCGATACCCGGGTCTTCTCCGCCTGACGCCGCCTTTCGGACTTGCCCCGGAACGGTGATAATGCCGTTGCGATGTCCACGTCGGCTGAGCATCCTGGAGCGCCGGCTTTTGACGTTGGCGGCGACGCGCTGGCGAACGCCGACCCGCGCACGCGGTTCACCTTCGATTTCGTCCGGGAGATCAGCCGGCAGACCGACGCCCAGCGCCTGCTTCACCTTTTCCGCGACCGCTTCGGACAGTTCACGCCTCGCGACCGGACCGTGTCGCTGAGCCGGCGCGAGCTTTCCTCGCCGTGGTACCGCATCACCCGATGCACCGACTGGACCGAGGACATCAACCCCTGGACGCAGAAAGACCGCCTTCCCCTGCTGTCCTCAGGACTTCTGGGAGACCTCCTTTACGCGGGGGTTCCCGTCGTGGACGACAACTGGCGACCGGATCCCGCCGATCCGGCGTACGATTATCTTGAGGGCATGCGGTCAATTGTCGCCATCCCCCTCTTCGACGGCGGCGAGTCGATCAACATGGTGGTGATGATGGCGCGGTCGCCGGGACAGTTCGACGTGTCGCGGCTCCCGGACCTGATGATGACCTCGAACCTCGTCGGTCGCGCGACGCAGACGCTCGTCCTGGCCGCGGAGGTCCGCAAGGCGCACGAGGCGCTGGACGCCGAGGTGCGCCGCATCGGCGAGCTTCAGCGGGCGCTGCTTCCGGCGGCGATTCCGGCGATTCCCGGCGTGGGCGTCGCCACCTACTACGCCGCCGCGGCCCGCGCGGGAGGCGACTACTTCGATTTTTTCGACCTGGGAAATGATCGCTGGGGGCTGCTCATCGGCGACGTCAGCGGGCACGGTCCGTCCGCCGCCGTCGTGATGGCGATCACCCGCACGCTGCTGCACGCCTTCTGCCGCGACGAGCATCATCCCTCGGCCATCCTCGCCTATCTGAACGAGCGCCTGCTCGAGCAGGCCGACCGCTACCCCAACACCTTCGTCACGCTCTTCTACGGCGAGTACGACGCCCGCACGCGTACGATCCGCTACGCCTCCGCCGGACACAACCCGCCGATCCTCATGCGCGGCGGACATTCCCTGATCGAACTCAACGCCGCGCAAAGCCTTCCCCTGGGTCTGTTTCCCGACGCCAAGTACGCGGACGCCGCGGACCGCCTCGACCCGGGAGACAATCTCCTGCTTTACACGGACGGCATCACCGAGGCGATGAACCCGCGCGGCGAAATGTACGGGCGCGAGCGCCTGCTCGAGTGCCTCCGCCAGCCGGAGTTCTCCGCGCAGGCGGTCATCGACTGCATCACGATGCGCCTCGAGGGTTTCACGCAAGACCGCCCGCCCTCCGACGACCGCACGATGGTCGCCCTGCGGATCCGGGAGTGATCGAGGCGCGTCAGCGGATGAACATGAACTCGCGGGTGTTGATCAGCGCCCAGTGGACGTCGGCGAAGGCCCGCTCGATCGCGGATTCGCGCCGGTCGGCGTTGATGTAGCGCGTCGCGGTGGAAAGCTCGGCCGGCGTGGGCTCGCGCGTGACGGTGTGAACCCAGAGCCGGCGCAGCGCCATCTCGACGCTGTCGCCCCTGCGCAGCCAGCGACGCACCGGGTGTCCGTCGTGCAATTGCACCGCGTCGTTGAGGAGTTCGCCGTTGAGCAGGGCGAGGGCCTGCGGGATCGTGGCTGCCGGATCGCGTTCGTGGATCGTGTTCCGGTCGTGGCTGCCGAAGGTCGAGAGGAAGCTGCCGCCCGGGGCCGGGTACCGGATGTCGATGGCGAAGCGGGTCTCGCCCGTCTGACCGCCGGTCATGCGGTCGCCGTCGGATTCGCGGGGATTGCCCGCGCCGCGTCCGCCGCGGCGATCGAGTCCGGTGGCGACGATGATCGAGTCGTGCAACTGCTCCGCCGTCATCCGCCGCAGCGGCATGCGCTCGAAGAAGGGGCCGCCCGCCTGTGTTCCCGCGACGCCGCGCGACGCCGACCGCGAGGGGGCCGCCGGCGGACCGGCCGTGTCCAGATGATACGTGCGGGACAGCGCGATGAGCCGCAGAATGTGCTTGAGATCGTAATCGTGGGTGATGAACTCCCACGCCAGGTGGTCGAGCAGCTCGGGGTGGGACGGCGGGTTGTCGGGCTTGAACCCGTCGACGGGTTCGACCAGTCCGCGCCCGAACATCTTCGCCCACAACCGGTTGACCGCGACCCGCGCGAAGTAGGGGTTGTCACGGGCGGTGATCAGGTCCGCCAGGCCGTCCACGCCGCCGCCCTTTTCCGACGCCGCGCCGGTCAGGAACGCGCCGCCCGCCGCCGGACCGGACACGATCTGGTCATACCGGACCTGCTCCTCGCGTCCGTCACGGTTCGTCACGGTTTCGACGCGGCCGAGGCGACGGCGGGTGCTCCCCCAGAAGTCTCGCATTCCGATGAAGTCCGTCTGCTTCCAGGCCTCGAAGGGGTGGTCGTGGCATTGTGCGCATTTGAGCTGCGTGCCGAGGAAGACCTGCGTCGCGGCGATCGTCAGTTCGTCGGGGTCGGCCTTGTGCCGGAGGATGAACGCCGCCGCCGGGTTGTCCCGGACCATCCCGCGCGCGGCGATCATCTCGCGCACCCACCGGTCGTAGGGTTTGTTCTCCTCCAGCGACTTGAGGATGAACTCGCGGTAGGCGTTGTTCTCGACGCCGTCGATGCGGTACTGCTCCAGCAGCAGGTCGCCCCAGAAGATCGCCCAGTGCTCGGCGTATTCCCGGCTGGCGAGCAACCGGTTGACGAGATTCAGGTCGCGGTCCTTGCGCGGCCCGGAGACGTAGGCGTCGACTTCCTCGAAGGTCGGGATGCGTCCGACGAGGTCCAGTGTGACGCGCCGGATGTAATCAAACGGGTCGGCCAGCTTCACGGGTCGCAGGCCCGCCTCCTGCCACCGTTTCGCGATGAACCGGTCGATCGCGTTGGCGGTTTCAATTGTGACCGTCGGGGGTTCCGGGGGTTCGAGCGGAAGGGGGTCGATGATCTTGCGGGCGGTCGGCGAAGTCGCGTAGTCTGTCCCGGCGACGACCGGCGATCGTCCGTCGCCCGCGCCGGCGGGATCCTCGGGCACGGTTCTCGCGTTGATGGTCAGCGCGAGGGAGAAGAGTCCGATAGCAACGGCAAGACGTGTCACGGCGCGCATATCCCCGGCCTCATGAGGCGTAGTCCCGCCCTTATCATAGTGAATCGGCGAAGGCGGGGTCAACGTGGAGGCGGAATTTGCGGGGGGATCGACGTTTTGATCGGCCCCGTGAGCGCCGGGAACTGGCAATACCCCGCCGATCGTGCCGTTATGAGGGTACGATGTTCGTCTGGGGGGTTGCAGCCGCATCCGGAGTTGACGCCGGGCGCGGATGCGTTTTCCACGGAGTGCGGCAGGGCCGTGGCGGGGCGATCCGCCGGCCGTTGGAGAGGGGTTCAGTGACTCAGAACAGAAAAAGAGCGGCGGCCGGATTCGGACGGGGTGGGTGGCTGGGCGTCATTGTTGCGGCGGGCGCGTCGTTTGCGGCGACGGATTTCTGCGTGGCGCAGGGCGCCGGCGGAAAGCCCAACGTGCTGATCATCACGATCGACACGATGCGCGCCGACCATCTCGGCTGCTACGGGTACTTCCGCGACACCTCGCCGCACATCGACGCCCTGGCGAAGGAGTCGATCTTCTTCGAGCGCTGCATCACGCCGATGGCGCAGACGCTGCCCGTGCATACCTCGATCTTCACCGGCGTCTATCCGCGGGAGCACGGCATCGTCGCCAACATCGCCCAGGGCGGGCTGTACAAGCCGTCGGACGTGCTTACGACCTTCGCCTCCGCGGTCGCAAAGCAGGGCTATCACACGGCGGGGTTCGTCAGCGCGGAGCCGGTCAAGAAGATCGGAGGGATCGCGGCGGGGTTTGAGTACTGGTACGAACCCGCGGACAAGAAGGTCGAGGCCGACTGGACGAACAAAAAAATCTTTGAGTGGGCGGACGGCGGCGGGCTGAAGGAGCCTTTATTCATGTGGGTCCACTACTTCGACCCGCACGCGAATTACGAACCGCCGCCGCCGTATGACACGATGTTCACGTCCGACGAAGCGCTCGACCGGTACATGCGCGAGCGGGGCTTCGGCGAGGAGGGGACGAAGGAGCGCTCCGGCGAGAAGGAGAAGGCCGTCGTCAAAGTCAAGAAGTCAAAGGAGAGCATCAACCTTTATGACGGCGAGGTGCGCTGGACGGACGAGAACATCGGGAAGCTTTTCGCGAAGCTGAAGGAGAAGGGAGTCTGGGACAAGACGATCATCGTCCTCACCGGCGACCACGGGGAGGGGCTCGGCCAGCACAATCTGACCGGACACGGCAACATCTGGCACGAGCAGCTTCATGTTCCGCTGATGATGCGCATCCCGGGTCAGGCGCCGCGCAAGGTGGCGACGCCGATCACGTCGCCGGACATTCTTCCGACGCTGCTGGCGCTGGTTCCCGCGCTTCCGGCGGGAGACTTTCTCAAGCAGGCGACGGGCGTCAACGTGCTCGCGCCGGATCACCGGGCGGACCGGCCGCTGTATGCGCAGCTTCCGGGCAGCCGGACGGTGATGGTGCAGTCGCTGACGGTCGGCGACTGGCGCTACATCATGCATCCGAAGGGGGACCGGCTTTTCAACCTGAAGGATGATCCTTATGAGTTGAAGAACGTCCTCGACCAGAACAAGGATCGCGCCGCTCAGATGCGCAAGGAGCTGGAGAGTATTGTGCATAAGCAGATGGCGCTCGGGCAGAAGCACGGGGGCGGACAGATCCTCAAGAACGAGGAAACCAGCAAGGCGGTCCGCAACCTCGAGGGTCTCGGCTACGGCGAGGAAGGCACGGAAGAAGACGATCACCCGGAATACGACGACGGGCATGATCACGGCGACGAGAACAAAGGCAAGAAGAAAACCGACGCCGGCGAGAAGGCTGAAAAATCGAAGAAGGAAAAGAAGGACGACGAATAACCGGGGCGTCCGCGGCGCGACCGGCTGACGAAATCCCGGGACGGGCAGTATTTCGCCGGATCTGAGTCTCCATCTGGCTCCGGTGGGCAGCATCTTGAGGGTCGTGAGGATGCGGCGCGGCGTGCCCTGGCACTCCGGAGGCGCCTCGGGGCGTGCTCCGCAGGAGCATCCCGGAGTTGTTCGGCAATTCATCGCTCATCTCGGCTTACGAAGTCCCGGAGGGACGGCTGAGCGGCGCATCGCGTCAGATGAGCGTGGTGCGGCGGGTCTGCGTCCTTGCGGGGTCTCTTTCGTCCCTCCGGGACTTCGTTCCCCCGCGCGGGCTTCCCAGCACTGGCGTGCCGGGCTGTTTTCCAGCGCCCCTGCCGGGGCTAAAACCCTCGGATGATCCTCCGAGACACGTGAGGATCGGCTGCCCCGGCGAGGCGGAGCCTCTCGCCGCGGGTTCTCCGCGTGATCGTAAGCTCATACGAACTCAACGCCCGGCAACCGGAGTCACGAGGAGGCTCTGACCGATCCTTCTCGCCGACGACCGCTCCTGTCCCGGCCTTGGGTTTCGATCCCTCATGTCCTGCCGTTTTGTGAAATCCGCGAGAGCGACGATAATCCCCGGTCTTGCCGGTTGGGGCGTTGCGCACGGCGGGAGCGAACGATGAAAGAGATTCACGGACAATTGAAGGCGGACGGTCGGCGTTTTGCGTTGGTGGTCGCTCGCTTCAACGAGTTCATCACGAAACACCTGGTGGACGGAGCGGAGGACGCTTTGCGGCGGCACGGGGCGCGGGACAGCGATCTGGCGCGCGTGTACGTGCCCGGCGCGTTCGAGCTGCCGCCGGCGGCGCGGAAGCTGGCTGAATCCGGGAAGTTTCATGCGATCATCGCGCTGGGCTGCGTCATCCGCGGGCAGACGCCGCATTTCGAGTACGTCGCCGGAGAGGCGGCGCGCGGGCTGGGGTGGGTCGCGCTGCACACGGGCGTGCCGACGTCTTTCGGCGTGTTGACGTGCGACACGCTCGAGCAGGCGATCGAGCGCGCCGGGAGCAAGGCCGGGAACAAGGGCGCGGACGCCGCCGTGACGGCGATCGAGATGATCGGCGTGCTCGAGCAGGTGGCGCGGCTGGAGTAGCCCGGGGATGAGCGTGGATCCGGAAGCGTTGACGCCGCTGCATCACAGTCCCCGACGGGTGGGGAGGATTCTGGCGTTGCAGCTCCTGTGTCAGGCGGAGATTCTCGGGGACGAGGGGTGGTCGCAGGCGTCGGAGTTTCTCGCGGAGAGCGGCGCGCCGCCGGAGTCCTCGCGGTATGCGCAGGATCTTGCGTCGCGGGCGTGGAGCAGCCGCGAGGCGTGGGACCGGCGGATGACGGCGGCCGCGCCGCAGTGGCCGGCGGAGCGGATGTCGAGCGTCGAGCGGAACATTCTGCGCGTGGCGGTGGAGGAGATGATGAGCGGCGTGGTTCCGCCGAAGGCGGCGATCGACGAGGCGATCGAGATCGCGCGGGAGTTCGGCGGGGCGGACTCGCCGCGTTTCATCAACGGCGTGCTGGACGGCGTCTACCGGAAAATGCGGGAGGAGACAGGGGAAGCGTAGCGGCGGACGACGATGGGCTTATTCGAGCGGTTCAAACAGGGGTTAAGCAAGACGCGCGAGAAGCTGGCGGGCGGATTCCGCGCCGTGCTGCGCATCGGACAGAAGATCGACCCGAGCACGCTCGATCGCCTCGAGGAGTCGATGCTCCTGTCCGACTTCGGTCCGGCCGCCACCGCCGCGTTGATTCAGACCGCCCGCGACGGGTGGAAGAGCGGCCAGATCAAGGAAGAACACGAAGTCATCGACTACCTCAAGCAGAGGATCATCGAGCGCTGGCCGGAGGACGACCGGTCGCTGACGTTCGCGGCGAGCGGTCCGACCGTGATCCTTATGACCGGCATCAACGGTTCGGGAAAAACGACGAGCGTGGCGAAGCTCGCGCACTGGCTGACGGCGCAGGGCAAGAAGGTGATTCTCGGAGCGTGCGACACGTACCGGGCGGCGGCGGTGGAGCAGCTTTCGGTCTGGGCGCAGCGCACGGGCGTGCAGATCGTGAAGCACGATCAGGGGGCTGATCCCGGCGCGGTGGCATACGACGCCTGCGATGCGGCGCTGGCGAGAGGCGCGGACGTGCTGCTGATCGACACCGCGGGGCGTCTGCACACGCAGGATCACCTGATGCGCGAACTCGGAAAGATTCAGCGCGTCGTCGAGCGCAGGATCGAGGGCGCGCCGCACGAGGTTCTGATCGTGCTGGACGCCACGATCGGGCAGAACGCGCTTCAGCAGGCGCGGATGTTTTCGGAACACGTGCGCATCACCGGGATTTTTCTGGCGAAGCTGGACGGCAGCGCGAAGGGCGGGGTCGTCGTCTCGATCCGCGACGCGCTCCACGTGCCGGTGAAGTTCGTGGGTCTCGGCGAGAAGCCCGCCGACGTCGAACCTTTTGATCCGAAGATTTTCGTGGACGCCTTGTTCTCGGAATGAGGCGCCCCGGAGCGCTTTCGCGCGTCACGGACCGAGGGAAAGATGAGCGGAACATGCGGATCCCGCCGGTGGAGTTCCTGATCTGGGCGAAGCGACATCGCCGCGTGCGCTACGAGATGACTCTCAGCGGCGCGCCTCCCGTCGATCTCGCGGATTTCGACGCCGAACCCGAACACGTCGAGATCCGGATTCGCGGCGTGGACGGCGATCCGCGGATCATCGACGCCGTCGCGCGGCGTTACGGCGTCGATCCGCGGGGCGTCGTCCCCGTGCCGGGCGCGAGCGGCGGAAACTTCGTGGTGATGGCGACGGCGGACCGGACGAGGCCGATTCTGATCGAGAAGCCGGTTTACGGCCCGATGCGCCGCGCGGCCGCCTTCTTCAACGCGCGCCTCATTCCCCTCGCGCGCCGACCGGAACAGGACTTCCGCCTTGACCCGCAGGAGCTTCGCGCGGGGCTTCAGGCGGGCGCGGGAGTCGTGTATCTGAGCAACCTGCACAACCCCTCGGGGCAGCCGATCGACGCACGACGGATGCGGGAGATCGCAGGCGCGGCGGATGAGTTCGGCGCCATCGTCGTCGTGGACGAGGTTTATCTCGACTACGCCCACGTCAATCTGGGCGCGCCGAGATGGACGGCGGCGTCGCTCGCCGACAACGTCGTCGTGGTCAACTCGCTCACCAAGGTCTACGGCGCGGGGGCGCTTCGGCTCGGGTGGCTGATTACGACGCCTGCGCGGGCCCGGCATTTCCGGCGGATGATGGATTATCTCAACGTCGAGCATCCGGCGCCGGCCACGTCGCTGGGTCTGCGGGCTTTCGAGCGGATCGACCGGCTCGAGGCGCGAACGCGGGAGTTGTACAGGCGCGCCCGTCCGGTCGTGGCGGACTGGCTTGCCTCTTGTGCGGAATTGCACGCTTATCCAAATCACGGCGCGATCTTCGAGTGCGTGCGCCTGCCGAGGGGCGTTAAGGCGGGCGACCTCTCAAAACTCCTTTACCGCGAGCATCAGACGCGCGTGGTTCCGGGAGAGTTCTTCAACCTGCCGGATCACATCCGCGTCAGCACGACGCTGGCGCCGGACGACCTTCGCACCGGGCTTGCGAACATCGCCGAGGGCGTCCGCCGCCTCAGACGGTGAGTTGCGCGGGGGCGAGGGCGGCCGGGCGTTTTCCGCCGCGTTTTTCCCGGGTGTACGACTTTGTCGCGCCTCCAACCTTGACCGGTCGGCGCTGTCTTACGGACGGATCGGCGGTCAGCGTGGCCGCCGGAACTTCCGGGGACAGCCTGAAAAAAGGAGGCTCGACGATGTTCGGCGCAACAAAACTCGGTGGAAGGAAACTCCTTCGCCTCGCGCCGTGGCTGTGCGCAGCCGGCGGGGTGATGTGCGGTGCGGCGATGCCCGCCCGGGCGGATCACACGTGCGGTCCGCAGTGTCGGCGGGTCTGGGTGGCTCCGGTGTACGAAAAACGATCGCGGATCGTCGTGACTGCGGCGAAGTACGAAGATGTCGTTCGTCGCGTCTGGCGCGAGGCGGTGTACGAGGAGCGGCGCGTTCTGACGAAGGTTCCGGCGGAGTTCCGGTGGGTTGAGCGGCCCGTGTACGATCGCTACGGACGCGTGATCGGATACGAGCGGGTGGAAGAGCTGGTTCGTCCCGCGTACGACCGCTGGGAAGTGCATAAGATTCTGATCTGCCCGGGCCGGTGGGAGGAAATCCGCGAGCGCGTGTTGATCTGCCCGGAGAAGCGCGAAGTGATCTGGGAAGACGTGCTGGTGTGCGAAGGATACTGGAAGATGATGTGCAACGATCGTCCGATCCCGCTGATCGAGGATCTGAAAAACAGCACTCGTCCGCATGCTCTCCCGGTGACGCCGATCACCGTCCGGCCGATCGGCGGCGGGTTCGGGGGGCGCGGATTCGGCGACGACCGGGACGGTTTTGAGCGGACCGGGTTCGACTTCCGGTTCGAGGATCGCCTCGGCGGGACGGAAAGGGATCGCGGGTTCGAGTTCCGTGGCGGGAGTGCGAAGCGCGTTGAGGTTCCCGCGAAAGCGCCGGTGAGCAAGCGCCCGGCGGCTGCGGGACGGTGACGGGGAAATCACGCACGGTGACCTGACGCGTGCAACCGGGGTGACAACGGCGCCCCCTCCTTTCGGGTTCATCCGAGGGGAGGGGGCATGTTGCTTTTGCGAACCGATGTTATCATTCTCACGGGGCGCGGCGTCCGGCTCCGCCGTGCTCCGATTACAACGATGCGTCGCATGTTGGGGACTTTCGTTCATGTATTTCGCACGCGAGGGTGCGCGTGAAATCCTGATCGCCACGTTTCTGCTGGGGATGCTGGGGTGGCTGGCGAGCCTGTTGTGGTGGCCCCTGGTCATTCCTTTCGGGCTGATCTGGCTGTGGGCGCTGGCGTTTTTTCGTGATCCGCCGCGGCGGATTCGCGTGCGGCAGGGCGAACTCTGCTCCCCGGCCGACGGGCGGGTGACCGAGATCACCGAGCTGGATCATCATGATATTCTTGGCGGACCTGCGGTCCGCATCGGAATTTTCCTGAGCATTTTCGACGTACACATCAACCGCGCGCCCTGCACCGGGCGCGTCCGCTCGTTGACTTACGAGGCGGGCGAGTTTCTGGATGCGCGCCATCCCGAATCCGGAAAGCGGAATGAAAGCAACAGCATTCTGCTGGACCCGGAATCACCGCTGCCGGGTCCGGTCGAGGTGCGTCAGGTGGCCGGAAAGGTGGCCCGCCGGATCATCTGCCGCGTCGTTGCGCACCAGCCTGTTGCGGCGGGGGATCGCATCGGGTTGATCAAATTCGGTTCCCGCACGGAATTGATCCTCCCGAAAACCGCGGGAACGCGCATCCTTGTTTCAATCGGAACGCGCGTTTATGCGGGTTTGACCGTTCTGGCGAGCCAGTGTCCCCCTGTCTGAGGCGATGACCCGTCGCCTCTGGGATTCCACCCCCTGCGATCCTGTGTGTCTTATACATAAGTTGTTTTTATTTAGTATGTTATGTTCATTCCCGTGGCGGGTCTTCCCGGTGGCGGCGGGCCCGAATTCCGGTACAATGCCGGGTCGCCTGGGCGGTCTGTTTTTCGTGGTTCCGCGATGGGGGTGGGTTGGGGTTTTTCGTCATGCCTGCGGTGGGATACGGGTTGTGGACCAGCTTGCTGGACTGTGTGCGGGAGACCGCACCCGGAGTCACCCGATCCTGGTTCTCGCAGCTTTCCCCGGGCGACATAAACGGCGGGATTCTTCGCATTTACGCTCGTCAGCCGGAGCATCTCGCTTATCTGACGCGCCACGCCCGTCCGGCATTCGTCGATGCCGCGAGGAGAGTGACCGGTCGCTTGATGACGTTGGAGTTCGAGCTGGTCCGGAATGCCCCGGATTTGACGCTCCAGACCGGAACGGCGGATCCGCTTGGATCCTCCGACGAGGGGGACTGCTTTCAACCTCCGGTCCTGACTCCGGATTACACGTTCGAGGCGCTCTCGGTGGGCCCGCATAACCGCTTGGCGCATGCGGCGGCGGTCGCCGTCGCCGAAGGAAAGGGCGCGTACAATCCGCTTTATGTTTACGGCGCGCCGGGGATGGGCAAGACCCACCTTCTTCAGGCGATCTGCTGGCGGGTCAGGCAGAAGTGTCCGGAGCGCACGGTCCTTTATGTTTCGGCGGATCGATTTTCGACGGGGTTTCTCTGGAGCAGCGATCGTTCCCGGCAGGACGAGTTCCGCCGGCGTTTCCGCGGGCTGGATCTTCTGGTGCTGGATGATCTGCATCGGCTGGCGGACCGTGAGCGGAGTCAGGAGGAGTTTTTTCACGTTCTGAACGAGATGCGCGGTCGCGGCGGGGTCGTTGTCGTCAGTTCGGACGTTCCCTCCTCGAATCTGAAGGGTTTCGCGGAGCGACTGACCAGCCGGCTGGGTTCAGGGCTGGTCGCTCCGCTGGACGCTCCGTGCTACGAGGCCAGACTGGCGATTCTGGTCCGGGCGGTTACATTAAAATATGTCGATGCACCGCGAGAGGTGCAGGAGTTCGTCGCCGCGCGGGTCGCGGGGAGTCCGCGCGATCTGATCGAAGCGCTGCTTCGGGTGGACGCTCTCGCGCATTCGACGGGCGCGGCGGTTTCCCTGTCCATCGCCCGACAGGCGCTGGGGGATGCCCCTCGCACGTCGGTCGGTCTGGCGACGATTCTGGACGTCATTCGTCGCCGGTTCGGTTTGCGCGCTGAAGACGTCATCGGTCCGCGGCGTCCGCGCTCCCTGGCCGGACCGCGTCAGATCGGGATGTATCTGGCTCGGCATATGACGCGGCACAGTCTGCAGGAGATCGGAGCGTTTTTCGGCGGACGGGATCACACAACCGTCATTCACGGTGTTCGGACCGTCGCGGGGCAGATCGAAGGATCGGAAGAGTTTCGGACCCTGATCGACGAGTTGAGGCTGGCGATCCTGGCGGGGCCGCCCTGTGAGTCCGCTGACATGACGGTGGAGAAGGAGGCGTCGCCGACGGCATACAAGGTTGCCGCCGGAGGATGATGAAGGGATGTTCAATTTCCTGTGCAAAGCCGCGTTTTTCGCACCGCGTGGATTTTGAAAGACTGCGTTCGAGGGATGGGTTGTGCAAAACCGGGAAGTGCGCAACAGCGCGGCCGACAAAGCGATGAACAAGCCGCGGTTGCGGGATTCGGCGAATTCGAGGGTTACGGAGTCGTTTTCGGAAACGCACGGATCTCACCGTCACGACGATTACGAAGAAGCATTAAAAGGTTCTTTTCAGAGATAGAGGGCGTCACCTGCTCGATCTTAGAGCAGGACGGGAGCGAAATGACATGGCGTCAATGAAACTTCGAGTTAACCGACAGGAGTTCGCGGGCGCGCTGACCGCGGTGACCGGCGTGGTTGCGACGCGAACGCCGAAACCGGTGCTGCAATGCGTCCTGCTGGACGCCCAACCGGATTCGATGATCGCCTGCTGCACGGACCTCGAGGTGGGCATGCGTTGCGGCGTCGGGCAGGTGGATGTCGCCTCGCCGGGAGTCGCCCTGGTCAACGCCGAGACCCTCTCGCGGATCGTCCGGGAGAGCGAGGATGAGACGCTGGATATCGAACTCAAAGGCAACACGCTTCACGTTCGCGGGGAAGGAAGTCATTTTCAGATCGTCGCGTCCGATCCGGAGGAGTTTCCGGTTGTGGCGCCGTTCGACGAGGACGCGGACGTCACGCTTCCGTCTTCGGATCTTCAGCAGCTTGTTGAGTGGACGGTGTACGCCTGCGCCAAGGAAAGCACGCGTTACGCCATCAACGGGGTTCTCACCGAACTGAAGGGCGGGACGCTGACGCTGGTGGCGACCGACGGACGCCGGCTGGCGAAGGCGGACTATCACGCCGACGGGGAGAAAACCGCCCGGGCGATCGTGCCGGTCAAGCCGTTGACGTTGTTCACCCGCCTGTCCGGCGCGGAAGACGAGCCGGCGCACGTCCGGTGGACCGGCAATCAGTTCATGCTTCGCAGTCGGAACGCGATGATCGTCAGCACGCTCGTCGAGGGGAATTTCCCGAATTATGCGGAGGTGATTCCGCAGGACGGCGACAAGACGGCCGAGATCGAGACCGCGGCGCTCCTGAGCGGGTTGCGTCGGGCGGCGTTGCTGACCAACGAGGAGTCGCGCGGCGTTCGTTTCGCCTTCGAGAAGAACACGCTGACCCTGTCGTCCCGCGCGCCGGAACAGGGGGAGGCGATGATCGCCCTCCCGGCGCGGTACACGGCGGCGCCGATCACGATGGGGTTCAACCCCGTGTTCATGATCGACGCGCTCAAGGCGGTCCGCTCGGACCGCGTGACGTTCCAGATGAAGGATCCGCAGAAGCCGGGGCTTTTGAAGACGGACGAGCGGTTTCTTTACGTGGTCATGCCGGTGAATCTTTGACGCATCGTCACGACCGGCCAGGCGGGAGGATACATGACCGGACCGGATCATCGTCGAAGTCCGCTGCACTGGGTTCAGACGAACCGCGGACCGGGTCTTATGCCGCAGCGCGTCGGGGCGCATGCTTCGGCGTGGTGTCGCGGGGAGCTGGCCCGCGTGGTCCGTCGGCAGTCGCCTTTTGAGCAGGTCATCGCCGAGATCGACGACCCGGATTTCCGGGAGCAATGCCGCTTCGGCGGGTTCGCCCGCGGGACGCTGACGGTGTGCGTCGCAGACGCCCGCTGGGTTGAGCCGCTGCGTTTGCGCTGGCAGCTCGAAATAAGGGCGCGCTGCCTGGCGCGGGCGCGGGGCGCGCTGGTGCATCGCGTCGAGTTCACCGCACGACAACAGGATAAGCAACCGTGAGCACAACGATGACGGAAGAAACACCTCCCACGCCGGGAGCGTCGTCCCCGGACGGCGACGCCCGGTACGACGAAACCAGCATTACCGTGCTGGAGGGTCTCGAGGCCGTCCGCCTGCGTCCCGCAATGTACATCGGCGGCACGGGGTTGAGCGGGCTTCATCATCTTGTTTACGAAGTCGTTGACAACGCGGTGGATGAGGCGCTCGCCGGATATTGCAACGAGATTACCGTCCGGCTTGGCGCCGACGGAAGCTGCGGCGTGACCGACAACGGCCGCGGCATCCCCGTCGGCGCGATGAAGGACGACAACCCCCGTCTCGACGGGAAATCCGCGCTCGAGATCGTCCTCACGGTCCTTCACGCCGGCGGAAAATTCGAGAAAGGGAGCTACAAGGTTTCCGGCGGGCTGCACGGCGTCGGGGTCAGCGTCGTCAACGCCTTGTCGGAGTGGTGCCGCGCGGAAGTCTGGCGCGACGGCAACCGGTACTCAATGACCTTCAGCCGCGGCGACGTCTCCGAAACTCTGACCCACGCGCCGGACCCCACGTTCCGCGGCACGCGCGTCACCTTCAAACCCGATCCGCGGATTTTTCCCGAGACGGACTTTCGCTTTGAGACGCTTCAGAACCGCCTGCGGGAACTGGCGTATCTCAACGACGGGCTGCGCATCCGGCTCATCGACGAACGTGACGGACGTGAAGCGGAATTCTTCTACCGTGACGGTCTGCGGGAGTTCTGTCGGCATCTGGCCGCCGGAGGCGAACCGCTTCACGCCCGCGTCATTCACATCCGGGCGCAGGACGACGAGTCAGGGCAGTCCTTCGAGGCGGCGCTTCAGTGGACCGACGCGTACACTGAAAACCTCCTCTGCTACGCCAACAACATTCACAACGTCCACGGCGGGGTGCATCTGACCGCGCTCAAGTCGGCGATCAGCCGCGCCGCCAGCAACTACGCCCGGCAGAACAATCTCATCAAAGGGAACACCAACGTCACCGGCGACGACTGGCGCGAGGGTCTGACCGCGATCATCGCCGTGAAAGTCCCCAACCCGCAGTTCGAGGGACAGACGAAGGTCAAACTCCTCAACCCCGAGGTGGAGTCCTTCGTCCAGCAGACGCTTTATGAGAAGCTCGCGGCGCACTTCGAGGAGAACCCGTCCGAAGCGAAGAACATCGTGGCGAAAGGCGTGCAGGCGGCGCAGGCCCGCGAGGCCGCCCGCAAGGCCCGCGAACTCGCCCGCAAGAGCGTGCTGTCCGGCGGGGGTTTGCCCGGAAAGCTCTGGGACTGCATCAGCAAGCATCGGGACGAGACCGAGCTTTTCCTCGTCGAGGGCGACTCCGCCGGCGGCAGCGCCAAGCAGGGGCGGGACTCGCGGACGCAGGCGATCCTTCCGCTGAAGGGCAAGATTCTCAACGTGGAAAAGGCCCGGCTCGACAAGATGCTCTCGCACGAGGAGATCGCCAACCTCATCCACGCCGTCGGGTGCGGCGTCGGCCAGGAGGAGTTCGACGTCGAGAAGCGCCGCTACGACAAGCTCATCATCATGACCGACGCCGACGTTGACGGGTCGCACATCCGCACGCTGCTGCTGACCTTTCTTTTCCGGCATATGCGCCCGCTGATAGAAAGCGGCCGGGTCTACATCGCCCAGCCGCCGCTTTACGAACTGAAGAAGGCAAAGCACCTGGAATACGTCCTCGACGATCGGGAGTTGAACCGCAAACTCGTGGATCTGGGTCGCTCCGGAACGATCCTGGAAGTGCGCAGACCCGGCATGCCGCCGCGGCGCATCGAAAGGGAGGAACTGATCGGCCTGGTCGGTCGGCTGGACGCGCTCGATCAGCAGGCCGCCGCGTTGCGCCGGCGCGGGGTTGAATTGCGCGAGATGCTCGTCGAGCATCGCGCCGCGGACGAATCCCTGCCTCGTTTCGTCGTCCAGGTCGAGCGCCCGGGCGAAGCGCCCGGCGAGCGTCGCTTTCTCCGCGACGCCGCCGAGCTGGCCAGACTGAAACGGGAGCTTGAGGACGGCGGCGCCCGGGTCGAACTCGTCGAATCCCGCCAGATGCGCCTGGAGAGGAACGGACGGACGGAATCCCCTGAGGAGACGCCGTCCACGCGCATCCTTTATCAGGAACTCGCCGCGGTCGAAGTCATCGCCCCGATCCTCGCCGAACTCGAAAGAGCCGGTTTCCGCCCCGCCGATCTGTTTCTCGCCCGGGAGGAACTCATCACCGGCGAGTTGCCGCCCGCCGCTTTCGTCCTCCTCGCGGAGGACGACCACGAAGTCGAGGTCGAGAACCTCGCCCAGGTCGCCGGCGCCGTCCGCGACCTCGGACGCAAGGGCATGCAGATCAAACGGTTCAAAGGTCTCGGCGAGATGACCGCCGAGCAACTTTGCAGCACGACGATGGATCCTGCCGCGCGCACGCTCGTCCGCGTCAAAATCTCCGACGACATGGACGATCTTGAGCAGGCGGACATCGACGCCCGCGAGGCCGACCGCACGTTTTCGCTCCTGATGGGCGACAACGTCGACGCCCGCCGCCGGTTCATCGAGGAGAACGCCGCCTCCGTGAAGAACCTGGACATTTGATGAATTCAGCCCCTCCTCGAAGACATGCAGCCGGGCAGCCGATCCGGTTCGCCCGGCGCCCGGCGCCCGGCCTCTGGAATCCATCGCCTGATAATCCACGGGTTTTTCAGACCCCGGCGCCCCGCAAGGGTTGAAGCGGGCTTGCTCCGCGCGGGTGCGGCGGGCTATGATTGAGTGACGGACCGGACCGGCCGTGCGGGACGCGATAGGGGGCATGCGCCGCGTCGCCGCAGAAGCAGGCGCAGCACACACCTCGGTCTTGGGGAGGACGGGGCGGAGCGGCCTGTCAGAACAGTCGGTCGGGTTCAACGGGGGGCTTCCAGAGAGGTTCGCAGCGAAGGCGGCCGCGCGCCCGGCGGGTCGCGGGCGCTGACAACCTGTTGGCGGCGTCCTCCGGCGTGGTGTGAAGAGCGGTACGGGGCGTCTTGACTCAGGAGGGTGACATGAAACGAGCACAAGGGGCGGCGGGGATCTTGATGACGCTTGCGGCGATCGGCGCGGCAAGCGCGGACGGAATCGAGGCGTACACGGAGATTCCGGGCGTTCGTGAATTCAACGGACAATTGATCGTTCGGCCGATTCAGGTCGTTCAAGACGGGAGTTTGAACGTTGCGGAACAGGAAGCGCTCGTTCAGGACGCCGCGGCGCGAGCGATGATCGCGGAGTATGCGATCCTCGAATACGTTCCGCAAACGGACGAGTACATTATCGAGGTCGGCATCGGGCTGGAGAATGAAGTGTCGCAGCGTCTGATGGCCTCGGGCAATTATCAGTACGCCGAGCCCAACTGGACGGTGTACCCGATCGGTTGTCCGAACGACTCGCGGTTCAGTTCGCAGTGGCATCACGGAGCGTCGAAGCTGGAGTCGTGCGCGGCGTGGGATCTGTGGACGGGCACGCCGACGACCACGGTGGGCATCTGCGACACGGGCGTGCGGACGACGCACGAGGATCTGCTCCTGAACCGTCGCGAGGGTTACAACGCCGTGGACCGGCAGTGGGAGTCCAACGGCGGTCAGATCAACGACATCAACGGTCACGGCACCGCCACCACGGGCTGCGCGGCCGCCAACGGAAACAACGGCCGCGGAGTCAGCGGGCTCGGCTGGAACCTCAGTCACCGGATGATGCGGGTCAGCAATTCCAGCGGCGGAAGCTCGTCGCTTTCCACGCTGCAACACGCGGCGCGGACGTCGATCGAGGCCGGCGACAAGGCCGCCAACGTCAGCTACAGCGGCGTGGACAGCAACTCCAACCTCACGACCGCGACCTACATCAAGTCGATCGGCGGACTGCTGGTCTGGGCGGCCGGCAATGAAGGCCGCAACCTGACCCTCAGCAGCCGCGACAACGACGACATTATCGTCGTCGGCGCAACCAACAGCGGCGACAGCAAGCCGAACTGGTCCAACTTCGGCGTGATGGTGGACGTCGTCGCCCCGGGCGACAACGTGTTCACCACCTGCGCCAGCAGCAACACCTGCTACGGCGGCGCCAGCGGAACCAGTTTCTCCGCGCCGTTGACGGCCGGACTGATCGGACTGCTGTGGGACAAGAACCTGGCGATGACGCCGGACACGGTCGAGAACATCCTCAAGCAGGGCGTGGACGACCTGGGAACCTCCGGTCCCGACAACACCTACGGGTACGGTCGGATCAACGCCTTCCAGAGTCTCTCGCTGGTCGGCGGCGGCGGAGATATCTGCGATCGCATTAAGAAGCACAACTTCAAGTGCCGGTCGAACGGCGCGTTGAAGGGCAAGGTCATCTTCAAGGACAACAGCTTCGACGGTCAGACGATCACCGTGACGATCGACGGCTCGACCCCGCTTCAGATCGTGGTCAACGGCGACCGCGCGCCGTACAATATCTGCTGCTACGCCGCGGGGAATCACACGGCGTCGCTGACCTCGCCGAACTGTCCGGACTTCGACAAGTCGGCGTCCTGTCCGTAAAGACCGGCGCGAACCGGCGTCAGCCGGACGAACGTGAATGCATGCTCGGGCCGCGCGTTCGCAAGGGCGCGCGGCCCGGTTGCGTTACAATGATGCAACAAGGGGGCCCGGCGCGGACCGGAAGTCCGCGATCCAACCGGCGCGGAAGGCCGCGCTCAGCGCCCGGCGATCCACTCATCGAGGCGACGGCGGGCTTCGCTGTCGGGAAACTGCGTCGGCGGGTGCTTCATGCAGACGGCGGATGGCGCCTCCAGCGGACCGGCCACCCCGCGGTCCAGAGCGAGCTTCGCGCAGCGGATCGCGTCGATCGCCACTCCGGCGCTGTTCGGCGAGTCCTCGACGCTCAGACGCAGCTCCAGATGCATCGGGACGTCGCCCCACCCGCGCCACTCCATCCGGATGAAGCAGACCTTGTTGTCCTTCTGCCACGCCACGTAGTCGCTCGGCCCGATGTGGATCGACTCCGCCTCCAGCGGAACGTCGAGCTGCGACTGCACCGACTCGGTCTTCGAGATGCGCTTCGACGCCAGCCGGGCGCGGTCGAGCATGTTCAGAAAATCCGTGTTGCCGCCGGTGTTGAGCTGGTACGTGCGCTCAAGGCGCACGCCGCGCTCGCTCATCAGACGCGCCAGCGCCCGATGCACGATCGTCGCCCCGAGCTGGCTCTTGATGTCGTCGCCGACCACCGGCAGCCCCCGCTCCGCGAAAGCCCGACTCCACTCCGGGTGCGACGCGATGAACACGGGGACGCAGTTGACGAACGCCGTGCCGGCGTCGAGCGCCGCCTGCGCGTAGTGATAGACGGCGTCCCGCGACCCGACGGGCAGGTAGCAGACGAGCACGTCGGCGCGAACGCCGCGCAGCGCCTCGGCGACGTCGCACGGCGCCTCGTCGGCGGGCTGGAACGTCCGCTCAGGCGGATACTCGGTCATATGCGGCGCGACGCCGTCGAGAACCGGCCCCATCCGGACGGTCACGCCGTAGTGGGGCAGGTCCGGCTGAAACACCACCGTGCAGTTCGGCGGGGCGAAAGCGGCGCGCTCCAGCGGCTGCCCGACCTTGCGACGGTCGATGTCGAACGCCGCGACGACCTCGATGTCCTCAAGACGGTAACCGCCGATGACCGGATGCATCAGTCCCGCCGTGTCCTGGTCCGCGTTCCGGCGGTAATACTCAAGCCCCTGAAGCAAGGAGCCGGCGCAATTGCCCACGCCCGCGATCGCCAGTCTGATCGCCTTCATGCATGACCCCCGGATTCAATCCGCAGACCGTCTTCCCGTGTCCCGGACGGCCTGTTTACATGGTCTTAATCATTCCTTGAAGTCCGGGCAAGATTTTTGTGATCCGCAGACGGGAGCCCGGACGCGGTTTTCCGGGTCCGCAGGCTGTCGGCGGGAATCCAGCCGGGGGCGGACCGCGTAATACGGCGGGCGGACGGGACGGCGGCGTCCTGGAACGCCTCGTGGAGGGTTCTCATGCGCGGCGGCAATTTCGTTCGGCGGTCCGGGTTCACCTTGATTGAACTTCTCGTCGTCATCGCCATCCTCGCCCTGCTGATCAGCCTTCTCCTGCCCGCGCTCTCCCGGGCGCGGGACGGGGCAAAGACCGCCTCCTGCCTCGCCCATCAGCGCCAGATCGGGCTGGCCGCCCGCATGTACATGGACGACTACGGCGGACAGATGTTTCATCATCACGAAGGCTGGGTGCTCGACGACGGCACGCAGCTCGACGAACTGCCTGAAACGATCGAAGAATGCGAGGGCGGCGGCTTCGGAAACAGCCACGCCGAGAAACCGTGGGTCATCTTCTTCCAGCCCTACCTTGGCAGCCGGGAGGTCGGCTTCTGCCCGGCGGACCCGACGGATCGCTCACGCAAGCCGGCGATCACGCTCGAGGATTACAACGGCGCCATCGAGCACGTGGACGACGAACTCCCACCCGACAGCGAGCAGGCGATCGCCGAGCGCGAGCGCCTCACGATGGTCAGCTACCTCCTCAACTCCGTCTTCACCCATCGCTCCGCCCGCTACGCCCTTGAAGGGGCGCTGCACGGCTTCGCCATCGACAGCCGCCTCATCAACGTGAACCCCGATCTCGTCATGTTCTCCGAGCGCAACAGCGAGGCGATGAATGCCGAGGGCAACGAGGAATACGGCAGCGTCAACCAGGACGACTATGACACGTGGGCGGGCGAGTCGGCGCTGGTCCGCTGGGGCGAGGGCGACTTCGGCGATGAAGGCTGGATCCGCTACGACCGCCACCGAGGCCGGGCGAACTACGTCTTCCTCGACGGCCACGGCGAAACACGCGGGTGGCGCGACGTCCGTCGCGAGCAATTCCCCGACCGCCGCGTCCGACGGGAGTTGGAAAACCCGCCGCGATAGCGGTAGCGATTCTCCCCCCAACAGTCCGTTGAAAAAGGGTAACGCCTCCCTCCGGGACGCGCTACCCTTTTTCAACGGACTGATAGGGGTTGCGTAAGGGGCGATCGCGTCGCCGTACGATTTTTGGAAGGGGGTAACAAAAGCCTTGACTTCTTCGCACGGGCGTGTATGATCGGCGGCCGCGGATCGCATTTGTGTGGCGGAAGTCATGCGTGCGACGTGAGAGATCGGATCCGGGTGGCGGGTCGGATTCGTGGCGCGGATCGGATTCGGAGGAAGCCTTGCGCTCCATATCGGGCGCGCGAGGGCGGCTCCTTTTTTGATGCGTAGCGACAAAGCCTCGGAGGAGGGGGAAAGAAGAACGCTTCCTGACGGGCGCGGCTCGGTTTTGAAACCGCGTTGAGGTTCCCGACATTTTGATGTCCCACGATGTCCCACGATGTCCCACGATGTCCCACGATGTCCCACGATGTCCCACGATGTCCCACGATGTCCCACGATGTCCCACGATGTCCCACGATGTCCCACGATGTCCCACGATGTCCCAGATTTTTCGATGTCCCGTTATGTCCCTATGTCCCAGACCCGGAGGTCAACCATGTCCCATGTCGATTTCAGGTGCAACGGCGGCCTGAGCGTTATGCATAACCAATTCGAGCGCGGCTCTCGGGGGTCGGCCGGCATGCCGGATCTGAAGTATCCGCCACGCTCGAGCGAACGCAGGTCAGTCTTTTTCCGACAAGCCGGGCAGGCTTACCCTATTCAGAAGAAGAGGGAGAACGGCATGGGTCGATTGCTCTGTTCACTCGACTTGAACCGGAGGAAGAACTGCGCCGGGCATTGGGATGCCGTCTCGGGATCCCGACGCGGCAACCCCGAGGTTCTCCAGGCCGGCGCATCCCGGGCGGCGCGCCTAAGGCCCGGCGATCGCAGGCGTCTGTGCAGGGGTGCTATGCAACCTCTCATGCTCGTCTTATTCCTCGCGCTGCATTCCGCCGCAACGGCTGCCGGCGTTGAAGAATGCAGAGCCTTCTGCGGATTATCCCGCTCCGACCCGTGTGAACCATACTCTTCGGAAGATCCCGCCATCGGGTTGCACCGGTTCGACCTGAGCGTGGGGTATGGCCCGCCTGAATACCTGCCTCCATCAGCCGACATTCTGTCGAGTTCGTCGCCCCTGATTCCGCGCGGCGCCTTCGCCGCCGCCCGTGGTCCGAACGTCTTCCCCAGTCGGATGACGCACGGGGTTGTGGATCTGGTCACGGGGCTGCCGATGATTCAAGCCGTCGATTTTGAGCTTCCCTTCGGAGGGGCCGTGTTCCGGCATGTGCGGACGTTTTCAGCGGACTTCGACGCCAATTACACGCTCGTCGGAGGGGCGCCTCTGGAGAACCTCAGTGTGACCCGCTGGGACTTGAACGGGCGCGGCTGGATGATGAGCGAGCAACCGTTCCTGCTGATCGACGCCGAGTACGCCTGGATGGACGCTCCCCAGCGGCGATGCGTCATGATCGTCGATTCGTTCCATTCGATTCCGTTCCTCTACGACGAGAACCAGGAGAAGCACATTGCTCCGCCGTGGTTCGACGCGGTGTTCTCCGATAATGGCCCCCAGGCGCCGGACAATCGCCCGTCGGAGTTCTACGTCTGGCTGCATCGCGGCCAGGTCAAATACACCTTTACAGCCAATTACACGGACTTTGAAGATCTGGACGGAAATCCCCGAGAGGATCCCTACTACGGCCTGGTCACCAGGATCGAGGACCGGCACGGCAACGCGGTCGAGTATGAATACTGTGCGCCAGTAGCATCAGAATACTACAACGACGCGTATGAGACCGATTGCTGCCGGATCGAATGCAGGCAACAAGGGCAGCTTAAGGCCGTCCGGCTGCGCACCGCAGGCACGTCGAGCCAGGCCGGCAGCGTCGCGTGGACGCTTCTGTACACCTATCGTTCGTACGGACCGCCCGGGGTGGAACAGGACGTTTTTGAAGTCAAGCGGTTCGTCCACTCGATCCACGTCTACGCCGGGAACGTCGCCTCGCCGGAGTCGTGCATGACGATCCTGGATTACTTCGATAATGACGAGACGACCGGTCCCTTCTGCGGCGCTGAGTCGCTTGACGAGGTCGACGCGCTTGATCATGAGGATCTGCCGACCGGATGGGTGACGCAGGCGCGCTATACCTATCAGGGCTATGGGTTCGGATGCAATCTCTTCGATGAGCGGGAATGTTATTATGGCGACCTTTTTCGCTGTGCGCCGGCCTTCGTAGAGTGCTCGACCGACCCTGCGCCCGGGAACCCTCCCATCGACGGGTTCCTCGCGAAAGCGACCGTACAGCGTGCAGCGGAGATTGGATCGGCCCCGCCCGAACCGATGCATACGCTGTATTTCTATGAAGTCACGGGTGGGAGCTCATGGCCGGACAACTCCGGCTTCGGGGGTTATGCGGCAGTTCCATTGGTGTCGGAGGTCTACGAACCGGATACGGTTGCGCGCCTTAAGGCCTTGACGGACCTGAGCGCCAATGAGCTTCTCGACGTGACGCGGGATACCCCCATTACGGTCCCGGCGCAGACGGAGACGGTGCCATTTGCGGACTTCGCGGACCTGACGATCGGATACAATTGCATCGACGGGTTCAACGTGTATCCGTACGATTGCGAGACCTGTGGTAGTGAGGAGGGATGCCAGAATTGCCGGGAGACGGGAACCTGCGGCGGGATTGAGGATTATTTTGTCGAAGACTATCTCTTCAGCGATCCCGAGCGGACCTGGATACTCCGTCACAACGTCACACACCTGGTGGATCGCCGAGCCGACAGCCCGACAATGGGCGACTTCAGTTTTTATTTCTTTCTGACCGGTCCGCCATGCACAAGTGCGTTCGGCGCGCCCGACGGCGGCGGGCTCGGGCAGATGGGCTATTACCCGCACCTGCTTCCTTACGGCGTTCGGAACGATTGTCATTCAGGTCAGAACCCCAATCAATCAGGTCTGGAGACGCCGGTGCTGGCGGTGATCGTGGATCACGTCGATGGGGACTGGAATGCGTACGACCCCGACGAGGATGAAGGCGTCAAGTTGCGGCGCCTGATCGAGTTCAATCGTGCCGGGTTCCCCCTCTTTGAGCAAGCCTGGGAGTTCACCGAGGAGGGCCAGCAGACCGTCGCATATTCGGGCTACCGCGAGACGCGATGGTACGATTTTAATGAGGATCCGGAGGGAGATAACTTCGGATACCTGCTCGAAATCCGCAGCACGGGGTGGAACTCGGAGGCCAATCAACAGGGGCAGGAGACGGACCCGGCGGACGAGGGACTCATCCGCGTCTTCGCCTACGAAGACTCGGAGGGGACGCGAGAAGACGGGCGCCTGACCGAAGTTGAAGCGGTGGGCGTCAAGCGCGGAACCGACGGCGACCCGCTGTGGCTCAGTCGGATTGATCGGGAGAATGAGGATCAGCCGGACCTTGTGACGTCCGAGGTGAGTTTCCCGGAGCCGGTGGTCGGCGACTACTCCACCGCGGACGGGGACGTTACGGAGTATGTTTATGAGTTCTACGATCTGGAGAACCGCGCGGACCACGAGCAACCGGTCAAATCGCGCGGGGTCGTCGGACCGGCGGCCCGGCTCAGCGCGTCCGACCCGACGCCGTATCACGCCGTGGAGCGCGCCTTTTACAACGAAGACGGGAACCTCCTCTGGCAGGGAATGGGAAGCCTCGAAGACCCTCAAAGTCCGGGGTCGGGCGATTGGGACGAATTCTATCTCGTTCATAACGAGGTCGATGACAACGGCCTGGTGATCTGTCAGACGACGGATCATTCGGGGCAGGATGCGCCATCCGGCTGGACGCGGATCTCGCCGATCGGGTTGCCCGCGCTGGCATACACCACGGAATACACCTACGACGAATGGTTCAGGCCGCTGACCGTGCTGTTTCCCAATGGCCGGCAACGCCATCACTTCTACGGGTATGACGAGGACGGCAACACGGTCCGTCGGGTTTATCACGATTTGAAAGAGGATGGCGGCAACTGGGAGGCCTTGTCGCCCGCGGAAATCTCCACGTATGACGGCGGCCGCCTGATCAAGACCGAGAAGGTGAAGCTCCCGTCGCTGGAGAGCCCGCCTGACGGAACAGAGACCTACTCGCAAACGAATGTCCTTGCGACGCTCACCCCCGAGTACGACAACCAGGGACGCCTCGTCGGCATGGAGGGCGAATCCGAAGGGGAGTCCATCGAGGCGGCGATCAGCTACGACGGTTTCGGAGCCGTCGTGCGCCAGCAGGATCCGGCCGGCACGCTCACGCGGCATACGTACGACAGTCGCGGCCGTCTGGAGCGAACGTTCCGCGGGACCAGGGACTTGCACTGGTTCTGGAACAATGTGCCCTACGGCGATCCCACGGACGATGATCTCGTTCTGGTCGAGAAGCGCTATTACAGCGACGGCACCACGGACACCGATCCTGAGGACTATGAGGGCGAGGGCATCTTCGACACGGGCCTGCTGACGATGGTGCGCACGCTGCGCGACCAGCCGACGAATCAGTATTTTGATGAGCAAGGCGGCAGCAACAACGAAGACGATCTCGGGTTCGTCACGCGTTTTCATTACGACTGGCGGATGCGGCAGGTGTGGAGCGAGCGCCGCGACGAGGGCGGAGATCCGCTGGAGCACACGATCACCTGGCTCGATCATCAGGATCGCGCGGTCCTTCAGGCGAGCTACGGGGCCTCGCCGCCGGTTGGCGACGCGGACCCGCGCCTGTTGAATGCGGAGTGCGAGCTGCCGACGGCGGCGGACCTCCTCGATGCAACCCCCGCGCCCCTGTCGCTCGTCGAGACGCTCTACAACGCCCGAGGCCGGGCGGAGGAAGTGCGCATCTATGACGTCTCCGACGAGACCGCGGAGTCGCACACGGCGACCCGCACCTATTACAACCACGCCGGGAAACCGACCGAAACCACGGCGCCCAACGCCCCGACGACGCGCTATTTCTATGACGCCCTTGGGCGGCAGGTGCGCAGCAGCGCCTATGCCGGAGACGTCGAGCTGTCGCGCACCGAGACGACCTATGACGCCGACAACCGGCCCATCGTCACGCGCACGCGCGAGCGACTGCACGACGGCGAGGATGACGAACTCGACGACGCCAACAGCGTCAGCAGTTGGGTCTACCACTGGTACGACATCGCCGGGCGGATCGTCGCCACGGCCAACTTCGGAACCAACCACAGCGGCAATACGTTCGTCAGCGGCGCCGCGCCGGACGATCATGATGAATTGGAATCGCCCGCCGAGTACACGGACGACGAACTGACCGGCTGCGACGGCGGCGAGTTCGAGGACTGGGTGCTCTGCACCTGCTACGGTTACGATGAGGACGGGCGGCAGGATCGGGTCATTCATCCCGACGAGACGTGGACGCGGCAGGTGTTTGACGGACTGGGGCGGCTGCGCCTGACGATCGAGAACGCGGGCGCCTCCGTCGCCGAGCGGCGGTTCACCGCGTACCGATACGACGAGCAGGGTCGCCTCGACGCGATGGCCGCGGTTCTCCCGGAGCACAACGGCGGCGACCTCGACCACTACGACGACATCGACTGGGAGGAAGACGACGGCACGATCCAGACGACCACCTTCATCTACGGCGCGGACGTCGTCGATTCCGGCGGCGAGGCGCTGAACGTCCATCCCGGTCTCATCAGCGAGGTTCATTACCCCGACCTCGATCCGCAGACGACCCCCGGCCCCTCGCTGGTGTTTTCCTACTTTCTCGACGGCTCGGTGGCCACGCGGCAGGATGCTCGCAACTGCTCATTCGCTTACACCTACGACGAACTGGGTCGCCTCGTGCAGGTCGAGGTCGACGACAGCGCGTGGTACGGCGAGCCCGGAAGCGAGGTTTCGTATGCGCCGCCGGGGCGCGTCCACAAGATCAACTATGGGTTCACCGCCGACGGGCGGCTCGCGTCGGTTTCGGCCTCCAATCATTCGCAAAGCTCCTGGGCGGCGATCTGCGCGAACGCCTTCACCTATGATGCGCGGGGGAATCTGACCGCCGACGTTCAGGACCACGACGGCGTCCTCGAGCCGGAGCAGGACTCGCCCGCCGTCGAGTACGCCTGGGACTACAGCGGGTCCGGCGTTTACAACTTCGACCGGCTGGCGACGATCGCCTATCCCGAGCGTGAGGACGGCGGCGCGCGGCGGGAGTTGACGTTTCACTATGGCGACTCGACCAGCGACGTGGACCATCTGGCGAGCCGCGTCACCGCGATCGAGGATTCGCTGTTCGGCCACGAGGTGGCGGCGTATGCCTATGCGGGTCTGTCGCGGCGGGTGTCGATGTCGCTGGGCAACGGCGTCGCGCAGGCGTACCGCACAGGCTCGGAGGCTGGGTATGCGGGGCTGGATCGGTTCGGGCGGATCGCGGACCTGCACTATGTGGACTCGACGGACGAGGCCCCGGACCCGCCGACGATTCATCGTTACCAATATGGTTACGACCTGGCCGGCAATCGCGCCTATGCCCGCGTGACGCATCGGGACATGGTGAGCGGGACGGACCCTGGGCGGGGGAATGTGCGCTCCTGGGCGTATGGGCATGACGCTTTGCAGCGACTGGTCAGCGCGCGGATGGGGCGACTGAACTCCGCCAACACGGCCATTGAGTCCGACGCGGACGTGCCGTTGGATCGGGGGCTGTCGTGGGAACTGGACGGCCTGTCCAACTGGGGCGGCGGGGACTCGACCGACGGCAGTTACAATCGTCTGGACGACACCACCGGCGACGGAACGCCGGAGGTCACGGTCCTGACGCACCACAGTGTCAACGGCTTCAATGAGATTGACGAACTGACGACGCGCACCAACGGCGGCTCGCCGGTGACGCGGGACTTCGTGTCGGACGCGGCGGGCCATCTCATTCTCGACGAGCACCACTTCTACCAATATGACGCCTGGGGGCGGATGGCGCAGGCGAACCGGAAGGGGACGCTGACGGCGGCGTCGTTTGCGTCGGACGGCAAGCTGGAATCCGGCGAGGAGAGCAAGATCGGGGCGCTCGTCGGCCAATACGTCTACGACGGCCTGGGGCGCGTCGTCACCCGCACCTGGCCGACGGCGGTGTCCTCCGCGTGCGAGCAGACCGAGCACTATTATTATGATGGCGTGCGGCGCGTGCAGGAGCAGTGGCTGGTCGAGACGGCCAACTGCACCGGCGGCGGCGGCGGGCCGACGACGCAGTGGGTGACGAAGCGCGAGTACATTCACGGCGCGGACTACGTCGATGAGTTCGTCGCCCAGGTGCTCCATGCGGCGTGCGAGGGCGAAGGCGGAGGAGGCTCCTCGTCGGGCCATTGCAGCACCGACGACGCTTTACCCACCTATTACTTGCAGGATGCGAACTACAACGTCGTCGCCACGCTGGACGACGGCTGTCCGGGCGGAGATTGCGGCAGCGGCGGCGGGGGGTGTGGTGAGCAAGGCGCGTTCTGCCCCGAAGGCCCGGTCGGCGTCTACGAACAATACACCTACGAACCCTACGGCCAGCCCAGCTCGGTGGACAAGTTCATCACCACGCCCCCGCAGAACGCCGTCGGGCACCAGGGCCTGATCTTCGACCGCTACTGCGGCAACAGCATCGAAGACCCCTGCATCACCACCACCCAGAAAGGCCTCTACCACAACCGCAATAGATACTACCACGCCAGACTCGGCAGATTCACCACGCCGGATCCCAACAGTTCCGCGATCCCGCTGATCGAGGGCATGGGCTATTACGGCACGTCCTCGGCCGCGATTGCCACGGTGAGTTCTCCTGAGTATTCGGCCCGGGGGCGGTATGCTGACGGTATGAGCTTATATTCATACCTTAGGAGTACACCTGTCAACGCCTTCGACCCAAGTGGTCGCTTCGCTATCGGTACATTCGGAGATTTGATGGGCAGTACTGCCGTTCGCACAGCGCTGACCGCGTTGGACGCTGGCGGAAAAATGGCGATGGCGCTCGATTTCTATTCAGCCATCGCCGGAGGCATGAGCTGGCGAAACGCGTTAACCGACTTGGTGATCAACGCGGCCTATGACCGCGTAGGCGGAAAACTCTTCGATACGGCGGTTGATGCGGCGGTGGCGGGCGTCCGTGCAATAAGCAACTCTTTGAACAAGGGGATCCGAAAGGGACTCGGAGAAGAAGTTTCCGCTCGGGGGTTCGCGCCCCGAGGAGCTTGTTTCGCTGAGGGGACTTTGGTCTGGACGGCTGAAGGCTCCGTGCCCATTGAATCTCTGACGGCCGGAGACCGCGTGTTGACAAGCCCGTTTGGCTCTGACGATCCCGAGCTCTTGGCCGGCGATGAAGTATTCACTGTTAATTCAAGACAACACCAGCACATTCCAGCGCCTTCCCAAGCTGACGTCAATTCATGGGTTGGCGTCGACCTCACGATTTCGACTGCTGATGGTCATGTTGTCGAGATCAGAACGATACGACCTGCTGATTCGGGCTTTGTCGCAGAGTGTCGACTGACTGGTACAGCATGGCTGGAATTGCCCGAACTGGGCCTATCTGGTCAAGCCGAAGTCACTTCAATCCGGGCGTATCCAGAGGTTAAGGCCGGCACTGGAAGGCTTGTGCTCTCGACGATAACCCAGTTGAGCGCGCACTTACTCCGTCTCGAGGTTAACGGGGGCGAAGAGATCATCGATCTGACAGAGACCCATCGGCTTTACTCGGCGGATAGAGACTCATGGGTTCCTGCTTTCGATGTACGCGTTGGTGAATGCCTGACCTCGTTAGACGACGTGGTGGAGATCACCGGCATTCAACGGCTATCAGGGGTTCGCCAAGTCTACAATCTCGAGATCCAAACGGATCATTGTTACTATGTCTCATCGCTGGCTCTTCTTAGCCACAACAGTGATACCAATCCATGCGCGCAGGGCTTTCGGCCGCGGAGTCAATGGCACAATGGCGTATGGTTTGATGCGAACGGATTCCCGGACTTCACACCGCACGCGACGAAGGATGTAATTATTACGCCGACAAAGTCAAGGAAAAGTGATTTCCGTGCGGCGAATGAACAGGCGGGCATGAAGCACCTCGGCGACAAACCACCTGAAGGTTATAGGTGGCACCATCACCAAGATATCGGTCGGATGCAGCTTGTGCCCAAAGAACTTCACGTGTCAATCGGACACGATGGGGGCTGGATGGTTTGGGGTGGCGGATGACCGAAGCCAGTCCGAAAGAGGAGCGAGACCCATGGGATGGCACGTTGTCAAAACATCGCCGTTCGGTTCACTGACCGAACCGCAGCTTGAACAGTTTGAAAGAGCGATTGGAGCGATTCTGCCATCCGACTACCGGGCATTTCTGCTTGAACACAACGGACCGGATATTGAGCCTCGTGATTTTCACACTAGTGATGGCGATGTGGACTCCATTGTCGATTTGTATGGACTCCATGATGGCCCATCGTATCGAAGGCTTGATCTCGCACGGCGTTACTACGACGAAAGCCGAATGGACCTTGATCTATGGCCCATAGCCGACGATCCGGGCGGCAACGCGATCTGCATTGGCATCAGGGGCTGGCGCCGCGGGCGGATCTTCTTTTGGGACCACGAGACACAGCAGGTTACCGATCTGGCGGAGAGCTTCGATGACTTTCTAGACAGCCTGTTTGAATGGATCGACCCGAACGAAAGCCGCTTCGACAAGATCCTCCGGACGAACGACGCGGCAGAGCTTCGCCAATGGCTTGAGAACGGCATGGACCTTGAGGACCGGGATCAGTATGGCAGGACACCGGTCGAAAATGCTGCGATCTGGGGGCGGACGGAGATGGTGCGCATGTTGCTCGACGCCGGCGCTCAACCGGGCACGTCGCGGGTATGGGCGGTCCAGAACGGGCATCAGGAGGTTTTAGCGCTCCTGGACGCCAGGTTTCCACCGAGCTGACCCAGAATTCTGGCGGCTACTCAAAGGGTTCGATGGGCGTCGTGACGATCCTCGGGCCAAGGATGCCCGGACGCTCGGTTCGTGCCGATGTGCGTGCGGCCGGGTCTCGGCGGCGAGCCGCACTCCGATTCTTTGTTGCATGTCGGACCACGCCGGGGGGTGCATCTCAAATATGGTTGCGCTAACACAATCTTAACATTATAATGGTTCTCGGTGGCGAGGGTAGGGTGGTAGTCACTGGGGAGCCAGTCATGGATGTTGAGGTTACGGTGAAGGTCAACGGCAAAGCGGTCCAGCAGCACGTGGCGGTGGTGGGCGGGACGCTGGAGCAGATGGAGGAGACCATTCACGCGCTGACCCAGAAGGTCGCCGCGGAGACGTTGCAGGCCAG
>JAJVHU010000002.1:0-3358 GCA_022072505.1 Phycisphaerae bacterium
TCCGCCGCTTGCGTTCCGTCAGTCTTTTCGCTCTACTCTTGCTCACTCGAAATGCCTCCTTGCGGCAAAAGAGAAGTCGTTTTCACAATTCCCTTTTACCAGCAAAACGAGGCATTTCGAGCTTTTTTTGTCAATTTCGCAAAGAACTCACGCTTGATTTGGGGCTAGCGTGCCGGCGGGGTCTGACGTTTGAGCATCGACTGCGGGGGAATCGCGTATGACGTGCTCGACCGGTGCGTCGCGCGCCTTCTGCTCTTCAAAAAGAGGGACGATTACGCGGCGTTCGGGAAGGTTCTTGCCGAGGCCCATAGCGAAATTCCCATGCGGGTCATCAGCTATTGCCTGATGGCCAGCCACTGGCACCGCGTGCCGTGGCCCGGTTGCGACGGCCCTTGTTCTGAAAAGCCTGACCACGTTTTTTGTGTGGCCCCCGTTCTTGTGTCGGCCATGCGCGGGCGAGCGAGAGACTTGGTGGGTGGTTGTATGGAATCGGCGGGTGGCACTGACGATGTGCTCTTTCGCAAGAGCTTCGCCAGACGCACTGCTTGAAAGTAGTGGCGGACGCGGCTCGACGGGCGGGGACGCCCGTCCCACCCTTGTTGTAGGTCGCGCCGCCGGCGACCTGCGTCCAGACGCCGCCGGCGTCCATCGTGGCCTGCGCGACCGCGTAGCGGAACGGCGGCGATCTGCCGTTCTTCGACGTGACCATCGCGAACGCGGCCGTGACGCTGCCGCCGCCTCCGCCGCCGGTGTCGAACGAGAAGACGCTCTCGTTCGTCTGCGGGATCGTGCCGTAGCGTACGGTGCCTTCCCAGAGCAGATCGCCGACCGGCTGAAACGCCGTCGCCCTGGTCCGCCCCCTCAGGGCAACCGCATTCTAATTTCGTGAGGCTGCGAACCTGCGATTTGAAGCTCTGGCACGGGTGACTCGTGGTTCATCCCGATCAGAAAATAAGACGCTGTTGCAAATCCGCCGGCGCAAACGGGGGAAAGCCGGTGCAAACGGGGGAAAGAATGCTTCCTGACGGTCGCGGCTCGGTCTGGGAGCGGCGTCTTAACGTGGTTGCGAGGCTCGCCTGCGGATGAGGTAAGTTTCCAGCCAGCCGCGATGGTCGGCCGGCGCCGCGTGGGCGGCGAGGACGCCTTCGTGGTCGATCTGGTTCACGCGATCGTTGGCCGCGCGGATCGCGTCCATGCTGATCCGCAGCGCCGTGTCCACGGGCATGCGCTCGGGGTTGATGTCGATCCCGAAGCAACCCCGGTAACCGTACATCTTCAGCGTGTACATCAGCGCCTCGAGCTGCTCAGGCGATACGACGCCGACATTCAGATCCTGGTCGTAGTTGCCCAGCGGCTGGCTGTTCCAGTGCGAGTGCGCCAGACGTCCCTCGGACAAAGGCCAACTGAAAGCGTAGGCGAGGTCTTCAAACCCCATCAGCACGTGCCCGACCTCCGGATTCATGCAGCAGAGCTTATGCCCCTCGGAAAGAAGGCGGACATTCTCCGGCGCACGGAGCTTCGCCTCGACCATGTGGCCCAGCAGCACGCCCTCCGGCGTCGTGCCGAAGAGGATGCGCCCGCGCGGTTCATACGGTTTCGGCTCGAACGCCACGCGCACGCCCGGAACCGCGTCCATCGCCTCCGCCAGCCCGTCCGCGAAGCGGTCGCGCATCGCGAAAAAATCCTGTCCGAAGGGGTTCTCATAGCCGTCGATGCCCGGCCAGACGACGGCGAAGTCCGTGTCGAGCTGCCGGTTCAGGCGGAACGCGGCGATGGTGCGGTCGATCGCGGCGCGGCGAATCTTCTCGTCCGGGTTTGAGAGCGACCCCCACTCGAACGGCGCGTCCCAGAACAGCAGGGGGATGACCGTGACCAGGCGGATGCCCGTGTCGCGCGAGAACCGCGCCCACAGGGCCACGTTCTCCTCGCTGACCTCGTTGGGATAGTGCGCCTCCATCGCCGTCAAGCCGTCGTCCTTCAGCCCCGCGGCGATGTCCAGCCGCTGCTCGAGGGTCAGGTCCGGCTGATACTTCGCGTGAAACCGGGAGTTCGGCGGCGAGAAGAACCAGATGCCGGCGGAGAACTTCAGCTCCAGGTTGAACGTCTTCAGATGCGCGAGCGTCTGCTCCCGCGTTCGCCGAACGGCCTGCGGACGAAGATCTTGAAGCGGCATCGCCGATGCTCCTGACACGGATCGTGGAAACCGGGCTCGACGCGTCACAGCCGGGCCGAGGGTCGATCAGTGTCTTCGTTTTATGGTGACGGAGCGCGCGGCAACAGTCAACCGCCGTCCAGCCCGTTTCCAGACCGGTTGCTCTTATTTGCACGCGGCTCGGTTAAGTTCGCGGCATCCCGACGCCGCAACCCGTTGGGGTCGAGGATCGCCGCGCGCCGGAGTCAGACGGAGACTCAGGAGACTCGAAAGAACGCTTCCTTACGGGCGCGGCTCGGTTAAGTTCGCGGCATCCCGACGCCGCAACCCGTTGGGGTCGAGGATCGCCGCGCGCCGGAGTCAGACGGAAACTCAGGAGACTCGAAAGAACGCTTCCTTACGGGCGCGGCTCGGTTAAGTTCGCCGCAACCCCGTCGGGGTCGAGGATCGCCGCGCGCCGCGGCGCACCGGAGTCAGGTGGAGAGTCATGTCTAGGCTTTGGGGCGACGGAGTGGCCGAAAGCCGTTCAGCGGATCGACCTCCGCGCCCCGGAATCACGGATCATCCGCTTGACGATGTCCGCCGGGATGCGCCTGAAGTTAGCGTGCGGTTCCCCTGGCGGCGATCCTGAACCGTGGGCGCGGTTGCTTGACGCGCGGCGGGTGCGGCATCTAGGATTGGGCTTGGGGCGTCGGACGATCGAGCTTGGTCGGCGTCCGGGTCGTAAGCGCCGCTAGCTCAATTGGATAGAGCATCGGTCTACGGAACCGAAGGTTCCTGGTTCGAGTCCAGGGCGGCGTGTGGCGGGCTGGGGCGGGCCTGCGGTCCGGGTCCGTCAGCGCGAGGCCAACCGCGGCAAGTCCCGGTCCGCAATCCGCCGCCATCTCGGCGCAGCCGCGTCATCACAACGGAACTCGTCGTCGCAACGCAGCACGTCTTCGCCTGCGCGGCGCCGGCAGGAGACTCAGGCGCCGTTTCAAACCCCCCGGAGCAGGGTGAAATAAGAACGCTTCCTGACGGGCGCGGTTCGGTGGGGGATTCGCGCGGGCTGAAGCCGCGCGGTTCGGTGGGGGATTCGCGCGGGCTGAAGCCACGCGGTTCGGTGGGGGATTCGCGCGGGCTGAAGCCACGCGGTTCGGTGGGGGATTCGCGCGGGCTGAAGCCACGCGGTTCGGTGGGGGATTCGCGCGGGCTGAAGCCACGCGG
>JAJVHU010000002.1:3368-60260 GCA_022072505.1 Phycisphaerae bacterium
GCGGGCTGAAGCCACGCGGTTCGGTGGGGGATTCGCGCGGGCTGAAGCCACGCGGTTCGGTGGGGGATTCGCGCGGGCTGAAGCCACGCGGTTCGGTGGGGGATTCGCGCGGGCTGAAGCCACGCGGTTCGGTGGGGGATTCGCGCGGGCTGAAGCCACGCGGCTCGGTGTTGAAACAGTGTTTCCGACGTAATTTTAGTATCGACACGGAGCAACATCCCCTGGGGCAACGGTTCTTGCTCGCTTCTGCGTCGGTTCTTGCTCGCTCCGGCGTCTGCGCGGACGCTGCAAGGGATCGTCAGCCGTATGACCGGTTTCGGGTTGCCCGCCCGATTGCATGATTGCATGACGGGTTTCAGTTCGCCCGTTGCAATCGCATCGCAGGGTTGTAGAATTCACGCGGGAGACTTTGTGAAAAAAATCACAAAGTCTTGGACCTGCCGGTAACTCCCGCGGGCCGGGTGTTGCCCGAGAGCGGCTTGACGAAATCGCTCGTGCATGGTGCGCCAGCGTCGGCGGCGTCTGCGCGGATCGAAGTGCGCCAGTGTCGGCGGGGTCTGTGCGGATCGAAGATAGAGCAAGGGATCGCATCCGACGACTTGACGGAACCGATGAGCCTGGAAAAAGACAATTCCGCTGCGCCGCCCGCATCCGAGGCGTCCCCTGCGGCAGGGGGGTCGCCGCGCCCTCAGCGCGAGGGCGATCCTGAAGGGACGACGTCGCCGGATCCGGCGATGCCGCCGCCGATGAATCTGTCGCTTCTGGCGCGTCTTTTCGGCGTGCCGCTGCTGATCGTGGTGATGATCCTCGGCAGCGCGGTGCTGGTGGTGCTGCTGTTCGGGTCGATCACGACGGAGCAGGACCGCAGCGTGGGGGAGTTGCTGGCGGTGATGGAGCGAGAGCCGGTCGGGAAGGTGTTCGACCTGGCGATGATGCCGCAGGACAAGGAGATCTGGCAGGCGGCGAAGGAGCTGGCGGCCCGGCTGCAACAGGGGCAAAGCCCGATGTCGGCGGCGGATCTGGACGCGGTCGTGGACCGGCTCGGCCGGCTGGTGGATCGCGATCTTAAGGCCACGGCGCCGCTGCCGGACGATCACCTTCAGCCGCTGCACTTTTTCATGTCGGCGTTGTCGCACACGGGGCGTCCGGGTTCGATCGCGCCGCTGGTACGCTGCCTTGGCGCGGCGCAGTGGCAGACGCGGCGGGAGGCGCTGAAGTGTCTCGGCGCGGCGCATCGGACGGCGGGAGCGCGGGAGGCGGCGAAGGAGGTCGCGGCGGCGCTGGAGGATGAGAACGCGACGGTGCGGACGGTGGCGGCGTACGTGCTGTCATTCCTGGCGGATCCGGCGGATGAGTCCGTGCGTCGGCGGTTGAAGGATATCTGCGACGCCGCGGAGGAGGACCGGGAGTTGCGCTGGAACGCGGCGTTGACGTTGGCGCGGCTGGGCGATGACGGCGCGGTTCCGGTGCTGAAGGACATGCTGGATCGGAAATACTGGGAGGAGCGAGCGCATGTCCGGGTTGAGGGGGCGGCGGCGGCGGAACAGCCGATGTCGCAGCCACGGATTGAGATGACGCTGTGTGCGTCGGTCGAGGCGGCGGCGAACCTGACGGATGAGACGGTGTGGGCGATGATCGCGGAGCTGGAGGGGGACGTCTCGTTGCAGGTGCGCGACCGCGTCCGAAAGGCGCTGGCGGGGCGGGGCGGCGCCGGAGGGGCGGGTCCGGTGAGCGGCGACGGTGGGGTTTGACGGTCGGGTTGCGGCGGGTTGGCGAAGGTGCGGAGGCGGATATAGTAGGCGCCGCCCCGGCATGAAACGGTAGGTGCAATGTGCCGACGAAAGAGCTGGTGACGAAAGTCTGGATCGACCCCGGGTGCATCGTGTGCGATGCGTGCGAGAACACCTGCCCGGAGGTTTTCGAGGTCACGGATGACACGTGCATCATCCGTCCGGCGGCGCTGGCGACGGCGTTTACGAAGCCGCTGACGAAAACGATCATCGAGGCGGCGCAGGAATGTCCGGTCGACGTCATCAAGTACGAGACGGCGGCGGTGGAGGTCAGCGAGGAGGAAGCGGCGAAGATTTTCGGCGAGGGCGAGAGCGCGCCTGCGATCGCGGCGGCCGGGGCAAGCGCCTCGGCGGAGCACGCGGCGCCGGCTGCAAAACCCGCGCCCGCGGCGAAACCCGCGGCGGCTGCGGTTGCGGCGGAGGCGCCGGCGGCGCGGTCGCATGCTCCTGTCGCCCCGGCGGACATCGGCGATCCGAACGTTCAGGCGTTGCTGCGGGCCGCCACGGCGCGCGGGGGGCAGGCGGGGATCTCGAAGGCCCGCGGAGGGGTCATCAGCGCGGATCCGCTGCGGACCGATCCGGACAACCTTCCGCCGGACGCCCGTTTCGCCAAGACGCTGCTGGCGGCGCAAAAGACAAAGAAAGACCCGACGCGGCGCGAGGCGATCACGTTCGGGACGGTGGCGATGGTGGGGGGATGGGCGGCGTTCGCGGCGGCGACGGGGATCGTGGTCGGTCCGGCGGGGCTGAGTTTCTCGATGCCTCGGGCGCTGGAGGAACCGGACCCGCGCGTCCGGGTCGGTCCGTTGTCACAATTCATCGAGATGAAGCCCGGCGACGTGAACGAGGATTACAAGCCGAAGGGCATCTGGATGATCCGCGAGGAAGATCGGGTCGCGGCGCTGAACATCATCTGCACGCACCTGGGCTGCATTCCGAACTGGCTGCCGAATGACCGCAAGTTTCTGTGCCCGTGCCACGGCAGCGGGTACTACTTCACAGGGGTCAATTTCCAGGGTCCGACGCCGCGTCCGCTGGAGCGCTTCCGGGTGACGGTCGAGGACGGCATCGTGGTGGTGGACAAGAGCAAGAAGTTCCAGCACGAGTTGGGACAGTGGGAGATGCCGGAGAGCCACCTGGCGGTGTAGGGGAAGGCAAGAACAGGCAACAGGCAACAGGCAACAGGCAATAGGCAATAGGCAACAGGCAACAGGGAACAGGCAACAGGGAACAGGAAGCAGGGGTGGCGTTGGTTGTTTGAGAGGGGCTGAAAGGGAAGTGAAGCGCGACTCAAGGACGACTCGATGATCAAGTGGATACGTGAAGGGCAGGTCTGGAACAGCATTTTCCGTCACGGGATCCCACGCGACCGGCGCACGCGGGCGATGGCGGTTCTGTCCAATGTGTTCCTTCACCTGCACCCGGTGGCGGTGCGCAAGAGCGGCATCCGTCTGTCGTTCACGTGGTGCATGGGGGGGCTGACGTTCTTCCTGTTCCTGGTGGAAATCGTCACCGGCGTGTTGCTGATGTTCTACTACCGCCCGGTGGTGGAATACGCCTACAACGACATTCAGGCGATGCGGTCGGGCGTGGTGTCGATGGGGTTGCTGCGCGAGATTCACCGGTGGGCGGCGCACGCGATGATCATCGCGATCTGGCTGCACATGCTGCGCGTGTTTCTGACCGGCAGTTACAAACCGCCGCGGGAGTTCAACTGGACGGTGGGGGTGATCCTGCTGGTGCTGACGATGCTGCTGTCGTTCACGGGGTATCTGCTGCCGTGGGATCAGTTGGCGATGTGGGCGATCACGGTGGGGTCGAACATGGCGCGGGCGACGCCGCTGGCGGGGCATGAAGGCCCTGGTGCGGCCTTCCTGGCGATCGACGGCGTGCCGCTGATTCATGCGGGGTCGGACGCGCGGTTTCAGTTGCTGGCGGGGACGTTCGTCGGACCGAATGCGCTGCTGCGGTTCTACGTGCTCCACTGCGTGTTCATTCCGGTGGTGGTGACGGTGCTGATCGCGGTGCATTTCTGGCGCATCCGCAAGGACGGCGGCATCAGCGGACCGTTGTGATGGGGAGGGAATAGGCAATAGGCAATAGGCAACAGGCAATAGGCAACAGGGAATAGGGAATAGGCGACCGGGAACCCGCGCCCCGAGCATTCGAAACCTGTAGCAGACGAGACGCAACGCGATGCATTATCTGCTGGCTGAATCTGGAGTCGATCGGATCAAGCACGCGATCAACGTGATCTGCGAGCCGGCGCCGTTCTTCGTGCTCAGTTGCGTGGCGCTGGGCGTGTTCCTGATCGGGTATCGGTTCTGGACCAAGCCGGTCGTGGCGGCGATCTTCGGCGGGGGGGCGGTGTTGTTCTACGCCCTCAGCGCGCTGGATCCCAACTTCTTCCTCATCATTGCGAAACCGGACAACGTTCCCATCTCGATGATGATGCTGCTGGTCGGGTTCTTCACCTGGCTGGCGTTCCGTCAGGCGGCGATCAACGACGCACGGCTGGAGAAGGGCGAGCCGCTTCTGGAGGCCGGGGCGGATGACAAGGTGCTGGTCTGGCCGGACCTGGTGTACACGGAGTTCATCGCGCTGATTCTCTGCACGGCGTTCCTGATCGTCTGGGCGATCTATCTTCGTGCGCCGCTGGAGCAGCCGGCGGATCCGTCGGTGGCGCCGAATCCGGCGAAGGCGCCGTGGTACTTCCTCGGGTTGCAGGAGCTGCTGGTCTACTTCGACCCGTGGATCGCGGGCGTGCTGCTGCCGGGGCTCATCATTCTGGGGCTGGTGGCGCTGCCTTACATCGACAAGAACCCGCGCGGGAACGGGTATTACACGTTCAAGGAGCGGTGGTTCGTCATCACGACGTACATGTTCGGGTGGGTGGTGCTGTGGGTGGTGCTGATCGTGTTCGGGACGTTCCTTCGGGGGCCGAACTGGATCTTCTTCGGGCCGTATGAGTTCTGGGACGCGCACAAGCTGGCGGCGCTGCTGAACATTCAGTTCCGGGACATCGTCTGGATCCAGGCGCTGGGGCGGGGGCTTCCGGGGCACTGGCTGGTGCGCGAGGCGCCGGGACTGGCGTTCATCGGGTTCTGGTTCACGGGTCTTCCGTTCCTGCTGGCGTGGACGGTGATGCGGAAGGTCTATCGACAGATCGGGTTCATCCGGTACGTGATCGCGGTGCAGTTGCTGCTGTGGATGTTTCTGGTGCCGCTGAAGATGGCGTTTCGGTGGACGATCAATCTTCAGTATTTCGTGGCGATCACGGAGTTTTTCTTCAACATCTAGGTTGCGGGACGCGCGCGTCGGAACGGGCGATCCGGGGCGGGCGATCGCGAGGCAGGGGACCGGCGTCGGTCGGGAAAGCCCCCGCCGCCGGGTTCGCGGAGCAGATAGAGGCGCACATGCCGGTTTCAGAAAAAACGATGCGGTCGATGGACCGCCTGAACGTTCTCTTCGCGGTCAGTTCGGGGCTGCTGCTGGCGTCGATCCTGTGGTTCGCGGTGATCGACTACGACCTGCAGTGGCGCGGGTTTCAGAACGACTACATGACCGTGCAGGGCGTGCTGGCGCATCTGGACTACCTTTACACGCAGCGCGAGTCGGAGCAGGAGAAGCTGCGCGAGGCGCAGACCCGCCTGGAGGCGGCGCGTCAGCAGGTTCTGGCGTCGCAGGCGGACCTCGACCGGATGACGGAGGAGCTGGAGGATCTGAAGGCGAAGTTCGCCCTGACGAAGCTTCAATACGGACCGGTCGCCAACGTTCACGACGTGACGCTTCAGGCGTACGAGCACGCGCTCGCCCTGCACGGACCGGACGATCCGCACACGCTCGAACTGCTTCATCGCAAGGAGCACGAGCGGGAGCTGATCGCGACGTTCGGAAAAACCAAGCAGGAGCAGGAGGACGCGATGGCGGACCTCACCCGGCGGATCAAGGATCTGCGGGCGCCGGAGGTCGAGGCGCAGAAGGCGTATGACGCGCTGGCGCGCCAGGCGACCGAGGCCGAGGCGAAGGCGGAGCAGTACGGCGGAAAGCTGCGCCGCACGCTCTTCAACGCGCCGATGTTCGACTTCGCCGCGCCGAAGAACACGCCGGGGCGTCACGAGATCAAGCAGCTCGTTCTGCCGGATGTCCGGCAGGAGTTGAACTATCTCCAGAGTTACACGACGGACCGGTGCGTGACGTGTCACATCGCGATCGACAACCGGGACTTCACGATGGAGGCGCTGGCGGCGAAGTTCGAGAAGGGCATCCCCTCGATCAATGAGCAGCGGGCGAAGCTCGGCCGGCCCGCGCTGCCGACCCCCGCGCCGCCGGAGCTTTCGGGCGAGGATGCGCCGAAGGTCGAACCCGGCGACGTGATGAAACACTGGGACCGCCTGACCGACGACCAGCAGCGGGCCTACTTCGACGCCCTGCTGGCGACGATCAACCAGTACCTGAAGGAGGAGGACAAGAACTCCGTCGAGCTGAGCCGGGCGATCCTCGCCCACCCGAATCTGGATCTCTTCGTGCAGATCGACTCGCCGCACCCGATGAAGACGATGGGCTGCACGGTCTGTCACGAGGGCAACCCCCAGGAGACGACGTTCATCCTGGCCGCGCATCGGCCGACCGGGCACAAGCAGCAGGAGGAGTGGAAGGAGAAGTACTACGTCAACGTGACGGGCGTTCCGACGGCGACGTTCGAGTTGATCAACCACTACTGGGACCGGCACATGCTCCCGACCCGCTACACCGAGGGGTCGTGCATGAAGTGTCACCAGCAGCCCAGCTCGATCCACGCCTTCAACGGCGAGCCGCAGGGCGAGAAGATCCGCAAGGGGTACGACCTGTTCACGCGCGTCGGGTGCATCAACTGCCACTCCGTGAAGGGTCTGGAGGACTCGCCGCGCGTGGGTCCGAGCCTGGCGCACATCGAGAGCAAGCTGGACCCCGAGTTCACGGCGCAGTGGATCTGGGATCCGCGGGCGTTCCGCCCTTCAACCTGGATGCCGCACTTCTTCCTGCAGGAGAACAACGGACCGGGCAGCGAAAGCGACTGGGATCCCGACCCGGTGCTTCGCACGCAGACGGAGGTGCAGGCGATCACGCATTATCTTTACACGGCGTCCCAGCCGTGGGAGGGCGCGGAAAAGCCTCCGCAGGGCCTGACGGGCGACGCCGAAACCGGGCGCAAGCTCTTCACGTCGGTCGGGTGTCTGGCGTGCCACGGCAATCTCTCCGAATTCGGGGAGGCGTGGATCGTCCGTGACCGCCGCGAGAAGGGCGAGACGCCCGAGCAGGCGAAGGCGAACTTCGACGCGATGAACTACGTCGAGCGCGTGCGCTACGCGATGGATCACTTCCCGGGAGACACGGAGGCGCTCTTCGACCCCGAGTCGGTGCGTTTCGACTCGCGCAAGCCTTACAACGCGCCGGTGTTCACCCGCGTCGCGCCCGAGCTTTCCGCGATGGGCAGCAAGACGACGGTGGAGTGGATGTACGCCTGGTTGAGGGAGCCCTCGGGGTATCACACGGACACGCGGATGCCGAGCCTGCGCCTGACGGAGCAGGAGGCGCTGGACGTGGCGACGTACCTGTCGGGCCTGAAGCTGGATTCGGGCAAGGACGGTTTCGGCAAGGAGCGGTTCCCGGACGACGCGAAGCGGGACGCGGAGGTGGACCGGCTGATGTTCGACCTGCTGTCGGCGCAGCGATCGGCGGCTCGCTCACGGGCGGTGATGGACGACAAGGGCGGCGAACTGACGAAGATGATCGAAGATTTCGTCGCGAACTCCCCGTCGGCGGAGGGGTTCAAGGCGAAGGCGGCGAAGATGAGCCTCGCCGAGAAGCGCCTGCTTTACGTGGGCAACAAGGCGATTTCACACTACGGCTGTTACGCGTGCCACCTGATCCCCGGATTCGAGAACGCCGTGCGCCCCGGCACGGAGCTGACGGTCTGGGCGCAGAAGCCGATCACGCAGCTCGACTTCGCGTTCTTCGGGCACGCGGGGCACGACATCCAGCACCGCGAGGAGAATCACGCGCTTTTCGAGCATATTTACCCGCCGCATCGTCCGGACCTCGTCGAGGTGCATCACGGCGTCAACCCGCCGCAGGACGTGACCCACGATCACGCGGCGTTCGCGTATCACAAGATGCTCAACCCCCGGATGTGGGACCGCCTCAAGGAGAAGAAACCGCTTGACAAGCTGAAGATGCCCAACTTCTTCTTCACCGAGGACGAGGCGGAGGCGCTGGTGACCTACCTGATGGGGCGGACGTCGCCGCGCGTCTCGTCGTCGCTGGTGGTCAATTACGAGAATGATCCGCGCGACCGGATCGGCGAGGGACGCGACCTGACGCGGCGGTTCAACTGCGTCGGCTGTCACCAGATCGAGGACAATTTCCCCGTCGTGCAGCAGTACTTCCGGGTGAAGGAGGGCGGGCGCGAGCGCTTCGACGAGGTGAACGCGCCGCCGGCGCTGCGCGGTCAGGGGGCGAAGTCTCAGCCGGCGTGGTTGTTCGCGTTCCTCAACAACGTCGAGATGCTGCGTCCGTGGCTGACGGTGCGGATGCCGAGCTTTCACATAACCGGAGATGATTCCCGGGCGATCGTCGAGCACTTCTCAGGTCTGGGGAACGAGGAGGCGCGCCAGCTCAATCAGCGTCTGCGCCTGGTGGACGGCTACATCGCGGAGGAAACGAAAAAGGCCGAAGGCGCCACCAACGGGGACGCGGCGGCGCAAGCGGGGGCGGACTGGTTCGCGCAGGATCATCTCGCCAAGTCCACCGGGTTCCTCGGGCGTTACGCCGTGGCGAACCGCCTGATGATGCCGTTTCAGCTTGACTCCGGCGAGAACTCGCCCGAAGAACTGGCGGCGAACTATCATAAGGTGCATACCGAGACGTCGTTGCTGCGCGACCTGTACAACGCGCGATACCCCTTTGCCGACGTGCCGCCGACGGCGGTGGCGGCGGATCGCTTCCAGAAGGGCGAGGAGATGCTCCTGACGCTCGGCTGCCTCAAGTGCCACGTGCTGGGCGACTCGACCGTGCCGGGGTCGAATCCGAACCCGTCCGCGCCGAACCTCAACCTCACGTTCCGCCGCCTTCAGCAGGACTGGGTCCGGGCGTGGGTGAAGGCGCCGGCGGTCATTCAGCCGGGCACGAAGATGCCGCAGCTCTGGCCGAACATGCAGAGCGCTTTCGCCAACTTCGAGAACCGCGAGGAACTGGAGGCGAAGTTCGGGCGCACCGCCGAGGAGCAGATCTCGCTCCTGCTGGATTATCTTTACGCCGCGGGTCTGCGCAATCACACCGCGATCGACCCGAACGTCGCCGCGGCGCCCGCGGGCGAAGGCGGGGACTTCATCGAGGAGGATGAACCGGCCGAGGAGTTCATCGAGGACGAATGACGCGAACCCGCGCAGGCGGCGCGGGGCGCGGTTGTTCGCAGGATCTGAAACGGGAGACTTGAAGGAATGCCGACGTCCGACTTCAACTCGATCGGTCTGGCGCTGTTGCTGGTTCTTTTTCTGTTCCTGATTCCCTTCGGGTACTGAATCGTGATTCAAGCGGAACCGCGGAATGACGTATCTTTTCCGAGCCGCGCGGGTCGGGCGATCGGTCGCGCGGGCTGAAGCCGCGCGGGTCGGGTAAGACCCTCCGCGGTTCCACCTGGATTCGGGCGCGGCGCCGACCTTGCGGGGGCGGCGCCGGGCGGTCACGCCGTCAGCGCCTCCTCCGGACGGCGCCGGCGTCGGCGCTTCCGGGACGCGCCGGCGAGGCGGTCGTCCGGGTCGCGCGGCGGCGCCGTCTCGATCAGGTCCAGCGTGGTGCGGATGTCGGCGGTGAAGTAGTCCGCGTTCACCTCGCTCCACAACCCCTCCGCCCGGTTGAACACGCCGCCGGAGACGAGAATGTTCATCGTCGGCTGAACCCCCACGTCACGGATCAGGTCCACCAGCCGCCGCACCTCGGGCACGCCCGACGGCTGCGTGCCGTAAAGCATGAGCACGTCGGGACGCATCGTGCCGACCAGACCGAGGATCTCGTCGCCGGGCACGCCGCCGCCGAGGAAGGCGACCTTCCAGCCGCGTGACTCGAGCAGGTCCGCGGCCATCTGTGCCCCGAGCTCCTCCGTCTCGCCCGCCGGACAGGCGATGATGACCTGTCTGCCGGTCGGCGTGGCCGGGGTCAGAAGCGTCTGCACCTGGTCCACCAGCGAGCGCAGAATGCGCGTCGCCAGGGCGTGCGCGGCGGCGTTGATGCGGTCTTCGACATACAGGGCTTCAAGCCGCGCCATCGCCGGCCACAACAGCGCTTCGTACACGTCGGACGGGGCGGAAAGCTCGGCGATCTCCTCGCGGAGCACCTGCCGCGAAGCGGGACGGTCACCGGAGATCAACGTGGACAGAAAACGATCGAACGAGTTCGGACAACGCATCGACCAAGGCTCCGACGCCCGGGACCGGTTCCGGCACACGCCCGGCGGCGCGGGCCTCCTGCCCCCGACCGAAACCCCGTCCTGCGGGTGACCCCTTCACGGTCGACGCTCCAACTCGACCTTGGATTTCACGACGGGACAGGTATCGACCGCGAACTCCGCGGCGCTTGAAGACGCCGAAACCGCGCGACGGCGGAACGCCTCCCGGGAGGCGCCTCGCTTCTGCGTCGCACTTGCGCCTCGCGCAGTTCCCGCGCTTTCCCCGAGGTCGGGGGATCGCCGATACACACGCGGGCAAGGCTCGCCGCGGCGCCGTCCATCGTCCGTCGCGCGACGCGGGATCGACCGGTTACGGCGTCTCATGAAGAGCTTCGATTTCGTCATTGTCGGCAGCGGACTGACCGGCGCCACGATGGCGCGCATGCTGGCGGACTCGGGCCATCGCGTGCTCGTCGTCGAGCAGCGCGATCACCTGGGCGGGAACGTCGCCGACGCCCTTCATTCCAGCGGCGTCCGAGTCGGTCTTTACGGCCCGCACTACTTCCGCACCTCCAGCGAGGAATTGTGGCGCTTCGTGAACCGGTTCGGGCGCTTCCATCCTTTTGAGGCGGAAGTCCGCTCACGCGTGCGCGGCCGGCTCGAGAACTGGCCGGTCGGCGCGGGTTACATCCGGCGCACGATCGGAGCGGACTGGACACCGGAGTTTCGCGGCGTTCCGCGGAACTTCGAGGAGGCGGCGCTGTCGATGATGCCACGTTCAATTTACGAGGACTTCGTCAAAGGCTACACCGAGAAGCAGTGGGGCGCGCCCGCGACGATGTTGTCCACCGCGCTGGCCGGGCGCTTCGATGTCCGGGCGGACGATGATCCTCGCCTGACCCCGACGCGCAAACATCAGGGCGTTCCCGTGAACGGGTACACTGCGCTCGTCGAGAACATGCTCGCGGGAATCCCTTACGAGTTGACCTGCGACTATCTGCGGATGCGGACCGCCTTCAAGGCGCGGAAAGCCCTTATTTTCACGGGATCCATCGATGCCTACTACGAATTTCAATTCGGCGCGCTGGCCTACCGGGCGCAGAAACGGTCAACCGATTATCACGCCGACGCCGATTTCGTTCAGCCCTGCGTCCAGATCAACGAACCCGACCCCGCGGTTCCCCACATCCGCACCCTTGAGTGGAAGCACATGCTTCCAGAGGCGGCGCGCCGGCGGGTTCGCGGGACCGTGCTGACGCGCGAGACGCCGTGCTCGGTTCAGTCGCGCGGGGACGTGCCGGAGTATCCGTTTCCCGATGTCGCCAATAAAGCGCTCTATCAGCGTTATCGCGCGTTGGCAAGGCAGGAGCCGACGACGCTCATCTGCGGGCGCCTCGGGGAGTACCGTTACTACGACATGGATCAGGCGATCGCCCGCGCGCAGACGCGGGTCCGTCAACTGCTGGAGATGCAACCTTGGGCGGCAAAACAACCCTCCCGGCTCGTACCCGCCGGCGCATGAGCGACGCGCGCGGGGCGGCGCCTAACGATCCGATCCTTGTGACAAGGCGGCAGGCCGAAGCAGCGCGCTTCTGCTTTCTGGGCGAATTCGGCTACGAAATCATCTCGTGGATCCCGTACCTGCTGTATTTGAAGCGGACGCTGGGGTTGAAGCTGCGCACCTTCTCAAGGCCGGGATCGTCGGTCTTTTACGCTTTCAGCGATGATCACCGTGAGGTTCCGGCGTCGTTGATCGGCGGCGTCTGGGGGGAGCCCGCGTCTTACGACCGGCTTCGCCGCCGATACCGGAGCACGCGCCTGATCCATCCCGGACCCGACATGATCAACAAGCGCCGGATCAGCGTGGAAGGCGTCGAGTGGACGACGCGGGACATTCATCGTCCCCTCGCGGAAACGAATTACCTTCGGCTGGACCGCCCCGCCGTCGAGGCGTGGTCGCCGATTTCCGGGCGCCCGCTCGCCGTCATCAACAACAAATACTTCGTGCAGTGGCCCGGAACGTTCGACGCTCCGGTGAACTACTTCGACCGGGCGTCGCTCATCGCCCTGCGCGATCTTCTTGTGCAACGCGGATACGGCGTCGTTTACAATCACTTTGTCGAAAAAACCACCGTGGATGAGCACCTGCGTCTCAACGACGAAGACATCTTCGGTCTGGACGCGGCGACCTGCGACCTGAGAAGCCGTTACGCCGAGACGACCTGCCCTGCCGACCGCAACCGACTTCAGATTTCGGTCTACAACGCCGCTGACTTCGTCATCGGTCCGCAGGGCGGGAATCTGTATCTGCCGGCCGTATGCCGAAGACCGATCTTCATGCTGATGCGCGCCGGGGATTACGTGGACTACCGGGAACTCGGTCGTCTTTACGGCGTCGCCGTCGAGGCGTTCTACGAACCCAGGCATTTGCTGAACTGGCTGGACTCGACTCTGCCGCGACGAGCCGAAGCCTCGTCTGCAACCCGACGCCGAACGCAAAAGGCATCCGATGACGCCGGCGTGGTTGCGGGTGCTTCACTCCACGCTCGCTTCATCGGCGCGCGTGAGCAAGGCGAGTTGGATCTCGGAGGCGCCGGACGGGCGGAGCCTGTCACCCGGTAAACCGGGGATCACGCGCCGACCAGCGAGACATCCTTCGCAGACGCCGAGGATCGGGTTCCTGAAAAACCCGCGATCAGGAACCTCAGCAAATCCTTCATCCGGACTTTGTACGAGAACCGCTCCAGCACAGCCGACCGCATCCCCGACGCCAGGCGCTCGCGGCCCGTCGGATCGGCCAGATGCGCCTCCGCCATCGTTTCAAACGCCTTCGCGCTTGAGAAGGCGATCCGGTCGAACTCAGGGATCGCCTCGACGGCGGAGACCCGGCAGGCCGCGCACCGGATGATCTCCACCGTTTGCGGTGAGAGCGTCCGCGGGTCGGCGAACCACCGGCGCATCAACGACATGATTTCGGATTGAAGCGCCGAATCCCCCAGCGTTTGCAGCGCCGGCCAGGCCGTGACGCCCGCGGAGTCCAGCAAAACTTCAAGACGGCGCATCACGGGGGCGTGTTCGTCGGATCCTGATCGGCGAGTCAGAAAGAACGCACCTGCCATCAAACCGTCCAGCGCGCGCTGGTGTAGGAACCCGAACGCCATCAATTGAAGGTTGATCGCCGAAGCCTGGTAAATGCGGCGCAACTCCTGACCGTTGCGCAAAGGTCCGCGGGCATATCGCGCAAGTCTCGGGTGGCGTTCCCAGCCGTTGCCGTAGAGGTGCAGGGTGCGCCCTGTCCGGTCCGACCAGTCCGCCGCCCATCCCAGGGCGACGTGGCGGAAAAGCCGGTCGCCGAGTCGCTGAACCACCTGCACGACGCGACCGAGTTCGTCGACGGTCCACGCCCAGCCTCGCGACTCGCAGGCGTCGATCAGCGGCGTCATGATCGGCGCGGGGAAGTCGCCGCCGTTCCTCCATGTTTGCAGGAGCGGAGGCGCGATATCATGAAAAAGCGTCCGCAGCCTGCCGTCCGGAAGCCAGGATTCGACCGAGCGCATCTCCTCCTCCACCGTCGCCGAGGCGTGGCTCACGTAGGAGACGTCGCAGCGGTAGGGCGCGAGTTCCTCTTCCGGGAGCGGATCGGGCGCGTACGTGTCCTCGCTTCCGGCCATCTCGCAGAACATGAGGCGCTGCTCCGGCCAGCCGAAGCGGCGTCGGGCGCTGGCGGCGGCGAAGCCCATCAGGAAGTCGTTCCACGCCAGTTGCGGCTTCTTCGCGGGGTCAAAGACCCAGGGGAGGTTGTCCTGGTCCCACGTCACCGAGGGGATCGCCGCGTGGATGAAACCGGGCATCTCGTAGCGCATCCGCGACAGCAGCAGCACGACATCGGGCTTGAATTCGAGTTGCGTGCGCAAGGCGGTGGCGGCGTCGAGCGGTTGATGCGGGCCGGGCTCGATCAGCAGTTTCGTTTGATGCCCCAGCTTCTCCAGCGCTCGCAGGCAGTCGCGCATGCTGTATTGCAGAAACGTGGTGTGCAGCGAGGTCAGCCCCAGGATGCGCAGGGGTTCGCCGGTGGCGCGCCCCTGCGCGTCCGCCGCGGCGGCGAACCGGTCGGTCCACCAGCGCGCATCCCGCCCCGCGTAGGCGGCGTCGAGGGCGGCCGTGAGTCGCTCAACCTCCTGCTGGCGCAGGCGCCCGGCCGATGCCATCGCGGCGCGAAGTTCCGAGGCGTCGCCGCCGGCCAGGCCGAAGGCGTACACGAGGTCCGTCAGCGGCCAGCGCGAATCCTGCTCGAGCCGGCGCTTGAATGCCGCAACGGCGTCGTTGCCGACGAACCACTGCACGCGCGGGTCCGTGATGATCGGCTGCAAGTCCTGAACGTGCAGGGCGATCGCCAGCAGTTCCGGTCGCGGTTCGACGACGTAAATCGTGGAAGAGGCCTCGAGGAACACCCGCTGCGTCCGGGCGTAGGCCTCGAGGAATTCGTAACCCAGGCCGATGCCGAGAAAGGCCAGCGGCGGCGGCAGGAGGCCGGGTTTTTCAAGCCGAAGGCGCTCGCCGGCGGTTACGGCGTGGTCGTCAAGGAAAGGGATCCAGCCGGGCGGCCAGATTTCGCCGGCGCGCAGCACGCCGGGCATGCCGTCGCGGGTCTGATGCAGCTCGAACTCGGCGTGATGGCGCTGCCAGGACTCCTCGATGCTTCGAGCGGTGTCCGCGTCGCGGCGTGCGAGTGCGGCAAGATTGGCGCGGAAGCGTCCCTTGCGCGAGGTCCACGGAACCTGGCCGTCGCGCGGCGAATCCGCGGCTTCGGACAACGCCTGCCAGTCCGGTCCGTTCCGCTGGTCGGCGGGGACGCGGTCGATGACGCCGCGCGCTGCCGCGAGCAATCCGAGGCGCGCGAGGCTTTTCAGGTACGCCAGGATCCACTCCGCCCGGTTCGGCTCATGCGTCGCCAGCAGCGGCACGACGCGCAGGAACGTGAAGTCGTCACCCGATCGGTGCGCGGACCGGGCCAACCGGGCGATCACATCAAGGCTCAACGACGACATCGGGGGTTTATCGGACAACGCCGCGGGGTTGCTTTCGCGCCGATTTCGCCGTTGTGCGACCGGATTCTCGCCTCGCGTTCTCTTCCAGCGAGTCCGTTGACATTCAGATCAAACGCGAGGGAGGACGCATTTCAGAGCCGCGCGCGTCAGCCGGCGCGCTTGCCCGCATCCCCACGCGGCGACGGACGCTCCTTCACGGTTGCGGCTCCGCCTGGACGAACTGAGAAACTACCGTGCAAACGCCGCGGCATGATCCGGGATGCCCCTGCGGTTTATTCCTGCTGGCGGACGGCCTGGAGCAGGCTTGCCGCGTCCGCCGCCGCCCGCACGGCGATGCGGAAAGGCTCTTTCAACCACATCCGGCTGATCCGGGCGAGCGCCTGCACGTGTGCGGTCGTCTCATGCGGGGGGCTGACCAGGAGGATGACCAGTTCGCAGGGACGGCCGTCGATGCTCTTGAAGTCGACGGGCTGGGCAGGCTTTCCGACGGCGGCGAGGAGTCGCGGGGCGTCGGCGGATTTCGCATGAGGCACGGCGAGTCCGTAGCCGATACCGGTGGAGCGCAACTGCTCGCGGGCGATGACGGCCTCGCAGACCGGAGCGGCGGACGGGATCAGTCCCGCGTCGGCGAGAGCGTCCACCAGCTCCCGGATGACCGCGAAGCGCTCCGTCTCCCGGGTGGGAACGAGGATGCACCGGGGATCAAGGAGTTGGCTCAGCAGCATAACGAGGCGTTGTACCGGCGGGGCGCGCGGGGGACAAGGGATCGTGCCTCACAGGCGTGAGGTTGTGACAGAGGCCTGAACGAAACCGTTCTTGCCGGATTCCCGCACCCCCGCACCGGACAACGGGGCGGGGCTTGCGATCCGGGCCGTGCGCCAGGTAGAATAAGAACCGTCGGCGGCGCGCCGTTCGGCGGCGCGCGGCGGCATTCCTCGTTCAATCCAGGGAAAGGACACGTGACATGAAGCGTGGGGCGATCGTGATGATGTTGGGGCTGGGGATGATCGTCAGCGCGGGACGGGTTCACGCGCAGAAGATCGGCGATCCGGCGGCGGAGTTGTCGGTCACGAAGTGGGTGAAGGGGGAGGCGTTCGACCTCGCGTCCTGCAAGGGGAAGAACCTCGTCGTCGTCGAGTTCTGGGCGACGTGGTGCGGGCCGTGCATCGCCGCGATGCCGCATCTGACCGAGCTGCAGAAGAAGTATGAGAAAGACGGCGTGATCTTCGTGGGCGTGACGGCGCCGGATCCGAACAATTCGCTCGATCAGGTCGAGCGTTTCGTCAAGGACAAGGGCGACACGATCGGCTACCGGATCGCGTTCGACGGCGAGAGCAAGACCTACGCCTCGTACATGAAGGCGTTCGGCAAGGGCGGGATTCCGCAGTCGTTCCTGATCGACCGCGAGGGGAAGGTGGTGTGGGAGGGGCACCCGACGGAACTGGACAAGGCGCTGGAGGAGCAGGTGCTCGTCGCCAGCAAGTATGACCCGGTGACGTACAAGAAGGTCGTCCAGATCCGCGAGTTGCGGAACAAGTACTTCGCGCTGGCGGTCAGCGCCGCGAACAAGGGGACGGTGCGGACGCTGGGCAAGCAGATCATCCTTCAGGGCGTCGCCGTGCCGGAACTGCTGGCGGAGTTCGCCGCGGAGATCGTCGCGAAGACGGAGTTGAAGGTCCGCGACCTGGATCAGGCGGAGGAGGCGGCGAAAAAGGCGGTCGAAACCTCGAAGAACGCGGACGCCGGCATCCTGGCGACGTACGCGCACGTCCTGTATGCGAACAAGAAGCCCGCGGAGGCGGTCGCCCAGCAGAAAAAGGCAATCGAAGCGTGCAAGGACGCGGGCCTGAAGGCGCAGTTCGCGGAGCGCCTGGCGGCATTCGAGAGCGGGAAGCCGTGATAAGAGGCGCGAAGTCAACCTGAGGTGTGGTTGAAACCGGGTCTGGCAGCCCGGTTTTTTGTCATGCGGGAGTGGTCCACCGAAGGGGCGCGGGCCGATGACAGTTTCTGACGGATCGGGAAGGGGTTGGCGGCTCAGGTCGGTTATGCTGGTGGGGGGCGGGCGACGTTGGCCGGAGCAGGTGCGGGAGTAAGAACATGATGCGCTGGGTGATTCCTTCGTGTGTGCGAGTGTTCGTTGCGGCGGTGTTGGCCGGTTGCGCGCTTCCGGCGACGGCGCAGCAGACGTGGGGGCGGTTCGGCGGGTGGCGGGGCGAGGGGGAAGACCAGCTTACCGAGGAAGAGCGCCGCGAGCAGATGCGCAAGCGCCTGGAGGAGATGCGCAAGGCGACGCCCGAGCAGCGGCGCGAGATGGAGCTGGACCGGATGCTCGATTTCACCGCGCGGGCATACGAGCTGACGGACGAACAGAGGCCCGTGGTTCGCGCGGAAATGAAGAAGATGGCGGACGAGTACCGGGCCCAGGCCGGTCCGGACGCCGACGAGATGGACCGCCTTCGGGATCAGATGAGCGAGTTCTGGCTGAAGCGGATGTCCGAACCGCGGGAGGAGGGCGAGGGTCCGCAGGTTCCGTGGAACGACCCTGAGTTCCGGCGGATCGGCGAGCGGATGCGCGAACTGAACGAGAAGCACCCGTTTGACTTCCGGGCGAGCCTCGAGCGCGTGGAGAAGCTGCTGCCGCCCGAGCAGGTGGACCAGGCGCGGCAGCGCCGCGAGCAGTTCGGTCAGGGCATGATGGAGCGGGCCCGGGAGCGGATGGAGGAGATGGCGCAGCAGGTGGCCCGGGAACCGGAGAACAAGGAGCTTTTCGAGCGTTTTTCGCAGATGCGCGAGCGGATGGCGGAGTGGAACCGCCGTCGTCAGGAGGGTCAGGGCGGCGGGGACGCGGGTCGCGGGGGCGACGTACCTCGACCGGAAGCGTCGCCGGCGGTGCAGACGCACCCGTGGGATGCGTATCTTGCGGAGTTCACGCGTCGGCATGCGCTGGACGAGGGGCAGCGCGCGTCGGCGGCGTCGATCCTGTCGGACGTTCGCGCCCGCGAAGCGAAACTCCGCGCGTCTCAGGCGTCGGCGCGGGCGTCGGCCGAGGCGATGACGGACGCCGAAGCTCGCGCCAAGGCGATTGCGGAACTCGACGCTCCGATCGACGCGCTTTTCGCCGAGTTTAAGACGCGATTGTCCGCGCTGCTGACGGCGGCGCAGAAGCAGACGGGAGGGCGTTAAAGGATGGCCTCGCGAAGGCGCGCCTTCGTGGATCGCCACGGGAAACGGACGTTCGCGCCGGATTCGCGGCGAACCCGCTTTCCGACCCTTGACGTTGCTTCGCAACGTCAAGGACCGACGGGCGCGGCCCGGCAAGACGGCGGTTGAGGGGCGTTGGGGGAGTCCGGCGTTCCTGTCGGCGATGCGATGAGGGGTGATATGATCCCTCCCGCGCATGCACGAAATCACGCTGATCCTGGGTTGCACGGGGGTGGGGAAGTCCGAGTTCGGACTGGCGCTGGCGGAGCGCCTCGGGGCTGAGATCCTCTGCCTCGACTCGATGCAGATCTACCGCCGGATGCACATCGGCACGGCGAAGCCGACCGCCGAGGAGCAGCGCCGCGTTCCGCATCACCTTCTGGACCTGATCGAGCCGTGGGAGACGTATTCCGTCGCGCGGTTCGTGGAGCGCGCGGAAGCGACGATCCGGGAGATCGCGGCGCGCGGGAGGCGGATCACGGCGGTCGGGGGCACGTCGCTTTACATCAAGGCGCTGACGGAAGGGTTGTTTGAGGGGCCCGGGGCGGACGCGGAGATCCGCGCGCGACTCAAGGACGAGGCGCACCGGATCGGGAAAGAGGCGCTGCACGCGCGGCTGCGCCGCGTGGATCCGGTCGCGGCGGAGCGGATTCATGTCAACGACCTCCGGCGGGTGGTGCGGGCGCTGGAGGTTCATGAGCTGACGGGGACGCCGATCTCGACGCTTCAGACGCAGTGGGACCGCCAGCGGACCCGCCACGCCTTCCGCCTCATCGGTCTTCGACGGACCCGAGAAGACCAGAACCGGCGGACGAACGAGCGCGTGCGTCAGATGATCCAGGCCGGTCTGGTGGAGGAGGTGCGCGGGCTCCTGGCGCTGCCGCATCCGCTGAGCCGCACGGCGAGCCGGGCGCTGGGGTACGCGGAGATTCTCGAACACCTTGCGGGGCGGGCGCCGCTTGATGAGGCCGTGGAAAGGATCAAAATCAACACGCGCCAGTTTGCGAAGTCTCAGCGGACGTGGTTCAAGCGGTTCCGGGGGGTGGAGTGGATTGACCTGGCGCCGGGCGCGGACGCGGCGGGGGAGGCGGGGAGAGTGATTCAGGAATTGCGAATTGCGAATAACGAATTGTGAATGCAGAATGAAGAATGCAGAATGAGGAATGAAACCTGAAGAAATCCGGTATGAAGAATTCCGGCATGAAGAGTTTCGGTATGAAGAATTCCGGGGGATAAAGGGGTGGATGTTTGCGGGCGCCATGACGATATCAGAGAACGAAGCGGTTTGATGCACGAGGGCGCCGAAGGAGGCAGGGGGAGTCGCGGCGTGACGGTTCCGGACATCCTGGCGTGTTTCCGGCGGGGGAACGATCGAACGGTTCCTTCGTCCTTCGTTCTTCGCCCTTTGTCCTTGAGGGGCGGGGGCGGTCTTTGCCGGGGGCGCGGCGAGGGAGCCTTCCGCGCATGACGGCGCTGCACACGACGGAGCTGACGAACTGGGCCGTCGATCTGATCGACGTTCACAAGACGTACCGTCGCAAAGTGAAGGCGCTGCGGGGCGTTCATGTGCAGGTCGGGCGCGGGGAGGTGTTCGGGCTGCTCGGTCCCAACGGCGCGGGAAAGAGCACGCTGGTCAAGATCATGATGACGGTGGTGCATCCGGACCGGGCGCTGGGGACGGTGCTGGGGCGTCCGATCGGACATCGGGGGAAGCTCGGGCGGATCGGCTACCTGCCTGAGAACCATCGTTACCCCGGGTATCTTCGGGGGGGGCAACTCCTGGACTTTTACGGGGCGATGTCGAAGGTTCCGCGTGCGCAGCGGCGGAAGCACGCGGCGTACTGGCTGGAGCGCGTGGGGATGAAGGACTGGGCGGGCACGCGCATTCGCGAGTACTCGAAGGGGATGATGCAGCGTCTCGGGCTTGCGCAGGCGTTGATGAACGATCCGGAGCTGCTGGTTCTCGACGAGCCGACGGACGGCGTGGACCCGGTGGGGCGGCGGGACATCCGGTTGTTGCTGACGGAGTTGAAGGGGCAGGGCAAGACGATCCTGCTGAACTCGCACCTGCTCAGCGAGATCGAGCTGGTGTGCGACCGGGTGGCGATCATGAAGGAGGGGCTGGTCGCGCGGCAGGGTCCGCTGCGGGATCTGACCGAGCGCGTGTTGGGCTACCGCGTGCGGCTGGGAGGCGACCGGGCGGCGACCGCGGCACGGATCGGGTCGATGTCGGAGAAGCTCGCGGCGATGGGGGCGCGGACGGAAGACCACGTCGTGCAGTTGGCGAGCCAGGAGATCGGGCGGGTCAACGAGTTGATCGACCTGCTGCGGGGGGTTGGTTTGCTGATCGAGTCGGTGGAGCCGCGGCGTCTGAGCCTGGAGGAGGTGTTCGTCGAGGTGCTGGGCGCGGGATCGCACGTGGGGGCGGCGCGGCAGGGGTAGACGCGGTTTCCCGACCTTCCGCGGGGCGGGGAAAGAACGCTTCCTGACGGGCGCGGCTCGGTTTTGAGACCGCGTCCCGGGGTTTTTTCCTGGAGCATCCTGCTGCGGGGGGTTGGTTTGCTGATCGAGTCGGTGGAGCCGCGGCGTCTGAGCCTGGAGGAGGTGTTCGTCGAGGTGCTGGGCGCGGGATCGCACGTGGGGGCGGCGCGGCAGGGGTAGACGCGGTTTCCCGACCTTCCGCGGGGCGGGGGGAAAGAACGCTTCCTGACGGGCGCGGCTCGGTTTTGAGACCGCGTCCCGGGGTTTTCCTGGAGCATCGGATGCAGTTTGCGGCACTTCTGATCGACGGTTTCCGTGAGGCGCTGGACCGGAAGATCTTCTGGGTGCTGATCGGCATCGCGGTGGTGGTGGCTGCGGCGATGTTCTGCGTGGAGTTCCGCTCGGATCAGGTGATCTTTCTTTTCGGATTGCACACGACGCCGAACACGAACTGGGATCCGGCGACTGAGACCGGCCGCAAGGGGATCGTGGACATCGGCGTCAGCGTGATGGACCTGATCCTCGGGTGGGTCGGGACGACGCTGATGGTGATCGCCGCGGCCGGGGCGTTTCCGGCGATGATGGAGAAAGGGGCGATCGAGGTCGTACTGGGCAAGCCGATCGGGCGCGTGCGTCTCTTCTTCTACAAATACCTGGCGAGCATGACGCTGGTGGCGCTGGTCAGCGTGGTGTTCGTCGGGCTGACCTTCGTGGTGATGGGGCTGCGGTGGAAGGTCTGGATGTGGCCTTACCTGCTGAGCGTTCCGCTGTCGCTGCTGATGTTCAGCTACATCTACTGCGTGACGGTGCTGGTGGCGGTGAAGACGAAGAGCGCGCTGGCGTCGGTGCTGCTGAGCCTGGTGGCGTGGTTCGTGTTCTGGGCGCTCGGGTATCTCGGGGCGCAGTTCAGCGCGAATCCGTCGCTCGCGCGGTTCGAGAAGTGGCGCGCGCCGATCGTCGCGGCGAGCTGGGTTCCGCCGAAGACGCTGCACGTGACGTATTTCGCGCAGCGGTGGTGCGGCGGATCGAAGGCCGAGGACGTGCTGAAGATGGCCGACATGCCGGAGTTCAGGAGCGCCGACATGGGCGACGCGGGGAACATGGTGCGAGACACGCTGCTGGTCGAGGCGCACCTGATGCGGACCGACCCGGCGGCGTCGATCGGGTCGTCGTTGATCTTCGAGGCGGCGGTGTTGTTGTGGGCGGCGTGGAGTTTCAGGCGACAGGATTTCTGACCTTTTCCGGGGTGAAGGCCCCGTCAGGCCGGCCGCGCGCGGACACGGAGCGCACAACGACATGAGCGTGGACATCGAGTTTCTCGGCGCCGCCCGGCAGGTGACGGGCTCGCGGTACGTGATTCACGCGGGCGGTGTGCGCCTGATGATCGACTGCGGCTTGTTTCAGGAGCGGGCGTACGTCGAGCGGAACTGGGCGTGTTGTCCGGTTCCGGCGGGGGGGCTGGACGCGGTGCTGCTGACGCACGCGCACCTGGATCACACGGGGTTGCTTCCGCGGCTGATGCAGGAGGGGTTCGCCGGTCCGATCCACGCGACGCCGCCGTCGATCGACCTGACGCGGATCATTCTCGAAGACGCGGCGGAGATTCAGGAGGAGGACGCGGCGTACAAGCGGAAGCGTCACGAGCGCGAGGGGCGCAGCGGAAGGTTCCCGGAGACGCCGTTGTACACACGGGCGGACGCCCGCGCCGTGCTGCCGCTGCTGAAGCCCGTCGGGTACGGACAACGTCTCGCGCTGGGAGACGCCGTGACAGCCACGTGGCACGACGCCGGGCACATTCTCGGGTCGGCGATGATCGAAGTGACCGTGCGGGAGGGGGAGCGCGAGCGGGTCATCGTGTTCTCGGGGGATCTGGGTCAGCCGGACCGCGTCCTGCTGAAGGATCCGACGTTTCTGCGTCGGGCGGACGCACTGGTGATGGAGTCCACCTACGGCGACCGGGACCACCGCAACGGCGGCGACGTTCGCGCGCGACTCGCCGAGCTGATCCGGGAGACGACCTCCGGCGGAGGGAACCTTCTGATCCCGACGTTCGCGGTCGAGCGGGCGCAGGAGCTGGCGTATCACCTGGCGCGGCTCGCGCGGGAGAGGGCGATTCCGGACGTGCCGGTGTATCTGGACAGTCCGATGGCGGCGGAGGTGCTTGAGGTTTTCCGCAGACATCGGGCGTTTCTCGACGCCGAGGCGCTGCGCCTGCTTCACGAGGGCGAGCCGCTGTTTGATTTCCCGGGATTCAGGATCGTGACCACGCAAAAGGATTCGAAGGAGATCAACCGCGTCCGAGGGTGCGTCATCCTCGCGGGGTCCGGCATGTGTACCGCGGGGCGGATCAAGCATCACCTCGCGCGGAACATCGGCGACCCTTTGTGTACGATCTGCTTCACCGGATACCAGGCCGAGGGGACGCTCGGACGGGAGATTCTCGACGGGAACTCGCCGGTGCGAATACACGGGGAGCGTTTTGAGGTCCGGGCGCGGGTGACGCAGGTCTCCGGGCTTTCGGCGCACGCGGATCGGAGAGGGCTGCTGGCGTGGTTCGGGAAGTATGCGCCGCCGCCGCGCAAGGTGTTTCTGACGCACGGCGAGTTTTCAGCGGCGCGCAGCCTCGCGGAGGAGTTGCGCCGGGCGGGCGCGGGTCAGATCGTCATGCCCGAATACGGATCGCGGCACGCGGCGTATTGATCGGGTGACGCAGACGCGGCGAGGCGGGAGCGCGTGACGTGGGAACGCGGGACGCGGGATCGAGTGACACGGGATCGAGTGACGCGGAAGCGCGGGAGCGCGGCGAATGCAAGACGTGCAACGGGCGCGAGGAGCGCGACGGTTGTGTTCGCGGAACCCGCGGTTTGTGCGGCTGGGATTCCTGGGGCGGTGAGGACGGAATTCAATCGCGACGGGATCCGGGTGTTCGGGGAGGTCCGCCGTGATCCGCACGTTGCTGGCGGGATTGATCCGGTGGTACCAGCGGCGCCTGTCGCCGCTGAAGGGGTTCGCCTGCGCCTACCGGGTCCGGACCGGCGGACCGTCCTGCTCGACGGTGATCCGGGAGGGCGTCCTGCGCGAGGGGCCGTGGCGCGCCGTGAGCCTGGCGCGGGCTCAGTTCGGGCGATGCCGCGAGGCGTACCTGAGCCTTCAGATGTCGGACTTCCGCCCGCCCGCGCAGGGAACCGGGGCGGCGAAGCAGCGGCGTCGAGCCGAGCCCGCGCCCTACCGAAGGAAGAAGTCGTCGTGTGACGGCTGGGATCTTTGTCAGTGCGCCGCGCCTCCGTTTGATTTTCCGTGCGACGCCGTCGCCAACCTCGCGTGCGACACGGGGCTTGCGGAAGTGGCGTGCTGCGCCGCGCCGTGAGGGGTCAGCGAGCGGCCGGCGCGCCGGAGTTGGCGCGGTCGGTGCGCAAGGCTTCCAGATATCGCCCGTGGCGACCGAGTTCGAAGGAGCGGAGGAGGAACTTGCAGAGGTACTCGACGTTGGGGTCGGCGCCGTTCTGCGCCAACATGCTCTCGACGCGGTCGCGGATCGCCACGCCGCTGAGGCGCGCGCGACGGGAGTAAAGCTGCATGAACGCCTTCCGCAGGTTCGCCACGGCCTCGGGCGCGAAACCGGCGCGCTGAAGCCCCACGCCGTTGACCATCCTGATCTCGGGCCGCGTCCCGCGCGCGGCGACGACGATCATGAAGGGAGGCACGTCTGAGACGACGCGCGTCATGCCGCCGATGAAGGCGTGCCTGCCGACGGTGACGAAGTGATGCAGGGCGGACATTCCGCCCATGTTGACGTGGTCTTCGAGACAGACGTGCCCGGCGAGCTGGGTGTAGTTGGCGATGATGCAGCGGTTCCCGACGCGGCAGTCGTGCGCGATATGCACGCCGATCAGGAAGAGATTGTGATCGCCGATCGAGGTGACGCCGCCGCCGGCCTCGGTCCCGGGGTGGACGGTGACCATCTCGCGGAAGATGTTGTCGTGTCCGATGTCGAGACGGGTGGGGGCGCCGCGGTACTTGCGGTCCTGCGGGGGCGTGCCGATGACGGCGCCGGTGTACACCTGGCAGCGCGGGCCCAGGACGGTGTGCCCCTCGATCGTGGCGTGATGATGAATGCGGCAGCCGTCTCCGATGCGCACGTCGGGACCGACGACGGCGTAGGCGCCGATGTCGACGTCCACGCCGATCTGGGCCTTCGAGTCGACGATCGCCGTCGGGTGCATCATCGCGCGTCTTCCCCCCACTGCGGTTCCGCGTCCACGAGGATGAACTTGATCTCGGCTTCGGCGGCCAACTCGCCCGCGACGCGCGCCGACGCCTGCACGTGCCCGACGTTGCTGCGCGCCCGGATCGAGCGGACCTCGAGCAGGAGCTGGTCGCCGGGTCGGACGGGGCGGCGGAACTTGACCTTGTCCAGGCTCAGCAGCACCGCGACCTTGCCCTTGTGCTCCAGCTCCTGCGACAGCAGCAACCCTCCGAGCTGTGACATCGCTTCGATGATGAGCACGCCCGGCATGATCGGCTCCCCGGGATAGTGCCCCTGAAAAAACTCCTCGTTGATCGTGACGTTCTTCAGGCCCACCGCGCGCTGAGAACCTTCGATTTCGAGGATGCGGTCGACCATCAACAGCGGGTAGCGATGCGGGAGAAGGCGTTGAATGTGCCGGATGTCGTAGACCGGCGGGCGTTTCAGGCGGGCGGACTCCTCCTGCTGCCGCTCGTGTTCGAGGAGCGCCCGCACCATCGCGTGATTGAGGGCGTGTCCGGACTTTCTTGCGAACACGCGACCGACGATCGGCCGCCCGAGCAGGGAAAGATCTCCGACGAGGTCGAGAATCTTGTGCCGGACGCATTCCTCGGGAAAGCGCAGGGCGTTGTCGATCGGTCCGTCCTCGCCGAACACAAGGATGTCCTGATACGTCAGGTGAAGCCCGAAGCCCATCGCCTGAAGCTGCTTGACCTCGCGCTCAAGGACGAACGTGCGGGCGGGGGCGATCTTCGTCTCGAAATCCTCCGGCGTGACGGTGACGCGGTAGGTCTGCCGCCCGATCGGCGTGTCCGTGCCGTAATCCAGGTCGTAAAAGATCTCGAGGTGTTCCTGATTCCGCTTCAGGGGGGGCAGGGCGACGAGTTCGGCGTCGTCCTCGGCGACGCGGATCATGTCGGCGACGGCGTACGCCTCGACGAGCGGTTCCTGCTCCTCGATGCCGCCGTCCTTGAGCCCCTCGAGGAAGGGGAGGCTGCTGCCGTCCATCGCGGGCACTTCGGCGCCGCGCAGCTCGATCTGAAGATTGTCGAGACCGAGGGCGGCGCAGGCGCTTAAGCAGTGTTCGACGGTTTCGATCTGCGTCGAACCGTTCTTCAGGGTGGTGCGGCGAGCGCGTTTCGAGACGTTCTCGACGCGCGCGGCGATGCGCACCGGCGAGGGTTGATCGGTTCGGATGAACCAGATTCCGGTGTTCGGCGGGGCGGGCTTGAAGCGGAGGCGGCTGGACTCTCCCGTGAAGAGTCCGCGCCCTTCAATCTCGACTTCCCGGCTGATCGTGTGCTGATGCCTCAAGGCGCTCCAACCGTTTCCGCAGATCCCGGACTTCCGCCAGCAGGTCGGGCAGGCGGCGCTGCGCGGCGATGATCCGCCGCTCCAGCGCCGCGTCCTTCGCCGGATACCCCATCACGACCTGCCCCTCGGTCGTTTGATCGACGACCACCGAGACCGCCGCGACCGTGGATTTCGACGCGATCGTCGCCCCGTCCACGCTTCCCGACCGACCGGCCAGGACGCAGAAGTCGCCGATCCGCGTGCTTCCGCTCAATCCGGTCTGCGCGGCGATCACCGTCGCCCGTCCGATGCGGCAATTATGTCCCACCTGAACGTGATTATCAATTTTCGTGCCCGCGGCGATGTGCGTGGACCCGAATTTCGCCCGATCGACGCAGGTTCCCGAGCCGATCTCCACGTCATCCTCAAGCACGACATTGCCCGCATGAGGGACGCGGCGGTGCGCCTTCCCGTCGAAGTAGAATCCGAACCCGTCGCCGCCGATCACGGCGCCCGCCTTGAGCACGACGCGGTCCCCCAGCACACACCCGTCATGCACGACGGCGCTGGGCCCCAGGACGCAGTCTCTTCCAATCCTGACGTCGCGCCCGACGAAAACCCCGGGGTGGAGGATCGACCCGGAACCGACGCGGCTGCCCGGTGCGACGGTGACGAAGGGGCCGACGCGCACGCCCGCCTCAAGGACGGCCTGCGGATCCAGCCACGACAGTTCATGAGCACCGACGGGCGGAGACCACGCTTCCGGTTTCAACGCTCCGAGCACCGCGGCCAGCGCCGCATCCACCCGATCGCACAGCAGCGCCGTCATCGGGGCGGGTCCGAAGTTCCGGGGGACGAGGACGGCGCCTGCCCGGCTTTCCGAAAGCTGTCCGGCGTAGCGGGACTGCGTGATGAAAGTCAGTTCGTCCGGTCCCGCCTCGGCGACCGCCGCGACGCCGCGCAAGAGCACCGCGCCGTCGCCGCGCACCGTCGCGCCGGCGACACGGGCCAGCTCCTCAGCCGTCACCGGGAGTTTCATGGCGACTTCGGTTTTTCCGGCGCCGGACCGCTGGTTTTCTCGCCCGCCGGCTTGTCCGCGGCGGGTTTCGACTCCTTCGGCGCGGCCGGCGTGTTGCGCAGGCGGAAGGCGTCGTTGATGACTTTGATGACCGGATCCGTCAGATCCAGGGAGGGACTCCAGTAAATCACCTTCTGAAGCAGGATCTGCTGCCGAAGCGCCGCGGAATCCGGCGCGTCCTGCGTCAGCAGGTCGTAAGTGACGACCAGATCGACGCCGCGCTCCTCGGCGACCTTCTGCACGCCCGCGCGGACATCGGCGTAAATTTCCATCAACGAGCGCTTGTGCGCATTCTTGATCGCCTCCGTCTCCATCTGGGTCCAGACCCGGTAGCGGATCTCCGCCTCCTGAAGCTCCGCGACCTTCCGGTCATACTCCGGCGTGTTCGGCTTGAACGCCTCCTGAAGCGCGCGGCGCGAGGATTCGATCTGCGCCCGCTTCTTTTCCGCCTCCTCGTTGAGGAACTTCTCCTTCGCCACGAACTCCTCCTCGAGGTACGCCGTCCGCTCGTAGGCCTTGAAGATCCGCGCAATGTCGATCACGCCGACGTTGCTCTGCGCCGCCGCTTCCGCCGCACACGCCGCCGCCAACCCGAAAATCACCAGCATCCGCTTCATCTGTCATCTCCCGCAAGTTTCGTCATCAGAAGAAAGAGGTTCCGACGAAGAAGCTGAAGACCTGCTCGTCGTCGTCCGGTCCCTTCAACACCGGCGCCGCCAGATCGAACTCGATCGGCACGGGACCGAGGAAGTCCAGCGTCATACGCACGCCGATCCCCACCGACGCCCGCCAGTCCCGGATCGAGACGCTCTCCTCGACCGTGCCCATGTCGGTAAAAAGCACTCCCCGAAGCGACTCGCCGTAAATCGGAAACGTGTATTCCGCCCCGAAAAGCAGCATGAAGTCGCCGCCGACCGGGTTGTCCTCGAGTCCTTCCCGCGGACCGACGCCGCGGTACTCGAACCCGCGCAGCGACCCGATCCCGCCCGCATAAAGCCGCTCGAACACCGGCGTGTCGCCGACCAGCACCGCCGTGTCGCCGCGCAGCGAGAAGACGTGCTTCCGGTCCAGCAGATCGGTGTACACCGGGAAGTGCCGCACGTACCCGGTGCGCAGCTCCGTGAACACGTGATCGCCGCCGAGGATTCCGAATTGCTCCACGCTGAAACGCCACCGGTCCCCTCGCGACGGGATGAACCGGTTGTCCGTCCGGTCCAGCACCAAGGCGCCCTTCACGCTCGTCAGAAGATTGCTCCCCTCGACGTCGCGGATGTCTCGCGCCGCCAGCAGGTCCACGTTGTCGACCTCGACGTCCTCAAGCCGGAACGCCACTTCGCCCGTCCAGCCCTTCAGCAGTCCGCGCTCCAGCCGCTTGCCGAAACTGACGTAGGTTCCGACGCGGCCCTCATCATATCCGTCGCGCCCGCGCTCGAAGAGAAAGAACCCGGTGTCGAAGCGCAACGGCGCATCCAGCAAATAAGGTTCAGTAAAGTCGATCCGGAAGCGGCTGACCTCGGTCCCCGGTTGGGCCTCGATCCGCATCCGCTGGCCCGCGCCCTGAAACGCCTGAAGGCGGAAGAATTCTCCGAAGCTCTTCGGCGTGTCCGCGATGTCGAAGTTCTTGAAGTCGATCGCGAACTGCCCGACCAGGCCGTTGTTGCTGGTCACGCCGAACCCGAAGATCAAGTCCCCCGCCCGGTCCGCCTCCTGCACGTCGATCAGCGCGTCGCGGACGTCCGGACCGTCGCCGACGGGCAGGATCCGGGCGGACTGGAAGACCTGCGTCTGCCGCAGGCGCGTCTCCGCGTCCCGCGCCTCGGTGAGGTTCCAGAGATCGTCGGGGGGGAACAGGCGAAACTCGCGGAGCACGACTTTGTCCTTCGTCTGCGTGTTGCCGCGAACGACGATCTGCCCGACGCGGAACTGCCCCCCCTCGACGATCCGGAAGGTCACCAGCACCTGTCCCGGGGACTCGGAGAAAACCCGGACGGCTTCGACGTGGCGCTCGATGTAGCCGATCTCACCGTAACGGTTCTCGATGAGCGCCCGGTCCGCCTCAAGGATCGGCTGGATCACGTAAGCGCCCTCGCGGCTTCGGATCAGGCTGTGAAGCTCCTCGGTGGAGAAGACGGTGTTGCCCTCGAAGCGCAGGCTCTCGATCCGGTAGCGCGTGCCCTCCTCGATCGTGAAGACGATCCGCCGGTCGCCCTCTTTCTCGAGGTTCTCAACGCGGTGCGTCACCTTGGCGTCGAGAAACCCCTGCTCGCGGTAATACCGCTGGAGGTTGGCGACATCGGCCTCGAGCTGGGGCGGATCAAGCGTTCCTGCTCGGAAGAACCAGAACGCGGCGCGCGTCTGAATCTGCTTCATCAGCTCGCGCTCGCTCAACGAAGCCCGGCCCTCGAAGACGATCTTGCGGACCTTGATCTGCGGGCCTTCGTCGATCCGGTAGGTAAGCCGGCCCTCGGCGATATCCTCGCGTTCAACCGTCACCTCCACCTGTCCGAAGCTCTTCTCGCGGTAAAGAGCGGTGATCGCCTCAAGCCCCTCGTTGACCGCGTCGGGATCGATCGGGTCGCCGACCTTCAGCGGAACCTTGCCCTTCAGATCGCGGTCGGGGATCTTCGAGTTGCCCTGGAACCGGATCGACTTGAGGATCGGTCGCTCGGCGAGAGTGAACACGACGGTGACGCCTCCGCCTTCCGGGCGGGTCTCGTAACGGACGGAATCAAAGCGACCCGTGCGGACGAGCCGGGCGACGTCCCGGTCCAGAGCGTCGGTGTTCAAAGGCTCGCCGACGCGCGCCTGCACGATCTCGCGGAGATAGGCATCGCTCGTGCGCTCGACGCCTTCAAACACGACGGCGACGATCGGCGGCGAGACCGCGCCGTCAGGTGCGTCCTGAAGCGGGGCTGCGAAAGCGCCGACTGCGGCGGCCGCGTACACGACGACGCCCCAGCAAGCCCGACGCCCAGAAAGACCGGAATTCTCCCCGTGCCGCTTCCGAGAACCGGGGACGGTGTTCCGGCGCTGCCTACGCAGGGTGACAGGTTTGCTCATGACCCAGAGTTTCCAGGGGAACGCCGCCGAAGTCCCCGCGCGGGCTTCGGCGCCGATCCGCGCCGGCGGTATGCTAGCGGACACGGGTCCGGACACAAAGCATGTGCCCCGCGCGGCGATCCGGTAGCATTCCGCGGCGGACGCCCGTCGGCGCGGCGCCGGCGGCGCGATACTGATGACGTTGCAGGGCTTTCATCGACGCGTGATCGGGGAGGGCGCTCCTGCCTGGGCGGGACCGGTGCGCGCCGTCCTTGCGGCAATGTCCCACGTTTACGGTGCGGCCGTCCGCGCCCGCAACGCCAGGTTCGACGCGGGGATCGGCGTGGCTCACGTGTCGGCTCCGGTCATCTGCATCGGGAATTTGACCGTCGGCGGGACGGGGAAGACGCCGGTCGTCGTTGATATTGTTCGCCGTCTTTCGGCGGACGGACTGAGGCCGGCGGTCCTTCTGCGCGGGTACGGCGCGGACGGCGGAGACGAAAGCGACGAGCAGCGGCTGATCCGACGCGCCTGCCGGGGGGTAGCCTGCGTGGCGGACAAGGATCGCGTTCGCGGGGCGCGGACCGCGATCGAACATCACGCCGCCGACGTGCTCGTCCTGGACGACGGGTTTCAGCACCGCCGCCTCGGGCGCGATCTGGATCTGGTGCTGATCGACGCGACTTGCCCCTTCGGGTTCGAGCGGCTGATTCCTCGCGGATTGCTGCGCGAGCCGGTCGAGAGTCTGCGACGGGCGCACGCATTGATCGTCACGCGAACCGACGAGATCAGCCCCGGAGTCTTGATCGCGTTGCGTGAAAGGCTGGCAGGGCTTTGCAGAGAGATGCCGGTGGTCGAGACCCGGCACCGCGCCGTCGGGGTGGTGCATCTGGACGGCGCTTCCGTGGCGGACGATGTCCGCGGGCGGCGCGTGTTCGCCTTCGCGGGCGTCGGCAATCCGGAGTCGTTCCGGACGACCCTGATTCGCCTGGGCGCCGAGATCGCGGGCGTCCGCTGGCTGCGCGATCACGCGAGATACTCGCCTGGCGTGATCCGGGCGATCCTGGGGGCTGCGAGCGCGGCAGGGACGGAGCTGCTGGCCACGACCGAGAAGGACGCCGTCAAGCTGGAAGCCTTCGCCGGGGAATTCAAGGACCGACTCCGCGTCGTTCGCATCGACATCGAGTACGTCGGCGACGGATCGGCGGTCGTCGAGAGGCTGATCCGGAGAACCTTGCGGGGGGGGATGCGGTGGAAACCGGAAACCCGGTCGTCGAACGCGGGGGATAAAGATTTCGGCCGGCATCAGGGATGTCGTACCGGGCGTCGGTCGCCGGGCGAGGCGGCTGATTTGCGGGTCGATCCTTGACGGTCTGCGTGTCGCGCCGCATTCTTGAATTCTTGATCGGCGTTGAATTCTTAGGTGTCGTCAGCGTTGGAAGCGGACGCGATCATTTTCGGCGGCGGAGTGGCCGGGTTGTGGGCGCTCGACGAACTGCACCGGTCCGGTCATTGCGTCGTGCTTGTTGAGACCTGCGCGCTCGGCGCGGGACAGACGATCGCGTCGCAGGGCATCATCCACGGCGGAATCAAGTACACGCTGGCAGGCGTCTTCACCGACTCGGCCCGCGCCGTCCGGGAGATGCCGGGGATCTGGCGGTCATGTCTTTCCGGCCGGCCGGATCGGATCGGACCTGACCTCTCGGGGGTGCGCGTGCTCGCCGAAGAGTGTCATTTGTGGCGGACGGATTCGCTCAGTTCGCGAGTCGGGTTGCTCGGAGCGGCTGCGGGGCTGCGCAGCGATGTGCGCCGGCTGGCGCGTGAGGAGCGGCCTGCGGCGCTGCGACAATGTCCTGGCGACGTGTTCGCGGTCCGCGAGCAGGTGATCGACGTGGCGAACCTGCTGAGCGTCCTGCGGGAGCGGCACGAGCCGCGACTGCTCAAAGTGGATCCGGGCGGCATCGAGTTTGTGCCGGGCGCTGACGGGTTTGTTCAGGGGGTGAGGCTGTCGAACCCGCAGACCGGCGAGCGCCTTGAAGTGCAGCCGGGTCGTGTGATTCTCGCCGCGGGGGCGGGCAATGCGGAATTGCGGAAAGCGGCCGGACTTGCAGCGGGAGGAATGCAGTTGCGGCCGCTGCACCAGGTGATGATCCGGGGGGATCTGCCGACGCTTTTCGGGCATTGCGTGGACGGCGCGAAGACGCGGGCGACGATCACCACGGCGACGGATACGCAAGGGCGGGTGGTCTGGTACGTCGGCGGACAGGTCGCCGAGGACGGGACACGCATGTCGGAAGCCGCGTTGCTCGATCACGCCCGGCGCGAGTTGAAAAGCGTCCTTCCGGGAGTCTCGTTCGACGGGGCGGAGTGGGCGACGGTGCGTGTTGACCGGGCTGAACCGGCGACGCCGGGTGGCGCACGACCCTCCGGTCCTCATGCCGCCCTGGAAGGCAACGTCATCACGGCCTGGCCGACGAAGCTGGCGATGGCGCCCGAACTGGCGAGAATGATCCGGAAGCTGATGCCGCCGGAACCCCGGAGCGGCGCGGTTGTCTCAAATTGGCCTCGCCCCCTTGTAGCCTCCACGCCGTGGGACGAGTCATCGGCCAAGTTTCGCCTTAATGTTGAGCACGAACTCATTTCGTTAGCGGAGTCGTCAATTCGCCCGAAGGATGCTTCCGACAAACCGCAGCCGAAGCTGAGCTTAATCGGGTTCGGCGCGTTCAAGATCGGGCGCAATCAGGGAATCAAGTATCTTTCCGGTTACGACCTTCCGACGGATGCGGAAGCGGAGTCGCTGCTGAACGGCGTTCTCGATCTGGGCATCAGCTACATCGACACGGCTCCCGCTTACGGCGTCAGCGAGGAGCGGATCGGGAAGTTCCTCGCCCGTCGTGCGTCGGAGTTCGTCCTGTCGACGAAGGTCGGGGAGACATTTGAGGGAGGCCGATCGTTGCATGATTTTTCGGCGGAGGGCGTGCGTGCGAGCATTGACCGAAGCCGGCAGCGTCTTCGCCGCGACGTTCTTGATCTGGTCTTCATCCACGCCGGGCGGAACGACCTGGAGGTGCTTGAACACACCGACGCGGCGCAGACGCTGTCCGACCTTCGCTCCGCCGGCGTCATCCGAAAGATCGGGTTCTCCGGTTACACGACGCCGGCGCTGATGAAGGCGCTGGGATGGGCGGACGCTTTGATGCTGGAATATCACCTGTCGGATCGGTCGCTCGAACTCGTTATTGCGGAGGCTCGCAGGCGCGGGGTGGATGTCATCGTGAAAAAGGGGCTGGCCTCGGGAACGCTCGATCCGGATGCCGCCTTGCGTTTTGTGCTTTCCAACCCCGGCGTTTCGAGCCTGCTGGTAGGCTCGATCAACCTTGAACACATGCGTCGCAATTGTGCCGTTGCACGGGACGCGCGGCGAGCGGAAGCGGGATAGGGCGGTCGCAAAGGGCAGTTGCAAAAAGATATCTTGCTGACGGGGAACCTCTTGAAAGGGCACTGAAAAGATGCTATATATATCGGAGAGACCTTTAAGGGTCCGTTTTAAGGGCCCGTGACGAGTATGCTGGCGGTTACACGACGCACGGATTATGCGCTGATCACGCTGACGCACCTTGCGGGGGCTGACGAGGGCGTGTCCAGCGCCCGGGAGATGTCGGATCGGTATCACCTTCCTCCCGCGATGGTGACGAACGTACTTAAGTCGTTGTGCCAGGCGGGTTTGATAGAAAGCGAGCGTGGTCCGCGCGGCGGGTATCGGCTGAGGGTTCCCGCGGAGCGGCTGAGCATTTTGAAGGTGATGGAGGCCGTGGAAGGGCCTTTCCGGCTGGTGCAATGCGCGTCGCCGGAGGCTTCCAGTGCGGTGGGATGTGACGTACAGGCGTGGTGCCCGATTCAGTCGCCGATTCTGCGATTGCACGGTGTTGTTCGAGAATACTTGAATAAAGTAACAATTGCTGACATCTGTCGGGAGCGTCCGTCCTCGGCGCTGGTTCAGGCGCAGGTGTCACGGGAGTAGAAAACGATGGCGCAGAAGCTGATCTACCTGGATAACGCGGCGACGACGCCGGTGGACCCGAGGGTGCTCGAGGCGATGCTGCCGTATTACCGCGAGAATTTCGGCAACTCGGCGAGTCGGAACCATCAGTTCGGCTGGGTCGCTGAAGAGGCGACGGAGAACGCGCGGAAACAGGTGGCGGCGGTGATCAACGCGGATCCGAAGGAGATTGTCTGGACGAGCGGATCGACCGAGAGCAACAATCTTGCGATCCTGGGCGCGGCGCGGATGTACGCGGACAAGGGCCGGCACGTCGTCACTTCTCTGATCGAGCACAAGGCCGTCATCGACCCGTGCAAGTTCCTTCAGAGCCAGGGGTACGAGGTGACGTTCCTTCAGCCGAACAACAAAGGCCGGGTGAGCGTCGAGCAGGTGCGCGAGGCGTTGCGGCCGGACACGGTGCTGGTGTCGCTGATGTTCGCCAACAACGAGATCGGGACGATCCACCCGATCCCGGAGATCGGGGCGCTGTGTCATGAGAAGGGCGTTTTGTTTCACACGGATGCGACGCAGGCGTTCGGGAAGGTTCCGGTGGACGTGGAGGCGATGCAGATCGACCTGCTGAGCCTGTCGGCGCACAAGATTTACGGGCCGAAGGGCGTCGGGGCGCTGTATGTGCGGCGGAAGAAGCCGCGTGTCCGGCTGGAGCCGGTGATTTACGGCGGCGGGCACGAGCGAGGGATGCGCAGCGGGACGTTGAATGTGCCGGGCATCGTGGGGTTCGGCGAGGCGGCGCGGATCGCGAAAGAGGAGATGCCGGCGGAGTCGAAGCGGCTTGCGGGGCTGCGCGACCGGATGTGGGCGGGATTGAGCGAGCACCTGACGGACATCGCGCGGAACGGCGACCCGCAGCACTGCCTGCCGAACCTTCTGAACGTGAGTTTCCTTTACGTGGAAGGCGAAAGCCTGATGATGGGTTTTTCGGACATCGCGGTGAGTTCGGGCAGCGCCTGCACGAGCGCGTCGCTGGAGCCGAGCTACGTGCTGAAGAACATCGGGCTGGGCGACGATCTGGCGCACAGCTCGATCCGTTTTTCGATGGGGCGGTTCACGACGACGGACGAGGTGGATTATACGATCAAGTCGGTGGTGCGGACGGTGAATCACCTGCGGGCGATGAGTCCGTTGTATGAGATGGCGCAGGCCGGGATCGACCTGTCGAAGGTGCAGTGGCAGCATCATTGATCGAGTCGTGAGCGCAAGAGGAGCGTGCGACGGGTGATGAACAACCCCCGGCGGGGCGTTCCGCGGGGGAATTGCGAAGAAAGGTGAACCATGGCTTACAGCAACAAAGTCATTGATCATTATGAGAATCCGCGGAACGTCGGGTCGCTGGACCAGAACGATCCGCAGGTGGGAACCGGGATCGTCGGGGCGCCGGAGTGCGGCGACGTGATGAAGCTTCAGATTCGCGTCGATGAACAAGGGCGCGTGACGGACGCCAAGTTCAAGACGTTCGGTTGCGGCAGCGCGATCGCCAGCAGCTCGCTGGCGACGGAGTGGGTCAAAGGACGGACGCTGGAGGAAGCGGAGCAGCTTAAGAACACGGAGATCGTGAAGGAGCTTGCGCTTCCGCCGGTGAAGATTCATTGCAGCGTGCTGGCGGAGGATGCGGTTCGGGCGGCGATCGCGGACGTGCGCCGCAAACAGGAAACGCGGACGGGCGTCGCGGCGGGCGCGCGGTAAGGCGGGCCAATACGGAGTTCGGGCGAATCATGGTCAGACTGACGGAACGTGCGGCGAAGGAAGTGACGACGATCATCCAGCAACAGAAGGAGCTGGCGGAGAAGAGCGGCGAGGCGTTCAAGCCGCTCTTTCTGCGGGTCGGCGTCAAGGGAGGCGGGTGCAGCGGGTTCTCGTACTCCCTGGACCTGACGGAGAACGTCGGGGAGCTGGATGAGCAGTGGGAGCAGGAAGGCGTTCAGATCGTCTGCGACCCGAAGAGCAATCTGTACCTTGAGGGGACGGTGATCGACTTCAAGGATGAAATGATGGGACGGGGATTCGTGTTCACGAACCCGAACGCGACGAGCACCTGCGGTTGCGGCAGCAGCTTCGCCGTTTAAGCCGGGTCGGCGCCGGATGCGGCGGTCGAGAGGCGTCGCGCCGGATTCGGTCGGGGTTTCGAGTGAAGGCGGCGGTTCGTGCGTTGAGCGGGCGGGCGAAGCGATCATGAGCCAGTGTGTCGAGTGCGGCGCCGTCCTGAGCGCTCCGATCTGCTGCGACAATTGCGGGGCGATCTTCGATCCTCCTCCCGGGACGGATCATTTTTCGCTGCTGGGATTTCCGCGCGTCTACGCGCTGGATGAGGATCGTCTTGCGCAGGACTTCAGGCGGCTGACCGCGAAGGTTCACCCCGACCGTCACGCGCGGCGATCCGAGGACGTGCGTGAACTCGCGACGCGTCTGACGGCTGACCTCAATCGTGCTTACGCGGTCGTGTCCGACGGCGCGCGGCGCGCGGATTACCTGCTGGAGCTTGCGGGCGGACCGACGGCTTCGGAAGAGCGCGGCGTTCCTGGCGATCTGCTGGCGGAAGTGATGGAGGTGCGTGAGGCGCTGGAGCAGGCGCGCGGGGTGGGCGACCGGCGGACGATCGAGCGGTTGCGGCAGGTGAACGAGTCGAAGCGGCGCCAGACGCTGGACGAGATCGCGGCGCTGGCGTCGGCGATCGAAACGGCGTCGGTACGACAGCGACAGCGGCTTCGTCTGCTGCTGAACGCGTTGCGGTATTTTGAGAACCTGACGACTGAGCTGGCGTAGGATCAAGGATTCGGGATTCAAGATTTGAGAATCAAGACTCAGGATTCCGGATTTGGGTTTTGATGCAGGAAGTCGGGACGTGATGGTGAGAGCCGCGGGACGGCGCGGGTCCGCTTCGTGCGTAGCGGACGGGAGGTCCGCGGTCCGCGGTTCCCGATCCGAAGGCCGCGAACCAAGTCGAAGCCAGGAACCCGCATCGCGGGTTTTTCGAGACTTTCAGTCGGCTTTTTACCGAGTGCGATGAAACAGGACGGGGACATCATCATCGGGATCGACCTGGGGACGACGAATTCCCTCGTGGCGTTCGCGGACGCAGCCGGTCCGCGCCTGATTGCGGGCGGGGGCGGGGATGACGACGTGATCGTGCCGTCGTTCGTGAGGTTTGAAGCGGACGGGCGGACGATCGTGGGCGAGGCGGCGCGCGATCATGCGGTCGAGCACCCGCTTGAGACCGTGTATTCGATCAAGCGTCTGATGGGGCGCGGTTCGGCTGAGCTGGCGGAAGAGGCGCGCCGACTCCCTTACCGGGTGGAGAAGCTTTCGGGAGTCGAGGGTCGGGACGTTGCGGCGGTTGTGGCGGGGGGGCGGACGTGGACGCCGCCGCAGGTCAGCGCGTTGATCCTGGGGGAGTTGAAGCGGCGGGCGGAGGCGTACTTCGGCCGGGAAGTCAGGAAGGCGGTCATTACGGTTCCGGCGCAGTTTGACGACGCCCAGCGTCAGGCGACGCGTGACGCAGGTCTGATCGCCGGGCTGGAGGTCGTGCGGATCGTCAACGAGCCGACGGCCGCGGCGCTCGCTTACGGACTGGACCGGGCGTCCTCCAAGATGATCGCGGTGTACGACTTCGGCGGGGGCACGTTTGACATCTCGTTGCTGCGCGTCGAGGGCGGCGTGTTCGAGGTGCTCGCGGTGGACGGCGACACGCATCTGGGCGGGGACGACCTGGACCGGACGCTGATCGAGCTTTTCAGCGGGGAAATCCGGGAGCAATCGGGGCATGACATCGACTCCCCGGCGATCCGACAGCAGCTTCGATCGCTTGCGGAGGCAGTCAAAGTGCGCCTCAGCGATGAGGATCGGACGAGCGTGGAGATCGCGGTCGGAGCGTCGTTCACGTACCGCCGCCAAGTGACGAAGACCGAACTGGAGGCGCTGATCGCGCCTTTTGTGGACCGGACGCTGGAGGCCTGTCGGCGGGCGTTGAAGGCGGCGAAGCGTTCGGCGGCGGAGGTGGCGGAAGTCGTGCTGGTGGGGGGATCGACGCGGATTCCGCTGGTGCGGCGGGCGGTGGGCGAGTTGTTCGGCCGACGGCCTTACACGGCGCTGAACCCGGAGCACGTCGTGGCGCTGGGGGCGGCGGTGCAGGCGTCGATCCTTTCCGGGAGTCGGCAGGATCTGCTGCTGCTGGACGTGACCCCGCTGTCGCTGGGGATCGAGACGCTCGGGGGCGCGGTGGGCAAGCTGATCGGCGCGAACACGCGCGTGCCGTGCAAGGCGGTGGAGACGTTCACGACGTTTCAGGACGGTCAGACGGCGGTGAAGATCAATGTGCTTCAAGGCGAGCGGGAGCTGGCGGCGGACTGTCGGTCGCTGGGAGTGTTTGAGCTGCGCGGCGTGCCGCCGATGCCGGCCGGGATGCCGAAGGTCGAGGTGATGTTTCTGATCGACGCCAACGGGATCCTGAACGTGTCGGCGCGGGAGTCGCGCAGCGGGGTGGAGGCGAGCATTCAGATCGTGCCTTCGCACGGGCTGACCCGTGAGGAAGTGCGGCGGATGCAACGTGAGGCCGTCGAGCATGCGCGGGAGGACATGTCGGCGCATCACCTGATCGACGTGCGGGCGACGGTGGAGTTTGACCTGAACAAGGCGGAGCGGATGATCCGGGAGCACGGGGCGTTGTTGGCGCCCGCGGATCGGGCGTCGCTTTCAGAGGCGGCGGCGGCGCTTCGAGCGCTGGCGCGGGAGTCCTGCGACGCGAGGTTCATCAATGAACGTCGGGAGGCGTTCAACCGGAGGCTGATTCCGCTGGCGGAGAGCGCGTTGACGGAGGCGCTGAAGACCTGACGGAGATTGCGAACCACGAATGCCGAATTGTAAAGCGTCGGCGGCGCGCGCGTTCTCGTTTTTCGTGTTCGTCATTCGACCTCGATGACAGGCGGGCGGGGGTTTGTTTTGACGCGGCAATCAAGATCTGGAGCATGAAACATGGGCGGCGTGAATCCTTACATCAAGGAACCGGAGGTTCGACTTCCGACGCGGAAATACAAGATCACGTTCCTGCCGATGAACGTCGTCGTCGAGGTCGATCCGGCGAAGATTCCGTATGAGCACAACGGACTGCCCGGGAGCCTACTCGACATCGCGCTGGGCAGCGGGATCGAGATCGACCACGCCTGCGGCGGCGTCTGCGCGTGTTCGACGTGCCACTGCATCGTGCGCGAGGGGCTGGAATCGACGAACGAGGCGCAGGACGCGGAGCTGGATCAGCTTGACAACGCCCCGGGATTGAAGGCGAACAGCCGGTTGTCGTGTCAGGCGGTCCCGGATGGAAGCGTGGACGTGATCGTGGAGATTCCGGAGTGGAACCGGAACCTTGTGTCCGAGGGACATTGACGGCGCGCGTCCGCCGCGCCCGGCGCACAGGGGAGCAACGACATGCCGCGAGGGCTGAAGTGGACGGATTCGGAGGACTTGGCGTTGGCGCTTCATGAGCGCTTTCCCGACGTGGATCCGCTGACGGTGCGCTTCACCGACCTGCATCAGTGGGTGCTCGAGATCGACGGTTTCGCCGACGACCCGAAGGCGTCGAACGAGGCGAAACTCGAGGCGGTCCAGATGGCGTGGCTGGAGGAGTACCAGGACGCGCGCGGCGAGACCTGAGGGGTATTCGCGCGGCGGCCGCACCGGAAGGGTCGTCGAAGTCGGAGTCTCCTGCGATGACGCAACAGGGTGAGGAGTCGATCCCGCATCCGGGCTGCGCCGAAGCGGATTCTCCCGGGGGGTGGGCTCCGTGTCCTTACCTTCCGGATCGGGCGTCCCGCCTGGTCGGGCAGCAGCTTTCACCGGAGCTGACGCTGCTGCCTTCGGCGTACGATCGGCTGCTGAGCCTGAATCATCGGCGGTCGGGGCGGCTGATTTACCGCCCGCAATGCCCCGGGTGTCAGGCGTGCCGGTCGCTGCGCGTGCCGACGGCGACGTTTCTTCCGAGCCGGTCGCAGCGGCGGACGTTGCGGCGGAACGCGGACGTGAAGGTCGAAATCCGCCCGCCGCGTCCGACGCGGGAGTCGTACACGCTGTATGAGCGCTATCTTGCGCATCAGCACGACGGACGGATGAGCGACGGACCGGAGGCCTTCGTGGCGTTTCTTTATGATTCGCCGACGGACACGGTGGAGATTCAGTACCGGGCGGGATCGGATCTCGTGGCGGTCAGTCTTGCGGACCGCGTGCCGTCGGGGTTGAGCAGCGTCTACGTTTTCTTCGATCCGCGGCATGCGCGTCGCAGCCTGGGCACGTTTACGGCGCTGTGGGAGATCGGGCATTGCCGAGGGGCGGGGCTGGCGTACTACTACCTCGGGTTCTACGTCACCGGGTCGCCGAAGATGATGTACAAGGCGGCGTTCCGTCCGTGCGAAATTCTTGATGCGGACGGAACGTGGAGGCCTTTTGACGCGGTCGGGCAGCCGGTCGCCGCGTTGCGGCCGGTTGCGCCCGGTCATGACCGATCTTCCCGAGCATGACACACGACGACCTACGATCGGGCGCCGAGCCGTCGCGGCGGATGTCGTGGGCATCCGGTCGTTCCGGTTGCGTGATCCTCTTATGCGCCCTCGTCGTGACGGCGACGGGGGTTGCGTATCCCGGGGCGTTGCTTTCCCTGATGGAACGCCTGCCGGCGGCGCTGGGAGTCGTCGGCGCTGCGGCGTTATTCGGCGTTTGCCTGATTCCGCGAAGGATGCGAGCGCGGATCGAGATGCCGTGGGTCGTGCTTCCGGCTTTCGGACTGGGGATCGGAAGCGTTTGCCTGCTGGCGCTGGGCCTGGGGCTGGCGGGGTTGCTGCATCGAGCGTTGTGGGCGGCGCTGCTTGCGGGGATGGCGCTGGCCGGGGCGATCGCGGTTCGAAGGACGCTCAGGGATCGGGCAGCCGCATCGCGTCAGACCGGAGCGTCTCCGCGGGACGAGCGCGACCACCGAAGATCGTGGGTCTGGTTGCCGGCGGCGCCTTTTGCGGTCGCCGCGATCGTGGCGGCGGCGCATGCTCCGGGTTTTCTCTGGAGCGAGGAGGGCTGGGGGTACGACGTTCTCGAGTATCACCTTCAGATGCCGAGGGAGTACGCGGAGTCCGGACGGATCGCGTACGCGCCGCACAACGTGTACGCGAACTTCCCGGCGAACGTGGAGATGCTTTACCTGCTCGGGTTCGTGCTTCAGGCGGATGTCCCGCGTGCCGCGGAGATGTCGCATTATGTGCATCTTCTCCTGGGGGTGTTGACGGTCGGGGCGGCGTGGCTGGCGGGGCGGGAGTTCGGCAGCGGCGGGGGCGCGGGGTGCGGCGTGGTGACGGCGTCGGCGGGGTGGCTGGCGTACTTCTGCGGACTGGCGTACGTCGAGAACGGATTGCTTTTCTTCGGATTCCTGTCGCTGGCGTGTCTGCTGCGGGCGCGGCGATGCGCGGAAGGCGCCGGCGCGGCGAACGAGGATCGCATCTTTGTGATCGCCGGCGGCGCGTTCGCGGGTCTGGCGTGCGGGTGCAAGTACACCGGCGTGCCGATGATTCTGATTCCGCTGGCGACGCTGATCCTGCCGGCGCCCAGTCTGTCGTGGGGGCTTCGCGCGCGGCGCTGCGCATTGTACTTCGGTGCGGCGGGCGCAACGCTTTCTCCGTGGTTGATCAAGAACGCGGTCATGACCGGGAACCCGGTGTTCCCGCTGGCGAACGCGATCTTCGAGGCGTACCCGCCGGGCTGGACCGCGGACAGTCAGCAGCGCTGGGACGAGGGGCACGCGCCGGCGCCGGAGGAGCGGACGGTTGCAGGCCGAGCGGGGATGTTCGTGCGGCGCGTGCTGCTGGATCCGGACCAGCGGATCGGACCGGGAGCGTGGATCCTCGCCGGGCTGGGACTTTGGCGCGGCTGGATGCGGCGGCGCGGGGCAGGAGGCTCACACGTCCTGGCGATGGGGCTGGTGTTGCTGGTGCAGCTTGCGGTCTGGGGAGCGGCGACGCACTTGTATGCGCGGTTCGCGGTGGTGTTCCTGATTCCGCTGGCGGGGCTGGCGGCGTCGGCGGTTGCGGACGTGAAAGGGGGCAGGTCGGCGGGGTTCGGCGTCGGCGCCGTGCTGGCGGGGTCATGTCTTTTCAATGCGATCTTTCTCTTTGATCTGGGGCGGCGCGAGTTCGCGCCGGGGGGAGGCGGCGCGCGGGCGGCGTGGATCATCGAAGGCGAGTTGCCCGGGTTTGAGTACGTAGGCCGGGTCAACGAGCTTCCCGCTTCGGCGTCGCCCCTTCTGGTTGGCGAAGCGCGCGGCCTTTATTTCCAGCAGGCGGCGTACTCGACGGTCTTCAATGAGAGCGCCCTGGGCCGCGTGGTGCGCGCTTCGACGACGGACGCGGAGATTCTCGACGGTCTTCGCGCGGAGGGCTGGACGCACGTCCTTGTCCACTGGAGGGAGATTGCGCGGTTGCGCAGGAGCCGCTACGGTTTCGACCCCGACATCACGCCCGAGTTGTTTGAGCGTTTGCGGCGCGCGGGGCTTGCGCAGGTCGAGTCGTTCCGTCTGGAGGGGGACGACCGGCCTTATGTAAGTCTTTATGAGTTGCCGCGCTGATCCAGGGCGGCGCGGGTGCGCCGGGCATGCAGCGCGGACGCCGTCCGTCGAGGGGCAACGGCGCATGTGATTCTCCACGTAGCTGCGTTTGACGGTGCTTGAGGAGGCTCGCCTCGACCGGGCCGAGTCCCGCTGCGTTAAACGCCAGCTCAAAAGCTTGACCGCCCCAAGATGTCCGTGTTGGCGGACGCCCCCGCCGGTTCCTGTGCGAGGAGCCGATCGCGGCGCAGAGAGAGCGAAAATCAGGAACCGGCCCCCGCTGCGGGGTCGGCGCAGTAGAAGAACGGCGGGATCGTCAACGCGGCGACGCTGGAGCCTCCGCTCTTTTCACGCGCCAGACCCAGCGCATGATCCATCGACTTCGCCCAGGTCACGCCGAGGCGCCGGGCGACGCGATCATCCGGCGGTCCGACGACGATGACATCGGAGAGGTAATTGAGTGCGAAAGTCGCCCAGTTCCAGACCGTGAACGGGTGAAACCCGTGATGCGCGTACCGATGCCGGTAGCATTCGATCAGGTGCGGATCGCGCGCGAACTTCTCCTGAAACCGCTCTTTCATCCGGAAAGGATCGGTCCCTTCGCGGAGCACTTCATCATAAAAGCGGCGGTAGGCGACGTGGTATTCGGGATGGAACACCTCCAGCAACGGATTCAGCAGGATCACGACGCCGCCCTTTTTGACCAGGGGACGGTGATAGAACCAGTTGAAGATGTAGCCCAGCACGTCGCTGACCACGAGCACGGGATTGATGCGCGCGTCGACGGAGTAGGGGCTGAGGTCCGGCAGGCCGAAAACCATCGTGTCATATTGCCGTGGCGCGTTGACCGACATCTGTCGCGTCATGACGTCAAGCGTGCGGGCGTGGACGGCGTCGATGGACCCGGCGGCGATCGAGACGGGCGCGTATGCGCCCCTGACCCCGCGAAGGAAGATTTTTCGGGCCGGCTCGGGAAGCGCCTTCATCGCCAGCGGCGTGGCGAACTTCAGAAATTTCTCGGCGATGTTGCATCGGGAATCGGGCTTGCCGAGATACGACACGTAAGGCGGGTAGGTCGCGTTATTCATGGCCGCCTCCATGACCATGATCCGCGCCTTGCGGAGGATGACGCGGCTGATGCGCTCGATGCTGGCGTGCATGTGCGACCCGCTCGGCTGCATGACGTGGGGACTGTGCTGCGTCATCCGGGGGTGATGATGCGGCGCGATCGAGTCGTAGGTTCCCAGGCCGACGGCCACGGATTTGTGCCCGCCGTTGAGCGGAATCTGCACGGAATCCACGTAAATGACCAGATCGGATTCGACGACCCGGCGATCGACCTGCACCGGCTCGCCTTCGGAGGTGACGCCGAGGTTCGCGATATTGGCGCGATTCTCGGCGTCGAAGTTATCCAGTTGGTGCGGGTGAAACTCGCGCATGATGCGCGGACCCAACATGCGGGCCAGCTCGTGCGTCTTCATTTTGCGGTGAAGCGCCACGGCGCAGAGCATCCGGAGGTTCTCCCGCTTCACCCCGTAGCTGTAGAGGAGTTCCAGCAGCGTCTCGATCGACTGCTGCCGGATGTCGGGCAGCGTGGTGGGGGGGAAGGGCTGACAGTTGTCGTCAAAGGCGATGAGGACGCGGCTGGAGGCGTTGACGCATTCGCGAAGCGGAGGCATGCCTTCGCATTGCTCGAACGCCCGACGCACGGCGGCAGGGATGTCCGGCTTCGCCAGACCGGGCAAAGGCGGCGGCGCATAAAGGACGTCGGCGTCGTCCGGCAGGTTGACGGCGAGGATGTTGTTTCCGCTGTAGGTCAGGTACTTCATTCGGATTCACCGAAGGCGGCGACTTCATCGGCGCGGGGGCATATCCTATCGCGCTGGACAGGCAAGTCACGACCTGAATCTCTGCCGGACTCCGGCCGGTCAATACGGTGTAGATTACGGATCTACGTTGTCCAAGGGGCCGGAAGTTTTTCTCAAGCGGGGAGGCGACCGATGACGGGGCGGGCGGTGAAGGCGGGGGCGGGGCGTGTCCGTATCCGTGCTCGACGGCGGATGACGTCTCCGTGTCGCGGTGCGCCTTCAACATCGAACCCGAGAGCCGCCGCACGATCGACGACTTAAGCATCAGCGTCCATCAGGGCGGGTGCGGCGGATCGTTCGACGGACTCGGCGGCGAGGTCGCCGTCGGCTGCGGCCGCGGTCGTCAGGTCTTCAGCAGCCCCAGCGTCGCGGACGCGCCGGGGATGAGTTTGTCCGCGTCCACGCCGAGCCAGTTCTCCAGCACCGTCGCGTAGACGGCGCGGAAGTCCGTGGTGTGCTTCAGGTCGCCGGCGTCAAGGTCGGACAGGCTCGGGTGACGTCCCAGCAGACCGGGCTTGACCGACGGGCCGACCAGCAGCATCGGCGCCGCGGCGCCGTGGTCCGTCCCGCCCGAGGCGTTCTCCTCGACGCGACGCCCGAACTCCGAAAAAGTCATGACCAGCACGCGGTCCTGATGCCCGGTGGATTTCAGGGCCTTGTAGAAGGCGCTGAGACCGTCGCCAAGCTGCGCGAGCAACCCCTGATGACGCCCTTCCTGGCCCGAGTGCGTGTCGAAACCGGTCAGCGAAACGTAGTACACGCGCGTGGGCAATCCCGCGGCGATCATGTTCGCCACCATCGTCAGGTGCGCCGACAGGCTGGCGCGCGGTCCGACGCCGCCGCGCCCCGCGGCCTCGCGGATGTCGTCCACGTTCATCCGCGCGTCGAACGCCTCGCGTCGCAGAAAGTCCAGCGTGCGCAGCGCCTTGCCCGGCGCGGGATCGCGCGGTTCGTCATTCAGGTGAGAGAAGACCTCGCGCGCCCCCTTGTTGGTGTGGTGCGGCTGAAACTGGAGCTGGTCCGGCGAGACGAAGGAGACGGGGCTGAACTTCCCGCCGGTCATCGTCAGCGGCGCTTCCTTCGTCAGGGCGATGCCGAGCTTCGGGTCCGGCGGGTCCGCGCCGGCGCAGCACGAGTCGAAGTAGCGCCCGACCCAGCCGGTGAACGTCCGCTGGTTCGGATCCGCGGTTTCCCAGATGTCCGTGCTGACGAAGTGCGAGCGGTTCGGATTCGGATAGCCGACGCCGTGGACCACGCCGACCAGTCCGTCGTCGTACAAGTCCTTCAGGCCCTTCGCCGCCGGGTGAAGCCCGAATTCGTCCGTCAGCTTCAACGTCTGACGCGCGGGCACGGCGAGCTTCCGCCGCGTGCGATAGTAAAGGTCGTTGCGCACCGGGACGATCGTGTTCAGCCCGTCGTTGCCGCCGGCCAGTTGCAGCACGACCAGTATCCGCGCGTCCGCCGGTCCCGGCAGCGCCTGGTCCTGCCGCGCGTCGGTGCGCCGCCGGCGGCCGCCCGAGTCGTCCGTCATCGCCCGCGCGGTCCGGGTCAGAAAGCCGGGCACGGTGGACGACAGCCCCACCAGCCCCAGTCCGCGTACAAACTCCCGACGTGTGAAAGGTCCGTGCATGATGAAAGCTCTTTGTTGTGAGTCGTTAGCTGCCGGCTTCGCGCTGCAAGCTGCCTTGGACGCTGTTGCAAAACCGAGCCGCGCCCGTCAGGAAGCGTTCCCCACGAAACCGAACCGCGCCCGTAAGGAAGCGTTCCTTTTTCGCCCTGCTTTGAAGGTTTTGAAACAGCGTCTTATTCCCGAAATCCGATCCCCGAGCCCCCGCTCCTACTGCACCTGGTACTCAGGCGTGCTGATCATGAGGTGGATCAACCCGCGCACCGCCGCCGCCACCGCCTCTTTCGGCGTGTCCCGCCGGTGAATCTCGTGCTCACGCAGGTGCCCGATCAGCGCCGCGCGCTGATCATCCGGAATCTCCTGCTGCAACAGCCGCTTGACAAAATGATCGACGACCTGCTCCGCCGTGCGAAGATCATAACGCTCCAGCACCGGCAGCGGATCATACGGCGGCTGATCCAGGTTCGCGTCGCGCTGCGCGATCGCCATCCCGCCGGGCGCGTCCTGCATCATGCGCTGCATCATCTCGCCTTCGCGCGGCGCGTCCGCGCCGTAAAGCGGGACGGACGCGAAGTTGTAGCGCTCCAGCAGGGTCGAGGTGCTGATCCACTTCACGCCCCCGTCCCAGCCCTTCACGTTCGGCGGCTGAAACAGTTCGTGTCCCATCCGGCGCATCGCCGCGACCATCGCGTTGGCGTTCAGCGGGCGGATCTCCAGCGCGCGATACGTGCCGGCGATCAACTCCGCCGGGCTTTTCACCGCCTGAAAGCGGATCTGCGGCGCGTAGAAGGCGTCCGAAAGGAACATCTTGCGCAGGAGCACGTCGATCTTGTACCCGCTGCCGCGCAGCACGTTCGCCAGCGCATTCAGCAGTGCGGCGTCCGGCTCCGTCCCCGCGAAGTACACCCACAATTTGCGGGCGATGAACTTCGACGTCGCCGGCTGGGCGAGGATCGGGTCCACCACCTCGATCCCGTTGTACCGCCGGAACTGGCCGAACAGCGGCTTGAACCCGTAGTCGTGCTCCTTCTCCTGAAACTCGAGCGTCCCGGTTGCGCGGTTGATGGTCCAGCCGGTGAACGCGCGGGCGACGCTCTTCACGTCGTTCTCGCTGAACGCGCCCGGTCCCATCGTGAACAGTTCGAGCAGCTCGCGGGCGTAATTCTCGTTCGGGTGCGACGCGACGTTGTTCACGCCGTCGAGGTAGCGAAGCATCGCCGGGTCGTAGCTGACCGCCTTGGCGAGCGTTCCGAAGGAGCCTTTCGCGTAACGCCGGAACAGTTCATTCTGATCGAAAAGGAACCGCGGCTGCTCCACCTCGCGCAGACCGCTGGTGAAATGTCCGTGCCAGAAGAGCGCGAGCTTCTCCTCCAGCGGGCGCGGCGTGGTGATCATCCGTCGCAGCCACCACTCGCACAGGTTCTGCGCCTGCACGATCGTGTTCTGGCGGCGGATGCGGATGACCTCCTGACGCTCCTCCGGCGAGAGCGGACCTTCCTTCATGAACGCCGGCGGTTCGTAGGGCAGGATCGAAGGAGGCTCAAAAGACGCTTTGAACGACTCGTAACCGACGAGGCGCTCGACCGCGCCGGCCTTGCCGAGCGCGTGAAGGCGATCGATCTCCTCCGGCGTCCCGCCGAACCCGGCGCGGCGCAGAAGGTGCGCCGCGTCGTCGCGCGTCCAGGCGTCGGTCGTCGAGCGCAGGGGGTCGCCCGCCCGCGCGAAGCCGCCGCTGATCGCCAGCGCGCCGATCAACCCCAGTCCCCAGAACCGCGCAGTTTGTGCTCTCATGCTCTCACTCCGGTTCCGCATCGGTCATGCCCGTCAGGAAGCGTTCTCCCTTTTATTACCGAGCCGCGCCCGTAAGGAAGCGTTCCCCCTTACCGACCCGCGTCCGTCAGGAAGCGTTCTCTCTTACCGAGCCACGCCCGTAAGGAAGCGTTCCCCACGAACCCGAACCCCGCCCGTCAGGAAGCGTTCCCCCTTACCGACCCGCGCCCGCCACGAAGCGTTCTTTTTTCGGCCCGCACCTTTGCAACAGCGTCTTCATCCCCAACCCCGGCCCCGCCCCGTTATTGCTCGTCCCGGTCTGAAAGTCGCACTCGCCGTCGCCTCAGGCGGGATTCCACGGTTTTCGACACTTGTCGAATGCCCGCCTCGCCCGGTACGGCGGGCCTTCGTCCCCGCTCCTCTTATTCTATGACGACTGATGTAGAAAGGTTCATCGCCCGTAGAAAGGTTTATCCCCCTCCTCCAGGGCAACCGCATTCTAAGATTTCGGGCTTCCGAGCGAACGTCGGTTGTCCAAGGGATCGGCCTCCGCATGCCGGAATCGCGGATCGCCTGATCCGCGGTATCCGTCAGGACCGGCTCAAAAGTTAGAATGCGGTTGCCCTGCTTCGCGCGGGGTAAAGCCACGCGGCTCAGTGCGGGAGATTCATCCTGCGTTCTTACATAGCCAAAACATCGAGGGTTTTTTAATTGCAGTCTCGCTGTCCTTTCTAGGAGTTTTGAGGGCTGGACGGGCAGAAAGATCGCTTCCGCACTGGCGCGATCGGCTTTGTCACAATGACAAAACCCTTCCGCCCCGGTTCATGCCCTTGCCGCGGAATGAAATCGGTCGTCGCGCGAACAAAGCGGGGGGAGGTTCGTATGTCTACAATGTGGGTGCATGACACCCCGGTCTGATGAGGAACTGTTGCGGGCGTTCGTCGGGGGCGATCCGACGGCGTTCGAGTTGCTGGTCCGCCGCCACGCGGCGGCGGTGTACCAGTTTGTCGCCCGGTTCACGAAGAACGCGGCTTCGACGGAGGACGTGGTGCAGGAGACGTTCCTCCAGATCAGCCAGTCCGCGGCGGCGTTCGACGGCAGGCGCCTGTTTCGACCGTGGTTGTATACGATCGCGGCGAACAAGGCCCGCGACGTGCTGCGGGCGCGCACCCGGCGGCGCGAGTTCGCGTCGGATTTTCGCGACGATCCCGACGAAGCCCGGGCGTGCTATCAGGATCTGCTTCGGGTGGATGTCGAGTCTCCGCTGGGAGAGCTGGAGACGGATGAGAAGCGGCGGGCGGTGCGCAAGATCGTGGACGGGATGCCGCGCCCGTTGTGGGAGGTGCTGGTGCTGGCGTATTACCACCAGTTCCGCTACCGCCAGATCGCGGCGATTCTGGACCTGCCGCTGGGGACCGTGAAAAGCCGGCTGCACGCCGCGGTGGCTTTCCTGGGCAACGAGTACCGGGCGCTGCGGACGACGCAGACCCCGGCAGCGGACGAAGACGTGGAATAAACGAGTGAACCCGAAGCCCGACAAACCGGTTGAGGAGCTTCTGCTGGATCGCCGCCTCGGCGAGGCTGACGATGACGATCGCGCCTGGCTCGAGGCGCGCCTCGCGGTCGATCCGCAGGTGAAGGCGATGGACGTCGCCCTCGGTCGAACGCTCGAGGCGCTCGACGCGCACTGGACGCCGCCGCCGCCGGTGAACCTTTCCGAGAAGGTGCTTCGCTACGTGCAGGCCGACCGCGCGGCGTCACCCGCCCACGACCGGGTCATGCCGCCGCCGCTCGAGGCGGCGCCGGGACGGGTGTCGCGGTTCGGGCTGCGGGATTTCATCGCCGTCGCGGCGTGCGTCGGCCTGATCATCTCCGCCCTCGCGCCGGCGATGCAGCGGATGCGAAGCGAGGCGAGGCGTGTGCAATGCGTCGACAACCTCGCGACGATCTCCCGCGCCGTCAGCGCTTACGGCGCGGATTTTTCCGGATTGCTGCCTCATGCCGGCGTCCCCACCGGAGCTTCGTGGCTTTATCTCAACCCCTCCGGAGCGACGCATCAGTCGAACAGCCGTCACGCCTACCTGCTGGTCCGCCTCGGATATCTCAACCATGAGAGTCCGTTCCGATGTCCGGAAGGCCGGACGGCGGTCAGCCTGAGTCGTTCAGGGTCCGGATCAACCGACGTTTTTCTCCCTGAAGCGGGAACCCTGCCGCGGGATCCGAGGCGCGGCGAGGGGTCCGTAATGTTCGACGCCGAAACCTTCGGTGACCCGCCGGCGGACCGACGGCGATCCGGCGAAGTGCTTCGCCTGGCCTACCCCGGACTGACGGACGACTTTGCTTTTCCGGATGCTTGCACTTACGACGGGCTTAACATGCTCGGCGCGACGCCGCGGCTGGTGGACGCCCCGGACCAGGTTTACCTCGGCGATCCGAACCCGCTGTTTCTCGGCGGCGTGTTCCGACCTTCGATCAACCCGAACGCGACGAACTCCCCGCTTCATGACGGCGGTCGCGGGCAGAACGTTCTGCTGCTGGACGGATCCGTCGGGTGGCTCACGTCGCCCTTCCGCAATCACACGGACAATGTCTGGCTGGCGGGGGAAATCCAGGACTACCGCGGCACGGAAGCTCAATCCGATCCGCACGACGCTTTCCTGGTGCCCGCGACGCCAAGCCGCGGCGCGCCTCCTGCGGCGCGCGGCGGAGAGTAGCGCGTTCCGCCTGACGTCGTTTCAAGACCTCCTGCGCGAGGGGGAATAAGAACGCTTCCTGACGGGCGCGGCGGAGAGCAGCGCGTTCCGCCTGACCGTCGTTTCAAGACCTCCTGCGCGGGGGGGAATAAGAACGCTTCCTGACGGGCGCGGCGGAGAGCAGCGCGTTCCGCCTGATCGTCGTTTCAAGACCTCCTGCGCGGGGATGAATAAGAACGCTTCCTGACGGGCGCGGCGGAGAGCAGCGCGTTCCGTCTGACCGTCGTTTCAAGACCTCCCGCGCGAGGGGGAATAAGAACGCTTCCTGACGGGCGCGGCTCGGTTTTGAAGCGCTGACCTGGCGTCCGCGGTTACGGCGCGCCCTCACCCAGCCGGGTCGGCATGTCGGCGATGATGTACGCCGCCACCGCCATCGCGGCGACATTGCGGTTCAGCTCGTCGGGCTTGATCTTGTCGAGGGTGTCCGCCTCGGAGTGGTGATAGTCGAAGTAGCGGGACATGTCGGCGTTGTGGCCCAGCAGCGGGACGCCGAAGCGTCCCATCGGACCGATGTCCGCCCCTCCGCCGCCGCCGGAGGCCCGCGTGGCGCCGACGCGCGTCAGCAGCGCGGTGATCTGCGCCAGTTGCTTCTGCGCCAAGTCCTGTTTGAGCGGCGGTTTGACCGACACGCCGAAACCGATCGGCGCGAACACGCCGCCGTCGGATTCGATCGCCGCCACGTGCCGCGGCATCTCGGCTTCATGATCTTTTGCGTAAGCCCGGGCGCCGGCCAGACCGTTCTCCTCGTTCGTGAAAAGCACGACGCGGATCGTCCGTCGAGGGCGCAGATTCAGTTTCCGCAGGACATTGATCGCCTCCATCGAAATCACGCACCCGCCGCCGTCGTCCGACGCCCCCTGCCCCACGTCCCAGGAATCCAGGTGTCCGCCGATGACGACGATCTCGTCAGGCCTCTCACGGCCGCGCAGCTCGGCGATGACGTTCGCCGACGGCGCGTCCGGCATCGTTTTCGCCTCCATCTTGAGCGTAAGCGTGACGCGCTCGCCGCGCTTCACCAGCCGCTCCAGCATCAGCACGTCCTCGATCGCCAGCGCCGCCGCGGGAATCTTCGGCTGGGCGTCGTCGTAACGGAGCGCCCCCGTGTGCGGCGAGCGGAGGCTCGCCGCCGTGACCGAGCGCACCAGGCACGCGATCGCGCCCTTCGCCGCCGCCCAGGAGGCGCCGTTTGACCGGTAGGTCACAGCCTGTCCGTATCCGGTTCCCTTTTCCGGGTCATAAGCGGGCATCGGGGCGTTGAAAACGACGATCTTACCGCGTGCGCCCTCGCCCAGGGCGTCCAGCTCCTCACGGTTGGCGACAACGACGATCTCGCCGGCGACGCCGATCAGCGGCGTGCCGACCGACCCGCCCAGCCCCAGCATCGCCAGCTTCTGATGCTTCGGCGTCAGCATCATCAGCGACTCCTCGCCGCGGACCCAGTGCGGAACGAGGACCGGTTCGCGTCGCACGTTCTCCTGCCCGTCGCGCTCCAGGGCCCGGACCGCCCACTCGATGGCGCGATCGAGCTGCGGCGACCCGCTCAGGCGGTGGCCGATGCCGTCGCACAACTCCTCCATCTTGCGCCAGGCGTCATTGCCTGACATCGCGGCCTCGATGATCCGGTCCGCGGTCTCCCGGTACCGCGCGGACAGGTTTGCGGAGTCGGGGTTCACGCTCTCCTGACCGCGAGCCTGCGCAACGAACGCCGCCAGGACGGTCAAGCCGCAGAAGAGGCAAAGATGCTGGATTTTTGTGCGACGCCGAGCCTTCCGACGGGAACGCTCCACGACGCCACCCCCCTGCCCGCCGCCCTCAAAGCCGATCCCCATCGTCATGCGCGCTCACCCCCGGATGAATCCGCGACCCCTCAACTACCCCAACGACTTGTTCAGCGCCAGCAATTCCTTCAAACCGGTGGGGAATTCAAAAAGCGCACGCCACGCCTCATGAGACGACACCGGCGCCGGTCTTTCCAGTCCGCCCGCGCATCGGCGCAGGGCGTCGACCAGATCGCTCGCCGAGGACCGTCCGGACACGGTTTCGTTAATAAAGCCGCTCAGCCCTGCACGGACTGCGAAGTCGCCCGTCGCTGCAAGCCACGCCTTCACCGCCGGCGGCGCCTCGACGGTGAAATTCACGTCATTTTCAGCAAGCGGCGGACCCCACGACACCGGCTTCGCCCCGGTGAAGCGAAAACGCCGCGCCCCGGCCCGCGCGACGAGCCAGACCTCGGCATCTCCCCCTCGATTCCGGTGCTCCAGCCCCACGACAAGACGTCCGTCCCCCTCCCCGGCGACCCACCAGGCGCATCCGGACCGGGCGTCGGACGACGCCGCGGAGGTCGCCAGCTTCGGCGGCGCGCCGCAACCGATGACCGGGATGACCAGGAGCAAAGCCGCCGCCGAGCGCCGGCGCCAAGACGGCGCCGATCGACGGGCCGCTCTCTGCGGATGCCATCCGGCCGCGTTCGCCGATCGATGCCTTTGCATGACGTCTCCGCTCGCCAAGCCCCTTCCCTTCACCCGTCCGGTCCGATGAAAGAACTCGCGGGGACAATATTCCTGCGTCAGTTCCGAATCAAACGCGGAGCGAGGCCGATCGGCTGCGGTCTTCGCCCACATGAATCGTCGCGGGAGCGACGCCGACACGGACCCATGCTCAAATCGCTCACACCGTCAGCGTCCCCCCCGACTGTCGCCTCCGACGCCGGCGGGGGTGAGACGTTCGCCTTTCTCTGCACCGACCAGTTCTGCACGCACTGCGGATACAACCTGAACGGACAGCGGGTGTGGCGCGATCCAGGGACGGAGATTCTCGTGTGCCGGTGCGCCGAGTGCGGGAGGCATCATCCGGCGGTCAGCCTCACGCACACCAGCCAACTGTGGATCCGCCGCCTGACGCTGACGTTCGGCACGGCGTGGGTGCTGCTGGTGCTGCTTGCGGCGACGGCGGCGAGCCTCGGGATGTTCTCGCTGGTGATGGCGACGTTGTTCGACATGACGTCGCCGTCGGGACCGCTCGTCACGTACAACGCCGGGGGCGTCACGTATTCCTACCGATCCGCCGACGAGCGCGCCCCGAGCCTCCCGCCCCGTTACGGATACGTCCGCTGGATCGGCGGCTACTACGTGGGGACGGCGCTGATCGCCCTGGCGGCGTCGACCCTGGGAGTGACGTTTATGTGGCACTGGAGGCGCGGACGCCGGCTGCTGGCGGCCGTGCTGTTGCCGGTCATGCTCAGCGCCGCGGCCTTCCTTCTCTTCAACGGGAACTTCGGGCTCTGGGAGTGGTCGGCGGCGTGGGCCGGACTTCATGCGTGGACGGGCGTCGCGGCGGCGGTGACGGGGGCGCTGCTCGGACGGCGCGTCGCTCGGACGACGGCGCGGATCGTCCTGCCCCCGCGGCTGCTCCAGCACTTCGCTTTCCTGTGGCGCGCCGACGGACTGGCGCCGCCGCGCATGCCCTCGACGGATCCTCCGCCCGCCCCCGACGCTTGACCCCCGTCGCCGCAGGGGTACGCTTCCTTCACGGTTCGCCCCCGTTTTCCGATGAAAGGGAGAAACATGAACCCGTCGCAACGCCGAACCTTCGGCACAACCTGCCTCCTGCTCGCACTGGGGATCGCCGGATGCGAGCAGACCGGGCGCCAAGCAAGGATGACCGACATGTCCGATCCGCATTGGGCCATCGAACGCATTCCGCTCGACCGCAACGCCGCGCAGTTCACCAACTTCACGCGGGAGCACCTTGCGTACGCGCAAAGCCTGCTGTCGCAGACGCTGGCCGTCTCCGGACCGCGCACCGTCGCCAACACCCTCGATCCGCTCAACGACATGTGGATGCACGTGGACCTCGTCGCCAGTCATTCCGAGTTGTACTCCCAAGTGCATCCGGACGAGGCGGTGCGCCACGCCGCGGAGGAAGGCTCGAAGGACGTCAGCAAGTTCGTCACCGGGTTGTGGCTGAACCGGGATTTGTTCAACGCTTACGCCGCGGTCGATGTGTCCGCGGCCGACGAGGCCACGAAATACATGGTGGCCAAGGCGCTGCGGGATTTCCGCCGGGAGGGCGTGGACCGGGACGACGCGACGCGGGCGAAGGTCGAGCAGCTTAATCAGGAGATCGTCGATCTGGGGCTGGCGTTCAAGCGGAACATCTCCGAGGACACGCGCTATCTGGAGGTCGAGTCGCCGTCGGACCTGGCGGGCGTGCCGAAGGATCTCGTCGACGCCTGGGTGAAGGAATCCGAGAAGAACCCGGGCGGGCGCATCCGCATCTCCACGGATTACCCGCAGTACGTGCCCTTCATGAAGTACGCCCACAGCGACCCGCTGAGGAAGGATCTGATGACGCTCTTCATGAACCGGGCGTATCCGGCCAACGTCGAGCCGCTGGCGAAGCTGATCGCCCGGCGCGACGAGAAGGCGAAGCTCCTCGGCTACGCCAACTGGGCGGACTACGCCACCGAAGTCAACATGATCGGCTCCGGTGCGAACGCCCTGGCGTACATCGACCGCGTGCAGGGCATCACGCGGGCGGCGGCGGACCGCGAGATCGGCACGCTCCTCGAGTACAAGCGCAGGCACGATCCGGCGACTGAGGGCATCAACGCGTGGGACGTCAGTTATTATCTCAATAAGGCCCGCGAGGACCGTTACGACGTCAACCCGCAGGACGTCCGGCGGTACTTCGACTTCCCGGATGTGATGGAGGGGCTGCTGACGGTCACGGGGCGTTTGTTTGACGTGAAGTACGTCAAGGTCGAGGGGCTTGCGCTGTGGCACCCGGACGTCACCGCCTACGACCTCGTGCGCGACGGCGAGCGGATCGGGCGCTTCTACCTCGACCTCTTCCCACGCGAGAACAAGTACAAGCACATGGCGCAGTTCGACTACGCGCAGGGGGTGGCGGGCAAGCGTCTGCCGCAGGCCGTGCTGGTCTGCAACTTCCCGAAGCCGGACGGCAAGCCGGGCTCGGCGCTGATGGAGCACGGCGACGTGGTCACGTTCTTTCACGAGTTCGGGCACCTGCTGCACACGCTCTTCGCCGGGCGGCAGACGTGGGTCCGCAACGCGGGCATCTCGACGGAGTGGGATTTCGTCGAAGCCCCGTCGCAAATGCTCGAGGAGTGGGCGTGGCGGCATGAGACGTTGAAGCTCTTCGCGAAGCATTACGAGACGCGCGAACCCATCCCCGCCGATCTGGTGGCGAAGATGCAGAAGGCCCGCATGTTCGGCGAGGCCTATCACTGGGCGCGGCAGACGTGGCTGGCGGCGATCTCGCTCGGGTATTACACCGCCGACCCGGCGACGCTGGACACGACGCGGAAGATGATCGAGCTGACGCAGAAGTACAGCCCCGTGCCTTACATGGAGGGGACGCACTTCCAGTGCAGCTTCGGGCACCTCGATCATTACTCGGCGGTGTACTACACCTACGTCTGGAGCAAGGGCATCGCCTGCGACCTCTTCTCGCCCTTCGAGCAGAACGGCATGTTCCACGCCCCGACGGCGAAGAAGTACCGGGACCGCGTCCTCGCCCCCGGCGGCTCGCGCAAGGCGGGCGAACTGGTCAAGGACTTCCTCGGCCGCGACTTCACGCTCGACGCCTTCGAGCGGTATCTGAGGCAGGGGGCGTAGCGCGA
>JAJVHU010000047.1 GCA_022072505.1 Phycisphaerae bacterium
AGCGGACGGCAGTGGAGCGAACGCGGGGCCCTGGCCATGACGACCCTCATCGCCTGTCGCCTCAACGGGGATTGGGACGCCTTCTGGGCCACCCACCCCCTCCGCCGCGCCGCATAACTGCAACCGTCGGAGAGATGCACCCGACGCCCATCGTCGCCCGATCCGCCGCTTGCGTTCCGCCAACCTTTTCGATCTAATGACCTTCACTCGAAAGGCCTCCTTGCAGCACCAGGGAAACCTTTTCTCACAGTTCCCCTTTTACCTGCAAATCAAGGCATTTCGAGCTTTTTCTTGTCGATTTTACGAACAATTTAGGCTTGAACAGGGACGAGCGCCGATCCGACACGCACGCGGCGCCTTCCAACATGAGCACGCACGAGCAGATCATTCAGGCCGACCTGACGTATGTCGGCGACGCCTTTGTTTCCGGCGTCCAGGTCGTCGTGGACGCCGGGGGGCGAATTCTTCGTGTCGGGGCGCTGGGCGCGACGCCGTCGCTGGTGCTGCGCGATCGGGCACTTCTTCCGGGCATGATCAACGCGCACAGCCACGCCTTTCAGCGCGGCATGCGCGGGCTCGGCGAGGTGTTCCCGCGGGAGAAGATGCGTGACAATTCGGGGGCGCGGGGCGACTTCTGGTCGTGGCGCGAGGCGATGTACCGCCTCGTGCTCGATATGAACGTGGACCGGATGTATGACCTTTCCCGCGCGGCGTACGAGGAAATGCTCGCCGCGGGGATCACCACCGTCGGCGAGTTTCACTACCTGCACCACGACGCCGACGCGGACACCTGGGCCCTGGATGAGCCGCTTCTCGCCGCGGCGCGTGACGCCGGCATCCGCCTCGTCGTGCTTTATGCGTACTACCGCACCGGCGGGATCGGGCAGCCGCTTTCGCCGGCGCAGCGGCGCTTTCACACGGCCTCGCCGTCCGAGTACTGGCGCCGGGTGGACCGGGTCACGGCGTTGCTCGACCCGGACACGCAGACGATCGGGGCGGTGGCACACAGCGTCCGCGCCGCCTCACTCGACGACCTGGCCGAGATTCATGCGGAGTCGAAGCGGCGTCGAATGCCGTTTCACATGCACGTCGAGGAGCAGGTGCGGGAGATTCAGGATTGCAGAGCGGCCTACGACATGACGCCGATGCGCGCCGTCCTCTCCCGCGTCAAGGTGGATGACCGGTTCACGTCGGTGCATTGCACGCACACCGATCCCGCGGATATGTCGGAATATCTCGCCGCCGGTGGGAGGGTGTGCCTGTGCCCGCTGACGGAGGCGAATCTCGGCGACGGCGTCGCGGACGTGCCGCACATTCTGGATCGCGCGGGGTGCGTCGCGATCGGGTCGGACCTGAACTCGCGCCTGTGCATGCCGGAGGAGCTGCGCCTTGTCGAGTACGCCCAGCGCCTGATCCGTCAGCGGCGCGGCATCGTGGCTGATGAGGGCGGGCGCGTCGGATCGCCCCTCTTCCGGATGGCGACGCTTCACGGCGCGGAGTCGCTGGGGGCGCCGGCGGGCGTCATCGAGCCGGACCGCCTTGCGGATTTCTTCACGCTGGATCTCACCTGTCCGACCTTGGCCGGCTGGACCGCCGAAACGTTGCTGGAGACGTTCATCTTCGGCGCCGGCAACGAGGCGGTGGGCGAGGTGTGCGTCGGCGGACGCTGGCGAAGGTGATCCCCGGGCCGGCGCCGCCGGGCGTTTCTTCACTCGGCTTGATCGCAGGACGCGGGCGCGGTCTGCTGGTCGCATGAACGTGCTGATCCTTCATGATGAGCTTCCGCCGGATGCGCGACCGGATGAGTTGGACGTCTTCACCCAGGTCCGGGCGATCGGCGCGGCGCTGGAGGCGCTGGGGCATCGGGGATCCGCCGCGGGTGTGACGCTCGATCTTGCGGCGCTGCAGCGGCGACTGTGCGAAGCCCCGGCCTGCGACGTCGTCGTCAATCTCGTCGAGTCCCTCGCCCGGCGCATGCGTCTTGCGCCTTGCGTGCCCGCGCTGCTGGACGCGCTGGGTGTGCCTTATACCGGCGTGCCGACGGAAGGACTTTTCCTCACCTGCGGCAAGACCACGGCGAAGCGGCATCTTGCACAGTGCGGCATCGCCACGCCGTCCTGGGTCGAAGAGGGGGGTGGGGAAGCCGATCCGAGCGCGCCCTTCGCGCCCGGCAAATACATCGTCAAGTCGGTCTGGGAGCATGCATCGCTGGGACTCGACGATGACGCGATCGTCGAGGTGAGCACCGCCGACGAACTTCGGCGCGTCATCCGCTCGCGGCGGGATCGACTCGGCGGAGAGGCGTTCGCGGAAGCCTACATTAACGGGCGGGAATTCAACCTCGCCTTGCTGGAGTCCGCGCCGGAGCCGACCGCGCCGCGCCGCGCAACCGTGACGCACCAGCGCGGCGTCGCGGAAGTCCTCCCCCCGGCGGAGATCACCTTCGTCGATTACGTCCCCGGCAAGCCGAAGATCGTCGGCTACGCGGCAAAGTGGGCCGAGGACTCCTTCGAGTATCACCGGACGCCGCGGGGCTTTGCGTTCCCGCCCGAGGACGCTGCGCTCGTGCGCCGGCTGCGCGAGCTGGCGCTGCGATGCTGGGACGTGTTCCGGCTTCGCGGGTATGCCCGCGTGGACTTCCGCGTCGATGAACGCGGCACGCCGTGGGTGCTCGAGATCAATGCGAACCCCTGTCTGTCGCCCGACGCGGGTTACATGGCGGCGGCCGCCGAGGCGGGGCTGACGTTCCGCGACGTCGTGGACCGCCTCCTGCACGCCGCCGTCGCCCGCTGATCCCGCTGCGCCCCAGCCTGGGCCGATGCGGGGGCGAGGGCTTGTGAGCAGTTCTTCCGCTGCGGGTTCACCGTTTTGCCGTCGGCGGCGGAGGCGGCGACTCCGCGCTGAGCTGCGGAACCTGCGAGGCACAAACCCAACCGGTCATGCCGGACGTCCAGACAAAGGCGTCGCGGCCGATCCGCCCGGAGGCGATCGCCCCGGAAAGCTGCTGCGTCGTGAAAGGCCCCTGCGTCTGACCCTCGATCGCCACGTGCCAGACCTGACCGCCGGTGGAGGGCGGCGGCGGCGGCGCGGTCATCGTCGCGCACCCACCCGCGCCGTGCATCATCTGCTGCGCCATCGCCATCCCCATCCCGATCCCCATCCCGGCGGCCGCTCCGCCCCCGCCGCCCGGGTTGGCCGCCGCCGCCGTCATCGCCTGCCCCATCTGGTACTGCTGGTACCGCCCGAGATCGCCGATCACGTTCAGGCTGGTCTTCGTATCCAGCGCCTTCTCCACCTCCTCGGGCAAACTGATGTTCACAATGTAAAGTTGCGGGACGTCGAGCCCGTATTCGTGGTCCACGCGCCCCGCCACCGCTTCGCGAAGCTGCGCCGACAGCGTCTCGTAGTTCGAGGCCAGGTCCAGCGCCGCGATCCGCGACTTGCCCAGCAGGTCGCCCAGCGCCGTGGCGATGATCCCGCGGAGCAGTTCCTGAATCTCGTCCGCCTCGAACGCCTCTCCCGCTCCGACCAGTTCGGTGAGCAGCGCCCTCGGATCCGTCGCTTTCAGCGTGTACGTTCCGAACGCGCGGAGGCGGATCGGTCCGAAGTCCGCGTCGCGGAGCATGATCGGGTTCGGCGTCCCCCACTTCAGGTCCGTCACCTGCGCGGTGTTCACGAAGTAGACCTCGGACTTGAAGGGGCTGTCGAATCCGTGCTTCCAGCCCTGGAGCGTGCTGAGGATCGGGAGGTTCTGCGTCGTCAGCGCGTAATGTCCGGGCTCGAAGACGTCCGCCAGCTTCCCGCGATGCACGAAGATCGCGCACTGCCCCGGCCGGACAATCAGCTCCGCCCCGTTCTTGATCTGGTTGTGATACCGCGGGAAACGCCAGACGAGCGTGTCGCGCGTGTGATCCACCCACTCAATGATGTCCACCAGTTCGCCGCGAAGCTTGTCGAGAAGACCCATCGTTTGCTCCTTCTACCGACCCTGCCGCCATCCCGCGATCGCGCGGACGTCGTCCGGCGTCGATCACGAACACCGGTCCCTGCGAGGGTTCCTTCGGCAGAAGGGATCGAATACGCGCGTCACCGGGGCCGAAAAATCGATGAGCACCGCGCCGACCCGCCGTACATGCACCGGCGGCGTTCAGGGCTCACTTATCGCGCGTCTGATGATCGGACGCTTCGACGCCGGTTCAGACGACTAAGGCGCTGTATCAAAACCGAGCCGCGCCCGTAAGGAAGCGTTCTTTTTCCTGTCTGTACCGGCGGTTTTGCAACCGCGTCTAAGGCGCGTCCCAGACCCGGGTCACGCCGTCCGTCGAGATCGAGATAAGGCGCTTCCCCCCCGGCGTGAACGAAAGTTCGGCGAGGCTCATCTCATGCCCGCGCAAGGTCAGCAACGGCGTAAGCGACCCCGCATCGACCAGCGCGATCCGCCCGGTGCTGATGCCCGCCGCCAGCGGCGCGCCCGCGGCGCCTCCCGTCAGCGCCACCACCGCGCCACGTCCGACCGTCGTTGCAGCGACCGTCCGCTGCGCCGTCGGCGCCCAGAGCGTCACCCGTCCGGTCTCGTCCCCGACCGCCACGATGTCGCCTTCCGCGTACGTGAGGCTGGTCACCTTTGCCCCCGTTCCGGAAAACTCCGCCGTTCCGCGACCGTCCGGAAGCGACCAGGTTCGCACCGATCCGTCCCACGAACCCGTCGCCAGCGTGTTCTCGTTCGAGGCGAACGCCGCCGCGACGACCGCATCCGCGTGACCGGTCAGGGTGAGCGGTCGGTCCGGCGAGTTCACCGGGACAACGACGACCTCTCCGCCGGCCATCCCGGAGGCCAGATAGGCGCCGCCCGCCGACCACGCGACATGCATCGGCGTCCCCGGAAGCGTCAGTTCAAAGCCGAGGGCTTCCTGCGCGTCAAACGCCCCCGTCTCCGCCGACTCATCCGCCCTGGACGCGCGCAGCGGGCCGAGGTTCCACGCCTTCAGCGCGCGGTCCGCGCCGCACGTGGCCAGCCTCCCGCCGTCGGGGGAGAAGACCACCGCGTCGATGACGGCGGCGTGCGCGTCGAACCGCGCAACCCTGCGCCCGCTCGCAAGATCGAAGAGCGCGATCTGGGCCGCCCCGCCCCCGCCCCCGATCGGCGCCGCCGCCAGCAGACGACCGTCCGGCGAGATCGCCGCCGCGCTCACGCCGTCCGGAATCGTCACGGGCGACGATCCCTTCTCCGCCTGGTTCGCGTCCCACAGTTTCACGGTCCCGTCCGCCGACGCGGTCGCGATCCACGAAAAATCAGGGCTGAACGCCACCGACGTGACCCGGTCCACGTGTCCCCGAAGCACCGCGATCTCGAAACCGGTCGTCGCGTCGTACAAGCGCAGCCCGCCGTCCGCCGAACCCGCTGCCACGCGCGTCCCGTCCGGGCTGATCGCCACGCTTGCCACGTCCCCGCCGGCGATCTGAAGCGTCGTCAACTCCCGCCCGTTCGAGACCGTCCAGACCTTGATCATCCCCCACGATGCGGACGCCGCCATGTCGCCGTACCGGCTGACCGCCACCGCGTTGACACGCTGCGGATGTCCCTCGTACGTCAACACCTCGGTGCGCCCGGCCGCGTCCCACACCTTGACCCCGTTGTCCCACGCGCCCGACAGCAGGCGTTGTCCGTTCGACGTGAAATCCAGCGCCGTCACCCACCCGGTGTGTCCGGTCAGCGTCGCCTGCGCCGCGCCGTCCGGAACGCCCCACAACCGCACCGTCCCGTCGCGCGACGCCGACGCCAGCAACGAACCCTCGGGCTGAAACGCCACCCGCGTGACACCCGCTTCGTGCCCCGCGAGCCGCGCGACGCGCTCGCCGCGCTCCGCGTCCCAGAGCAACAGCTCGCCGTCCAGCGCCCCGCCGGCCACGTAACGCCCGTCAGAACTGAACCGCACGCACGCGACCGCCGCCTTGAGCCCCGTCAGTTCGCGTTCAACCTGTCGGGATTCGATCGACGCCACGCGAATCCCCCCGTCTTCCGCTCCCCACGCCACGCGCGAACCGTCCGCCGAGAACGCGACATCCAGCGCGGAGCCTCCCGCGTCCAGCGTGAACGTGCTTCGGTCCGCCAGTCCCGAAAGATGCCGCCACTCCCACCCGCGCAGCGTCTCCACCGTCTGATCCAGCCGAACGCGCGCCGCCGCCACGTCCCCCGCGCGCAGCGCCGCATCCGCCCCGCCGATTCCCGCCAGGTAAGCCTGCCGCTCCGCCTCAAGGCGCGCCTCATCCGCCCGCTTACGCGCCGCCGCCTCCTGCTCCCGTGCGGTCTCCGCCTCTCCCTTCGCTTTCAAGGCGGCGTCCTTCGCTACGTCCGCAGCCGTCTTCTGCTCCTGCGCGTCTTTCCTCAGCCGCGACTGCTCCTGATACAGGAAGTACATCCAGACTGCGGTTCCGCACACCAGCGCCACAAACAGCGCCGCCGCCGAAAGCCCGGCGCGATACCGCCGCACCGTCTTGCGCAGCACGTACCAACTGCTGTCCGCCCGAGCCTCGATCGGCTCACCTGCGAGGTATCGGCGCAGATCGCGGGCGAACTCCCCGGCGCTTTGATAACGCCGGTCAGGCTCCTTCGAGAGCGCCTTCAGCACGATCGTCTGAACGTCCTCGTCGAAGGGACACTCCTTCGACAGCTTCCGCCGAAGGCCGTTCTCCGACGCCTGCCACCGCTTGATCGGCGGCATCGGCGACGTGTCGGTGATGTTCTGCACCACCTCCATCAGGCTCCCGACGACCCGGTACGGATACTCGCCCGTCAGCAGGTTGTAGAGAATCACCCCCAGCGCGTAGACGTCCGTCCGCGTGTCTACCTGGTCATGCCGACCCGTCGCCTGCTCGGGCGACATGTAAGGCAGCGTGCCGACGACCTCGTCCGTCATCGACACGGGGGCGTCCGCCGACCCGTCCAGCAGCTTCGCCAGACCGAAATCGAGGATCTTCGGGTACGCGCGAAGCGCCGGCGTCCCGTCGCCCACGCGCCGCGAGCCGGACGTCTCCGTCTCCTCCGAAACCAGCACGTTTCCCGGCTTCAGGTCGCGGTGGATCATCCCGCGCTGATGCGCGTACTGCACCCCGTCGCACACCTCCAGAAAAAGGCGGATCGTCTCTTCCAGCGTGCATTGCCGGTCGCGGACGTGACGGTCCAGGGTGACGCCGTCCACGTAATCCATCACGTAGAACTGCCGCCCGTCCCGCGTCAGTCCGGAGTGAAAGATCGAGATGATGTTCGGGTGCGCAAGCTGCGCGACCAGCTCGATCTCGCGCTCGAAACGCTTCCGGACCGCCGGCGACGCCCCCGACCCGGAAAGCAGCAGCTTGATCGCCACGCGCCGCTTCGTCGACTGCTGCGTCGCAAGGTACACGACGCCCTGCCCCCCGCGGCTGATCTCGCGGTGAATGTCGTATCCCGGAATCAGCGCGCGCAGATCGCCCGGAACCGCCGGGGTCTCGCCGCTTCCTCCCCCGCCGCGCGATCCGACCGCGATCGTCACGTCCGCCGGCGCTGCACCGGACCCGGAGGACGTTGACGTGCGCGGAACGAGGATCGTTTGATCGACGGGACCGGCTGCACTTCCGGAGGAGGGCCCGGCGTCCGCCGCCGGCGTCGGGCGTGACGGCGGGACAACGATCGTCACGTCCGCGGGCGCCGCCAGCGCCGCCGCCAGCTCCGGCGCCAAGTCCGGGTGACGGGCGACCACGTCGGCGTCCGGCAGCGTCTCACCCCGCGCGCGCCGCGCCCGCACGTCGCTCAAGACGCGCTCGATCCTTTGCCGCCGTCCAGCATCCGAGGGTGAAGGTGTCATGACGATCGTGCTGCGTCCGGAACGGAAACCTGATGCCGGGACTCACTCGACCGGCAGGGGCCGGCGCTGCGCCTGCGGTTTTCGCCCCACGCATGATACGCCCCGCGCCCGTGCGGGGTAAGCCCCTCCCGGGGCGCGGGACGCCTCGTTGACCGGCCGACCCCTCCTGCCCTACATTCCTTCCTCCTCCACGCGGCCCCGGATGCTTGACTCGTGCCGGACACGGAGACGCTTCAACTCGACGCCGCCGCCACGCGCGCCGCGGCGATCACGCAGGGCAACCTGCGGCGCACGATGCTCGCCCTCGCCTTTCCGGTCCTGGCCGAGCAGCTTCTCAACTCCTGCGTCGGCATGTTCGACGTCTTTCTCGCCGGCCGCATCAGCACGATCGCCACCAACGCCATCGGAATCTCCGCCTACACGAGCTGGTTCGCCACGCTCCTGTTCTCCCTCGTCGCCGTCGGCACGACCGCCCTCGTCGCCCGCTGCGTCGGCGCACGAGATTTCACCGGCGCCGACCGCGTCTGCAACCAGTCCATCTCCCTCGCCGTCGCCACGGGCGTCGTCGTTTCGTGTCTCCTGTATTTCCTCGCGCCGCACTTCGCCGCGTGGCAGAACATGACCGGTGAGGCCGGCCGCATTGCCACCGATTATCTGCGCTACGACGCTCTCGGGTACACCGCGATGAGCGTCACTCTGGCGACCGGCGCGGCGTTGCGCGGCGCGGGCGACATGCGCGCCCCGATGTTCGTGTACGCGGTCATCAACGTCTTGAACATGATCGCCTCGCCGGCCCTGGTCTTCGGCTGGGGACCGTGCCCCCAGCTCGGCGTCAACGGCATCGTCGCGGGAACCGTCATCGCCCGCACGGCCGGCGGCGTCATCTGCTTCGCCCTGTTGTGGCGCGGACGCGCCGGGCTGCGGCTTCATTTCGCCGGCATGCGCTTCGAACGCGACACCGTGCGGCGCCTCCTCCGCATCGGCCTGCCCGCCGCGGTGGACGGCGTCCTGCTGTGGGGCGGACAGTTCCTTTTCCTGAAGGTCATCGCCCACCTCAAGCCCGGAGCCGTCGGCGACGCGATGTACGCCTCGCACATCATCGCCGTCCGCGTCGAAAGCCTCAGCTATCTCCCCGCCCTCGCCTGGGCCACGGCCACCGCCACGATGGTCGGGCAAGCCCTGGGCGCCCGCGACTCCGTCCGCGCCCGTCGCGTCGGACACGAAGGCGCGATGCAGGCCGCGTTGCTGATCTTCGCGGTCGCCGTCTTCTTCTACTTCGGATCCGACTTCATCTTCCGGGTCATGCATAAGGATCCGCTCGTCCGCGAAGTCGGCGCGAAACCCTTCAGACTCTGGGCGTTCTTTCAGCCGTGCCTGGCGTTTTCGATCGTGTACATCGGCGCCCTGCGCGGCGCGGGCAATACGCGCCTGCCGATGCTGATCACCGCCGTCGGCATGATCGTGTTCCGGCTGCCGCTGGGTTATCTTTTCGGCATCCGGCTCGGAGGAGGTCTGATCGGAGCGTGGGTCGGCATGTTTGCGGACATGACGTGGCGCGCCGTCGCCGCGACCGCGCTTTACCTGAGCGGACGCTGGACAAAAACCCGGGTCTAAGCAGAACCGCTTACCCGAGCCGCGCGGCTTCAGCCCGCGCGACGGCGTTGCGCGGAACGAACCCCGCGTCTGAGCACAGGTCAGCCTTTCCTGCGGGTCTCTTGGACGCGCCGACACCATCGCATCCAAACTTGTCACAGGCGGGGGGACGTCGCTTCCCCTCGCACCGCGCGCGGCAGCGCCGGGAAACCCCGCCATCCCGCCTACGCTTTGAACATCTCCGGTTTGAAACTCAGCCGCTGCCCGCTCGCCACCGCGTCGTTCGCCAGCAGAACCGACACGCACGTCTCAAACCCGATCTCCGGAGGACACGTAAGCTGCCCTTGACCGCGCACCGCCGCGAAGAAGTTCTCCAGGTGGAGCTGATGCACCGGCTTCCGGCTTTCCTCGAGCAGTCGTTGTCCTTCCGGATCCTTCGATCCGTCCGGGGCCAGCGTCTCGCCGATCTTCAGCTCGATCGCGTCCCGCCCCATCGTCTCGATCTTCTCCGACATGTCCTCCCACTCCCGGCGCTTCGCCTCGGGCTCGCGCAGGAGTTGGCCGCGACGCGTGTCCTCGGACATCTCGATCGACCCCTCGTCGCCCATCAGAACCTCGTAGAAGTTCCCGTGACTCGTCGTGTTCAGCACCTGGTACACGCCGCGCACCGTGTTCCCGCCGACCTCATATTCATAGATCGCCATCACGTTGTCGTACCACTCGCTGGTCTTGTAGTAGTCGATCCCCCCCGCGGCGAGCACGGCCTTCGGCGGCGACTTCAGGAGCCAGTTGAACACGTCGATCTGATGCGACCCGAGGTCCGCCAACGCCCCGCCGGAGAACTTCTTGTACCAGCGCCAGTTGCGGAACCGCTCCATCGTGTCGTAACCGTACTTCTTCAGATCCGCCTCGGACATCTCCTGACCGTCGGGCCAGCCGATCTCGTAGCGCTTCCCCCGGTTCCACTGCCCGTAGAAATGCGTGATCCGGCCCAGCACCTTGTCCTTCTCGATCAGCTTGATCGCGTGCCAGTACCGCGGGTTGCTGCGACGCTGATGCCCGACCTGAAGGAGCTTGCCCGTCTCGCGCGCCGCCTGCACCATCTGCCGCGCGCCTTCGATCGTGTTGGACATCTCCTTCTCGCAGTAGACGTGCAGACCGGCTTTCAGGCACGCCACCGTCTGCTCCGCGTGAACCCAGTCCGGCGTGGCGACGATCACCGCGTCCAGATCCTTCTCCTTCGCCAGCATCTCCTGGTAGTCGGCGTAGACGGCGACCTCCTGATCGTACTTTTTCAGGAGGTTGGCGCAGTATTTCTGGTGATACGGCCAGATGTCGCACACCGCGGCGAAGCGGACGCCCGGAATCTTCAGGCAGTTGTTGACCAGGTTCCGCCCCTGACTGCCCGGTCCGATGATCGCAAGGCGAAGATCCTCCGCCGACGCCGCGGCGGTCTCTTGTCCTCGGGTCGAGTCGGCCAGCATCAGCCCCGCGGCGGAGGCGGCGGCGCTTTGAACGAACTGACGACGGGTGACGGACGGATTCAGCATGTAAACCCCCTTGCAATGAAAAAGGGCAGACCCGCGTCTGCCCTGAAGTCGTCTTCGTCGATCCGGTCCGCCGGCGGAGCAAACCCCGCAGCCGGGACACGCACGCGGTCAGCGCTTCGAGAACTGGAACCGCCGGCGGGCGCCCGGACGACCGTACTTCTTGCGCTCGACCTCGCGCGGATCGCGGGTCAGAAGCCCCCGGGCGCGCAACACGCCTTCATATTCCTTGTTCGCCAGCTTCAGCGCTCGTGCGACCCCCAGCGCGATCGCGCCGGCCTGCCCCGTCGTCCCGCCGCCCCCGACGTTCACGAACACGTCGAGGTGCTTGCGGGTCTCGGTCACCTCGAGCGGCGTCTCGATCGTCCGCCGATCGCGCTCGACCCGGAAAAACTCGTTGTACTCGCGCCCGTTGACCTTGAAGGCGCCCGACCCGGGACGCACCCGCACCCGAGCGACCGCCGTCTTGCGCCGGCCCGTGCCCCAGACGTAGCCGTATTTCTTGCTCGCCTCGAAGGCCGCGGCGTTGAACGCCGGAACCGGCGCCTCCGGCTTGGGGGGCGCTGCTTCGATCATCGGCGCTTCGTCATACCCCCGCCGACCGCGCTCGCGGTCCCGATCCCCGAAACGTCTCTTCCCTTTGTCGCCGTTCACTCTCGGTCAACCTCCCGCCGCTGCCTGCTGGTTCCTGTCCGCCCGTTCCGCTTCGCCGCTGATTCCCGCGTGCTTCGATGCGCCTGACGTGCCCTCGCGACGGTTACGACCACGCCTTCGGAGCGTGATTCGCGTGCGGATGCTCCGCCCCCTTGTAAACCTTCAGCTTCTTCATCATCCGCGCGCCCATCGCCGTCTTCGGCATCATCCGGCGCACCGCGTACTCGATCACGCGCTCCGGATGCCGCTGCAGCACCTGCTGGATCGTGTTGCTGCGGAAACCCCCGTAGTGGTACGTGTACCGGTCGTAATGCATCGTCTCCAGCTTCCGACCGGTCAGCTTGAACTGGTCTGCGTTCGTCACCACCACGTAGTCCCCCGTGTCCACGTGCGGCGTGTACGTCGGCTTGTGCTTGCCCATCAGGACGTTGGCGATCTTCACCGCCAGCCGCCCGAGAACCTGCCCCGAGGCGTCCACGTGAATCCACTCCCGCTTCACGTCCGCAGGACGGGCCAAGTACGATTTCTGTCTTCCAACGGGCATCTGTTCTGCACCCCTGACGGTTTCGATCCTCGCCTCGTTCGCTCTACCGAAGACCCGCAAGCTTATGCCAACCACCCCGACCGTCAAGACCCCACGCCGCATTCATTCCTGAATTGCCGCACAGTACGCGTAAGCAAGCCGGCCCAACGCACGTACACCGGGCGCCGCCCAACGATGGCCTGCGTGCGGTCGCTCAGGAGACGCGCGCCGCAGTCTTGCTTTCCGTCAAAGTGTCAGGCTTCTGGTGTGATTAAAAATGCAAAAATTCGATCGAGACATTAATTTCATTCGAGCTTCTTTTATTGAGCCTAGGATTCCGTTACGGTTTCAGACTAAAGCACACCAGGCGGTCGGCGTTGTCCCGCGCGAACAACCGTCCGTTGTGAATGACCGGAACCGTCCAGCACCGGTCGGCCAGAATCTCCGCCTCAGTCATCGGCTTGAACCCCTCCGTCGACGCCTTCGCGATCCGCAGCTTTCCTTCGGAACCCAGGAACACCAGGTTCCCTTCCGCCAGCACCAGTGTCCCGTCCTTCAACCGCGGCACGCGCCAGACCTCGCGCCCCGTGGCGAACTCGACGCACGCCAGTGAGTTCTGGTCGCTGCCGTAAAGGAAGCCCTCGTGCAGCAGGCAGGTCTGAAACTTACTGAGCAGGACCGTGCTCTTCCAGATCTCGGATATCTTGAGATTGTCTCCGTCGGGTTCGACCTTGAACAACCCGCATCCGGTGTTGTACCCGGAGGTCAGGAAGAGCTTCCCGTCGTGGAAGATCGGCGACGCCGCGTTCACGTCGTAGCTCGTCTTCCACGGAACGCGCAGGACGAGCCGCCCGGTCCCGGCCTCAACGATCACCGCCGACACGCCCGTGAACCCGACGATGTAGCGCTTGCCGTTGAAGGTGAAGGGATACGGCGTCGCGTACCCCGCCGGATCATCCCCCGACTTCCAGACGACCTCCCCCGTCGTTCGGTTCAACGCGGTCAGCGCGCCCTGATCCTTGCCGCCCGACAGGACCGCGAGATCGCCCTCGATCAACACCGACCCGGAGTAGCCCCACTGCGGCACATGATTGAACGTTCGTTCCCAGACCAGCGACCCGTCGGCTGCGTTGACGCAGACGAGCCGCCCGTGCGCGCCGTGGACATACACTTTCCCGTCATGCACGGTGGGCGTCGCCCGTGTCCCGTCCCACGAATTCTGCACCCACTCCTTTTCGATCGGGAACCGCCAGAGAATCTTTCCCGTCGTCGCTTCCAGACAAACGAGCACCTGCTGCTTCTCGATCTGCCCGCAGGTGAAGACACGGTCGCCGACGCAGGCGAACGAGCTGTAGGAAGGCCCCAGCTTCTGCTCCCAGACCAGCGGGATGGGCTGGCTCCACTCATACCGCAATCCCGTCTCCGTGCTGACGCCGTCGAACCGCGGACCGCGGAAGTTCGGCCAGTCCTCGGCGAACGCCGTTGCGCACACCGCCCAGAACAGACCTGCCGCGCAAGACACGCTTGAAGCGGCTCGCGCAGATGACTTCAGGTTCGTGCAATTGATCGCCCTCGAAAGTGTCCGCATGTTTCAGACCCCCGGTTGGTGTGACGATCCCCGCCGCGGCTACGTTGGATCCACCCTCGTGATCGCGTGCCCGACCGGTCGTCAACGATTCCGTCCCGACCCGGATGATATCCGTTGAAGCACCGGGAGCAACAAAGGTTGCGCGGCAACGCCGGATGCATGACGCTTCCGGTTCGCGCAGCGCCGTCCCGGGAATCCCGGCGGCGCCTTTGCGCGGGCTGCATGAACTCTCCTTGATTTCATCGCGCGTTCTTTGCGGACTCTTGCCGACTTGTTAGCCCGCGCTTCGCCAAGCGTTGACAAATCATCGTTTTCATCCGCTCACGCGGTCGCCGCCCCTCGCCGCGTTCAGGAATATGACCGGCCTGCATCAGGAGGAACAACATGCGTCGCAACGTTCTGAACCTCGGGAGATACTCCGGAACCGCATCCGCACTCGGTTTGGTTCTCGTGCTGGCGACCGCGGCCTCGAAGACCGTCGCGAAAACGGGCGCGGCGTCGGCGCCGCGCGTGCAGCCGTCGGCGCCGTCCGACGGTTCGGGGTCGGCGCGGGCCTCGTCCCCGGAAGCCCGTCCCGCGGGTCCGGCGAGCCAGCGGACGCCGCTGGCTTCCCGGTCGCTCATCCACGCGGACGAGTTTCCTCGACAGGAGGCGGCGACGGAAAACGAGGCAACCTGCGGCGTCGCGGACATTCAGTTTCGCAAGTTGTTCAAGCCGGTCGGACGTCGCGGGCTGGAGTATACGGATGACTTGTGCTCGCTGGACGGTCGGCGCGTTCGGATCGTCGGCTACGTGGTGCGCCAGTCAAAACCCTGGCCTGGCGTGTGCCTGCTGACGCCTTACCCGCTGACGCTGCACGAGGGCGAGTGGGGGCTGGCGGAAGACCTGCCGCCCGCCACGGTCCACGTGCTTCTGAGCGAGGGAGAGAAAGATCAGATTGTCGTGCCGGGGCGCGGTCCGGTGATGCTCACGGGCGTACTGAGCCTGGACAGCCGCCTGGAGCCGGACGACAGGGTCTCGACGGTCCGCCTCCGACTTGAGTCGTCGTGGAGTGAGACGGCGCGGACGGGAACGGATTGGGAGGAGCCGGCGGGCGCGGTTGCGCCGGCCTCCGCGGCAACGCATGAAAGCGGCTGCGGACACGATCATTGACGGGCTTTTCCCGGGGTAACGAAGCAGACAGGAGGACGGAAATGACGATGTGCAGGCGTTCGCGCGGGCGGACGGCAGGACGGATCGGCGTGGTTCTGGGGGTGTTGGGGCTCGCCGCCGCGACCAGCGCGGCGCCGACGGTGTTGAGGCTGACGCCGCCGAGCAATCTTTTCCGGTTCGGGAATCCGAACCTTCCGATGGTGTCGCGGTTCATCGCGGGGCAGCGGTTCGACCTTCAGGCGACGATCGCCCCGGACGAGGGTCAGACGATCATCGGCGCGCGCTTCCTGGTGGACGGCGTCGAGGTGAGCGGATCCGTCTCTCTGACGCCGGCGACGGTCAACGGCCTGCCGGTCAACACGACGGTCGCCACGCTTCGCGCGTACGCCAACGAGTCCTTCGGCGTTCACGAACTGACCGTCGAGGCGACGCAGAGCGACGAGGCGATCGTCAGCGCGACGGGCAATTTCGAGATCGTCGAACTGAACTTCGGCAAGGGCCGGGCGAAGAACGTCATCGTCCTCATCGGCGACGGGCTGGGCATCGCCCACCGGACGGCGGCGCGGATCATGGCGCACGGCGCGTCGCAGGGCAAGGTCAACGGCGCGCTGGCGATGGACCGCATGCCCTACACCAGCAGCGTCATCACGCACTCGCTGAACTCGATCGTCACCGACTCCTCGCCGGGGTCGGCTTGCTACTCATCGGGCAACAAGGCGAACAACAACCAGCATGGCGTCTTCCCGGACGACACGACGGCGGTGTTCGACAATCCGCGCGTGGAACTGATGGGCGAGTACTTGCACCGGACGCAGGGCACGGCGCTGGGGATCGTCACGACGTCGGACGTGTTCGACGCGACGCCGGCGGCGTGGGCGACGCACACGCAGTCGCGCAGCGCCGGGACGGGCATCTGCGACCAGTATCTCGACGACGCGAACGCGACGGGTCTGCGCGTCCTGCTGGGCGGCGGGCGGAAGTGGCACCTGCCGAACAGCGAGCGAGGCTCGCACCGCAGCGCGAACAATGACTACGTCCTGCCTGAAGAACTGCACACGGCGTGGGGCGTTGCGCCGGGGGCGATCGACCCGGAACGCGACTTGCTCGCGGATTACGAGGCCGCGGGCTGGACCTACGTCGCGGACAACACCGAGCTTTCCGAAGTCGGTCCGGACGCCAAGAGGCTCCTCGGCTTGTTCACCCTGTCCAACATGAACGTCGCCCTGGACAAAATCGACGGCCGTCGCGGAAACTCGAACGTCGTTGATGATTACGGCTTCCCCGATCAGCCGATGCTGGACGAGATGACCGGCAAGGCGCTCGAGGTGCTGAGTCAGAACCCGTCGGGGTTCGTGCTGATGATCGAGGCAGCCTCGATCGACAAGCAGGCGCATAACATGGACAGCGAACGTTGGCTGCTGGACACGCTGGAGTTCGACCGGGCGGTGGACCGCTGCCTTCAGTTCGCCGAGGCGAACCCGAAGACGCTGGTCATCGTGACGGCGGATCATGAGTGCGCCGGGATCAACATCATCGGCGGATCGCGCGTAACGGACGCGGATCTCGAAGTCCGGGCCAATTCGGGCGGCGGCGCGGGCCAGCTTCGCAGCGGCGTCGTCGGCACGTACGAGTCCGCGGGCTTCCCGCGGTACTCGCTGGACGTGGACGGCTACCCGGTCACGACGAACATCGACTTCCGGATGCTCATCGGGTACGCGGCGAACGCTGATCGGTATGAGGACTGGCGCACCAACCCGCTTCCGCTGCGCGACAGTCAGCAGCCGTTCAACAACGAGCCGCCGCTGAACCAGTATCCGAGCGGACCGCTCAACCGCGACACCGCCGGAAATTTCCTGGTCACGGGCCAGATCGCGGATCCGGTCGCGGCGCACACCGCTTCGGACATTCTTCAGTCCGCCGCGGGCCGCGGAGCCTCTCGCTTCACGGGCGTGATGGACAACACGGACACGTTCTTCCTCATCATGGACGCGGTGGTGAGGAACTGACGCGACGGCGCGGGATCGGCGCGCGGCGTCAGACCGATCCGGCGCAGTCATCGACAACTTGAAAGATCGTGGGAGACCGTCGGGCGAATACGCGCGCCTCGACGGTCTCCCGCTTCCTCAGACGCCGCGGTTGACGATCGTCCGGCACTTCGGAAGGCTGTCGAGGAACATCGATCCGTACCGTTTCGTCACGACCCGCGGATCGAGAATGACGACGATGCCCGTGTCCGTCTTCGTTCGCACAAGGCGACCGAACGCCTGGCGCAGCTTGAGCACGGCCTCGGGAACCTGAAGCGTCATGAAGGGGTTTCCGCCCTCCTCCCGCAGTCGTTCGATCCTGGCCTCGGTGAGGGGATCGTCCGGGGCGCTGAAGGGGAGCTTGACGATGATGACGCTCGACAGCGCGTCGCCGGGCACGTCGACCCCCGCCCAGAACGTGTCCGCGCCGAAAAGCACGGCGTTCGGCGTCGTCCGGAACGCTTCCAGCATCTTCGATCGGGGCATGCCTTCGCCCTGCGCCAGCAACGGGTATCCGCGCTCGCGGCAGAAACCGCTCATCCGCTCCGCGCAGCGCTGCAGCATCGCGTGACTCGTGAAAAGCACGAAGGCCCGGCCCTGCGTCATCGGCAGGTAGCGGCGCAGGCGGTCGCACACCTGCTCGAAGAAGGCCGCCGTGTCCGCCGGATCCGGCATGTCCGCCTCGACGTGCATCGTCACCTGCCGGGCGAAGTCAAAGGGCGACCCCAGCGCCGCCCGCGCCGCGCGGTCCACGCCGAGGCGTCCCTCGACGTAGGAGAAATCCGCCTTCGGACCGGTCGCCAGCGTCGCCGACGTCAGCACCACGCCGGAAACCCGGTCGAAGAGCAGGCGCTTGAGCGTCGGTCCGATGTCCAGCGGCGATCCGCCGAGCGTCACCCGGAGCACGCGGTCGCGGCGATGCTCGATCCAGTACACCCAGTCCGACGCGGATTGCGCGACCCAGCGCTCGACGGCGCCGCCCAGCTCCGCGCAGCGACCGGCCGCAGACGTGATCGACAACTTCTCCTCCTCCTCCGCCGCCTTGCCCGCCAGCTCCTTGAGCGACTGCTCGAGGCGCGACAGCGCGGGCGTGAGGCGGTTGACGATCGGCGGGGGCTGCATCACGCGCCCGTTCCGGCGTCCCTGTGACTCCTGCCAGTGCGCAACGTCCGCGAAGAACGTCTCGGCGGCGTCGAACGTCTCTCTCACCAGCGGCACGCGCTCCCGGTGCATCAGTGTTGCGGCGAGCAGCCCCTTGCCGGTCCGCTCATGATGCAGGCCGTTCAGCAGGTGCTGCACCTGTGCGAACGTGACCCGCAGACCGAGCTGGCTCGCCGCCGCCTGCTCCAACGTGTGCGCCTCGTCGAGGATGAGGCGGTCGTAGTCCGGAAGGACCGCGGCGCCCTGCTCGCGGAGCGCCAGGTCGGACAGCAGCATCGCGTGATTGACGATCAGCAGATGCGCCCGATGCACGCGGCGTCGCGCCTTCTGATAAAAACACGCCTCGAAGTGCGGACACTTCCGACCGAGGCAATCCTGTCCGTCGCTGAGCGCCTTCTCCCAGACCGCCGGTTTCGGCACGAACGACAGGTCCGACAGCGACCCGTCCCGCGAGGTCTTCGCCCAGCGCTCGATCTGCGTCAGCTCGTCCACCTCGTCGCCGGTGTTGAAGAGCTGCCCGGCGTTCTGCGCCGCCCGCCCCAGCCGCCGCAGCCCGACGTAGTTCGACCGCCCCTTGACCAGCGCCGCCGAGAACTCCTTCGGAAAAATGCCCGCCAGAAAGGGGATGTCCTTTTCAATGAGCTGCTCCTGAAGCGCGATCGTGTGCGTGCTGATGACGATCTTCTCCTCGTGCTCGACGGCGCGGAGGATCGCCGGCACGAGATAGGCGAAGCTCTTCCCCACGCCCGTCCCCGCCTCGACCAGCAGGCGCGACCCGCCCTCGAACGCCCGCTCGACGGCCTGCGCCATCTCGACCTGCTGGGGGCGGGACTCGAACCGCGGGAGATGCCGGGCGATCAGGCCGTCCGCTGAAAGCAACGAGGTCGAGTTCATCGGGACATTATGACGGAACCCGCGTCGGCGGACACGTCGGACCGCGCTTGTGCCGACGCCGCTCCCGCGGTATGACGACAAAAGACGCCAACGTGGTGTTTTCAGGAGTATCTTCGTGATGAAGCGGATGAATCTCGGGGGGCGTCGCGGGGAGGCGGTGGGGCTTCTGTCGGCGTTCGTGCTGGTGCTCGCCTCATGCGCGCCCGGCGGCGGCTCAGGATCAAACCAGAACGACAACGCGCCCGAAAATTCAAACGACAACACCGGCGGCAATGAGAATGACAACGCCGCCGACATTACGCCGGGCGTCGAGATCTCCGTCCCCAACGAAGGCGCGCAGCACGTCCCGGCCGGCACGCAGGTCGAGTATGAAACGAATCCGCCGGCCTCCGGTCCGCACTGGTCCTCCGCCAACCCTCCCGCGCCGGCGGACCCCGGGTTCTACGCGGACGCGCTCGAGGAGGAGCAGTGGGTTCATAACCTCGAACACGGGTATGTCGTTGTCTTGTACGACTGCGGAGGAGAGTGCGAGGCGTCGCTGCTGACGGATCTGGAGGCGTTTGCGGCCGCGGCGGCGCCGAGCGAGGACTTCGGGTACGCGAAGATCGTGATCGCCCCTTATGACGGGCTGGCGTTTCCGCTCGTCGCGATCGCGTGGGACGTGCAGATGTATCTCGAATCCTACGACGAGGCGGCGCTCGAGGCGTTCTTCGAGAAATACCAGGACGAAGGTCCGGAGGACGCCCCATGACGCCCTGAGTCACCCCGGCCGGGCTTGCGGAGGCCTTCACGATCAAACGACGCTCGCCGCGCCGCTGGAGCGCACCCGGATAAACGACGCCGCTGACGGAAACGGGCCCGCCGTCGCCGCGGCGCGAAGCGCGTCCACCGCTTCCTCACGCACCAGCGAGATCACGCAGCCGCCGAACCCCCCGCCCGTCATCCGCGCTCCGTAAACGCCCGGCACGCTCAGCGCCAACTCGACCAGCCGGTCCAGCTCGGCGCACGACACCTCGAAATCCTCGCGCAGCGACGCATGTGACGCCAGCATCAGGCGCCCGAGCGCGTTCATGTCCCCGCGCTCCAGCGCCGACGCCGCCTCCAGCACCCGCTGATTCTCGCGCACGACATGTCGCAGACGCCGACGCACCGTGCTGGAAAGCCGGGGATGCCCGGCGATCCGGGCGTCCTCCACGTCCCGCAGCGTCCGCACGTGCGCCGCCTCCTCCGAAAGCGCGGCCAGTCCCGTCTCACAGTCTCGCCGCCTCGCCGCGTACTCGCCGGCCGCGATCGAGTGACGTACGCCCGAGTCCATCACGACAAGGCATGCGTCCCCGAGGTTCAGCCTCACCTGCCGCAGCGACATCGTCAGGCAGTCAATCAGGAGCGCGTGCCCCTCCTGCGCGCACGCGCTGATCGTCTGATCCATCACGCCGCAGGGCGAACCCGCGTACTCGTTCTCCGCGCGCTGACACCACCGCGCCACCTCCAGCGCCGCCGCCGCCGGCGCCCCGCTCAGCGCGATCAGCGCCGTCGCCGCCGCCACCTCCAGCGCCGCGGAACTCGCCAACCCCGCGCCCGGCGGTATGTCGCTCAGGATGAACATGTCCGCCCCACCCGCGCCGACATTGACGCCCTGCTCACGCAGCACGTGCGCCACGCCGAACACGTACCGCGCCCACGGGGGTAGGCCTTCTGCGACGGACATCGCTTGCAGGCCCGTCTCACCGCTCCGCTCCCCCGCAGCCTGTGCTGCGCCCCACGTCGCGGCTTCGGGAAACGCCGAGGAGCATGCCCGGAAACGCCCGTCCGTCGAGCGCGCTGCCGCGACGAAGGTCGCCCGGTCGATCGCGATCGGCAGCACGACCCCTCCCGTGTAATCCGTGTGATCGCCGATCAGGTTCACGCGACCGGGCGCTCGCGCGACAACCTCCGCCGCGCGCCCGAAAGTGCGCTGGAACCCCGCCCGTGCGGCGTCGGCGGTTGCGGCGATGTTCGTAAAATCAAAGGGCGTCAAGACTCGATGTCCCCCGGATGCCTGACACGCAGCTTCGGCGCCGACCGCACCGGTCAGGAAGCGTTCATATTCCGACCTGCCCGAAGGCGTTGAACCCGCGTCTTGGTTCATCCCCTTTCCAGCGGAAGCATGTTATGCCGCTCGTCGCCGCGCCGTCGAGCGGTCATTGACGCCCGGAGCGCCGGCGCGCATCTTTCCCGGCGTGCCGCGAAAACGAGCAACCGGAACCGCACGCGTCCGAACCCCTCCGGGGAAAAAGCGCGCTGCCGGGCGGATCGTCGTACACCCCCTCACGCCGGACCGCTGGCCGGACCTTGAAGCGCTCTTCGGGGCGCGCGGCGCCTGCGGAGGTTGCTGGTGTACCTACTGGCGGCGGACCCGCCCGGAATATGAACGCGGCAAGGGCGACGCCAACCGGGCGCATTTCCGCGCCGTCGTCTCAAGCAGCAAGCACGCGCCCGGCGTCATCGCCTACATCGGCGGAACCCCGGTCGGCTGGTGCGCCGTCGCACCGCGCGAGGACTACGTCCGCCTTCGAACCTCGCGCGTGCTCAAACCGGTGGACGACGAGCCGGTCTGGGCCGTGACCTGCTTTTACATCGACCGCGCACACCGCGGACGCGGCCTGTCCGTTGCGATGCTCAAAGGCGCGATCGACCTCGCAAAACGCGCCGGCGCGACCGCGGTCGAAGGCTACCCGGTGGACCCCCGCGGCGCAAGACAGGCCGATGTCTTCGTCTACACCGGTCTGGCCTCTGCCTTCCTGCGGGCCGGCTTCAAGGAAGTCGCCCGCCGATCCCCCACCCGACCGATCATGCGCAAACGCCTGACAAAGAAGAGTACGTCCACGTCACGCAAAGCTTAGACGCGGTTTCTTAACCGAGCCGCGCCCGTCAGGAAGCGTTCTTTTTTGACGGTGCTCCGAAGGTTTTGATGTCTTCGATCATTCAGGGGAACTCCCTCCTTCAAAAACGGCAAAAGTCGAGCTTAGACGCGGTTTCTTAACCGAGCCGCGCCCGTCAGGAAGCGTTCTTTTTCTTCCCCCTTTTATTACTACTACGCCAACTTCTTCGGAACCGTTGCAGCCTTGGGGTCGTGATTCCAGCCGGAATCCGCATCCTGACGAGAACGACCTTCCCGCGTCGTAACGCCGGAACGTTGTTTCCCAGCAATCCCCTGTTTCGGGGCTGAAAACGACGTTTCCCGGCCATCCGTCTTGGCGTAGTCGTGTTATGACGTGCCCCGGAAAGTCATCCGGGAATCATCCGGGTGTCATCCAGGAGTCATCCGGGAATCATTCGGGTGTCATCCGAGTGTCATTCTGGAGCCCTCCGAGAGCCGTAGCCCCGGAAGGGGCGTCAGACAACAGCCCAGCACGCCAGTGCTGGGAAGCCGTCGCGGAGGATCAGGGAGTCCCGGAGGGACGACAGAAGTTCGAGAGCAAGGGAAACCGCCGCGCCGCCGATCCCCCGTCCCTCCCGGGCATCATCGCACGTCGCGTCACAACGACAGAAAATCCGGAACACGGAGCACCGGGGTCAGCGGGAGACTGAGAAAGATAGTTTCAACACCGAGCCGCGCCCGCCTGTCCTTGACGTTGGGAAGCAATGTCAAGGGTCAGGAAGCGATATTTCTTCCTGTCGACGTCACGCCTTTCAGCCGCCCGTCAGTCGCCCAGATCGTCAAAGAACTCGTCCAGGTCGTCCCAGAAATCGTCGTCGCCGTCGAAGTCGATGTTGATGTCTTCTCCAGGAAGCTCGATCCGGCAGCTCTCCGCCGCCGCAAGACCGGACAACGGCGCCAGCCCCAGCAGCAGGCGCGCAGCAGCTTTCTTCAGCAAAGACATGTCAAGAATCCTTTCTCCACTAAGCGGTGCGGGCGGCCCTTCTCGAGGCCGCCTCGCCCTTCAGGATACAAGTCAAGCCTACGCGCGCTCCCCCGCGGAAGTCAAACCCCAGCGCAGGAACCGCCCCCGCCGCAACGCACGTCACGGACGCCGCCGCGCCTCATCGCTCCGCCGACATGAACGCCTCCGCCGGAACCTTCTCCAGCGCCGCACCCAGCACGCCCCAGCGCAGCTCCAGCTCCGCGCCGCCCGTCTTGTTGAAATACGCCACCTCGATGTCGTGTACGCCCGCCGCCAGCGCGATCGTCCCGCGCTTCTCGACCGGAACGTGCAGTCCGTCATTGTCCACCACGCACACCCCGTCGATCAGCAGCTTCGCCCCGTCGTCCGACGTCAGCGCGAACGTGTACGCCTCATCCTTCGGCACGATGATGAACCCCAGGTAACGCCGCCCCTGTCGCTCCGCCCGGGGCCCCCCGCCCAGCGACACGTCGCCTGCCCGCTTCGTGCTCGCCGGCTTGAGCTTCGTGAAATCCGGCAGCCGGTCCCACTCCCCGTCATACATCTCGCACTGAAGCCCCGGCGCCAGCCCCGGCGGCCGCGCGGCGGCAGGACGCGGCGCCGTCTTCTTGAACGTCATCTCCGTCACGCCCGAAACGACCTTGCCCTCATGCACGCTGCGCGCCTTCACCGTCGTCGTTGCGTCGATCCGGATCGGTCCGGCGTACTTCGGAGAATTCGCGGCAGGCTCGCCGCCGTCCAGCGTGTACCGGACCTCCACCTCCGGCGATCCCGCGGAAAGCTCGACCGAAAGCGCCGTGACGAACTCCTGCGCCGCCGCCGTGATCGTCGGCGCTTCGTACACGACCGGATTCCCCGCGATCTCCAGCACGACCACCGTGCAATCCGCGTCCGGGGCCGACGACGGGACGCCGATGTGAACGTCCGACTGCACGCGCTTGAACTCCAGCGGGCTTGACGGCGCGGACAGCACATACGCCTTGCGCACTTCGTTTCCCAGTCCCGGCACGACGATCCGTCCGTCCGCCGGCCAGTCGAACACGTGCAGGTACATCCGCGTCCCGCCCTCGATCGGCTTCGTCGTGCAGCGGCCCCACGCAAGCCCCTTCCGGAACGGACCCGCCCGCGTACCGTAAATCGATTCCCCGTGGACCTTCATCCACGTCCCGATCGCGGCGAGGCGCTCGACCGATTCCGGCGGAAACTCCCCCTCCGCCGTCGGACCGATGTTCAGCAGCAGATTGCCGCCCTTCGACGCAATGTCCACCAGCATCCGGATCATGTCGCGCGTCGACTTGAAGTTCTTGTCCGCCTCGTTGTACCCCCAGTTACGGTTCATCGTGATGCAGGACTCCCAGTCCACCCCCGGCAGCCCCTCGTGCGGAACTTCCTGCTCCGGCGTCCCGAAGTCGCCGGCGAACTTGTCGTCGATCGTCATGCCCGCCATCCCCGCGCGCCCCTTGTCCACGCGGTTGTTGACGATGACGCTGGGCTGGAGCTTCCGGCACAGGTCATACAAGGGCCGGCCGTGCTCGTGCGTCCAGGTGCTCTCCCACTCTCCGTCGAACCACATCACGCCGATCGGACCGTAATGCGTCAGCAGCTCCGTCACCTGCGCGTGCAGGTACCTCTCGAAGCGATTGAAGTCCGCCCCCTCCGCCGATCGACCCTTCTCCCAGTCCCGGCGCGGGAGGTAGTCCGGGTGACGCCAGTCCATGATCGAGTGATAGAAGCACATCTTCAGCCCGTGCTTGCGGCAGGCATCGGAAAGCTCCTTGAGGATGTCGCGCTGGAACGGCGTCGCCATCACGTCGAACTCGGAGACCTTCGAGTCGAACAGCGCGAACCCGTCGTGGTGCTTGCTGGTGATGACGAGGTATTTCATCCCCGCGTCCGCGGCCATCTTCGCCCAGGCGTCCGCGTCGAACTTCACCGGGTTGAACTGTGCCACCAGCTTGTCATACTCGCCTAGCGGGATCTGCGCCGTGGTGCGGATCCACTCCGCGTGGTCCGTCCGCTCTCCCCACCGCCCGGCCGGGATCGCGTACAAGCCCCAGTGAATGAACATCCCGAACCGCGCCTCGCGCCACCACGCCATCCGCGCGTCCTTTTCGGCAGGTGTTTCGCCGAGCGATCCGCGGACCGCGGCCCGCGCGGACTCCCCGGACGCGGAATCGCCCGGTGCGGCAATGAACCCGCCGTGTACGATCGCCGGCGCCGCAACGACCGCAAGACCCAGGATGACCCCAACCCCGACCTTCGAATATCGTCCCAACGTGTTCATGACCCGGATCGTCGTCGCGCGGCAACGGGCGGTCAATCCTGCGCGGACAATGCGCCCCTGAGGCTCGGAACCTCGCGCGTCCCGCGGCCTCGGCTTCGCTCGAACCCCGGTCAATCTTCGAATTCCGGCGGCACCGGGCGGTTCAGCCGTTTGTACGTGTCCGCGACGACTTTGCGGAACACCTCGGGTTTCAACCACTCCACGTGCGTGTCGCAGAACAGCACGGACGTCCCCTCGTGCCCTATCACCTTTTCGTAGGCGAGGACGTTGCGGGCATCGGCGTTCATCGATTGTCCCTCGATGTAAACATAGGAGCGCCCCCCCGTCGGGTCGCGCGGGGACGTCAGCATCGTCTCCGTGATCGAGCCCATCTCAACCAGGGCGTCCAGCGTCGGCGGGAGCTGCTCTTCATGTTCATGGGCGTAGATCATGCACGCGACGCCGATCCCGCGCAGGTTCGACAGGCTGACCACGCGCTTCGACTGCTCCCGGGCCCGGGCGAGCGACGGCAGCAGGATCGACACCATCATCGCCGTGCTCGCCGCCCCGCCGTTCGTGGACAGAATGACGGCCGCCGGGTGCGCCCCGTAGGCCGCATACAGGACGCCATCCGAGTCATGCGAATACGCGGCCACGAAGTTACGGACGCCCTTGAGATCCTCCGGATACGGGGGCGCGGCGCCGAGATCAAACGGCGCGCTCGATCCCGCCGTCAGCGACGCGACCATCGTGTACGCCAGCTCCCGCAGCGCATACCAGACGCGGTAGGTGGCACGCGTGTCCGAGTAGATCACGGTGGTGATCTCCTTCGGCAGACGGGAGCGAGCGGCCTTGAAATCCGGGTGCTCCAGGAGGCTTTCGCCGCGGGTTTGCGCATCGACCTGAGTCAAGGCCGTGGCGACGGTTTGCGGATTCAATCCCAGCACCCATCGGTCCCCGGCGAATCCCCACGCGGGGGCCGCCGGGATCGGCAAGCCGCCAACCAGCAGGTAATTGATGTCGTGCCCGCCGTGCTTCATCTGGCGAAGCTGAAGCGTGACCTCGTGCGACGCAGCCAGCGGCATCACAAACTGAACGATGCGGCTGAGCATACGGTGCAGCGCAGCGGCGTCTTTCGTCTCCCCACATAGCACGACGCCGGTGAGGAGCAGGCCGCCGTGACTGGGGGAATCGTAAATCGCCCAGGTGTCTCCGACGTTGGCGAGAAGATCGTTGACCGGGTGGAACTGGAGCATCTGCGACGCCTGCATGACACCGGCCTCGATCGCGGCGCGCGGCTCGGGCGACACCTGATCGGCGGCGTTCAGGGCGTCTTTCCACAGCGCTGAGAGATCCAGGTTGCAGATCAGCGCGAAGGAGGCGTCCTTCGGGACAAGGCGCACGTCGTCGTCGGTCAGCGGCTTCTGGCGGTAGACGGACACGGCCAGACCGCCCTCCCCCTCAACCTGCGTGAAAGCCGCCATGCGCGGACCGTACTCCGTCGTATCCACGCGCAGGTAGATCGTGCGCATCGCCTGAACGCCGAGCGCCTTGAACACACGGTCCTGCAGCGCGGCCTCATCGGGCGCCAGCGGCTCGATCGCGTTGAGCGCTTGCAGGAAGGCGTGCATCTGGGCAAAAAACGTGAGACCGAAGCCCTTGTCGGAGGGCTCGATCTTGGAGCGGGCGAGTTTGAACGCGGGGGCGTCGGCGAGCGCGCCCTCGCCGCCCGTTACCATGTCCGCCACGCGCTTCGCCGTTGCTTCACACGCGCCCATGACAACATATTCCTTGACCGCGCCGAAGTAGAACGCGCCGCCCGGGACGTCCGCGCGCATCAGAGAGTGGCTGCCCACCTGCGCCGGGACCGGGGCGTTGCCGCCGTGCAGGCGGGTGACGATCTGGGTGAAGCGGGCGGACATCGGTGCGGCATCGGCGCCCGCCTCGATGAGGATGCCGAACCCTTCCGGGAACGGCCGACCCGGGGGGGCAGGCAGGACCACAACGGCGCCCGGTTTGGCGAGGATCGGGCGAAGCATCGAGAGGAGTTCCCGGGCGTGCTCCCCGTCGTGACCCATTTTCCTCTGCACCACCGGGGCGTTGAGCACCGCGTCCACCATGCCGATCAGCGACTGTCCATCGTTCGGGACGTTGGACCAGTCGAGGTAGAGGAGGGCGTCGGCCGGAACTCGAGCGGCAAGGTCGCCGGCATGAAGCGCGGGCGGGGCCGGTAGAAGGAAGATCGTTAAGGTTGTTAGATGTCGAGCTTTCATGAAACGTCCTTTCATTCCGGCGACAACCGATGCCGCGTCCGCGCCGGAGGGCATCACAAGTTCTCACCCCGAGCCGCGCCCGCCTGCCCTTGACGTTGCGCACCGAAGACAAGGGTGAGGAAGCACAATTCGACTTGCACGGATCGGAGGTTCTTCAACATGATCGACGTCGGTTCGGCGTCGCGTTTGTTAGCGCCGCGCCGTGTACCGCCGGCGGCAAGGGTCGCCCTATGCGCCGCCGCGCGACGCGGCGCGGGGTCGGGGTTCAGAAACCCCCTCCGAGCCTGGGAATTTATTGGAAGCCCTCCGCGTCAAACACCCAATCCGAGGCTGAAAGGCCGAGCCCGTGACTTGAAAGACGCGCGTTCGTGAGGCGTCGGCTGGAAAAATTCCCAAGCTCGTTGGGGTCGAGAAACGCTGGATCAACACCGCACGTCTCTACAACGCACCAACGTCGTCATAACGCCGCATGTCTCCGGAACGCGCCGCATCGCCGCACGTCGTCACCTACGCCGCTCTGTCAGAACGCGGCTTTGCCAAGGAGCTTAAACTCTGCCCGCCGGTCCCGCGCGACCGATCCACCAGCACAGTGCGAGCAGTGCAAAAAGCAGGTCTCCGTGTTCGCTCTTCCGGTTCAGATGCGACGAAAGCACCGCCTCGACTCCCGAAAACCGCAGCAGGCCCGTCCCCTCCACCCGCTCCCTCGTCACCACGTCGCGGAACATGCCCAGCAGACGCCCCCGCATCAGCTCCCCGAAGGGCGCCTCGAAGCCCCGCTTCGGACGATCCAGCGCGGAATCCGGAAGTCGTCCACGGTAAGCGTCCACCAGAATCCGCTTTCGCATCCCCCGGTCAACCTTCCACGCCGCGGGCATCGCCAGCGCTGCGGTCGCCGCCTCCACGTCAAGAAAGGGAACCCGAACCTCAAGCGAACAAGACATGCTCGCCTGATCCACCTTGTGCAGCATGTCGCAGGGCAACCCGTATTGCACGTCGAACACCTGCGCCGCCGCCGCGCCGACGCCGTCCGTCAGACCTCCGGAATCCGCCCGCGCCTGCCGCACGATCCCGGCAACGATCGCCCGCATCACATCCACATCCGAGAGGATCCCTTCCGCCTCCGGACTGAGGATCCGCGCCCACGCAAGATGATTCTCGATCGCGTCGGCGCCGTCCGCCCGGATCAGCTTGCGCCACTGCCGCACGCGATCCGCGCTCGCCGCGCTTTTCGACGACGCCTGGCGCAGGAGCGCCGGCTCGATCACCCGCCGCCGAAGGAACCCCGGAAGCCGCCGATATCCGCGCAGCGCCGCGTGCGCCAGATAACGCCAGTATCCCCCGAAAAGTTCATCCGCTCCGTCCCCGGACAGCGCCACCGTCGTCTCCCGCCGCGCCAGCCGGCATACCAGCGTCGTCGGCAGGATCGAGCTGTCCGCAAAAGGTTCGGGCGCATGATCCAGCACCCCGGGCAGCGCCTCCGCCACGTCGTTCGTCGTCAAACGCCACGAGACGTGTTCCGTCCCCAGATGTCTCGCAACCGCCTCCGCATGCCGCGTTTCATCATACGAACCGTGCTCCGCGTACCCGATCGAGTACGTCCTGACCGGACGCGACGACGCTTCCGAAAGATGCAGCGCGACGATGCTCGAATCCACCCCGCCCGAAAGAAAGCACCCCAGCGGCACGTCGCTGACGCGCTGACGAACGACCGCCGCCCGGATCAGGTCGCGCACCCGCGCGCAGGCCTCTCCGTATCCGACCGACGCCCACGCAGCGCGTCGTCGCGCCATCTCCTCGCCCAGGTGAAACCAGCGCCGCGGCGCTTCCGCGCCCTTCTCCGTGAACGAAAGCACATGTCCCGGCGGGAGTCGCCGGGCATCCGCGTAGATCGTCCGAGGGTGTGCGACGAATCCGAACGCCAGCAGGTGCAGCAGCGCCTCCGCGTCCACGCCGCCCCGGCAGGATCCCAGCGCCGCGAGCCCCCCCAGTTCGCTGGCGAATCTCAGCGACGAGTCATCCGCCGCGTAAACCAGCGGCTTGATGCCGAACGCGTCCCGCGACAGGAATCCCCGCCGCTCCTGACGGTCGTAGAACGCCAGCCCCCACATCCCGTCAAAACGCGCAAAGACCTCGCTCCCCCACGTCGCGCACGACGCCAGCACAACTTCCGTGTCGCCGGTCGTGCGGAACGCCCAACCCCTCCCCTCGAGTTCCGCCCGCAGCGCGCAGCCGTTGTACAACTCGCCGTTGTACACCAGCACAAAGCGCCCGGAGGGATCCTGAAAAGGCTGGTCCGCCTGCGGACGCGGATCCTGCACCGCAAGACGCACCGCGCCCAGACCGACCCGCGCTCCCCCGTCTTCGATCCAGATCCCGGCGTGGTCGGGTCCGCGATGACGCTGAGCGCGGCAGGCGGCGGACACGCGCGAGGCCTCGACCGGCGCCTCGTCAAAGCGGACAATCCCCGCGATCCCGCACATCCGGCGACCTCAATTTGACGACGAACTTCCCCGAGGCCAGCGCGCAGCGCCGTCCCTTCTTATGCGCCCGCCGCCTTCCGCCCCGTCGCCTTCCGCCCCGCTGCCAGGCGCCCCGTCATCAGGCACGCCTCGACGCGCGTGGGGATTTAAAACGCTGTTTCAAAAAACCGAGCCGCGCCCGTAAGGAAGCGTTCTTTTCCCCGCCCGCACCGGCGGTTTCGCAACAGCGGCTAATCCTCCAACGCGGGTTTCCTTGACGGCCGACTCGCATCGACCCACGCCGCGGGTAAGTTGTTTCCGCCTGCGGGCGGGTGGCACGGTCTGGCGTACTCGCCAGGCCGTGGCGAACGAGGCGCAGGCCCCGGTCAACGGAGTACCGTTGACCGTGCCGCCCTGTCCGCTTGAATTGGCCGAAATCACCGCTTTTCGGCCGCCTAATCCGGCGTTGTAGTATTAAAACGCTGTTTCAAAACCGAGCCGCGCCCGTGAGGAAGCGTTCTTTTCCCCGCCCGCACCGGCGGTTTCGCAACAGCGGCTAAGAAATGCGCTCAGCCTCGCGCCCCGTCACGGCTGTGACCGCGGCTCAGGTTGCGGCCCCGGCGTCCCGCCGGTTTCGGATTGCGCCTCGCGCAGCGCCGCCGGCGTCGGCAGTTTCCTCGCGGCGTACAAACGCTCCGCCTCCCGCAGTTCTACGCTCGCCTCATCCTGAAGGTTCCGCCGGCGAAGGAACTCCCCGTATGCCTGGTGCGCCTCCGGGCTTTCCGGCTCAAGCACCACCGCCTGCCGGTAACGAAGCCGCGCCAGATCCAGATCGCCGCGCTCTTCATGTTCGCGCGCCAGGAAAATGTACTGCTTCGCCATCGGACCCACGTAGCGCGACGCCCACTCCGCCTGCTCCAGCGCCTTCTCGAACTGCCCCTTCAGCTCGAACGCGCTGTTGCGCCCGATCAGCGCCGCAGGGTAGTTCGGACGCGCCGTGATCGCCCGCCCGTAAAAATCGATCGCCCGGTCGCACTCGCGCAGTCCCGCCGGGGCGTTCCGCTCCGCGAAACGCTGTTGCGCCAAAAGATGACTCATCGCGCCGACGTCGTGAAGGTTCTCCGCGTCGCCCGGACGGCGGTCGTGACAGCTCATGAAGATTTCACGCGCCTGCCCGTAATGACCCGCCAGCACCGCCTGCTGACCGTCGATCCGCATCGAGCGATAAGGATACTGACACCCGGCCAGCGGAATCAGCGACGCCGCCATCACGATCCCCGCCCCGACACGCACCGCCTGTTGCATCATGTCGCGCCCCCTCCTCACGAGAACCCCGTCATCGCTCGTGTCGTTTTCGTCGGCGACCCCGCGGCGCGGAGGCGACGATCTTCGCGCCGCCTTCCGTGCTTTTCCTGAACCTCAGACCGCCGCCGACCCCCTCTTACGGCTGCCAGCTCGCCGCGCGCCGCGCGCATTCCTCGGGGGACACCTCCTCCACCCGCGTCGCCAGCCCCCAGACATGCCCGAACGGATCCAGCACTTTCCCGTACCGGTCGCCCCAGAACATGTCCATCACCGGCATCGACACCGTGCAGCCCGCCGACAGGGCTCGCTCGAACGCCTTGTCCACGTTCTCCACGTAGATGTGCAACCCCCCCGAGACATGATTCGGAAGCGGCGCCTTCATCCCGTGGTCCGGCCACTCCCCGCCCATCATGAACACCGAGTCGCCGATCCGCAGCTCCGCATGCATGATCCCGCCGTCCGGAGAGCGGAGGCACATCACTTCCTCCGCGCCGAAAGCGCTCTTGTAAAGGCGGATCGCCGCGTCGGCGTCCTTCACGATCAGCGACGGCGTGATCGTGTGATAACCCTCCGGCCGCCAACTCAGCCGCGCGCCGCGCCCGGATGCACGACGCTTCGCGGGCGCAGCCCCTTTCTTCGCGCCGGATTTCGCGCCGACCTTCGATCCCCCGCCTTGGCGAACCGCGCCATGCGCGGCCGACCCGGACTTGCCCGCCCGCTTCGCCCCGCTTCGCGCAGCGTTGCCCCGACCTGCCGATCCCTTGCTGCCCCTCGAGGAAGCTTTTCGCGCCATCTTTGTTGTTCCTTTTGCGGTTCGGTTCTGCGTTCCGACGCAGACGCCCGGCGTCCACGCCTCGCCGCGGGTGACACGATCGCGGCACTGAAGGCTCCCAGCCGCCTCGGCGGAATCGCGCCCGACTCAAGCGCCAGCCGGGGCGAGGCCGTCCGATCCCGTCGATCGATCTTCGCCTGCGCTACGCCGGGGATTCTGACGAGTTTCAGAGGATTGTCGAGGGGCTGCCTTCCGAACCTGAACGACCGCCTCGCCGCCGGACCGCCCCCCGCACATCGCCCCGCGGATCCCGCGCCAGGCTCCCGTCGCAACTCCCGCCCTGCGACCGCACCCGGATTGACCGTGTGACGCCTCCCGCCGGAAAAAACACCGCCGCGACCCGGTCCTCAATCCGAGAACCCGCCGCGGCGGTCATGATCCAACTTCATCCGTGTCCCGAACCGCCGTAATGATCCGCCGACCCCCGCATCGAGCCGGCTGCCCCCTGCCCCGTCACGGGTCGCAGGTCACGCTCTTGCCCTCCGTCAACCCGCAATCAAAGGTCGCCGTCAAGGCGTACGTCGTCCCGCACGTCACCGTGCTCTTGAACACCACCTTCCACTTATTGCGGTTGTTCGCCACGTCGCTGCCCGACCCCAGTCCGTTGTCGCCGGACACCTGCACGGTCTGACCGGATGTCGCGTTGCCCTTCGCGATCAGTTTCCGCTTCCCGGGGCATTTGCACGTCGCGCTTTTGAACTCCTCATTGCCGTCGCATCCGCCACCGCCCTCGACGATGATCGTCAGGTGGCTGACGTTCCCCACCCCCGCCGCCTCCGTCGCCCAGAAGGGATTGCCCGTCTCCCCGTCCTTGATCACGTTGGCGAACACGTTCTTGATCAGCAGGCGGTACGTCCCCGGCTTGCTCGGCGCCGTCAGCGAACCCGTCACCAGCACCTGCGCCGTATGCGCGACGTTCGTGATCACCGTCCCGATCGGGAAATCCGCGTTTTCCGCGAAGTTCTTGATCGTGTTCTGCCCGCCCCCCACCTGGACCAGGTCGCCGTTGATGATCGTGCCGCCGTAACCGTCCGGATTCGTGATGCCCGCGTTCCGGGTGAAGTTCAGCATCGGGTTCTGCGTCGGCGTGTCCGCCTGCGCCAGCGCGCCCCCCTCGAAATCCAGATCCAGCCCGAACAGCGCAAGACCTTCGTTCAACGTGTCCGACAACGCGCCGGTCACCTTGTAATTCACCGTCGCGCCCGACTGAACCGTGATCGACGAGTTGCCGCTCAGGTCCGTCGCCGACACGTTCAAATCCGTCGCCCACGCCGACCCCGCGATCAGGCAAAACGCCGCCGTCATCATCACTCGTTTCATGCTCATCCTCCCGCTTCCCCTGATACGCCTGGGTCTACAACAACCTTGGCTGCCCGCCTCATCACAACGCACACGCCCAACCTTGGTCCGGGTGTTCCGGCACTGCTTGTATTGTCGCCGGCGAAGGTGCGGGACGCGAGGATATTTCGGCGGTCGAACCGCTCACTTTGTCGAAAAACAAAAAGAAGCGACGCTGCAAATACGCACGCACAGCCCCGACGCCTCCCTCGGCGCGATGTGTCCACCGCATTGCGTTGGACCACGATCCACCGGGCGCCCGTCGCCCCGGATCAAGACGGGGGTGGATGGGAATCGAACCCACCAGGAGCCGCGCTAACGACCCCTCAACGGCTTTGAAGGCCGCGGAACCCACCAGGCGTCCGGACACCCCCAGCGGCGGGCGGAAGACCCACCTCATCTTGCCGACCGGCTCAGTCCACGATCATCGTCCCCGGCGACACCATCTCGCCTTCCGACTGCATCTGGCCCTGATTCGTCATCTCCGGTTCGGTCTCGTGACGGGAATGACTGACTTCCGTCGTGCTGCGCGTCGTCGCGCACCCGCCCGCAGCGCAAAACGCCGCCGCGAACACGAACGCACACACGACCCGACTGACCTGCTGAGTATTCATCAAACGTCTCCTTGTGCCCGGACGGCGAGGTCGGGCGACCAACGCGTTTTCGTTTTCACAGAACCCGGCGCCGCCGCGCTCCCGGACCCTGCGGGCGGCGCCCGGCGCCGCTTCTCGCGCAATCTACGCCTCCGCCCCCGGGACGCAAGAATTCGACCCTTTTTTTGCCGCAAGGTTGGCGCGGACGTACATTCCCGGAATGACGGTCGGCGCAACTCAACTCACGGATCACCTCCCCCTCCTGACGTCGGATCTGCCCGGCATCGGGGGCGTCATCCGCCGCGACGACGAGGACTTCCTCGTCGAGGAGCTTCCGCTTTACGAACCCTGCGGCGACGGCACGCATATCTACTTCGGCATCGAAAAACGCGGCATGACCACGCACGAGGCCGTCAACCGCATCGCCCAGTCCCTCGGCCGCCCCCCGCGCGACATCGGGTACGCCGGTCTGAAAGACGCCCACGCCGTGACCGTCCAGACCCTCAGCCTGGAACACATCAACCCCGACCGCATTCAGGCCTTGCGCCTGCCCGGCATCGCCGTCCTCTGGGTCAACCGCCACGGGAACAAGCTCAAGCTCGGACACCTCCGCGGCAACCGCTTTGTCATCCGCATCCGCGACGTCGCGCCGGACGCCGAAGACCGCGCGGCGGAAATCCTCGAAGTCTTGCGGAAGCGCGGGCTCCCGAATTACTTCGGACCGCAGCGCTTCGGCGTCCGCGGCGACACCTGGCGCATCGGCGCCGCCGTCCTTCGCGGCGACGCGGAGGAGGCTCTGCGCATCACGCTCGGCCGCCCCGGAGACTTCGACCGCGGACACGTCCTCCGCGCCCGGCAGGCGTTCGACGCCGGAAATTACGAAGACGCCGCCGACGCCTGGATCCGCGCCTCGCGCGAGAACGCGAAGGTCTGCCGGGCGCTGGCGAAGGCGCCGTCACGCTTCGACAAGGCGCTGCGCGCCGTCCCCCTCTCGCTGATGAAGCTTTATCTGAACGCCGCGCAAAGCCGCCTCTTCAACGACGTTCTCGCCCGCCGCCTGACCGCGATCGACCGCGTCATGCAAGGCGACGTGGCCTGGCTGCACCGCAACGGCGCCTGCTTCGTCGTCGAGGACGCCGTCCTGGAGCAGCCGCGCTGCGCCGGTTTCGACATCTCGCCGACCGGCCCGATGTTCGGTCCGCGCATGCGCTCAGCCGGCGGGGAGCCCGGTCGGATCGAGGCCGAAGTTCTCTCCGCATCCGGACTGACCGCGGAGGATTTCAACCGCCGAAGCGTGGTCCGTGTCGACGGCGGGCGACGCCCCCTGCGCGTCCCCCTCGCAGGCGTTGAAGCCGGGCTCGTTGTGATCGAGGACGCCCCCGCGATTGAACTTCGCTTCGACCTTCCGTCCGGCAGCTACGCCACGTGCGTCATCCGCGAGGTGTGCAAAAGCCCCGGCGACGCTCCCGTCCCGGAACCCGAAGGCTGATCACGCCTCAATCCTCCGCGGCGTCACGGAAGATCGGCGGCGTGAACGCGGGAAGGTCACGCCCCAGTTCCGGTCGGTGTTCCCAGCGCCGAATGCGAAATTCCAGCGACGAACCGTCTTTCGGCCAGTTGATCTGAATTCGGTAAGGAAGCGACGGCAGTCCGGTGTCCGCTGCGCGGTGTTCAGAAAGCTCCGAAATCATTTCAACGCACCCCATCGCGTCCCGGAATACGATCCGATGAAGCGCGCGCCTGTCCACCCGGCTGATCCAGTACTCCTTCACCAGGCGCGGCGCGCCGGCGGCGTCGTACGCCAGCAGCAACAACTGCTGATCCGCGTCCTCCACGCGCTGCACCGGCTGATCCAGCGGGTGCGCGTCCGGTCCGAAGGGCACGCCCGAAAGCCCCAGCGCCTCAACGAGCTGACGCGGCTGGATCGGCAGCTCCGGGTCATACCCGTCCGGAAACTCGTCGTACCGTCGGCAGATCGGAGCGTAATCCGGGTCGTCGTCGTACCAGTAGTAGACGCCGTTGGATCCGACCGAAAGCTGCTCCCCGGCCAACTCGTGGCGAAGGTCGAAGTGCAGATGATCGGGCGCCACAAAAAGAAGCACGCCCTCGAGGTCGTACTGCTTGATCCGGTCCGACGTCGCGCTGCGGACTCTCGCCCGGACGTCCCCCGTCGCGCGAAGCAGCCCCGTCAGACGCGCCGGCGGTGCGTTGATCAACTCCACCGCTTGCGCCAGCGGCAGCGGATCGAAGACTTCCCGGTTCCTCGGCGGCGCGGGACACCCGGTCAGCAGCGCCCCCCCGGCGACCGCCAGCGCCGCCGCCCCGAGCCGCGATCCTCGCAAGCCCAACGCATCGCCGACCTCACGACGGCTCATGCGCCACCGCTTCCACGTCCGCACAAGCGCCCGCCTCCGCCTCATCCGCCAGATGCGCCGCCGTGTCTCCGTGAAGGATCGCCGTCAACTCCCGACTGACCCCCTCAATCTGATCGTCCGACAAGCCGGGATTCACCACCGTGTGCCGCGACGGATTCCGCGTCAGAAGCACCGTCCAGACTTCCACGCCGTCGCACATTTTCGACGACTCGTACTTCAGGAGCCGCTTCCGCATCAGGATCAGCGCAAGAACAAACCGGAACTGGACGCGCACCGGCTCGGTTTCGCTTTCAAGCCGCGCGAAGAACGTCAACAGGGCGTCGTCGTCGATCAGCAACCGCTTCTTCTGCTCACGCGGCGCCACCCGGCTGCGGAAATGACAGAACGCCCCGGGCGGCGGACCGGTCCACGCCTCCGCGCAGATGTCGCGGCGCTGGAACGTCTCGCCTTCCTCGAACACGACGACGTGGAACTCCTCGCCCTCCGTCAACGTCCTGCCGGTGACGGCGCACACCCCGGCGCCTCGTGCGATGTCGTACTCTTTCATGCCCGACCTCGCGGCCGCGCCTCCGAGCGCCCCGTCGCGTCACCCGGGACAGCCCCGACCTTTCGCAAAGTCACGGAACGCAACCTCGTAGGGCGGGCTTCGCCCGCCGCGCCTCCGACGTGCCCCTTAAGATCGCCCCGCGCCAACCACCGGATTCCGAACCCGCTTACCGCTCCCGTCCGTCGCCCGCGCCCGCTTTCTCCTTCTCCTCCAGCAGCACCGCCTTGCGCGACAGCTTGACCCGGCCCTGCTCATCCACCGCGATCACCTTCACCTTCATCGGGTCGCCGATCTTGCACACCTCATTGACGTTCCGCACGTACTCGTCCGAAAGCTCGCTGATGTGGCACAGACCGTCCTGACCCGGGATGATCTCGATGAACGCCCCGAAGTCCTTCGTCCCGATCACCTTGCCGCTGTAAACCTTGCCGACCTTGACTTCCTGCGTGATCCCTTCGATCGCGTCGCGGGCGCGCTGCGCGCCGTCCGCGTCGAGGCACGCGATCATCACCGTGCCGTCCTGCGAAATCTCGATCGTCGCGCCCGTGTCCGCCTCGAGTCCGCGGATGCCGCTGCCGCCCGGTCCGATCACGCGACCGATCTTCTCCGGATTGATCTTGATCGTGAGGATGCGCGGAGCGTAACGGCTGATGTCCGGACGCGGCGCCTTCAGCGTCGTGCTCAGCATCTCCCGGAGAATCTTGATCCGGGCTTCCTTCGCAAGGGCGAACGACTCGACGATCGTCTCCTGCGACAAGCCCCGGGTCTTCAGGTCAAGCTGGATCCCGGTGATGCCGCGCTGCGTCCCCGCCACCTTGAAATCCATGTCGCCGAAGTGGTCCTCCTCGCCGAGGATGTCCACCACCAGCTTCCGCTTCGAGCCTTCGCTGAACATTCCGATCGAAATCCCCGCCACCGGATGACGGATCGGCACGCCCGCGTCCATCAGCGCCAGCGTCCCCCCGCACACCGACGCCATCGAACTCGATCCGTTCGACTCGAAGATTTCCGACACCAACCGGATCGTATACGGGAACTTGTCCACCGTCGGCAGCACCGCCTCCAGCGACTTCTCCGCCAACGCACCGTGTCCGATCTCACGCCGCCCGACCGCGCCCACGCGCTTCACCTCGCCCGTCGCCAGCGGCGGAAAGTTGTAATGCAGCATGAACTTCTTGCTGTATTCCTCGGTCAGCCCGTCGATGACCTGCTCGTCGCGCCCCGTGCCCAGCGTCGCCACCACCAGCGACTGCGTCTCGCCTCGCTGAAAAATCGCGGACCCGTGAACCCGCGGCAGCACGCCCACCTCCCCGGTGATCGTGCGGATGTCGCGCGGACCGCGTCCGTCGGCGCGGACGCCCTCGTCAAGCACCATCTTCCGCACGACTTCCCCTTCGACCGTGTCCAGCATCCGCTTCACCGCGTCGCGCTCATACGGCGGGTTCTCCGCATCCTCCGGCGACAACGCGCCGAGCACCGACTCGTACACCGCCTCCATCGCCGTGTTGCGCTCGACCTTTCCGGTGATCCGCTTCGCCTCGCGGATCCGCGACGCCGCCAGCTCCCGCACCTTCGCGTGCAGCGACGTATCCGGCGCCGGCGCCGCCCACGTCGCCGGCTTGCCCGCCTTGCGACGCAGCTCCTCCTGCATGTCGCAGATCTGACGGATGAACTGCATCCCGTATTCGATCGCTCCGGCCGCCACCTCCTCGGAAACCTCCGACGCCGAGACCTCGATCATGTTCACGCCGTCCTTGTGCCCGCTGAGCACCAGTTCCAGCGTGCTCCCGGCCATCTCCGACAGCTTCGGAAAAAGAACGTAGTCGCCGTTGATGTATCCGACGCGCACCGTGCCCACCGGCCCCTCAAACGGCAGCCCCGACAGGCACAGCGCCGTCGACGACGCGATCGACGACAGCACATCCGGATCATGCTCCTGATCCGTCGCCAGGCACATCGCCTGAATCAGCACTTCGTCATAAAAACCCTCGGGAAACAGCGGACGCATCGGGCGGTCGATCATCCGCATCGTCAGAATCTCTTTCGTCGTCGGACGGGACTCGCGCTTGAAGAACCCGCCGGGAATCTTGCCCGCCGCGTACGCCTTCTCGCGATAGTCCACCGTCAGAGGGAAAAAGTCCGTCCCCTCGCGCGGCGGTCCCGTCACCGTGGCGGCGAACACCACCGTCTCCGCGTACTGCACCAGCGCCGCTCCCGCCGCCTGTCTGCCCAGACGTCCCGTCTCGATCCGCAGCGTGTGACGACCGATCTGACGTTCAACTACTGTAGGTTCCATCATTGACTCTTCTTATCGAGGTTCCAGCGTGGAAGCGGTTCCGGCGGACCGACGCGCGACGCGCATCCTCCGCGCCCGACCGGAACGGGGGGGGAATGAAAAGGGGCCGCTGATCCGCTGTCCGCAGCCTCTCCGCAGTCCCGGACAGTCGCCACGCGCCTGAGGCGCCGCGGGCAGGGAGCCTCCCGCGCCGACTAACGACGCAGCCCCAGCGCGGCGATCGTCGAGAGGTACTTCTGCCGATCACAGGTCCGCAGATACCGAAGCAGCCGCGACCGCCGACCCACCAGCGTGTGCAGACCACGCAACGCGGAGAAATCCTTGCGCGCGGACTTCAAATGCTCATTGAGGTGATTGATCCTCTCCGTCAGGATCGCAATCTGGACTTCCGACGATCCGGTGTCCTTCGGTTGGCGGGCGAACTTCGCAACAATCTCCTGCTTCGGAACGGCTAACTGAGGCATCGACGACCCTTTATTCCCCGACGGCATCCGCCGTCACTCATCCCTTTCCACAACGCTTCAATCCGCGGCACTGTAAGGGCAGCCGTCTCATTCCGCAAGAGGACCGCGTCCCTTATTCCGTCTCCAATGAATTCATTTTCACTTGCAATAATTACGCCTCAATTGATGCGTCGATCCATCAATTTTGCCGTCCTCATCGCTGCAACGCCCACCACTGCGCCTCCGTGCAGCACATCCTCCATCATCTCCCACCCGAATTCCTCGATCACCGGATATCGCTCCACCCGCGCACCCCACGGCGGACGCGCGAAACGCACTTCCCGAAGAAATGCCGCTTCAACGTCGTCGGTCGCCAGGGCCTCAGCCGCCGCGCGGTTCGCCGAGATCGCCAATCCCGTGCTGTTCCGCAGCTTCTGCACCTCCGTGCTCGTCATGTGCTTGAGAAACCGCCACGCGAGGTCCGGGTTCCGCGCCTCCACCGGGATCGCCAGCGAGCAGGCGTACATCACCGTCGCTCGCTCCCCCGTGTGCGGCACGCTCACCACCCCGACGTCCAGACCGTCGCGCCGGTACTCCAGCATCATCCAGTGCCCCGTCAGCGTCATCGCCGAAAGCTCCGCCCGGAAAAGATCCTTCCCCACCGCCGTCCGCACCCGCGGATGCGGTGCGTACCCGTCGCGCAGGATCATGTCCGCGATGAACCGCAGCGACGCGACGGTCGCCGGCGCGTCCAGCGCTCCCGCCACGTGACGCCCGTCCGGCGTCAGCACGTCGCCGCCCCCGGCAAGCAGAAACGGATACCACCCCGGCATCCAGTTGAAAAAGTCGATCGGAAACCAGACCTCGCCTCCCGACGGCGGACGCTCCTTCAACGCGGCGCACGCCGCCAGAAACTCCGCCCGCGTCCATCCCTCTTTCGGGTGCGCCACCCCGGCTTGGTCGAACAAGCGGCGGTTGTACACGATCACCATCGGTGTGAAGTCCAGCGGCAGGGCGTAGACCTTCTCCCCGCGCCGGGCGATGTCCACCACGTTCGGGAAAAACATCCCCTCATCCACGTCGGGGTCCGACGCGATCCGCGCGGAAAGATCCATCATGACGCCGTTGTCCACGAAAACCGCCGCGGACGACGCGTCCAGATGCGCCACGTCGGGCATGTTGCCCGCAAGGTGCATCATCATCAGCTTCGACGTGTACTGCCCCTCGCCGGGAATCTGCTCGATGACCACCCGGACGCCGCGGTCCGCCTGCGCCGCCTCGAACGCCCGCTGAATCCCCCGGTCCAGATCGAGAAACTCGGATACGTTCGCCGGTCCGCCCCAGTTGGCGACGCGAAGTTCAACCCCGCCGACATCCGCATGCCGGTCGCAGCCGACGACGCTCGCCGCGAGGATCGTCACGAGGCGCAGGATGAAAGCTCGGAGAACTCGGACGCGGAACCCCCCGTCATCCGGCGGCCGCAAGGACTTCGCCGCGGACCTTGTCATACGTCACGCCCAGCGCCTTCAGCGCCTTGCACGCGATGCAGCCCGGTTCCTTCAGCAACGCAAGAAGCAGATGCTCGGTGCAAAGCTCCCGGCCTTCGAGTTGCTGACATTGCTCGACCGCCACCGCCATCACGTTCTTGAAATGCGGCGTCCCCGGCAGGCGCCCGAAGACCCACGTCTCCTCCAGGCTTTTCTGCACCAGCGCGTCCACTTCCCGACGCAGCTTCTCCGGCGTCGCGCCGTGACTGCTCAGGATTTCCGCCCCCAGCCCCGTCCCGTCCGACGCGATCGCCAGCAGCAGGTGCTCCGTCCCGACGTACTCGCGGTCGTACTCGCGCGCCACCGCGTTCGCCAGTTTGATCACCTTCTCGACCCGAGCGCTTGCTTTCGGCAGCATCATTCCCTTCCCGCGGCGCCGCGATCCCCCGCCGCGCCGTCATCCGCCGGCCCAACCTCGACCGCCGCGCCCTGGTCCGTCCGCGTCGATTCCCCGGGCGTCACCCGGCGCTTCGCGTATTCATACCCGAGGCTCAGCGCCGCCACAATGACCGTCCCGATCAGCGTGATGCGCACGATCCGCAGACGGTTCGACACTTCCCGGTCGCGCCACTCGCAAAGCCGACGATCTATCTCCTCCAGCTTCCGGTCGATGCGCCGCTCGATCTCGTCGAGCTTTTCCGCCACGTAGTCGTCCGCCGCCCCGCGCAGCGTCCGCGCAATCCCCCCCACCACGCCGACGTTCTCGATCCGCTCACGCAGTCCGCGACGCTCCTCCTCCTCGGGCAGGAACCGGTACTCCTCGCCCCCGCGCTCCCCTTCAACCAGCCGCTCCACCACCGACGCCGCCCACTCCCGGCGCTTCCGGCGCACCCGGCTCCAGAATCCTTCCCCGCGCTTCACCCGCGCCTCCAGCGACCCCCGAGGCTCCCCGGCGCGCGGCTCCACCCCGCGCAGCCGCGCAACCGCGTCCAGACCCCGGTCCGACAGCCCCTCGAACCGCACCTTCGGACTCGCCACGACGTGCGCCGCCAGAACCGCCTTCGGCTCCGACGGACGCACCGGGATGCGCATCCACTTCACAACGTCAAGCAGCGCGTCGCGGTCCAGGTCGTCAATCAGGCGACGACGTTCCCGCACCAGGCGGACCAGATCGGAGCGCTCCGACCGCCCCTCCGGCCGAAGCCCCAGCGACTGCGCGAGCTTGATCAGTTCATCCGCGGGCAGGCTCTCCAGATCGGGTGCGGGCGATGTCGTCGTGCGATCCTCCATCTCGGGCGGCTCCTTCGATCCCCGCAACAAGTTTACCGCGCGTGCGCCGCCGCCAACAACGCCAGAATCCCCGTCAGCGCCGTAATCAGGACGACGTCCTTCACAAACGGCCCGACGCGCATGCGAAGCACAAGCAACCCCGCGTAACGCCAAAGCACACGCCCCGCGCGGCCCGACAGCGGCGCCGCCGCCCAACGCCGCACCACCGCCGCCGCCCCCAGCGCCGCGTAGACGCTGACGAACACCGTCAATACAAAGCGGTAGGTGTAAAACAGGTCGAAGGATTTCACCCCGGCGAACTTCCGCGCAAGCTGGACGCTCTGAACGGAGTCGCTGTTTCTTAACCGAGCCGCGCCCGTCAGGAAGCGCCCCGCCACAACCGAGCCGCGCCCGTCAGGAAGCGTTCTTCTTTCGCGGTTCGCCGAAGGTTTGTGAAACAGCGCCTTATCCCGAAAAAAACCGCCCGTCCGGCCGTTGCAACGACCCGACGGGCGGTCCTGAATCAATACGTCGGCGGAATCAAACGCGACGCCGCCCGCTCCAACGCCGCATCAGCGACAACGCCCCGGCCAGCCCCAGCAGCGGAATCATCCCCAGCCCCGGACAACCGCCCACGCCGCCCGAACCCTCGCCGTCGATGCCGCTCCCGTTGATGTTCGAGTTGTCAAACGGATCTTCCGATCCCGGCCGCACCGTCAGCACGGTCGAAGCCGAGTACCCCCCGCCCGCCTCGCCGGACGGAACACTGGTGAACACCGTCACCGAAATCGGGAAAATGATGTCCGCCGTCCCGGTGTTCACATACGTGTGAATCACGCTGATGCTCGACGCCACGACGCCGTCGCCCAGATCCCACGAGACGCTCTGCACCGTCCCGGGCAGCCCCGCCGTGTTCACCGAAAGCTCCACCTGAAGCGGCGACGTGCCGGCCGTGATCGGCTCCGCGCTCACTCCGGGCGCGTCGATCGCGATCGTCAGATCCCCCTCCCCCGTGCCTCCGTCGCCGTCTTCGCTGCGCAAGACGATGAGGTCGACGAACTGCGAGCCGGTCCGCAACTGATCGTCCGTGAACGACAACCGGGCGCGCACCGTCTGCCGGCTCGGACCGTCCGGATTGCTCGTGTACACGCGAGAGGTCGTCGTCGTAAACGTGTCGATGACCCCGTCATCCTCGAAGTCCCACCCCGAGCAGCGGATCGCCTCCTCCGGGGAGACCGGACTCGGACACGGAATCACCTTCGACGGGTCGATGTCCACGCCGTCATTCGGACACTCATCCGGGATGCCGTCGAAGTTCTCGTCCTGACTCGTTCCGAGCTGAATGTCCTCCGCGTCCTCGACGCCGTTCTCGTTGCAGTCGAGGCAGCAATACTCGACGATCGCCGCTCCGTCGGACGTGATCGCGTTCCCCCGGAACTGCACCGTCAGCGGGGAGTCGCCGATCAGCGGACTCGCGCTGAGACTGACCTGCGGCGCGCCCTCAACCCCGCCGCCGTCATCTCCTCCACCGCCGTCGTCACCCCCTCCGTCATCCCCGCCGCCACCACCGCCGCCGCCGCCGCCGCCCCCGCCCTCGGAGTCGAGCGGGACGCCGAACGAATAACGACCGACGATGTTCCGCGCGAACAAGGCGAAATACTTCACCTGACCCGTCGGCGGCGCCGTGAACGTAAACGACTTCTCCTTCGTGGCGAACGCGGTCACGCCCTCGGGCAGTTCGCCCAGCGCCTCCCCCTGACAACCGATCTGGACGTCGTTGACCGCGTCGAAAACGTAGCAGACGCCGTCTTCCGGCACGAAATCGAAATCCGGATCCGTGCTCTCCACGATCAGGTAATCCACCGCCTCCAGCCCCGGACGGTTCGGATCCTCCTGCTCATCATCATCCAGCGTCGGATCGAACTCCGGCGCCTCCCACCGGATCGAACGCACCAGCGTGTTCACCGTCACGTTCTTCGGAACGCCCGGCCACGTCTTGTTCCCGTTCGAAACGGATTGCACCGCCGCCTCGACCGCCCGCCGCGCATTGATGCGTCCGTAGCCGTACCAGATGCTGTGCTGCGCGATCCGGCGATAAGGCGCCTCATTGTTGTCCTCGTCGATCCGCTCCGCGGTATGCGCCAGAATCAACCGCACCTGGTCCGCCGTCAGCAGCGGATTCGCCGAAATCACCAGCGCCGCAACCCCCGCCGCAACCGGACACGCCCCCGAGGTGCCGCCGAACGAAAGCGTGTAGTTCCCTTCCGGATCCAACCCCGGCAGCCCTTCATCAAAACCGCCGTCGTTGTACCCGTTGTTCGGATATCCGCTGGCGTCCTCATTATCCGTCGAGACAAGGCCCGGCAATGCGGCGAAGTCGTTGCTTGGGGCCACGATGTCGATGTCCTCGCCGTAATTGCTGTAAAAGGACCGGATGTCGCGGGCGTTGGAAGCGCCGACGCCGATGACCGACGGTAGTGTCGACAGATCAATACCGCTGTCCAATTCACTGAATTCGTTGCCGGTAGCGAAAAGAATGACCATCCCGCGCGCCCGATCGTCCACCGGCGAAACCCGACCCGTCCGGTACGCGTTGTCGATCGCCGACTCAACGATCGGGTGAGGTTGTCCGTCGATAAATCCCCAACTGTTGTTGTGAACGTCGACTTCGTCCGTCAACGCCAGCGAATACACCTGGGCGGTCTTGGACTCGGTCGTCGGTTCGCTCAACCCGCGCGTCGCCGAAAACGTCGCCAACGGCGCCACGCCGCGCACCCCGAGGGCGTTCGGCGCCGCCACGATCAACCCCATCACCGGCGTCCCGTGGCTGTCGAAGACGCCCTTCGGACGCGGATCGCGGGAATCCGGCGTGTTCGGCTCCGCTGTGATGTCGTTGCCCTTCCCAGAGTAGTTGCTGAACAGATCCTCATGCGTCACGTCGCACGAGTCATCGAACATCCCGACCAGCACGTCCGCCCCCTGCGTCGTGTTCCACGCCGCCAGCACCTCGATGTCCGCTCCCGGCAGGCCGCCGCCCTGACCGGTGTTGTTCAGGTGCCACTGCTCGCCGAAAAACTCATCCGCCGGCGCCTGATGCGGCTTCATCGGGCAAACCAGGTCCGCCGCAGACCACTCCACGATCGGATCGCGGAACATCTCCGCCGCCACGATCATGTCCACCGCATCCGCGTCCGTCAGCGTCAGGACGTACGTGTCCTTCAGCCCCAGCCGGTCCTCGCCCGCGATCCGCGCGCCGTAGCGGCTGAAGAACGCCTCCCGTTGCGCCGCCGTCGTCCCGCGCTTGAACTTCACCACCACTCCGCCCGACGACAGCACCGGGACCGTCTTGCCCGAACGCCGCCACACCGGCTGCACCGTCGCCACGTTCGCGTCTGAAAGCAGCGCCGTCCGCGCGGTCGGGTCGACAACGTTCACCTCGACGATCCGCCACGGACCGCCCTTCTGGTGCGGCAGCATGCGCACCTCCACCGCCCCCAGCGACGACATCCGCTGCTTCCCGCCGCCCTCCAGCAGCGTCGTGTCCCGGAATTTCACCGCGAACTCCGTCGTCGAACGCTCCTGAAGATACGCCCGACCGTCCCGCCCGTAACGCACCGCGTCCCCGCCCTGGGCGGTCAACGCCAGCGCCAGAAACACCCCCGCGCCCGCCGACGCACTCCGTCCGACCGTCAACGACATTCGCTTTGTCCCCCGCATGTTTGAGTCGCCTTTCTGGAATGCTCCAGCCGCGCAACGCCCTCGGCGGCTGATCGCGCCGTTCCCGGCGCGGACCTGCCCCCCGGCGCATTCCCTCTGGATCGCATTCTTGAACCCGTGCAGTGGCCTGTCAAGGATTGTCCGTCGCCGCCGGACCCGCTTCGCCCGCCGCGTGTTCAGCGGACCTGAGTCTCCACCCGGCTCCGGTTGCGGGGCGCGGGATTCGCAAGAACTGACGATCCGGCGCAATCCTGCCGCGTGATCCCGCGAAGAGGGAGCAGCGGGACGTATTATGCCCCGGAGGATCATCCGAGAGTCTCGCCCCCGCAGGGGCGCTGGAAAACAGCCCAGCACGCCAGTGCAGGGGAAGCCTACCCCAGTCCGGCGAAATCACACGACCCCTCAGGGTTTGAGGGTCGCCTGGAGGGCGAGAATCGCATACGCGGTGGCGAGGACCGGGTTGTCCTCCATCCAGCGCTCCTCCTCATTGACCCAGCTTCCGTCCGCGCGCTGAAGCGAGGCGAGCTTCTCGCAAAGTTCCTGCCGCCAGCGCCGCGGCTGACCCCGACCGTCCACGATCACTTCTTCTCCCCACGCCGACAGCGCGCGGGCGAAAACGTGATAGTAATAAAAAAGCCCTTCCCGAGACTGCGCCCCCGGCATGTTCGGATTTTCGTCCAGCGAATAATGCCGCTTGATCCACTCAAACGCCTGCTTCACCCGAGGGTCGTCCCGGCTCACGTTCGCATAAAGCAGGCTCTTGAACCCGGCGTACGTCATCGACCCGTAACTGCGAAGCCGCGGGCGCCCCTCGATGATCTCCTCGCCCGCCTTGCTCTCCCCGCCGTTGGCCGGCGAGTACACGAACCCCCCGTCGGTCGCCCCGCGCGCAAAAGGCTGGTCATTCGTCTCCGACAGCATCTGACAACGCGAGATGAACGCCAACGCCTTCTGATACGCCGGATCATCCTTCGACAGCCCGCTGTCGTGCAGCGCCTCCACCATCATCTGCGTGTTCGACAGGTCCGGACGCTTGCTGTTGCCGTAGCCCGCGCCTCCGTACCAGATGTCGGACCGGTCCTTGTCCTCGTCCTCGTCCCACTGGATGCGCTTGATGAAACGCCGCGCCGCCTCGACGTCCGCTTTGAACCGCTCCTCCTTCGTCGCCGCCAGCGCCGTGATCGCCACGCAGGTGTGATAGTTCGGCATCCCCTCGGCCTCGACGTAAATCCCGCCGTCCTCCCGCTTGAACCGCAGGAGGTACGCCAGCGCCCGCTCCACCGCCGGGTGCTTCGGGCCGTAACGCGCGTCCTGGATCAGGCACTGCGCCGCCATCGCCGTGATCGCCGGGTGCGTCTGCCCGCGAATCTCCCACCCGCCGTCAGGCCGCTGCGACGCGATCAGGTATTCCAGCCCCTTCGTCACCGCGTCTTGCGCGCGCTGCGCCGCGGCAGGTTCAACCGGAACCGGCTGCGCCGCGGCCGTCGCCGCAAGAAGCAAGCCTAACCCGGATATCGCCCCCCGCCTGAAACCGGATTTGCTCAATGTCTTCATCGCCGCAGACCTTTCACCAGTGACGAGTTGAAGCCTCGTGAGAATAAACCCGAAGCGAGCCGGGAACAATTCCCGTCTCCGCCAGGCTGAGGATTCCGGGTGAGCCTCGGAGGCGCGACGCAAATCCGTCGACCCGAGTCTTCCCGCGGCTCTGATTGCCGGGCGTGGAGCTCGTATGCGCTTGCGATCATGCGAGACTCGTTGCCCCCGAGGAACATCCGAGAGCGTTTTAGCCCCGGAAGGGGCGTCGGAGAACAGCCCAGCACGCCAGTGCCGGGAAGGAAGATGATGAGCCGGGAGTCCCGGAGGGACGACAGAGGTTCAAGAGCTTGATCGGCCGTCGCGCCGCCCTCCCGCCCGGGCATCATCGCACGCCGCGTCACAACGACAGAACATCCAGGTCACCGAGGACCGGGGTCCGTTGATTTACGTCGTCCGAGCGGCGGATTGCAGCGCCGAGCGGATCTCCGTCAGGAGCTGGTCCACCTTGAACGGCTTGAACAGCACCGCGTTCAGACCCTCGCGGTTCGCCCGCACGATCGCGTGGTTCGGGTCGTATCCGAAACCGGTCATGAGAATCACGGGCGTCCGGGCGTTCGCGCTGCGCGCCGCCGCGAAGATCTCGTATCCGTTCTTGCCGGGCAGACGGATGTCCGAAAGCACGAGGTCGAACGCTCCCTGGCGGGCGATCTCGGCGAGCGCCGACGGTCCGTCCGCCACCGCCGTCACCCGGCACCCGTAGCTGGTCAGCACGTCGCGCACCGTCTCGCGCAGGATCGCCTCGTCGTCCGCGATCAGGACGCGCTTGTCCTGCAGCACCGGATCAAACCGCGGCCCGCGGCCCTCCTTCGACCCCACCACGCACGACGCCGGCGACGTCACCCGCGAGAACGCCTCGCGGATGCCCACGATCGTCTCCGACAAGCCGTCCAGCCGGCGCCGAAGGTCGTCCAGACCGATGAATTCCTCGCGGATCGTCTCCACCTCCGTCAACGCATCATTGAGCGGTCCGAGCACCTCCGCCTTCACGTCCTGCCGGAGCTGACCGGTCATCGTGTGACGCTCCGTCGCCAGCAGCTCCAGCGTGTGCAGCGCCATCGCGATCGAACGCCCGAAGATCTCCGCGAACTGCCGGTCCTCCTCGGTGAACGCGCACCCCCGGTCGCTTTCGATGTTGAACACGCCGACAAGCTGGTCGCCCAGCGTCAGCGGAACCGTCAGCGACGACTGCGCGTTGCCCAGCCCGCGGATGTAATGCGCGTCCTTCGACACGTCCGGGCACAGGTACGACCGCCCCGTCGCCGCCACGTATCCGCAGATCCCGTTGCCCTCCGTGTTGGCGTACAAGTCGATCCCGCGCACCGCCGACGGCATCCCGCTCGCCAGCGCCAGCTCCAGTTTGCTCGTCTTCCGGTCCACCACGAACACCGCGACGTGATCGAAGTGCATCAGCTCATGCGCATAATGCATGACCTTCTCTTCAAGGAGCGACAGGCGCTCCGCGGCGTTGCGCTTGGTCAATTGCTCCACGTCGAGACGGACGAGTTGACGGCCCGCGTCGTCGATCACGTTGATCCGGTTCTGAAGCCTCCGCTCACGCGTCACGTCCGTCACCGACACGGACAGCCCGGTCAGCGCCCCGTCGCCGCTGCGAAGCGGCGTCAGCACGGCCTGATAGATCTCCCCGGTGTCGGTCGTGAAATCGAGGCGGCGGGCGGCGGGAGCGGGAGACGAGGACTTGAGGGACTTGAGCGTGTCGAGAGCGGCTTGCATCAGGGGTTCTTCAACTTGCGGGGGCAGGGCGTTTTCTGACGGAAACCGGCCCAGGAATCTCCCCTGCGGATCCAGAACCCACGTGTAACTCGTAAGCCCGCCCGCCGTCTCCTGAACCTGCGCCGGGCGTTTCAACCCGATCAGGAACCGCAGCAGGTTCGCATCCCCGACCACCAGATCGTAAGAATGCTCGCGCAGCGCCTGCGGCGCCTCCGCCAGAGTCAGGGCACGCGTGAGTTGGAACCGCCCCTCGAGCGCGCCCAGCCACTCCTCCAGCTCCTCGCTGCGACCCAGGGCCAACACGTTTAACGTCTTCAGCAGGCTGTCATTCATCTTTGTGCTACACCCCGGGTGCGTCTTCCCTGTCTCGGTTATTCTAGCCCCCGTTCCGCAGAGATTCCGGGGTTCCCCCTGTTTGTTTTTTGACACTTCGCGGTTGCGATAAGATAGCGTCCGACGACGTGTACGTTCAAGGGTCGGCGTTTTCGCGGCCCGGTACTCCCCACCCGGAAGTGCCGTGAGAGGCCGGTCGCCGCCCGCGCCTCAGGTGTTCGCCGAAACCCCCGCCAGCCCGCTGCCGGAACGCCTGTTCCGCCGCGCACGCCCTTTCCACCGCTATCGGACGCTCCGGGCGGTCATTTCTTTGTAAACACCGATGACCTCCCGGGCGTGTCGTTTCATGTAAAGACGCTCCGCCCCCGCCAGTGTCGCTCGCCCCGCCGCCTCTTGCACCGAAGGATCCAGCAGCCGGCGAACGCACGCCGCGATCCCCGCCACATCCGCCGGGTCATCAACGACGAACCCGTTCTCACCGTGACAGATCGCCTCGGACGCGCCGTCCCAACGCGTCGTGACGCAGGGCAGTCCGCTCACCAGCGCCTCCAACACCACCCGACTGCAGGGGTCATAATATGTCGGATGAACCAGAACATCCGCCGCATGCATGAACGCCCCCACCCGGTTGGACGGACCGACGAAGCGGACCGCGTCGGACACCCCCAGCCGCGCCGCCTGCTGTCGCCACCGCGCGGAGGGCATCCGCCCGATGATCAGCGACCGCACGCGCCGACCGTCTTCGCGGCGCAGCAGCGCCTGCGCCTCCAGCCACCGCGCCACGCCTTTCAGACGGAAGTTGTGCGCCACTGCAATGACGAGGAAATCCGTGTCCGCGATCGCGTACTCCGACCGGATCGCCGCCCGATCCTGTCGCCGCCGCGACGCCGAGGTCTCATCCGGGTTCACCGCGTTGTACACGACGCGGACGCGGGAGGCGTCCACGCCGTAGTGCCGTCGAAGCTGGTCCGCGACGTAGTTCGACAGCGCCAGGATCACCGGTCCGTCCGGCGACGTGAAGAGCCGCCGCTCCAGCGCAAGCTGATGACGTTGTTTGAAGTTCAGCCGGTTGGCGATCCGCTTCAGACCGCGCAAGCGACCCGGGGGCAGCAGCGCCAGGTTCCGCTCGACGCTCTCCGCCACCGTCCCCCCGCGCGGTTGATAGACCGTCGCCGACCGGCAGGGCGTGATCGCGTGAACCACGTCGTACGCCCCGTCGCGCACCCGCCGGTCAACCCGGTGCGCGAACGTGATGCTGCGCCGCGTCCGCGTCACGGCCGCCCCCGACACCGTGTGAACCTGAAGACCGGGAACCGGCGAAATCCGGCTCCGCGTAAACAGATCGACCTCGACTCCCGCCTCGAGCAGATGATGCAGAAACTGAAACGTGGAGGTCTCCGCGCCCCCGCGCCACCCGTCGATCCACTCTGTCACCAGCGCAATGCGCACGCCTCGGATTCACACCGGTCCGCCGACGCCTTTACTCGCCCGCGGTCAGCGCCGCAACCGGCGGGCGTCGTGCCGCGCGATCGACCGGGCTTTGTGAGCGATCGACCGGATCAGCCGCTTGTCCCCGGCGCGCAGCCTAGACACGTCGAGGTAACGTTTCAACCACCGCACCCGCGCCGCACGCGACACCAGGCCCGCCGGACACGAGTACGACAATGACGCCAGATCCTTCACGATCCAGCGCCGCCCCCGCCAACGCGGGCGGAACACACGCTGAAGGTCGATCAACCGGAACACCGGACCCCCGTCCGTCTCCTCAAGAAAAACGTGCGCCGCATAAAGATCCCGGTGGACCTGTCCGGTTTCGTGAAATCGCCGGATCAGCGAGGCCAGCGGCGGGATCAACCGTCCCCGGAGGTCGTCCGGACTTCCCGCTCCGCGGGCGAACCACGCTTCGAGGGATTCCCCGGGGACTTCGGTGATCAACAAGGCGCTGCGAAGCTCTCCGTCGCCGCGCCGCTCCTCCGCCAGCGCGACCGCCGTCGGCGCGCCGATCCCGCTTTCGGCCAGCCCGCGCATCCACGTCCACTCCACCCCCGCCAGCGTCCGCGCCGACGCGCACGTCCGCCGCGCCGCGCGCACCGCGCTCCCGGGGGGGTGAACATAACGTTTCAGAAAGAACGCCGCGCGGCGACCGTCCTCGCCTTGAAGCTCAACGCGCAGCCGCTCACGCCACGACGCAAGACCCCGCTTGCCCAGGCTCGAAGCCTCTCGAAGATTCAACAAGGCCTCGGGATCGGAAAGCCCGTTGCGCCGCAGCAACGACTCGAACGCCGGATTGATTTCCAGCCGGCGTTCGACCCCCTCCGTAGCGGAAACCGCCGCCGGCGCATTCACGGCGCGCCGGCTCCGACCGCCTCAGCCTCCCTCGAACGCATATCCTGGTGCTTCGCGCGTTCCCGCAATACATCGAGACGCTCCCGCACCTCCTGCGCCATCCGCGTGTTCGGAAATTCCCGCACCAGTTCCGCGCCCACCTCCAGCGCGTCATGCCAGCGCCGCTCCGTCACCGCGAAGCGGAACTTCACCCCCATCTGGAGCAGCTTCTCCTTGAACACCGTCCGCGCCGAATCCTGAAGCTCCTTCGCCTCCTCCGGCGTCAGATACAGGTCCAGATCCTTCAAGACCTCGATCGCGTGGTCCACGTCGTGACGGTTCACCGCCGAGCGCCACTCCGCCAGCAAGGCGTTCTTCCGCTCCTCCCACATCGCCCGCAGACGCCCCGGAAGCGGCGCCACCCGAGGGTCATCCGGCAGCAGCCTCAGCAACCGGTCAATCTCCGATTTCGCCAGCGCCCACTCTCCGCGCCGGCAGTGCTCGTCCACCAGTTGCAGCGCCGCGGTCAGCTTACGCGAGATCGCGTCGCTCTTCGCGTCCTTCGCCTCCTCTCGGATCTGGGCGGCCTCCTCGCGATATCCGAAACGCCGCTCCATCTCATCCACCAGGTGCATCGCCCCTTCCCAGTCCTCCCGGCGCACGGCCGCGCGGATCGTCTGCCGCAGCGAGTCCAGCTCCCGGTCCCGATGCACCAGCGATTTCGCCGAGTCCGAAATGTCCGTGTTCGCGACGATCTGGTCGAGTCGTGCGAGCTGACGCCCCAGCATCTCCGTCATGTCGCGGTACTCGCCCAACTGACGCGCCGACGTCCCCTCCATCTTGATCAGGATGCTGATGAGCGCTACCCAGTACACCCCGAAGAAGATCGCCGCGGCTCCCGCGATCACATGCCACAACACGCGCGGCGCCGTCGTGCCGGTGAACCCCGCCAGCACAACCCCGATCCCCCCGAGGATCAGCACCAGACCCGCGACGTACGCCACCGCCTTGAAATGTCCGAACCGGCCTGGAAGTGCGCTCATTTTCGTCATCCTCCTTTGTCGTCGAGGTCCGATCCTTGCGTCCCTGTCATCATCTCTCGCCGCCGCGTTCTCCGCAGACGCCACGCCCTGGCGCCGCCCTGAAACCGAGCCGCGCCCGCAAGCAGGCGGATCGACCGCACCCCTGAGGCTCGGGTTCGAGGCAACCGCTTCTTCGCCTTGCCCGGCGCGCCGCGCTTGCGAGCTGGACCGCGCTCGGCTTGTTCCTCAGATATCGACGATCACCTTCGCTTCGCATCCCTGATCCGTCCGAACGAGCGATAACTCATGATACGTGATCGCCTTCACCTCGCGCAAAAGGTCCGACCGCCCCTCGTCAACCCCACGCCACACCCCCTCGACCGAAAGCTCCCCCCCGCCGAACTGAACAACCCGGTCTATCTCCAGCACCTGCAAGTGACGCTCCAGCCGCAACAGCAGACACGCCAGATAATCCCGCAGCAGCACCGCGTCATCCTCACCCCTTACCGTCACCCGGCACGCCTCTCCGCCTTCCTGCAGAACCAGAGTTCCCACCGCCGCGTAGAACCCGGCCGTCATCGACTCCACGACTTCCTCGACCGTGCTGCCGAACGCTCGGATCCCCAGATCGGCCGTGTGATCAAACAACTCATAACCCGCAGTCACCCTGAAAGTTATACGACCACGACAAAGCCCCGACAAGGAAATCTCATCCTGTCTTAACGACACACATGATTTTGTTAACCTTCAATGACGTTCAGCCTCTCCAAGCCGATTGCTCAAAGGTCTTTGCGTAATGACGAGGATCGACAGCCGATGACAGGATAGCTAGGTTTGATGCGAACGCGCCGCGAATCTGTTGCAGGTGCAAAACTGGAAAACTCCAGCGCAAGGGGGTTGGCGATCGGGATCACGGGGGTGACGCATGTCTGTTACGGAGATTGTGCCAGGTCTTGAAGGGGTTCCGATTGCGGCCTCGGCGATCAGCCGCGTGGACGGTCAGAACTCGCTTCTCGAGTACCGCGGACTGAGCATCGAAACCCTCGCCGAGCACAGCACGTTCGAGGAGGCGAACTTCCTGCTCCTTTACGGGAAGCTCCCGACCCGACGCGAACTCGACGATTTCATCCGGGACGGAGCGCGACACCGACGACTGAAGTATCGCGTGATCGACTTGCTCAAGTGCCTGCCCGAACACGGGCATCCGATGGAGGCGCTGCAGGCCGCTGTCCCCGCGATCGGCATGTTCTATCCCGAGCGCTACCACCCCGGCGCGGAGCAGAAGCGTCTCTCCTGTCTGCGGCTGATTGAGAAGCTCCCCGTCGTCGTCGCCAGCTTTCACCGCCTGCGCACCGGCGACGACAACCTCATCCCCCGTCCCGATCTGAACATCGCCGGAAACTTCCTGTATATGCTGCGCGGCGAGGAACCTGACCCGGTGCGCACGCGCATCCTCGACGTGTGCCTGATCCTTCACGCCGAGCACACGATGAACGCCTCCACCTTCGCCGGACGCGTCGTCGCCTCGACGCTGGCCCATCCCTACTGCGTCGTCAGCTCGGCGCTCGGCGCCCTGTCCGGACCCCTTCACGGCGGCGCCAACGAGCAGGTGCTCACGATGCTCGAGCGGATCGGGTCGCCGGCCAACGCCCGCGCGGAAATCCGCAGGATGGTCGAGGCGAAAGAGAAAATCATGGGCTTCGGCCACCGGGTGTACAAAACGATCGACCCGCGGGCCAAGATTCTCAAGAAATACGCCGAGCAGCTTTGCCGCCGCAGCGGGAGCCGTCTGTTTGACATCGCCGTCGCCGTGGAAGAAGCCGCCTCCGAAGTCCTCTCCGACCGCGGCATCTGCCCCAACGTCGATTTCTACTCCGGACTGGTGTACGCGGAACTCGGCATCCCCCGCGACTGTTTCACCTCCGTCTTCGCGATGGCCCGCGTGACCGGGTGGCTGGCGCACTGGATCGAGCAGCTCGAAGACAACCGGATCTTCCGCCCCACCCAGAAGTACGTCGGACGCAGCGGTGAACCCTACGTGCCGATCGAACGCCGCGCTTGATCTGAGCAGAACCGCGGAATCCTTGACCCGAGCCGCGGGCTTTAGCCCGCGCGAAGCCTCGCGCGGGCTAAAGCCCACGGCTCAGCGCGGGTCATTCATGCTGTGTTCCTGACTTAGACGCCGCGGTTGATCGACGCTCGACCCATCCTTGTGTCCCCGTAGCGCGCCGCCGTAAGATGCTCCGCGCCGGTCGATCGGCGCGGGGAGCCGCGCCCGAACCGCGCAAGACCCCGAGAGTCGCGGCGACATGCAGCAGGTCAAATACAGGCGCGTCCTTCTGAAGATCAGCGGCGAAGGCCTCTGCCGCTCCGGCGGGTTCGGCATCGACGGGGAAGTGCTCGGAAGGATGGCCGGCGAGATCAAGCTCGTCGCCGACCTCGGCATCCAGCTTTGCATCGTCGTCGGCGGCGGCAACATCATCCGCGGCAGCAGCCTGGCGAAGGACTCCCCGATCGAGGAGGTCACCGGGCATTACATGGGCATGCTCGCCACCGTGATCAACGCCCTCGCGATTCAGGACACCCTCGAATCCTTCGGACTCGTCACGCGCGTGCAAAGCGCCGTCGCCGTCGACCGCGTCTGCGAACCTTTCACGCGGCGACGCGCCCTGCGCCACCTCGAGAAGGGCCGCGTCGTCATCTTCGCCGGAGGAACCGGAAACCCCTTCGTCACGACCGACAGCGGCGGAGCGCTCCGCGCCAGCGAGATGCAGGCCGACGTGCTCCTCAAAGCCACCAAGGTCGACGGCGTCTACACCGCCGACCCGATGAAAGACCCGACGGCGCGGAAGATCGACCGCCTCACTTACCGCGAGGTCATCGACAAACGCCTCGCCGTGATGGACGTCGCCGCCGTCGAACTGTGCCGACAGAACCGCGTCCCCATCATCGTCTTTAATCTGTATACCCCCGGAAACATGCGCGCCGTCTGCGAGGGCGGCGCCATCGGAACGACGATCGACGGAGACTGACAAGGATCGGAGCGCATGACGTTGAACCGAGCCGCGATCGTAAGGGAGCGCTGATGAACCCCGACGGCGGTTCAACGTCGTGCGGGCGGTGATACGCATAAAAAACAAGTAGCGGACGGACCCGGCGGACGGGATCGGAGGGCGATCCCGGGTCCGAAGGAGGCAGACACGATGGCGCGAATCCTGGTGGCCGAGGATCAGACCGACATGGCGATGGGGCTGCGGGACAACCTTCAGTTCGAGGGCTTTGAGGTGATCGAGGCCGCCGACGGCGACCTCGCTCTCAAAAAGGCGCTGGCCGACCGCCCGGACCTCATCCTCCTCGACGTCATGATGCCCAGGATGGAGGGGTTGGAGGTCTGCCGCCGCGTGCGCGAGGCGGGCTTCACCATCCCCATCATCATGCTTACCGCAAAAAGCCAGGAGATCGACGTCATCAAGGGCTTCGAGGTCGGCGCGGACGACTACGTCACCAAGCCCTTCAGCATGAGGGAACTCCTCGCTCGCATCCGCGCCGCTCTCCGACGCAGCGGCGTCGCCCCGCACCTCTCGCGCGTCGTCCGCATCGGACAGGCCAACGTCGATCTCGTCACCGGAAAGGTCGAACGCGGCAAGGAAGTCTTCAGGATGGGGCACTTCGAGATCGAAATCCTCAAGATGCTCCTCGACAAGGCCGAGCAGCCCGTCGAGCGCAATCACATTCTCGCCCAGATCTGGGGCCTCGACCCCTACCCCACCAACCGCACCGTCGACAACCACATCGTCAGTCTCCGCCGCAAGATCGAGGAGGACGCGAAAAACCCGAAGCACATCGTCACCGTCCACAGCATCGGGTACAAATTCGTCCCCTGAATCCTTATTCACGAATGCGCAACACCCTCCGAGCCGCGCGGCTTCAGCCCGCGCGAACGCTCGTCCCGTCGCGCGCCGCGAAATCGAGAATGACGATTCCTGAATCTCCATCCGACCCCGGCGCACCCCGCTTCACCTGACTTCGATGTACCCCGCTTCGCCTGACTCCGGTGCAACACGCTTCGCCTGACCTCGGTCAACACGCTTTGCCGACAGCCCCGCAGGATCGTCGGGCGCATTCGCCTCAATCCCGACGAATCCGCGCCAACGTCCGAAGAACACGCGCGAAGGTCCGTTGTTGTGTTTCAATCCCGAAGGAGGCGCAGGATTCTCGGATGCGTTGGTCTCAATCCCGAAGGGATTGCGGCCTCCAGCCCAAGGTTGGTCGCCGAAGGCGGCCTACCTTGGGTTCGCGACAATCCGCGCCTCGACCAACCCCAACGGGGTTGCAGCGGGTTGAAGGGGTTGCGATGGGTTGAAACGGTTGCGCCGGGTCGAAGGAGTTGCGCCAGATGAAACGGTTGCGGCGGGTTGAACGGGTTGCGATGGGTTGGAAGAGTTGCACCGGGTCGAACGGGTTGCGCCGAGTTGAACGGGTTGCGCCAGATGAAACGGTTGCGCCGCGTGGTGCAACCCCTTCGGGGTTGGGCGCGCTTGTCTTCGTCTTCCGTGGGCTGCGCCCACGGCTATTCATGTTGATCCCCTTCGGGGATCGGCGTCGTAATCCCCGGCGGTCAGACGTCATATTCTCCGGCGGTTGGCGTCGTATTCCCCGAAGGGGAATTACGTGGATAGCCGTGGGTGAAACCCACGGTGGCGTGCGGGATCCAAACGCGACCCCGGAGGGGTCGAACCAACCTGGGTGGATCGCGCGGTGCAACCCCTACCTTCTTGACAATTGTCACATCGCTGGGGTTGAGGATCGAGCGGTTCCGGTTTCCCAGGGTAGGTCGCCTGCGGCGACCTACCCTGGGCTGGAGGCCGCAACCCCGTTGGGGTCGAAGAAACGCGACGCGCCGTGCCGGCTTCGAGGCGGGCCGAGGAATGTTGCGCGCCGTGCTGCCTTTGAGGCGGGTCGAGGATCGTCGCGCGCCGCGGCGCACCGGAGTCAAGTGGGGACTCAGAAGAACGCTTCCTTACGGGCGCGGCTCGGTTAAGTTCGCGGCAACCCCGACGACGCGACCCCGTTGGGGTCGAGAAACGCCGCGCGCCGCCTTTGAGGTGGGTCGAGAAACGCCGTGCGCCGTGCTGCCTTTGAGGTGGGTCGAGGAGCGTCGCGCGCCGCGGCGCACCGGAGTCCAGTGGGGACTCAGAAGAACGCTTCCTTACGGGCGCGGCTCGGTTATGTTCGCGGCATCCCGACACTGCGACCCCGTTGGGGTCGAGAAACGCCGCGCGCCGCGCCGCCTTTGAGGTGGGTCGAGAAACGCCGTGCGCCGTGCTGCCTTTGAGGCGGGTCGAGGATCGTCGCGCGCCGCGGCGCACCGGAGTCAAGTGGGGACTCAGAAGAACGCTTCCTTACGGGCGCGGCTCGGTTATGTTTGCGGCAACCCCGACCCCGTTGGGGTCGAGAAACGCCGCGCGCCGTGCCGGCTTTGAGGTGGGTCGAGGAACGCCGCGCGCCGCGGCGCACCGGAGTCAGGTGGGGACTCAGGTTCCCACTCTGTCCTGTCCCAAGGTCGAGCTAGCCGGCAACCGGTCATTCGGGGGACGGGGCGCCTGTCGCTTTCCGCGCATCCCTGACAGGTCGCCTTCCGGCCCCCGGCAACAGGAAATTTTTCCCCTCAGTGCCTACCCCCAGGCACTAACCGGCCCGATGCCCGCAGATCATCATTGAATTTCCGGGGTGGATTCCCGATGTTGATGGCAGATGGCGGCGGGGATGACCTCCATCGGCGACCCGGAGCCTCCTCGCCGCCAATTCCCCCCAAGGCCCATGTCGGCAGCCTAACCCGCTACTGTACTGTTTCATAAAGAATGCATCTTATAAACGCTTGGCGTGTATACCTCTTTGAAGGGAGGATACGCATCATGCGGGTAGCGGTTGTGATTACGCTGAGTGCGGAGGAGCGGAGCGTGTTGGGCC
>JAJVHU010000052.1 GCA_022072505.1 Phycisphaerae bacterium
GGCAGGGGCCTTTGTGAGAACGCGGTCGAGGTGTGAATGCCGCAAACCACAACTGACCGACCATCAAACGACCCCGCGAGATCGCAGCGATCACGCCGCGCGCCGCCGCCGCGGCCGCCGTTCGCTGAAAAACGGGCTTCTGTTTACGCTTGATTTGGGACTAGGAGAAACAGAAGGGTACTTTCAGGACGCGGCGTTCGGATACCCTGATTGGACACCCCTTTCGGAGGTGTTTGAGCATCCTTTCGATTTCTCGTTCTGGCTCGAAGGTCAGCTCGACCGGCCCGACTGCGGCGCTATCAGGAAAGTCCGCGCACGCACCAACTGCAACCGCGGCAAAGTCGTCGCCAAGGTGAGATCCTCTTTGGCCGACGGAACGGTCGTCGGCATGACCCTCGACGGCCGCAGGCCTCAGCCCGTCACGATAGACTCCCGAGGCCGCGGCAAGACCTCCTGGTCCGACGCCACCGGCGGCGAAGTCTGCATCGGCGGCTGCGAGGACGCATGTTCAACAGCCGCCCCGTGCCGGTGATCAGGACTGGGCTTCTGAATCTCGACGTGATTGGAGCTTCCCGGCCCCCGCGCCGTCGTGCGGGTGAACCACGCCGCAGTGTCCGGGCGCGCGAACTGGGCGTGGGCCGCTCCGACGGATGCGGGGGATTATCCGAGTGGGTCGGGGGAATGTCCAGCCGGGCCGGGGAGCGGCACGGCCGAATTGGGGGATCGGCACGGGCGGACCGCGGGCTTCTACGGGCCGGTCGGCGGCCTCCCCCGGACGAGCCGGGGCTGTCCCCGGATGGTCCGGGGGAGGGCAACGGACGGTGCGGGGAGGAGCGGAGGGGCTAGTCTGGCCGACTGGGGTCGACGTTCTCATCGTCGCCGTTTTTCGGGATGGGCTTTCCACCGCGGATGATCACATCCTTGCGGCGGTAGACGGCTTTTCCTTTCAACTTGTCCGCGGCCTGCTTCACGCCGAATGTGTGCGTACGCCCTCCACCGGCGTCGCCGGCGCTGCTCTTCTCGTATTTCCAATCGGATTTCATGAGGAACACGACATCGACGCGCCAGATGATGACGGGTTTACCAGATTCGAGCGATTCGGTGGGATCGACGAGGCAGCGCCAGACGACATACCAGCCCGGGTGATCGTAATGCGACTGGAGCGCCCACGGTCGCTTGCTGCCCTTGCTCTCCAGGCAGTCGTTCAGGGTCGGGCGGGGTCCGCAGCCCTTGCGGCACAGATCGGGAAAGCGCTGCTGTGCCGTGTCCGTATGTTTGTGTTTCTCGTAGTTGCTGACCGAGTGCAACGCCCGCGTGCCGAAGATGCCGACGATCGCGCTGAACACATTGGCCTGCTCGAAGTAGATCTCGACCAGTTCGGCCAGTTCTCTTTCCATGTAGTCGATGGCGCGGCGAAGAGCGCCGATCTCAAGCCCGGGTGGGAGTGACACGGAAGAATCGAAGTCACTCGCCCTGACCATTGCGATCCTTCACGATCAATTCCGCCAGCCGCGGCACAGCCTGCTGAGCCAGCCGGAAATACTCGTCGCTCTTTTCGATGCCGACGCTCCGCAGTCCCAGTGCTGAAGCCGCGGCGATGGTCGAGCCTGAACCCATGAATGGATCGAGAATCACGCCATCGCCAAGGGGCAGAGCGGCCCGGACGAGCTGACGCATGAGCGATTGCGGCTTGAGCGACGGATGAGGCGCGATGGCGCGCTCCACCCCGCGGGCGGGCGCAGCATGGAGCAGGTCCTTGAAAGGTTCATCGGGCGAGATGCGCCGCAGTCCGCCCGTCTTCCACTTGCGCAGGTTGTCCTGCACCCGGCCCTGGCATGGTTTGCGGAACAGGCCCCACGGTTCCCAGCACGACTTCGGCATCACGGATATTTCGTCGAATTCCTCGTGAGCGTTCTTGGGCCGATCGCCGCCGCGCAGCGTGTGAACGACACGGATGATTTCTCCCCGCTTCTCGAAGCCGGCGGCGATGAATGGCTCGTAAACGAGATACGAGACCAGCGGGTTTGTCGCGATGAACACATGCGCGCCCGGAACGAGCACGGGGAACAGTCGCGCCGCGAGCTGGCGGAAGAAATCGCGGAGCTGCGCCCGGTCCGGCTCACGCAGAACCGTGAACCGCGGGAGCGGGCTGCGCTGATGTCCGTCGAACGAGGGCGGAATTCGCCAGACCCCACCATGCCCGTTCTTCCGCTTGGCCAATTCCGCGGGACGATACTCGACGAGCCCGTAGGGGGGATCGGTTACGACGGCGTGAATCGAATTCGAGCGCGCCGTGGCGAGCCAATCGAGAGCATCGGCGTGAACCAACTCGTGCGCCCCGAACCGCGCGGCCTCTCGCAATCCAGTGAGTAGCGCGCCGTTTCCTGTGTTCGTGCGCAATCGCCGACTCTGCATATCAGGCTCGATAACATAAGAAGACCGCAGCGTCAACGCGGAGCGATTCGGCTTCGTAGAGTTCTTAGGCTTCTGATTCCAGTTCGCGTCAGGTGACGCTTCACGCACTTCAACACGTACATCCACGGCCTGCCGGAGATGCGGTTCGCGGGCGGGGACGCCCACGCTACCCACGGCGGCGTGAACGTGAGGCACGGGACCGACTTCTATCCGTTCGACAGCGGCGAGACGATCCAGCCCGAGTTGATCAACATGTGCCGCTGGATTCTGTCCTGGTTTGGCGGCGATTGCTGCGGCGGCGAGTTCGACACCTGCGCCGAGACCGACGACGGGTGGCGCGGGCGTCCCCGCCCGTGAATCCACGTGTTCCATCATCAACGCGGCGGCGGTTTGCGGGCGAGATGCCCACGCTACCTCAATCGCGGGCAGGATGCCCACGCTACCCCAATCGCGGGCAGGATGCCCACGCTACCCAAATCGCGGGCAGGATGCCCACGCTACCCGCATCCCGATGCCGATCCGCTTGACGGTCTCGTCGCCGGGGCCAAGATGCCCGGACACCGTGGCGAGGGGATCCCGGGAATCGGACCGAGGCTTGATCCGTCCGTTGCGAGGAACATCCGCCGAGGTTGCGCCGGACCTGAGCCGAACCTGAGCGTTTCCTTCGGCGTCCGATGTCCCGACGCTGCAGCGGAACGCGGTCTTTCGACGGCTCGGCCGTCAGGAGTTCCTTCGCGCCGCGGAGATGAAAAAGGGCAATGACCTTGCAGATCCACGTGGAATCCTCCGGAGAACGGTCTGGGGCGGGGCATGTCGAGAACCGGCGGCATTACAGGTATTACGACCTTGTGATGGCCGGGTTCGTGACCGTTCTGCTGTGCTCGAACATGATCGGTCCGGGGAAGGCGTGCGCGGTGACGCTGCCCTTCGCGCTGCCGATCATCGGTTCGACGATCTCCTTCGGCGCGGGCAACCTCTTTTTTCCGATCAGTTACATTTTTGGCGACATCCTCACCGAGGTTTACGGGTACGCCCGGGCGCGCAAAGTCATCTGGGCGGGCTTCGCCGCGATGCTCTTTTACGTGCTGATGAGCCAGGCGGTGATCCGCATGCCGGCGGACCCGAACGAGCCGTACAACGAGACCATCCAGCCGGCGCTGGCGACGGTGTTCGGATCCGGCTGGCGGATCGTGTCCGCGTCGATCCTCGGGTTCTGGGCGGGGGACTTCGTCAACTCGTTCGTGCTGGCGAAGATGAAGGTGCTGACGCACGGGCGGTGGTTGTGGTCGCGGACGATCACCTCGACGCTGGCGGGGCAGGCGGTGGACAGCGTGATCTTCTACCCGCTGGCGTTCGGCGGAGTCTGGCAGACGGACACGATGATGCGCGTGGTGGCGTTCAACCTGGCGTTCAAGGTGACGGTGGAGGTGGTGTTCACGCCGGTGACGTACCTGGTGGTCAACACGCTCAAGCGCGTCGAGAACGAGGACTACTACGACCGGGCGACGAGCTTCACGCCGTTTTCGTTGAAGGATTGACGCGGAATTTCAAGACCTTCCGGGGCGGATTGAGCCCCCCGCCTCCTTGCCCGCCTGTTGAAGAACTCGCGATCGGCTTTCGTGATCCCGGTTTTTTCCCGGCGAAATTCGCCTCCCGGAGGGAGGCGTTGCCCTTTTTCAACGGACGGTTACGGACGCGGCTCGGTTGCGTCGCGCGGGGCTGAAGACGTTGCTTGAATGAACGTGCGCAGCGCCTCGGCGATCATCGCGTGCCCTTCCGCGTTCGGGTGCCACTCATCCAGCTTCAGTCCGTCGGCCGATCTTCCGGCGAATGCTTCATACAGGTCGAGGCTTTCGAGTCCTTCTTTCCGACACAGCGACGCGATGTAGTCGTGAAGGTACTGCCACGGATAGGGCGCCCCCGGCTCGAACAACATCACGGGCACGACGGCGACGAGGATCGGCACGTCATGTTCGCGCCGCCAGCGTCCGAGGCGCGCGAAGTCGGTCTCGACCTGGGTTTTGTGCTTCGCGTGGATGTAAAAGTGATACTCGTGGTCCCAGTTCCGCCCGTCGAAGGGCGGGGGCGGCGGCTCGGTCGCCCGTCGCCAACCCCGGTGCAGGAGTTCGACCAGCGCGATGGGCGAACTCGTGAAGTGACGGGCAAGCCCGCCGTCGGCGACGTCCGGGTCGTTGAGGACGTAGGCCAGGATGACCCGATCGGGGTTGAACGCCGCGGCGCGGGTCTCCAGCAGGCGAACCTCCTGCGTCGTCGAATACCCGTCCACCGCGAGGTTGAAGACGACGTGCGGCGGCGCGTCGGGCGGGCGAGCGGCATTGAGCTCGCGCTCCAGCACCTGCGGAAACGCCTGCGGCATCTCGACCCCCCAGCCCCACGCCACCGAGTCGCCGAGCACGACGATGCGCAGACCGGTGCGGTTTCCCTCCGCGGGGAAAGGATCGTCGCGGAAGCCGTCATCATTGATCACGATCGGCACGCCGTCGCGGACCCCGGACGCGCCGGGGACGAGTTCGTAGATCAGTTCCGGATCGTCCGACGCCCGATGAATGAGGCGCGAGGTCCGCTCATCCGGCGGCTCGCGAAACCTCCGCACGGCGCGCACCAGCCCCTCGGAAAGGAGGATCCCCACGGCGACGCCGAACCCCACGCGCGCCCATCGTCGACGCGGGCGTGCTTTGTGCGGGCCGTCAGGCGAACCGGGCCTTGCGGACAATGATGACGGAACGGGCTGCATTGCCGCGTTATACCTTGACGACGGGCGATGCGGGTATGCGCCTCAACCCGGAAGGAGAAGGCGGCGTCTTCGGCATGCTCCGCGTCAGCGGCGCTGGAAGGTCCGTCGTCAGGCCGTGACGGCCGCGGGAGACCGGGTCTCCCGCGGCGACGGGAGTCGGACGGTCCGCTGATACTCGCTCAGGGCGCGCGTGTCTTCGTCGAGATCAGACCGGACGCGGGTGATTTCCGCGTCCCGCCGCCGTGGATCCCACCCGAGCACATCCGCAACCTGCTGAGCAATGCGCGGGAGGGCGGAAAGCAGATCTCGATCGGCCAGAAAATACAGGGAGGTCCGCCGGCGCACGAGGTCGCCGAGGGTGCGCACATGCTCGCGGCGGCACAGGTAGGCGACTTCGGCGAGCGTATACGGGAGACCCTCGATCAACGGTTGCGCGGTCGCCGGGCTTTCAAACATGTCGCCGACGATCCTCGCCGCTTCGACGCCGTAGTGGCGGATGAGGTGGGTGACGACGCTTTCGCGCAAGTCCGCCTCGCGCGCCTGCCGGGTGAGGGACGAATGCACGTCCACCGGTCCGCCTCGAACCAACCCCGGCCAAAGCGCTTCACTGCGGAGGCGTTGCCGCGTCCTTCGCCCGATGTCGCGTCGTCCGAGCATCAGGCAGACCTGGTCCACCGCGTGCTCCGCCATCCTTCGGAACGTCGTCAGTTTTCCGCCGCTGACGGTGATCAGACGGTGCCGCGCATCCACGTCGATTTCGTAATGACGCGACAGCGCGCTTTCGTTCTCGATGTGCTGCTCGATGATCGGACGGACGCCGGCGAACGCCATCCGAAGGTGGTCGGGCGTTGCGCCCAGTCCGGGGAACCCGGCGACAAAGCTCTCGAAAAGATCGCCCACTTCGGAGACGGTGGGCCGGACCTCGCGAAGGTCGCCGGTGTAGCGGGACTCGGTGGTTCCCACCAGCAGACGGTTCTCCCAGGGCACGACCCACAGCGCCCGGTCGTCGCGCACGCTGCGGATCACGACCGCGTCCTGTCCGAACCGCGGAAACCGGTCGAGCACAAGGTGTGTGCCCTTCAGCCAGGTCAGCGCTTTCGGCCGGACGCCGAGGGATTCCGAAGTCTTCGGCGCCCACGGTCCGGTCGCGTTGATGATCGTGCGGGCCGTCACGGCGTAAACGACGCCGGTCTGCCGGTCTTCGAGGTGGACGTGCCACCCCGCGGCGTCCTGTCGGGCGGCGACCAGCGAGGCGTAGTTCATCAGGCAAGCGCCGGCGTCCTCCGCGGTGCGCAGCGTCGCCAGCACGAGGCGGGCGTCGTTCGTCTGCGCGTCCCAGAACGTCATCGCCCAGGGATAAGGCCTTGCGAAAGGAAAAGACCTGGCGAAGGCGACGCGCCCGATCGAACGCGATCGTCGGCCCCCGTCATACAGGCCCATCAGATCATAAAGTTTCAGCGCGCCGGATTGCAGCAGCCAGGAAGACAGGTGGTGCTCCTCGACGGGGACGACAAACCGGATCGGGCGCACCAGGTTCGGGGCGACGTGGTTCAGAAGGCGGTTGCGCTCGCTGACGCCCTCGAGCACCATCCGAAACTGTCCGTATTCAAGGTAGCGAAGCCCGCCGTGGACCAGCTTCGAGGTGAGGTGGCTTGTGCCTGAGGCGAAGTCGTCGGAGTCGACCAGGAGGACGGAAAGCCCGCGCATCGCCGCGTCGCGCGCCGCGCCGGCGCCGGTGATCCCGCCGCCGAGAATCAGGCAGTCCACGTCACGCGGCGTTTGCCGATGAGGTTCGGTCATAATCCGCCCGATCCGACCTGAGGTCATCCGTCCAGGATCCCTAGCGGCTCGTCGTCATCGCCGCCGCCGCGCCGGCCGGAGAGGATCCGTGGTCCGCCGCCGAGACGGATCCGAGGTGGTCGCGGATGCGATCGGCGCAGGCGACGACTTTCTCAAATGCTTCGGCCACCTGGTCCAGCAACGCCCGGTCCGCCCGCGGGAACGAGGGAAGCTGAAGCATGCGCTCGTTGGCGGCGATCGTTCGCGGCAGATCGTCCGGCCGGTACGTCGGCAATTCGCCGCGCGGTACGTGCCGCAGACGAGCCAGGTCGATGAATTTGTCCTCCGTGAACACCGGCTGCTGATGCAGGAGCGGATATCGAGGATACGTCGCGTCGCATCCTTCCGCGCGCAGCGCTTCGACCAGCGCCCGGGTGGGCAGCCCCGACCGCTCGGGGCGGTTCTCGATCATGAACATGAAGTAGACGCGCTGCGCCTCGGGGGGCGGCGGAAACGTGTTGAAGCCGAGGGACTCGATGCGTGCGGACAGGTACGCGAGATTGTCGTTGCGCCGGGCGTTGCGCTCCGGCATGTGTCGGAGCTGGGTCCGCGCGACCGCGGCCGACAGCGGCGCCATCCGGTGCTTCATCCCGAACCCGGTTCCGGCAAAGCGGCGCGCGGGGGTCTTAAGGTCGATCACCCGCTCGAAGTGCCCCAGGCAGGTCACGTGTTCGGCGATCGCGTCGTTGTGGGTGACGAGGATGCCGCCCTCGCCCGCCGGGGCGAGCTTGTTCGTCTGAAGGCTGAAGACCGCCGCGTCGCCGAAGGTTCCGACCGGTTGGCCGCGCCACGTCGCCCCGTGAGCGTGGGAGGCGTCCTCAAAGAGTTTCAGCCCGTGCTTGCGGGCGAGCGACGTCAGTTCGTCCAGCTTCGAGGGCATGCCCCACAAATGCACGACGATCATCGCTTTCGTCCGCGCAGTGATCTTCCTCGCGACGTCCTCGGGATCCAGGCCGCACTGCTCCGTCTCCGTCTCACAGAATACCGGAACCGCGCCGCACCAGAGGACGGGCATGACGGAGGCCCAGTACGTGGCGGAGGGGCACAGAACCTCGTCGCCGGGCTTCAACCCGAGGGCGTGCAGGGCGGCGAAGATGGCCGAGGTTCCGTTGCAGCACGCGATGACGTGGCGAACGCCGAGGAGCTTTCGGTAGTCGTCCTCCAGAGCGCGGGTCACACCGTTGAGAGACAGTTCGCCGCTTTGAAGAACGTCGGTGACGGCACGGATGTCCTCGTCGGTGATGATCGGCCAGCGGTTGGCTTCGCGCGCGTCCAGCGTGACCGCCTTGGGCCCGCCCAGAAGGGCCGGGAGGGGCGGCGCAAGCGTCGTGCTCACAATTCGTATCTCCGGTGTAACCGAACGGCGGGTCGCCAGTTGTCTTCGCGATGACCGCACCGCCGGGAAAAAATGTTAAGGCACGGTAAACCCGGCTGCAAGGGCGGCGGATCAGCGGGCGATCCTGGCAGGCGGTCTGTTGTCCTGCTTCGCCACTTCCGTTACGATGCCCCACGAAAACAGGAGTCGGATGAGGGAAAAAAAGAGGCCTAACGCCTGATCTTTCCGCCAGCATCGGGTGATCCGCATTCGGGCAAACCCGGATCGGTTCAAACGCAGCGACGAATTCCTTTTCCAGTCCGGTCAATGATCGCCCAGCTTGAGAAAAACCACCCGCTTCGGGAAGCGTCGGCGGCGGCAACGTCCGGTACGAGAGTCCGGTTGGTGCGCTCGTTTACGTTTGAGGCTGCGCACCGGCTGCCGAACGTGCCGCCGGGACATCGCTGTGCCCGACTTCACGGGCACAGTTTCCGGGTGGACTTGACCTGCGAGGGGGAAATTGATCCCCGGACGGGCTGGCTGGTGGATTTTGCGGACATCAAGGCCGCCTTTGAACCGTGGCTTGAAAAGCTGGATCATTATTATCTGAACGAAGTACCCGGTCTTGAGAATCCGACATCAGAGAATCTGGCAAGGTGGATCTGGGATCGGGTGAAACCGAACCTCTCCTGCCTGTCTGAGGTGACGGTGTACGAGACCTGCAGCGCGCGCTGCGAGTACAAGGGGTAAGCGATCGGAATACCCGCCGGCGGGTGGGTTGTTTTGTCGGGTGGATGATCGAGGATATTGCCTTCCGGCGAACCGTCGCCAGGAAACGGCGCACAGATTAACGGGACCGGTTTTTTCTGGAGAGGATTTGACGATGACGAAAGTTCTGGGGGTGTTGGCGGTCGTCGCGGTGGGCGGCGTTCTGGGGGTGGGGGCGTTCTGTCCGGATGACTGCTGTCCGCTCAGCGGCGGCGGGTCGGCGAACGCGGCGGCGCTGACGGCGCAGGAGTCAAAACCGGGGTGCTGCGCGTCGAAGGCGCAGACAACCTCGACCACGGATGAGAAGAAGCCGGGCTGCTGCGCGACGGCGAAGCTCGCAGGAACGGCGCAGGAGGGCAAGGCCGGATGCGGCGCGACGCAGACGGCGGGCGCCGGTTGCGGCGCGAAGACGGCGGGTCAGGAGGGCAAGGCCGGATGCGGTTCGACGCAGCTTGCCGCGGCGCAGAGCGAAGGTCAGTGTCCGAAGTCGGTGATGTGCAAGACGGCGCTCGCGTCGATGCCGAAGATGATGTACCGCGTCGGCGACCAGGAACTGTGCTGTCCGATGGGCGCGGAGACCGCGTCGAAGGAGAGCGGCAAGCCGGTGCGTTTTGTCGTGGCCGGAGACGTCTTTGACACGAAGGAGCAGGCGACGGTCAAGCTGGTGTCGGCGACGGAGACGTACGCGAATGACCTGCTGACGATGCAGTTCTCAGCCGGCGGAGAGTGCTTCCGCTGCCCGGTCAGCGCGGAGGAGGCGGCGAAGAAGGCGCAGACGGCGATGAAGTACCGCACGGCGGGCGTGGACTTCGAGTGCAAGGAGAAGGCGGCGGCGGCGCTGGCGGCGGCGCAGAAGGCCGTGGCGGGCGTCAAGCTGGTCGCTTACGTGGGCGACAAGGAATACGCCTGCTGCGTCGAGGCGGGCAAGGCGGCGAAGGAGTCCGGCAAGGAACTCGTTTATGTCGTCGGCGAGCAGAAGACGCCCTGCGAGACGACGGCGAAGCTGAACTTCGCGCAGGCGAAGGTTCAGGCGATCGTGAACGCCGCGGTGGACGCCGCGTTCGCCAGCGCTGAGATGGCCGCGCCGGCAAAGGTCGGTTCCGGAACCTGACCCCACCGCCTTCGGTGCTTTCGGCTTGGGCCTGGCGGACTGGATCGCTGCCCGAGATCGCGCGGGAATCAGTAACCCCGCGGCACACCCGGCAAGACCGGGGTTGCCGCGGGGTCTTTTTTTCTCCGGGTGGGTCGTCGTTCGGCTCGCGGGCGGGATCGCGGGTCAACGAGTCACCTGGAAAAACCGCCGTCTGACGGAAGCACGGGCGAGGAATACGGGACGTTCCGTGTCCTGACGGTTCGGCTCGCAGCGGATATAATCGAGGGTCGCCGGCGGCGGGGGAGTCGGGGGCGGGTGCAGGCGCGCGTGCGGCGCGGATTGACGGAGGAGGAAGCATGAAGCGACAGGGTGCTTTGATTACAGCCTTGGCCACGGGAGCGACGTTGACGGTGGGTGCGTGGGTGGAGGCGAGGCGCGACGGCGCCCCCGCGGCGTTCAACGGAAGCATCGCCAGCGGCGGACGGACCTGCACGGAATGTCACGACCCGGACGGCGCCGGCGTCGGGGCCGTCGAGATTCTTGGCGCTCCGGCGCAGTATGCGCTCGGAGAGCGTTACAGTCTCCGGGTGCGCGTCTCCGATCCCGACCAGCTTGGCGCGGGGTTTGAGCTTTCGGTGGAGGATGCTGACGGACGCCGCGCCGGAGACCTGGTGCTGACGGACGAGGTCCGCACGCGCTACGCCGGTTCGACGGCGCAGTGGGTGACGCATACCGAAGACGGCGCGGATGACTCGGTCCTGAACTGGTCCGGCAACGGGTTCGCCTACGAATATCCGGTGGAGTGGGTCGCGCCGACGTCCAACCTGGGAACCGTCACCTTTTTTGCGGCGGGGAATGCAGTTGACGACGACGGATCGACGGTCGGGGACAACGTGTACCTGACGCAATCCGGGGCGGACCGGGCGCCGACGGACTGCGGCGTGGTCAACTCACTGACGGCAAAGTGCAAGAACGGGACGTTCAAGGTGGTTGGGAAGGTGAAGACGAGCCTCGCGGAGGGGCGCGCCCTGCTGCTGTCGCTGGACGGCGGCGCCGAGACTTCGGTTGTCATCAACCGGCGCGGCAAGGGCAAGGCGAACTGGCGGAACGTCGCCGGGGGCGAGCACACGGTTTGCGTCGTGGATTGCGAAACCCTGTGCAGTTCAACCTCCTGCAACCCGTAGCGGCGGTGCAAGGAGGGCCAGCGGGGCGTGCATCAGGGGAACACCGCGGGCAAGAGGCGACCGAGCATCGCCGGGCGACGAAAACGAGCGGCTGGGGGGCGGCGGAGCGTCAGGTTGAAGCCGGCGCAAGGCGGACCGGATCGCAGAGGAAAGGGAAGCAGGGGTGTCGTCCGTCGCGGAAGACCTGGTCCGGCGAGCCGTCGCGGGTGACGCGGGGGCGCTTCAGCGCGTCCTGATCCCGTATCAAAGCCGGCTGCTTTCGCGCATCCGCCGAAAGCTGCCCTCCCAGCTTGTCGGGGCGGTCGGTCCGGAGGATGTCCTTCAGGACGTCTACATCGACGTTTTCCGCGGGATCAGCGGGCTGGAGCAGACCGGCGAGCGGGCCTTTCTGCGCTGGCTGATCCAAGTCACGGATCACCGCCTGGTGGACACGATCCGGACGCATCAGGCCGCAAAACGAGGCGGAGGGTGGCAAGCCGTCACTCATGCCCCCGGCAACAGCTCGATCGCACCGCTGATCGATATTATCCACGTTGATTCACAGACGCCGAGCCAGGTGTTCGCCCGGGACGAGGTTGAAGCGGCGGTGATGGTCGCTTTGGCCGGGCTTAAGGAGGACTACCGGGAGGTTCTGAGGCTGCGTTTTATCGAGGGGCTGAGCGTGGCGGACACGGCATCGCGGATGAACCGGACGGAGTGGTCGGTTCACAAACTTTGCAGCCGGGGGCTGGAGCAGCTTCGCAAGACGATGGGGGAGCTGTCGCGGTATCTGACGAAAGCGTAGCCGATCGCCGCCCGGCGGTCCGGGCGGTTATTTAAGTTCGTTGGGGGCGGCAGTTCCGGGCGGTTTCTGCGTCCTTAATCAAGGCGGCAGGGGTGATCCTGATCCGTCGCCTGACCGATGCGGCTGGGCGGCGACGCGCGAAACAGGGGGAATACAGGTCGGATGTCGAGTCAGCCTCGAAGTGAACACGTCCGGCGATCCGCGCGGATTCGAAGGGTGCTGGAGGATGTCCTCCGCCGTCGAGAAGCCGGGGAGTTCCTCGCGGACGCCGCGGTGTTTGAAGCGCACCCCGACCTTCTGCCCGAACTCGAGGAGGAACTGAAACTCCTGCGGTTGATGGAGTCGGCCGCGAACCGGGCGGGTTCGTCCGACGGACTGACCGCGGGGCGGATGAGCGGCAGCCGAAGCGCGGTCTTGAAGGGAACGTGGCGCGGGCGCCGTCGGTGGGATCCGAGCTTCTGCGAACTCGATCCGGAGGCGATCCCCGGGTTCCGGATCGAGCGGGAGCTGCATCGCGGCGGTCAGGGCGTGGTCTACCGCGCCGTTGACGTCGTGACCGGCCGGAGCGTGGGGATCAAGGTGACGCGCGACGGTCCCTTCGGCGGCGCGCATGACCGGGTGCGGTTTGAGCGGGAAGTGCGCCTTCTGGAGCGGCTGCATCATCCGAACATCATCACGGTGCGGTCCAGCGGCGTCGCGGCGGGGCGCTTCTACTTCATCATGGACTACATCGAGGGTCTGCGGCTGGAGGAGTGGGCCGCGGGCGCCGGAACCGGATCGTCCTCCCGCTCGTCGCAGAACGGGTCGTCCGTGTCGCCCGGAGTGCGTCCGACGCGTCCGGTCAACGACGTCGTCAGCGTGTTCGCCACGGTCTGCGAAGCGATCCACGCGGCGCACGTGCGCGGCGTGATTCACCGGGATCTGAAGCCGGGGAACATTCTCGTGGACGCGGGGGGGCGGCCTTATGTGCTGGATTTCGGCCTGGCGAAGGCGTTCGGCGAAGGCTCGCACCACGGAAACGGCGCTGAGACGGTGACGGGTCAGTTCGTCGGAAGTCTTCCGTGGGCGGCGCCGGAGCAGGTGGTCGGATCGTCGTCGGCGGTGGACACGCGGACGGACGTTTATGCGCTGGGCGTGGTGTTGTATCAGGCGCTGACGGGGCGGTTCCCTTATGAGGTTTACGGTCCGATCGCGCAGGTGACGTCGAACATCGTCAACGTGGTTCCCCCTTCCCCGAGCGTGTTCCGTCCGGAATTGAACGAGGATGTGTGCACGCTGGTGCTGCGGTGTCTCCAGAAGGAGCCGGAGCGGCGGTATCAGACGGCCGGCGAAGTGGCCCGCGACGCGCGGAGATATCTTGCGGGCGATCCGATCGAGGCGCGGCGGGATTCGACGTGGTATCTGATCCGGACGCAGTTGCGGCGTCACCGGTGGGCGGCGGCGTTCGCGGGGACGATGCTGCTGTTTGTGTTCGCGTTCGCGGCGTACGCCGGGGTTCAGGCGCGGAATCACGCGATTCTGGCGGAGCAGGAGAAAGAGGCGCGGATCGAAGCCGAGGCGGCGCGGCGGTCGGCGCAGAGCGCGCAGGCTGATGCGGAAAGCGCCGCCCTGGCGGCGGCGCGCGCCGCCGAGGAGGCGGACGACGCGGCGCTGCGGGCGCGCCACGAGACCGAGCGCGCGCAAGCGGTCACGCGCCTGCTGGTCAGCGCGCTGGGACTGACCGATCCGAACGTCTCGCGGCGACCGGACCTGACGCTCGTGGAAGTGCTCGATGACGCGACGGCGCAGGTGGAGTCGGCGTCGTGGGAGGCGCCCGGCGTCGAGGCCGAGGTGCGATCCGTGCTCGGGCAGGCGTACGCGTCGCTGGGTCTGCTGGGCGAGGCGAGGCGGCATCTGGCGCGAGCGGTCGAGATTCTGCGCAGCAGCGAGGACACCGCGGCGCAGAAGCTGTATGACTCGCTCTGGCCATTCTATCACGTGCAGACGGACTGGAACGACGTCTGGGCGCACTACTTCGGCTGGGAGCTGCAGGCGCTGGGCGCGCGGATTCTCACGGAGCGTTCGGGGGAGCTGGGGGAGGTTTTGCAGCGTGTGCGGGTGACGGATGATCCCGCGCAGTTGCGTGACGAGCTGGCGGCGATGCGGGAGACGGCTTCGCGGATCCTTGCCGCGGACGATCCGGCGTGGCTGCTGGTGGCGGACCAGTTGTACCTTTTCGGATACCGCCGGAGCTACCGGAACGATCCGGTCCTGGGATGCGCGTTGCTCGACGCCGCGCTGGAGCATTACCGGGAGCGCCTGCCCGAGACGCACATGCGGATTGTGCGCACGCTGGGCGTTCTGATCCCGACCAGTCTGGACGCGGGGCTTGCGGTCGAAGCGGAGGCGCTGGCGAGGCGGACGCTCGATCTGCTGCGGGAAGTGCTGCCCGCGGATCACTGGTACGTGGACGCGCATGAGGTGCGCCTCGCGGCATGCCTGGTCGCGCAAGGGCGTCTCGATGAAGCCGAGACGGCGTTGAAGGCGAACCTGACGACGCTGGAGAACACCCTGGGGGCGTCGAGCTCCTACGTGGCGGAAGCGCATCGCGGATTGATCGAGCTTTACGAGGCGCGCGGCGAGACGGGGACGGCGGAAGCTCACCGGTGGGAGTTCGCCCGGTGCATGACGTTGTCGACGCTGGCGCCGTCGTGGTCGGAGACGTCATCGCGCTGGATGTACTGCGCCGTTCCGGCCTGCGGGAAGGAGTACGAGGCGCTGCACTGCGCGATGGACGACTTGCACACGGCGCTGGTGGAGAAGTCTCCGGACACGGGCGCCCGGGCGCTGGCGCTGGTCGAGACGCGGCGCAAGCTGCTCTCGGATGAGCATCCGCTGTCGGGCGTGGTGGCGGACGTGATGACGACGTGGATGAATCATTATCAGCGCACGGTGCCGCGGGAGTCGGCGCTGGCGCTGCTGGAGGACTCGGTGCGCGTCGCGACGCGCAACCCCTGGATGAACCCGCGGAAAGTGGCGTCGGCGCACTGGTGGTACGGCAGCTTTCTGATGCTCGTCTCCCGTCATGACGAGGCCGAGCGGCACGCGCGCGAGTGCCTGAGCATCCTCTCCGGACTGGTGGATCAGGATTACAGTTATCGCGCCGTCGCCCGCAGCCTTCTGGGGGGATGCCTGATCCATCAGGCTCGCTACGAGGAGGCCGAGGAGCTGCTGGTGGACGCTTACTCGGAGATGGTCCGGGCGCTCGGACCGGATGACGCCAACACGAATATCGCCCTGAACCGCCTGCTGCGTCTTTACATGCTCACGGACCGTCCCGGTTTCGCGCTGGCGACGTGCCGGGATCATGTGCGGCGGTCGAGGAAGCCCGCGACGCTGTCGGAGACGATTTTCAGCGCGATGTGGTCTTACGTGGTGAGGACGGACACGTCGGAGACGACGCGGAGCGCGCTGCTGGAGATGGCGGCGATCGCGGTGGACGGCGCGCCGGATCACCCCTCGTACCTGTCGATGTACGGCGCGGCGAAGCTTCGCACCGGCTGGCCGGACGCCGCGCTGGAACTCCTGGATCAGGCGCGCAAAACGCCACAGGGCGGCGGTTCCGGGAATGCGGCTTTCACGGCGTTGACGTATCAAGCGCTGGGAAGGTGGGAGGAGGCCGAGGAGTGGCGCAAGCGTTTTGAGGCGTTTCTGAAGCCCGGCAGCAAGCCTTCCGAGAACTTCAAACTTCTCCGGGCCGAGATTCAGGAGGGGACGGCCCGCCGCGCGGGGACGACCCCCTGACGCTCCGGTCCGGAGACGCGATTTCGCGCGGGGCGGGATCCTCGCCCCGCGTCCGGTTCCGCGCGACCGCAACGGCAGGTACTCTGTCGGGGGACAATGACCCACGACACGGACATCGGCGGTTCCGGGCAGACCTTCCCGCACACGCGGCTTTCGGCGGTCCGGTCGCTTTCCAGCCCCGACGCCTCGACTCGCCGCAGGGCGTACGAGACGCTCGTCGCGTGTTACTGGAAACCGGTGTACAAGTATCTTCGTCTCAAGTGGCTTGCGGGCAATGAGGAGGCGAAGGATCTTACGCAGGCGTTCTTCACGCACGCGCTCGAGAAGGAGGTGCTCGCACGATATGAACCGGGGCGCGCCGCCTTCCGCACGTATCTTCGAACTTGTCTGGATTCGTTCATCCTGAACGAGCGCAAGGCCTCGACCCGGTTGAAACGCGGCGGCGACCGCGCTCTGCTTTCGCTGGATTACGGCGCCGCCGACGTGGAGCTTTCTCTCCAGCCTGCGGCGGGAAACGAGGATCCGGATGAATACTTCCGGCGGGAGTGGACGCGCAGCGTCTTCGAGCAGGCGGTCGAGCGCTTTCGCGCATCCCTCGCCGCGTCGCAGAAGCAGGCGCATCTGGCGCTTTTCGAGCGTTATGACCTGTCTCAACGGCGCGCCGATGAGCGGCTGACGTACGAAGACCTGGCGCGCGAGTTCAACCTCCCGGTCACGCAGGTGACGAACTTCCTCGCCCTCGCGCGACGGGAGTTCCGCCGCGCCGTGATGGACACGCTGCGCGATCTGACGGGCAGCGACGAGGAGTTCCGCGAGGAGGCCGCCAGGTTGATGTAGGCGGCGCTCGCGAATCCGGCGGGCGCGGCGGATCGGTGACGGGCGTCAAAGATCCCGGGCGACGAGTTTGAGCACGACGCCCTGGATCGAAAACGGCGCCGCCTCGTCGACGATCGCCGGAGGAACGCGCGGATTATCCCCTCGAAGCAGCACGACGCGCCGCCCCTGCCGCAGCTCGGCACTGACCCGCTTCAGGGTGGACTGGCCGTCCACCAGGCAGGCGCAGATCTTTCCTTGCACGTGTTCAGGCTCGACGCCGGGACTGTAGCGCACGAGGACGATGTCGCCGGGCTTGAGCGTCGGCTCCATGCTGTCGAAGGTCAGGCGAAGGCAGTAATGATCCGAGGCCCAGAGGTGGCGCAGGACGGGAAACATCTCAAGCTGCTCCTGGGTCTGCGACGGCGGACCCCCGGGAACCGATCCGAACAAGGGCAGCTCCTTCGTCAGGAGCGGCTGGGGCGCGTCATGCTCCTCGCCCTCTCCGAGGAGCACCCCCTGCGGAACCCCGAGCGCCACCGCCAGCGCGTCGAGCGTCTGCGTCGAGGGCGACTTCCGGTCGCGCTCGATCTGGGAGAGGAAGCCCTGGTTGATGCCGGCGCGGAGCGCGAACTCAGCCTGGGTCCAGCGGTTCCGTCTGCGCAACCGTCGCACGCGCTGACCGAGCGTCTCGCGCGATCGCCGGGCGATCAGGTCCGCGAGACGCGCGTGGGTTTCGCGGGGATGCGAGACGGGCGCGGGCGGCGGCATCGGGCGGCGGCGTTCCGGAGCGGACATGCCCCGGATTATTGTCCGCCGCCGCGCCGGGTCAACGCGACGCGCTTCGCCGCATCGCCCCGGGTGGGTCCGGAGTCCCTCGGTTGACCTGACATCGAGGTGGACGCCGCTGGACGCCGGCGCGAACCCTAACCCGCCGCGTCGCACGGGATCCGGATCGGGGCGGCGAGGGCGATGGCGGAGATCGCGATGCCGCCGTTGCGGATGATCGTGAAGTCCTCGTTCTGGTGCGTCTCGCGGTCCCAGTAATACGCGCCGTAACGGAACTCGGTGGTGCGGCCGTCCGGATGATCGACGCGCTCGAAGTCGAGGGGCATCGGCATGATCGAGGCGGGGACGAAGTGGAGGCGGGAGCGGTAGTCCTCCGGGATGACGGGCGGGAGGTTGACGCTCCAGAATCCGGGGCAGGGAAGGCGCATTCCGCGCAGGAGATCGATGAGATGCGCGGCGACGCGCGACGCGGCGGACCAGTTCAGCGACTGCCCGTTGCGGACGGCGTGGGACAAGGCGATCGAAGACAGTCCGAGGATGGCGCCCTCGCGGGCGGCGGCGACGGTTCCGGAGTAGTACACGTCGACCCCGGCGTTGGCGCCCCGGTTGATGCCGGAAAGGACCAGGTCCGGTCGCCGAGGCAGGACTTCGACGGACGCCAGGCGAACGCAGTCGGCCGGCGTTCCCGTCACGGTGAAGACCTCGCCGAAGGGTTCGTGCCGGATGCGCTCGACCACGATGCTCTCGTGCATCGTGATCATGTGGCTGCACGCGGAGCGCTCCCGGCGCGGCGCGACGACGCGGACGTCGCCCAGTTCGCGGACCGCCTCGAAGAGGGCGACCAGTCCCGGCGCGTCGTAACCGTCGTCGTTGGTGATGAGGATCAGCGGATCCGGCATGAGGAGGTCCGATCAACCCGCGGGCCGGGGGACGGCGCGGTCCGCAGCACGAAATGCGCTCGGGGGTTTGCCCCAGCGCGGATGCAATCGTAGGTTTTTCATGGAGCGCAGATGTTACCGTGCGTCCGCGTTTCGTGCGACCGGTAACCTTGGGAAGTTCGTCATGCAGACGCGCGGAGCGGAAGTGGAACAGCGGACGCCTCCCGGAGGATCGCCGACGCTGACCTTGACGGTCGGGGCGGGCGCGCCGAGCGAGAAGACCTGGCTGGTCACCCGGCCGATCACCTTGATCGGCTCGAAGCGGCCCGCGCACATCCTGATTCATCACCCGGACGTCGAAGCGGCGCACTGCGTGATCACGACGGACGGGCGGTCAGCGCTGCTGACGGACCTGCGGACCGCGTCGGGAACGCGCTGCAACGGCGAGACCTGCCGGACGCGCATTCTGGCGGAGGGCGACCGCGTCGAACTCGGGGACGCCCGGATCCTGGTCTCCTTCAACGACGCTCCCGCCGGCCCCTCGGGATTGCCGCGGCGCGCGGGGGGAGGCGGGGTCGCGCCGCTTACGGACAAGCCGCTCGTGCTCCACGAGGAAGGCGGGGAGCGGGCGTGGACGCTCGAACTTCCGGTGGCGGTGCTGGGATCCCGCGATGACGCGGATGTCGTGCTGGCGGGCGGCATGTCGCAACCGCTGCACGTCGTGATCTTCCGTCATGCGCAAGGGGTTGCGGCGTTCGACCTGTCGCCGGCGGGGGGCATGCGCGTCAACGGCTGGCCCACGCGGCTGACGAATCTCCTTCCGGGGGACCAGCTCGAACTGGGTTCGACGATGCTGCGGGTGGGGCCGTCGCCGGCGGAACATGAGCGGCGACCGTCGTCCGTGTCGTCGGCGCCGCAGGTCGGCTTGCCCGCGACGGAGGCGTCGAAGGCGTGGGAGTGGCCGGCGAAACCGGTTGCGACCCCGTCCGTCTGTCGGAGCGGTTTTCCGGCGAGGGCGCCGTCGACGCGATCCGCGCCGATGCCTCCCGTCAACCTCGAAACCGTGCTCGGGCTCTCACACCGGCTGGAGCAGATCCGGGAGAGGCTCACCCGCTCGTGGGCGCGGCTGAATGACTCGCAGGGCGCCCGGTCGTGCGGCGGCACGGGGATCGACCGGGGGGTCGATCTTGCGCGGCGCGTTGCGGAGCTGGACGCGCTGGACGCGGCGCTTCGGGGGCAGCTTTTCGACCTGACGCGGGCGCAGGAAGACCTGGCGGAGTGTCAGAACGAACTGATGACGCTGCTTCGCCAGGTCGGGATGTCATCGCTTCATCCGCCGGGCGCGTCGACCTCGCAAGCTCTCGGCGCTTAGATTCTGCGGTTGCAGGTTCGTTGCCCCCGCGCGGATCGCGAACCTCCGGTCCGCCCGGTCCGAGCAGCGCCGCGCACTCCGTCCAATGCAGACACCTGAGTCTCCAACTGACTCCGGTGCGCTGCGGCGCGCGACGCTCCTCGACCCGCCTCGAAGGCGGCACGGCGCACGGCGTTTCTCGACCCACCTCGAAGGCGTCATGGCGCGCGACGTTTCTCGACCCCAACGAGCCTGGGATTTTTTCGCTTTGCGGCCTGCCAGCAGGCAGGGAAGATAGAGTCGACCGGCCCGGGTGAACGAGCCCCTGACGGGGGCTGCCCACACCAAACAGCGAGGAGGCGAAAAAGAACGCTTCCTGACGGGCGCGGCTCGGTTTTGAAACTGCGTCCAAACCATCCGTAACACCGATCGACGCGCAACCATGGAAAAAGAACGCTTCCTGACGGGCGCGGCTCGGTTTTGAAATCGTGGCTTATTCCGCAACCTCGTCAGGTTCCGAAACCGCAAGGCGTTTTCGCGGCGGATGGCGAAGCGGTCTTACGCGTAGCTGTGCAACCCGCTGATGATGAAGTTGATGACGATCCAGTTGAACATCATCGTCTCGAAACCGAAGATCGCCAGCACCGCCGTCCAGAATCCCTTGTCGCGCACCTTCATCCGCACGTGGACCAGCACGAGGAAGATGATGAACGTGTTCAACGCGAACACTTCCTTCGGATCCCACCCCCACGGCCGGCCCCAGGAATGATCCGCCCAGATCGCCCCCATCACGATCCCCGCCCAGAGCATGATGAACGCGAGCTGGAGCGTCACCATCGTCGCCGCGTCGAAGACCTGGGCGGCGGACGGCGCGTTGCTCAGGAATGAGTTCTCCTTCGGTCTGGACGCCAGCAGCGCCGTCGGCGCTCCGAAGTATCCGCGCTCGCTCGCTGAAATCTCCTTCCCGCGCGAGCGGGCGTCCAGCAGCTCGAACACGAGGATCGTCGCCGAAACCCCGAACAATCCGACCACCACCCACGGCGCCAGTTCCGCGCTCGTCGCCGCCGAGAACCCGCAACGTTCCAGCAACCCCGCCCAGAACGACCGGCGAAGGTCGTACGCCTCACGGTTCAGGATCGCCAGCAGCACCTGCCACCCCGTGACGTTCACCGCCGCAAACGCCGCCGGCGTCGCCAGCAGGCGAAGCTTCGACGCCTCGCCCCCGTCCCACAACGCGCACCACCGCTGCCTCAGGAACAGCAGCGCCGTCACCGCCGCCAGCCCGATCACCGCGTAGCTCCAGATGATCACGTTCGTGTGAATGTACAACCAGACGTCGTGCAGCGCCGGCATGATGTTGTTCAACGACGAGTCCAGCGTCGCCGGCATCAGGTACACCGACATCAGCGCCGCCATCGACACCACCGCCGACCCCAGCGCGAAAAGGTTCCGCATCGCCGAACGACGCGCCACGAACTCCAGCGCCAGCGCCAGCACGCCCCCGAACCACGCCGACGTCGTCACCGCCTCGAACATGTTCGCGTTCGGCCAACGTCCCGACACGTACCACCGGATCCCCACCGACGCCGTCTGAAGCGCGAACGCGATCCCGAAGATCGCCAACCCCAGCACCCGCGCCCCCTCCCACCGGTTGATCACCGCCACCAGCAGCGGAATCACCGACAGCAGGTACACCTGCCAGACCCACGTCATGCTGTTCAACCGGAAGTACCAGCTCTCCCACGCCAGCCGCCGCGCGTCCGGATACGCTTTCGGCGACAGCGACCGCACCGCCGACGCCACCCGCGACAGCTCCTTGTTGACCTCGTCCGCCTTCTCGGTCCGCCACGCCGTCGCCAGCCCCGTCCACGCCACGACAAGCTCCTGAAGCTTGTCCACCTCGACGCCCACCGCCTCCGCCAGCGGCGACAGGTCCGCCGCCTGCGTCGACGCCTGATCCACCACGTCCCACAACGAACTCCACGGCCGGTCCGTCGCGCCCTGCGGAGCAGGGAGAATGCGAAGCTCCCCGCCCAGCACGTCCGGACGCATGATCGCCAGTGCGGAGTTGATGTCCTGAACCGGGCGCGCCGTCCGCACCAGGTCCGCGCTTAATGACGCCAGCAGCGAACGCACCGCGCCGTCGGCCAGGTGGCTCGGCGACAGCAGTTTGCGCCGCTGCAACGTCTCCCGCTCAACCGGGGTGAGGCTCCCGTGCTGCTCCAGCACGTCCAGAATCTGCGCCAGCACCAGCTTGTTCTTGATATAAACCGCCTCACGGGCGTTGTACCGCTCGGGACGAAACAGCATGTCCAGATACGTGAAGCCCTGCGACTGCCCGTCGATCGTCCGCGGTCCGCTCACGTAACGCATGTACGCCGCGGCGTGCGACTCGAACGACCGCAGTCGACCGTCCGCCTGCACCGCCACCTCGTGCAGCGGCGAAAGATCCACCGCCTGCCCGAACGCCGACGGCGTCGCCGATCCCGCCGAAGCCTCCGCGCGCCGCTTCATTCCGTATAACACGCCGGCCGCGATCAGACCGCCGAACACCAGCACATCGATCAACCGGATTCGCATTCGACCTTGCATGTGTCGTCGCTCCCGCCCGCTCAGACCCCCACCGGTTCAGCGATGGTCTCGCCGCGCGCCCCGGCGCCGAGACGCCCTCCGTCTCGCTCCGCACGCGCCGCCGACGCCGCCCGCCGCCGGGCCTTGATCCGCGGCTTCACGTAGAACGCGAAAATCATCCCCGCCACGCTCAGGCAACACCCCGCCAGCATGATGTTCACGCCGTTGCGGTTGCCCACGCCCAGCACCGTGTAATTCATCCCGCTGCCCAACTGCCCGCGCAGCGGCGGATCCCACGCCGACTGGTAATACCAGTATCCGCCGTAGTCCGTCGGCGAATTCACGCTCACCATCTGCGGCGGCGTCCACGCGCCCCCATCCCAGAAACGCAGCGCGCTGCGCCAGTTCCGAACCGTCAGGCTCTGACCCGTGTAACCCCCGACGTGCGCGATCAACTCGAAGTCGTCCAGCGCGACCGGCCCCGGAAGACGCTCCCGCTCCCGCGAGAACAACACTTCCACCTGTCGCCCCCCCTCCAGCATCACCGTCTGCGGCTCATACGGATGACGACCCGGGTACTCGTACGACGCGCTGGGGAACGAAAACGGACTGTATCTCAACCACGTGCTCTGCGTGCTTCCGCCGCTGGTGATGTCCAGCTTGATCATTGAGAACATGTGCCCGACGTCCCGCGACCGCCGGGACGGAGGCACGACATAAGGCTTCACCTCCGCCTGCGCCGTCAGGAGCAGCGACGTCGCAACGACCGTCACCTGCGGCGCCAGCGACAACGCCTCTCCGATCCGCACGAAACGCCGGAAGGCGTGCGCGTCCGGCCCGTTCCACGCCGCGAACAACCGCCCGTCGGGAATCGCCGCGAACACCAGCCCCGCCGACGACGGCGCATACTTCACCACGATCCGCGGATCCGTCGTGCGATCCCCGGGCGCCGGCGCCGTGTGCGGGTCGAACCCGATCCCCGGAAGATCGAACGACGACGACGCATCGTCCAGCACCACCCGTGTCCACTCCTTCTCCGCCGTCTTCAGATCCACCCACGCCAGCGACGCCATCCGACCCGGGGCAATCTCCAGATCCTCCAGCACCCGCGCCAGACGGTACGAAAACTCCGTCCCCTCGATCGCCGTCCACGGCCCGTCGTTCCCCACCATCATGTCCTGCGTCACGCGCAGCCGCTGGTTCACGCCCGCCGACGCAACCTCGATCGTCAAATACGCCGACGAATCCGACGCAATCTCCTCCAGCGCCTTCTCGTCCGGCACGTAGCGGAACTCCACCAGCCCCCCCATCGCCTTCCGCTGCTCAGGATGCAGCGCCAGCAACTCCACCGGCCGCGGCCGACCGCTCATCTCCACGAAGTTCAGCTTCAGCAGCGGGTTCACCCGCGCTCCCCCCTCGCGCCACTGCCGACGCATCTCCGCATAAGGCAGGTATCCCGTGACATGAAACGACGTCCCCGCCAGCCGCGCTTCCGCAGGCAACTCCACCGCCAGATCCATCGCGTCCAGCACCACGGACTCGTCCGTGAACACCTGATCGCGCGACGACACATATTCGTTGTAACGCGGCATCCCGCGCAAAGGCGCCTCCGCCCACTCCTTCGCCCCGACGTCGCGCACATACAGCGCCCAGGAGCTGCCGACGTGAAAGTAAGTCTGAGGTTCGTACTCCAGCGACAGCTTCAAATCCTCGTCCACCAGCGCCTTGCCCGTCGCCTTGATCGCCCGCCCCTGTCCCGGAATGACGTCCTCCGTGAATTCCGGATAGCCCGTCAGAAGCTGGCGAGAGAACGTCGCCCCCTGCGGCGGCTGAATCTGAACCGTCACCGCGTGCGCGCGCTTCCCCGCGTCCGGTCCCGAGAGCAGCTTGTACTCGCTGTTCGTCTCCTGGATCGTCAGCGTGTAAGACCCCGCCGCCGTCTGCACCGTCGTCCGGTTCTCAGGAAGAACCACCAGCCCCGCCGGAGAACTCATCCCCGGCGCCTCGATCTTCAGCCACCGCCGGTACACCGGCGCCTCCCCCTCGATCTTTGTCCCGAAGTAATAAAGACTCCCCGCCGCCAGAAGCAGAATCCCCGCGTGGATCGTCCACACCCCGAGGTTCACCACGCGCAGCGGAATCCGACGCACCGTCACCACGAAAATGTTCACGCAGATCAACGCCACCAGAACGTCGAAAGGCCACCAGTGAAACCACTCGAACTCCGTCATCTCGAAAAAACGCTTCTGACGGAACTCGGGCATCGCGCTGCCGATCGAACTGTAAATGAACAGCAGGATCATCAGGAAAACACCCAGCCAGACGCTGCTGAACAACGCGAGCAGCGGGTTGTCGCGGCCGCGCATCCCCGCCGCGGGGGGCGCGCCCGGACACGGATCGGACCCGCTCCTCGGATCGACCGGCACGGGGGACGCGGAATTCGTCGCTGGATTCGTCAAGTACATGATTCTTCTTACCTTAAAACCCTGAGGCGAGCACGGAGATGGGTCGGCAACCGTAACGAGCGAACGCGGCCCACCCCCGAACCCGATGCCTGCCCCGGTGTCCTATGCAAGCGGTGTACCCGTCCGGTTATTTCCGAAGGCAAAGCCCGAGCCGCGGGCTTCAGCCCGCGCGACCTTGCGTCCGCCGAGCACCCACGCCGTCTCCGTGTTGATCGGTCGCCCTTCAGCCCGCGCGACCCTGCGTCTGCCGAAGGCCCGCAAGGTTGAGCTTGCCGATCTCGAACCCGATTCTACGCCGGCCCGGAACGCCCGTCACGGGGCAAAACGCACATTCTGCGGAATTTCACACACAAGCGCGGGGGCACACGTCGCGAGGCTGCCGCACCGTCCCTTGAAACGAAAAGCGGACGGCGCGGCATGATCCTTGTGCCGCGCCGTCCGCACCGATGAAGAACCGAGTTGCTTATCCCTGAATTGCGGCCTTGCTTCAGTCGCCCATCGCCGCGAAACGAACGCCGCCCGCCAACTCCGCATTCAGCACGTCGCCCATCGCAAACAGCGTCCCCTGCTCGACGAGGTAGACTTCCACCCGGCGGTTCTGGCTCTTGCCCGAGTCGTTGCCGTTGTCCGCGATCGGACGGAACTCGCCGTAACCCATCACGCCGACGCGCTGCCCCGTGCATCCGTATTGCATCAGCACGTCCGCCACGGCGATCGACCGGTGCGCCGACAGGTGCCAGTTCGTCGGGTGCCGCGAGAGCGTCTCCGACCGCTTGATCGGCGTGGTGCACGTGTGCCCGACGATCACCACCTCGAATCCGCTCGCCGCCGCCGAGTTCACGATCTCCGCAAACCCGCGAAGCCCGTCCTTCGCCGAGTCGCGCACCACGTCGCTTCCCAGGTCAAAAAGCAGATCGCCCTTCCACTTCACGAACCCGCGCGTCGAGTCGAACGTGATCGCATCCGGGTGCTGCGCCGCCAGCGCCTTCAACGCGGAATCCAGCGGCTCGGGCAGCTTCGGCGCGCCCACGACCAGATCCCCCGCCGGCATCTTCCCGAGATCGTCCAGCGTCTTCTCCGCAAGACGAATCTTCTCATGAAGCAGGTTGTTCTCAGCCTCCAGGCTGGCGACGAGCTCCCGCTTTGTGTTCAGCTCATCTTCCGCCGCGTCAAGCCGCGCATTAAGCAGATCGACGCTGCTGCGGCAATCCTGAAGCTCCTGCTCGAGACGTTCGTTCTGCGCCGTCAGGTTGTTGTTCGCCCGCTGCGTCGTGCGCAAGTCGTCCAGACTCGCGCACCCCGTCAGCACCGTCATCACCGCCGCCAGTCCCGCGCCCGCCTGCACTCGCATCTGCCGCGTCATGATCCTTTGCCCTCCGATGTGATCCGTCTGCCCGCCGCGCCAAGGGCGGAATGTCCCTCGAGGATTCTCCGCTGCATAACCGCGCGCACCGGCGGCGTCAATCACCGCGCGGAAATTTCCGGCGACGCCTCTGCCTGAAAAGATAGGCCCCGGGGCCGCGGCGCGGCTTGCTTACGCCCGCCGACCGAGGAAGTACGTCGCCACGCCGGACAGCGCCACCACCAGCGCCGATCCGCCCACGAAGTACATCATGTTGTCGTAAAGAAAACGCAGCGGCGCCGGTTCCACCCCGCGAACCATCCCCACCACCGCCAGACCGGCCACCAGCATCACCAGGACGCACGCCGCCATCACCGCCCCCATCGCGTTCGACGCCGCATCCGGACCGTATTCCACCCGCGTCGTCGCACGCGCCGGCGCCGCGCCGCCCGCCCGACGCGGACCCACCGGGGCGATCACCTGCTCGTCGTCCGCCGTCTCCTCCGAAACCGCGTCCTCCAGCCCCGCCCGCGTCGCGTCGCCCATGTCCAGCGTCGCTTCCTCCGCCGGAACGATCTCGTCCAGAAGCTCCGCCCCCAGCGACGTGTCGTCGCTCTCCCGCGTCAGATCGAGAATCCCCGACCCGCTTCCGATCCCCTCAAACCCCACCGGACCCTCGCTGACGTGCGTCTGTGCCAGCGGATCCACCATCTCGTCCAGCTCGTCGTCGTCGAAAACGCTCACCCCCACCGACGGGACGACCGTGCCTTCCTTGTCCTTCTTCCCACCCCCCCGGGCGCCCGCCCGCGTCCCGGCCGAGGTCTTTTCCTTGTCCTTCGCCGAGTCCGCGATGCTCATCACGTCGCTGCCCGAATTGAGCATCAACTCCAGCCCCGAATCCTCTTCCGCGGGCTCCAGAACCAGCTCCCCGGTGTCAGACGAAGTCGGCGCCGGCCCCTTCGCCGCCGCCAGCTTGTCCACCTCGTCCACCTTGTAGTTCACCTTCCCCGCGTCGCGGAACTCCCGGATCTTCCCCTGACGCGCCATCTGCGTCAGTTCATCCGGGCTTACGCCCAGCAGCTTCGAAGCCTCATCCGCGCTGTAAAACATCTTCGCCATGTGTCGTCGTCCGCCCCCTTCCGACCCAGGCCCCCGCGCCCGCGGAAGGTCGTTTTATGTCTGCGGCGTCATCCTCCGATCGCCGCGGCGCGCCGCCGGTCTGCACCGGCGATCATATTGATTTACTTATTACTGCCGTTTTCCGCGTTCTGAAGGTGGTACGCCCGCTGATCCTCGATCAACCGCTCCACGTCCGCCGGCGTGATGTCGCAGACGTTGTGCTGCTCCAGGTACCGGTCGTATTTCCACGACCGGGCCGCAGCCAACCTCATGCACCCCCGCTCCTTCTGATACTCATAACACCACATCGTCATGCTGTCGACATCCACCATGTAGACGCCGTAAACGCCGCTGGCGAGCTGACCGCTGAACGCGAACACCCCGCGCTGCCCGCCGCCCCCGGGACTTACCTGCCCCCACGCAGGAGACGCCACGCTCCCGTCCGTCCGCACGAACTGTCCCGCCGCGTTCAGCAGCAACCCTGCCGCAATCACCCACCACACCGGGTGCGCCCGTCGCACCCCTCCCGTCGATTCCACCAGCTCCCCCGCTCCGCCTGCCGACACACTCATCCCCAACCTGCCTTCCTGCGCTTTCTTCAACACCGCGCGGCGGGCCGCATCCGCTCCTGCTCCCCTTCCCGATTCTAGGTCCGCACAAACTCGGAGCAAGCCCGAATTTCACAACCGCGGTTCCGCCCCCTCCGGAACACGAAGATCACTTCAGCCCCAGCACCTCCGCCATCGAATATTGACCCGCCGGTCGTCCCGCAATCCACGCCGCCGCCCGCAACGCCCCGGACGCGAACGTGTCCCGCGACAACGCGCTATGTCGCAGCGTCAGCGTCTCCCCCGGTCCGCCGAAATGCACATCGTGCTCCCCCACCACGCCCCCCATCCGAACCGCATGAACACCGATCTGACCCACCGGACGAGGCCCCGCCGCCCCTTCCCTTTCCGTCACGACAAGCCCCTCCCGGCTGACCCCGCGTCCCCGCGCCGCCGCCGCCACCAGCGACAGCGCCGTTCCGCTCGGCGCGTCCACCTTCCGCCGGTGATGCGCCTCAACCACCTCGATATCAAACTCCGGCCCCAACGCCGCCGCCGCACGCTCCACCAGCGACAGAAGCAGGTTTACCCCCAGACTGAAGTTCGACGCCCGCAGCACGGCGATCGACTTCGCGGCCTGCTCGATCTCCTGCAACGCCGCCGCGTCGTGCCCCGTCGTCCCGATCACGATCGCCGTCCCGTCCCGCACGCAGTCCGCCAGGTGCGCCAGCGTCCCCGTCGGCGAAGAAAAGTCGATCAAAACGTCGCACGCCGCCGAACGCCGCACCTCAAGCACGGCCGCGCCCGAACCCTCGGGCGAGAAGGCGCACACCGGCTTGCCCAGCCGGGGATCGCTCGCCTCGGTCAGCGCGCAGACCAACTCGAACCGCCCGTCCGCCGCCGCCAGCTCCACGACGCGCCGCCCCATCCGACCCGAGGCGCCCGCCACCGCCAACCGCACGCGATTCATACCCCGGGTGTTTTCCGCCACGACCACCTCGCCTTCCCGCCCCGCGATTACACGTCCCGCCTCGCCCACCCCGCCGCCCTCAAAAAAACCGAGCCGCGCCCGTCAGGAAGCGTTCCCCCACGCCACCTGGGTGTCCTGAGTTGTAAGTCCGTTGCATAAGACCCGAGCCGCGCGGCTTCAGCCCGCGCGATGCATCGCGCGGGCTGAAGCCCGCGGCTCAGCGCAGGTCATTCATTCTGCGTTCCTACTTAGCACGGATCGCGGACCTCCGGTCCGCACAGACCCGGAAGACCTCCTCGCTCCAATTCAAACGCAAGGAACTTCCAGCTCACCACACCAGTCTACCCGAACCTCCAAAACGACGCCCGGCCCGGCCGCTTTGCGCGACCGGGCCGGGCGAACGTCATCAGCATCCACTCCCGCGGAATCCCCGCGGGACGGCGACTCAAGACTTGTTCACCTTCTCGCCGTTCTTGTACGTCACCTTGCAGTGCTCGCACGCGCCGTTGGTCACCATCGCCGTCGCGCACGTCTCGCACTTGCTCTTCGAGGCCGAGGCAAGGATCGTCATCGCCTTCTTCGCGGCCTCGTAAGCGTCCTTCGCCGCGAACATGTACCGCCCCACGAACCCGCCCTTGCACCCGTCGCAGTACCCGCCTTCGCTCTTGCCTTCCGCGGCGCTCTTGCAGGCCGGGCACTTGATCGTCGCCGGATCCGTCGCCTTCCCCGGCGCCATCGCCGCGGCCACAAACGACTTGTAAGCCGTGTGATCACAGAACGTCACGTGACAATGATCACACGAACCGTTCTTCTCATACGCCGTCTTGCAGCCCGGGCACTTGATGTCCTCGGCCTTCATCTTCGTCCCCTGAAGCGCCTTGAACAGACCCTCGCTGCCGATCTCGACGAAGAACACCTTGCCCTGCTTGCAATCCGCGCACCAGCCCGTGCCCGCTGCGTCGATCGCCTTGCACGTGCATTCCGCGTACGCGCTCGCCGAAACCCCCAGCGCCACGACGCCCACGAACAAACCGGTCACAAGCTTTCTCATCTTCGTTTCTCCTTTCAGAACACAACGCATAAACAAATCGCGCCTCGTCGCCGAACTCGCCGACGCAACGTCGCGCCGGCGCGGAACAAGACCGCGCCTTCAACACATCACTTGGACGCTGTTGCAAAACCGAGCCGCGCCCGTCAGGAAGCGTTCTTTCCCCCGTCCGTACCGGCGGTTTTCCAACAGCGCCTCAAACTTCTGAACTGAATACGTAACTGGGTAACCCCGGGATGTCGCACACATCAGGCACGCCTTGCAGCGCGCCCGCTCCGAGTTCGCCGCCATCCGCGACCCGGTAGATGCAATCATTAAAGGTTACTCACGCCCCAGGCCCTCGTCAAACACCAGCGCCTCGCAAAGCGGCTTACGCCTCGCACCCGCCTCCGGGAAAACGCAGTCCTCTCCCGCATACCCCACCGGAATAAGCAGAAAAGGCCGCTCATTGTCAGGGCGACCGAGAATATCACAGAGAAACTTCATCGGACTCGGCGTGTGCGTTAACGTCGCCAACCCCGCGTGCTGGGCCGCCGCCAGCAGCATCCCCGCCGCAATCCCCACCGACTCCGGACTGTAATACACCTGCGACCCGTCATCCCCGCGCACAAGCCGGAACACCACGATCAACCACGGCGCAACCTCCAGAAACCCCTTGTGCTCGTCCGTCCCCAGCTCCCGAAGATCCGCCAGCCACTCCGCGTTCGCCCGGTGGTGATAAAGCTCCCGCTCCTCCGCCTCGGCGCCCTCCCGGATGCGACGCTTCAGCGCCGGATCCTGAACGCACACGAAACGCCAAGGCTGCTTGTTCGCCCCGCTTGGCGCGGTGCAGGCCGCCCGCACCAGCCCCTCGATCGTCTCGCGGGAGACCGGCCGGTCGCTGAACATCCGCACCGACCGCCGACGACGCATCACATCGTAAAAACGCCGCAGCGCCTCCTCGGGCGGGACGCCGGGGTCATAACGATCGACATAAGGCAGGAAATGCGGCTCGCTCATCCACGCAGGATATCTCCGCGCGCCGCGCGAATCAAAACCCGCCGGTCCCGGTCGCAGGCGCGCGGTTTTGTGACACCATCACGTCACCCTCGTCCGCCGAACCGTCACGGCGCAGGGACTCCGCGAACCCGACGGGCAAAGGTTCGCCGTCGGCGCCCCGCGTCTCGAAGTGCAGGTGCGGATCAAACGTCAACCCCGTGTCTCCGGTGACGCCGAGCACCTCCCCACGACGCACCGCCTGACCCAACTCCACCAACACGCCGCCTGTGTCCAGGTGAACATACCGGGTGAACCAGCCCCCCTCGTGCTCCAGCATGACGAAGTTCGCCGGCCCCTCGCGCGGTGGACGACCGGGAGGATTGCGCGGCACGCCTTCGTCGAGTTCAACAACGGTCCCGTCCGCCGCCGCCAGCGCCTCCGTCCCCCACGGCAGATGAAAGTCCCACGCCGTCTCCATCCCGTGCGTATACGGGCCGAAAGGCCCCTGAAGGACAACCGACGCCGTCCCCGCCGGAAACGGTGCGAACACCCGCGTCACCCCTTCTCGCGGAATCCGCCGGAACACCGCCTCGACGCCGGTATCCCCTTCCAACGTCACCGCAATCACCGGCTGGACGCTCGTCGCGTCGCCGAACCACCCGCCGAACACCCACCCCTCCGCCGCCCGCGCATCCAGCGCCACCACAGCCCCGCGCTCGAAGCACGCGCCGTCCGCGCCGCCGTTCACCTGACCCCGTCCCGTCAATTTCACGCGAAGTCGGGCAGGCGCATCCTCCGAACACTCCGCGATCCACCGCCCCGCGCTTCCGTCATCGACCCCGCGCCAGCCCGCCGGATCACATCCCGCCGCAACAAGGATCACTGCGGCGCACAGGAGTGACGCCGCTCTCCAGGGCGACGCCGCTCTTACGGGTAAGGCAGCTCTTCCTGGTAAGGCAGCTCTTGCGGGTGGGGCAGCTCTTCCTGGTAAGGCAGCTCTTGCGGGTGGGGCAGCTCTCTGAGCTGCCCCCGGTCCGCCGGCTCTCCGAGCCGGCGCAGCCCCGCACATCCCTTGTACCCGCTTCCTACCCACGACCCACATCCGGCGCCTTTCTCACGGCTTCGGCTTGTCCGCCGGTTCTTCTTCCGACGCTTTCTCCAGGTAGCCCAGGCTCGACATCGCCCGACGCTGCGCTCGGTCCTCCGGCGAAAGCTCCTCCGGGGAAGCCGGCTCCAGATCCCGCAGATCGAACTCGTACCCCAGCTCATCCCGGAAGAACACCAACCCGTTGTTCTCCGCCACGGTCCGCTCACCCTTGCCCCGCCGCACAAGCTCGTCAAACGTCTCGCGGATCGCCTGCTCGGCGGCCAGCGTGAACGCATCCAGCTCCGCCCGCAGCAGCGCCCCCTTCGACACCTCGATCGCCGCGCCATCCGACAGCCGAACAAGGCTCGGCCCCAGCGGCAGGTGCTTCCCGTTAGTCGTCGGGCTGACCTTCCAGATCGGGCTGTCCGCCGGACGGCGGTCCTCCCGGTAATACATCCCTCGGAACGCCACCCCGCGCTGCGAGAATCCCTCGCAGAACACCGGCTTCTCCTCCGGCTCCTTTCCCGACCGCACCGCCGCCGCCCACGACCGCCCGGACGTCTTCTCGACCGGCTTCAGACCGATCATCTCCGTCATCGTCGCGTACACGTCCACCCCGCCGATCGGCGTCGTCAGCACCTTCCCCGCCGGGACGCCCGGTCCGACGATCGCCAGCGGCACGCGCACCTGATCCAGACCCACCGAGTGACTGTGCGAGAAGAAAAACTCATCCTCCGAGAACGCCTCCCCGTGATCCGACGTCAGCACGATCACCGTGTTGCGCATCAGCCCGAGTTCGTCCGCCCGGTCGAACAACGCCTGAATATGCCGGTCGAGGTAAAGAATCTCGTTGTCGTAACGCAACCCGTAACGCCACGCCGCCCGCTCCTCCTCGATCACCTGGTACGTCGGGATCGCCTTGTACCCCGACGTGTCCGCCCCGACCGGAAGAATCCGGTCTTTCTCCGGCGGAGGCGCCGCGTCCCCGAACATCGTCAACTCACAGGGCGGGCTGTAAGGCCCGTGCGGATCCTGATAATGAACCCAGAGGAAAAACGGCGCGTCATGCACCTGGTTGAGGATTTCCAGCGCCTCCTGCGTCGTCGCCGTCGCCTCCTTCGGCAGGTAGCGCTCGTGCGCCCGGTCGAACTGGAGGTCCACGTAAAGCGCGAAGCCCTGGTGCAGCCCCAGCCGGCGGTTCAGCGTCGGGTTGCTGATGACGGCGGCGGTCCGCATCCCCGCGTCCCGGCACTGCTCCGCCAGCGTCACCGTCTTCCCCGACAGCTTGAAGAACCGGCCGTTGTCCAGCATCACCGAGTTGAAGCTCGGATAAAGCCCGGTCAGCAGCGAAATGTGCGACGGCGCCGTGTACGACGCCGACGAAAACGCCCACTCAAACCGCGTCCCCCGCGACATGAACCGGTCCAGGTTCGGCGACGTCGCCCGCCGATATCCGTAACCCCCCAGCCGATCCGCCCGCAACGTGTCGATCGTGATCAGAATCAGATTAACGGGCTTCTCCGCAAGGACGGCGCCCGCTCCCGTGGAGGGAACCCCCGCGCAACCCAGCAACAATCCCGCAATGCATAACATGTGCTCACACCTCCACGCGACGTTCACACCTCAGACGTTTGTTTCATAACCGAGCCGCGCCCGTCAGGAAGCGTTCTTATTCCGCACCCCCCCGAGAATCCTGCAACCGCGTTTTGATAACCGCTTTGCGGTGCAGACTCTCAAGTTCGGCTTCCAGAAGTCGCGTCACGACTCGTGCGTCCTCCAGCGTGCAGACCGGCGAACCCGACGATCGCGCCGCCTCGACAAAGTGTCGGACCTCCCCGTCATACCCCCCCTCGTCGGGCAGGTCGATCGCTTCTTGCTGGCCGTCCCGGTGCAGCGTCAGCGGCGGCGACTTCGACAGGTCGAACTCCGCCGTCGCGGTCTCGAAGCGGACCACGTACTGCATCCGGAAACCGAAGCCGGGCGCATGTCGCCAGCCCGCTTCCGCGACCACATGCGCCGGACCGCGCTCATACCGGTAGAGCGTCGTGACGTGATCGCCGTCCCCCGCGCTGCACACCGCGTCCGGATCGCCGAAGCACCAGCGGATGAAGTCCGCGTCGTGCAGGTGAAGATCGAACATCACGCCGCCCGTCTGCCCCGCGTCGCCGTAAAACTCCGGCGCCCACGTCGGCGCACTGCCCAGCCGCCGGAACACCGCGCTTTGCACCCGCCCGTAACCCCCGTCCGCGATCCGCTCCTTCAGCCACGCCCACCCCGGCCAGAACCGCATGCACATCGCCGGCATGACGACGCGCCCCGATCCCTCCACTCCCGCGATCAGACGCTCCACCTCCGACGAGCGGATCGCCACCGGCTTTTCCACCAGAACGTGCTTGCCCGCACGGACCGCGGCGATCGACAGCTCCACGTGCGTCGGCGTGTGCGTGCAGACGCTGACCGCGTCCACCTCCGCGTCGGAAAGCAGCGCCGCCGCGTCCGTGTAACGCCGCACGCGCCTCAGGTTCGCCGTCTCGCCCGCGCCGCCGCCCGGGTCGAGGTTCCCGCCCGTCGCCCCGAGACGCTCCGCCCGCTGCGGATCGCGGTCGCACACCGCGACCAGCCGGCAGACGCCCGCGCGCTCCGCGCGAAGATAGGCGCGCACGTGCGTCGCGCCCATGAAACCCAGCCCGATCACGCCCGCCCGAAGCGGCGGCGCACCGCTCATCACCGTCCCTCCGCGCCGTCCGCGAACGACGCCCCGCCGTCCGCGGCAAACGATGCGACGCCGGAAAGTGCCGCGCGAATGTCACTCACGCGGTCGTCGCCGCCTTCCCGCTCGATCATCCAGTCCCCCGCGACGCCCCGCTCCCGCGCCACGCGGAAGAACTCCGCCCAGTCCACCTCGCCCTCGCCGAAACGCGTCTCCTCTCCCCAGGTTCCGACGCGCCTTGAGGACCGGGCGTCCTTGATGTGCAGTTGAACGACGCGCGACGCCAGTTGTTGCAGCGCCGCCGCAGGGTCGCCCATCCCGTAAAGAAGCATGTTCGCCGGATCGAAGTTCACCCCGACGTTCGCCGCCCCCAGCTCGTCAAGCGCCTCCAGCAACGTCGTCGCCGTCTCCTGACCCGTCTCCAGCCCGACATGCACGCCCTCTCGAGCGAACGCCGCCGCAACCTCGCGCAACCGATCCAGCATCACCCGCCGCACAGGATCCCCGGTGTCGTGCGGCAGAAACCCCGCGTGAAACGTCACCAGCCCCAGACCCAGCGCCGCCGCGACCCGTGCGTGTTCCGCCGCCGCCGCGAGGTTCGCCGGCCAGTGCTCATCCGGACGCACCCCGCCCGTCCGACGGATCGACTCCGGCGTCGAGTAATCCTCGCCGCGCGTCGCCATCATCCCCGAGCGGATCGCGATCCCCGCATCCGCCAGCCGCCGCGACGTCTCCCCCGCATCCCAACGTCCTTCGCACAGCGGACCCAGCGCAAGCTGCACGCACGACGCCCCCGTCGCACGCACCTTCTTCACCAGGTCCGAAGAAGACTCCGGCCGCAACGACCACGAACACACGCCCACCCGACGAGTCATAAACACGACTTGTACGAACCCGCCGCGCCGTGTGCAATCTTCCGGCAGGAACATCACTCAAAACCGAACCGCGCCCGTCAGGAAGAGGAACGACGAAATCACGATTCTTGATTCAAGATTTCCGATTCAAGATTCAGAATTCGGGACTCAACGATCGGGGCTGCTTCTTATTCTGTATTCACCAGGCGTCTCGAATCTCGATTCTTGAATTCTAACCCTTGAATCATACTCCGGCCGCCGGTCGATCACGCCCGCGCGACCGCCGGTCGCGCCGCCAGCGGGTCCGCCGCCGCGGCCTCACGGAACGCCCCCGCCCGCACGCGGCAACTCTCGCATTTCTGACACGGGGACTCCCCGCCGTGCTCGCAGGTCCACGTGTGCTGGAACGCGACCTTGCGCCGCATTCCGAGACGAATGATCTCCGCCGCCCGAAGCTCGATCAGCGGCGCCTCGATGCGCGCCGCGGTCCCGCGCGGCAGCGCCGTTTCGATCATGCATTGCCACGCATGAACGAACTCGCGCCGCCGGTCCGGCCGCCCCGATCCGAACGGCGCCCCCAGCCCGCCCTCATCCGCAACCTGGCTGACGCCCGTGATCACCCGGTCCGCCCCGATCTTCGCCGCAACATGCGCTCCCAGACTCAGCATCGCCGGCAGCAGCCCGCGCGATCCGCCCGCCGCCCCCAGATCCGCATCAGGACGAAGCCCCGCCGATTCCGAACTCGCCGCCCCCGCGCGGCCCGCCTCACGCAACGGCGCAGGCCCCACCGTCCACCGCACACACCGCCAGCCCGCCGTCCCGCGGCACAATCGCTCCAACGCCGACCACCCCCGCGCCGCCGCCGGCGATCCGTGATCCACAAAAAGGTGAACGCCCTCCGCCGCCGCGCTCACCGCAGCCGCCACGGCGCTCTTCAATCCCCCGCTGCTGAGCACAACGACCGACGGCATGATCGAACCTCTCGAGAATGATGAACCCCGGCGCGCCTGACGAGACGCGCCCGTTAAGACTCATCGTCTCCTCAAGGATTCCGGCTTAAGAGAGGGCCGCGGGATTAGGATCGCCTGCCGAGCCGCGCCCGTAAGGAAGCGTTCTTTTTCCCAGCCCGCATTGAAGGCTCTGCAACAGCGTCCAAGAAAGGACGGCAGGACAAAAACATCAACCGAGCCGCCCCGCCCTTGACGTTGCGCGGCAAATTCAAGGGTCAGGAAGCGGGTTTTCTCAAAAACGGCCCGCAGTTCGCCCCGTCGCGGCGCGAGCCGGCAGGGTCACGCCGCCCCCGGCCACAACCACGCGAACGTCCCCGCCGTGACCAGCCCGTAGACGACCCCGTCGAAGAGAAACTTGCAGGTGACGCCCCAGCGCGCCCCCTTCCAGATCGAGTCGTGAAGCTGTCCGACCGCGTGCCCCAGCACCGCCGCGGCCAACGTTACGCGGAACACCACCCCCGTCGCCGCTCCCGCCCCCAGCGACGTCCACCCGACATACCCCGTCAGCCCCCCGACGAGCAGGCAGTACCCGAACCACTGCACCAGGCTGCGGTTCATGTTGAATCCGTCGGGGCCCGTGACCGTCATCCAGCCGACCGGTCCGCGCTTGATCTTCTCGAGCATTTCCGGCGAGCCCATGTCCTTCATGTTCTCGGCGCAGGGGAACATGTACGCCCCCGCCCGGACGCCCGCGCCGCGCATCGCCTCCAGCACCGCCTCCTCGTTCGGCAGCTTCCCACAGTCGCCCTTGTGGATCGGCAGCATCATGTGAATCACCGAGCTGGCGATGAACACCAGCACCGCGGACACCAGGATCGGCAACCACAGTTCAGCAAGAAAGGTCATAAGGAACCTCCAAGGCATCAACCCCGCCCCGAACCGCGGGCTTCAGCCCGCGCGAATTCGCCGGCGTGTGAGGAATCCGGCCTCTTCATTCAAGTCCTGCCGGTCGAGACAGGCCCTTGCGTAACGGGCGAGGATCCCCACTCGCGCGTCAGGTCTTCAGCAGCATCGGCGCGTACTGCTGAATGTAGCCCTTCTGGTGGAAGAACTTCAGCACGTCGTCCACGCCGGAGAACACCTTCGACGCCGTCTGCGTGATGAAGGGCGACGGCTCGGCCTTGGGCTCCCAGACCACGTAGACCTCCTTCGTCCCCTCGAAGGCGTGCTGAAGCTCTCGCTCCACGCCGCTGGACAGCGCCGGTTTTCCGCCGGGCATCTCGGGGATGAAGCTGACGATCATGTCGGACTGGTCGATCAGCTTGAAGTCGCGGGCGTAGATCTGTCCGTCGATGTCCGCGGCCACGGTGGTTACGTCGTGCGCCTTCAGGCGCAGATCCACGCCGTTGACGCGGATCGTGAACCACTCCTCGCCGCGCTGGATCGCCGCGCCGGCGTCGAAGAGCAGGCGCTTCTCGTCCAGGTCGCCGGGGTCGAAGGTGATGAAGTGCTCGGCCAGCGCCGCCCGGAAGGCGTTGATCTGCGCCAGCGTCGCGGGCATGTCGAGCACGTGCGTCATCGGGAACGACGGGTACACGCGCTTCCGCTTCGGCTCGAACATCAGGCGGTACATCATCAGCGCCGCCATCTCCTCGGTCTCGCCGCGGGAGATGATGTAATGCGACCCGTACCCGCGGGTCGCCTCGGCGATCGTCGCCGTAACGACGATCTCCTCCTCGCGCCAGACGAGGATGTCCTTCAGGGTGTGCGGGATGTCGTGCTGCCGCAGGAGGCGCTCATGCACCGCGTCGGCGTTGTCCACCAGCGTGACGTACAGGTCCGCGTCCAGCTCGACCATCTGGTCGTGGTCGTAGGCGTGGAACAGCCCGTGCCGCCAGCGGAACGTCGCATGCGTGTTGACGATCAGGTTCTCGACGCGCCCCGCCAGCGCCATGCAGTCCTTGAAAACGCTCCGCCGCAATCCGTCGAGACGCTTCTTCGGCAGGTCGAGAATCCGCCCGGGGCGGACGTCCGGCGCTTCCGCGTACATCCGGTCCCCGACGTGAAAGAGCGTGACCTCCTTGCCCCGCTCGCGGGCGATCTGGGCCACGCGCTCCAGGAACGGCTTCTTGTCCACCCCCACCTGCCCGGTGACCACGACGCGGACGCCCTTACGCTTGCGCTCTGGAAATAACATGGCCGAAAGTGTAGCACGCCCGTCGGAACCGGGAAAACGTCAAAAAGCCGAAATTTCTGTTGCCTACTGCCTGCTGCCTGTTGCCTGCTGCCTCAAGGCACCACATAATCCATCGGCACCAGCGTCATGCCCTCGTTGGGTTTTTTAACGACCGCCCCCCTGGGGTACCAGTAACGAATCTCACGAGACTCGCGGTTCTTGAGTCGCTCGACATGCCCGTCGAAGAACAGAACGTTGATCCCCTTGCTCCAGACATCTCTCCCGGATCCGTGACGATAGGCCCATTTCAAATTCTCCCCCTCGGTTGGGCTGGACCGCGAGATCGGTCTGCCATCGTTGGTTCTGTCCGTCCGCGCAACGCCGTATTCCCGAGAGCCCGTCCACCACGCGGGCTGCGAGGAAAACGAGCCGAATGTTGTCTCCCAGGGGGTAATGTCCTGATCATGGACAAACGCGCCGCCCTCCAGCCCCAGAAACCGCGTCCCGTCCGCGATCGCAATCTTGTCCGCCGGGGTGCCGACACGATCTACCTTGGATACAAACTCGTTAATCTCCACTTCCCAGCCGGCGTTCCAGGTCGCGGCATTGAAGTACGACCCATTCGCAAACTTCTTGAGAACGGTTGTGCTGTAGTTTCGTCCCCAGTATTGAAAGGACGCTGGCATCAGATAGCTGCACGTCGTAAACGGCTTCCTCTGCATCGCGTCTTCCCACTGCTGTCGATCCTCGCCAGGCGGAAACGTCCCATAGGTGATCGGACCGTCTGGCGCCACCGACGGGCATTGCCAGTAATCCAGAACATCAAGCCAGCGATCCGGCCGACGCTCCGGCAACACCATGGAATACGTAGTGATGGGCGTGATCCAGTCAAACGTCTGCATCGGCGTCGCGCTCTGCTGCAGCGCAGCCTGTGCGTCGGTATCCCCATACGTGGGTTGAGCGCTTCTTGGCGCGATTCCGCTGGTGTTGACGCCCGGGATCCAGTCAAGATTCTCCGTGAAGTATCCGGCGAAACCAGAACCCATGCCCTTGATCTGCGCGCCGCACTTGACGCCTTTCGCCTGTTCGCGGGCGCTGTGCAGGCTTGGCAGGAGAATCGATATCAGGAGGGCAATGATGGCAATGACCACCAGGAGTTCGATCAGGGTAAAGCCGCCGAGCCTGTCTGCGGTCAGCCGCGACCGTTTATGACTGAGCCTCACGGACGATGACATTCAAGGAGCCTCCTTTACCTCGTAAGTCTGGGGATCGACAACCTGATTAACATCGGTCATGCCGCCTAGCTGCGCCTGGTAGCGGTTCACGATGAACCACTTTCCGTCGCGGTCCTCACAGGGCAGCAGGGTGAACTCATTGGTTTCGGGGTTCTTCGCCGGAAGCATGCGGATGTCCTTGCGCTTCATCTCAAACCTGCGGCCCGTCTTGACGCAAACCATGTGATACGGAACATCCGCCAGATCGGGCGGTTGTGACGGATCAGACCGAAAAACCAAATACCCACTTACAATCAGGGCGACGAAGCCCAGACTGAGCAGTACCGATTGCTTGACCGTCGGTTTTTCCAGAGGCCCGCCCTCTCGAAACCAGCCAATACAACTTACAACTTCGGCGATCCGCTTCGCGACTGGGGTTCGATCCGCCCGACGCTTTGCGACCGCCATCCTACCACGGAGCCGCCGATCCGCCAGCTTTTTTCAGGCGCCGAAGGCGCTGTCCCTCTCCCCTGCCTCTGACATTTTTCCCGGCTGTTCCGCCGACACTCTCCCCCGCACGGAGGCGCGGCCGCGCGACGGAAAACGACCCCGGACCAGACGATCCGGGGTCGCCCAAGTCGCTGTAAACCCTCAGCCCACCGAATCCAAGGCCGCCACGCCGGGCTGTGCGTCGCCTGTCGGATCCAGCCGCGTTACGCCGGTCGCCGCGGTTCAGTCACGGACACCGACAACGCGCCGATGCGTCGCTCAGACGCTGTTTCAGAACCGAGCCGCGCCCCTAAGGAAGCGTTCCTGTTCAGCCCTGATCCGAAGGGTTGAAACAGCGTCTTATTGCAACATCCGCATCACAGGCAATCCACGTTTTTGCTCAGACCGCAGCTCGGAACCTCCGCCGTGCCGTCCCGGCTCGGGCACTCCTTGACGACGACCTTGCCGCGGCTGTTGGCGGCCTTGCGGACGCAGTCGCCGTTCGGCGTGACCACGCCGTAGACGGCGCCGGGCGTCGCGTCGAGGACGGTGATCTTCGCCTGGCAGCCGCATCCGCGGGCCTTGGTCTTGGTCTTGAGGCGCTCGTTGCCGTTGCAGGCGTCGCTCTCGCAGTCGCCGCCGCCGCCGCCGCTCTGGGCGGTGACGACGAGGCGCGGGGCGCGGCGGACCAGGCCGAACGGCGCCTGACCGCGCCAGGTGGCCGCCACGTCCGGGTCGCCCTCGTTGATGACCAGCGTCACGGCCGTGTCACTCTCGAGGTCCGACGCCAGCGACGCGCTGCCCGACAGGTCGATCACGTCCACGTCGCCGGTCGCCCCGACGGCCCAGAACTGCTGGGTGATGAACTCGACCGTCAGGTCCGGGATGTTGTTCTCAAACAGCGGGTAGGTCAGCGGGCCGTTGGTCGTCTTGCAGTCGGTGGCGTCGTCCGGGCTGTAGTAGTAATCGACGAACCCGTCGAGGCTGAACGCCGCGACTTCCTGCACCAGTTCGAGCGACACGTTCGTGACGCTCCACTGCCCCGCGCCGTAAGCGGCGTCCAGCGCGCCGCGCAGGTCGGCCGTGTCGAAGCGGAGCACGCCGTAAGAAGCGAAAGCCGCGTTGTTCGCCCCCTCGACGTTGAAGAAGCGGTCGCCGTTGCACGGACCGCGCGGACCGGCGTCCTGGATCGTGCCCGTCTCGTCGGCGGAGGCCTCGACGGCGATCGTCGTCGCGGCGTCCACGTTGCCCGTGGCGGTGACGACGATCTGGGCGGCGAGGTAATTCACGCCGTTGGTGCGGTCATTGAAGGGGTTCTGTCCGCGGTGCGAGGTGGCCACGTCCGGGTCGCCCTCGACGATGACGATGGTGGCGACGCCGTCGCCGCCCGGACCGAGGTCGGCGAGCAGACTGGCGCTGCCCGACAGGTCATACGCATCCACGTCGCCGGCGGCGCCGATGGCGAAGAACTGCTGGGTCACGAACTCGACCGGAAGATCATCCACGCCGCCCTCGGTGAAGGGGTACGTCAGCGGGCTGCTGCTGGTCTTGCAGTCGGTGAGGTCGTCCGTGCTGTAAAAGAGGTCGAGGAAGCCGTCGAGCGCGAAGGACGCCCCGGTCTGCACGAGGCGCAGCTCGACGCCGCTGACCGACCAGTCTCCGGCGCCGAACGTGGCGTCGAACTCGGCGCGAACCTCGTTGGCGTCGAAACGGATGACCGCGTACGACGCAAAATCGCCGTTGTTGACGCCTTCGACGTTGACGAACTGATCGCCGGAGCAGGCCGTGTTCGGACCCACCGGGCGGATCGTGCCCGTTTCATACGTTTTGACCCCCCGCGCGACATCCGCGCCGAACAGCGGCGCCGCCAGGCAGCCCGCCGCCAGAATCGAGAAACCCTTCCGAAGCATGTTCCACCTCCTGGAAAAAACCGAACTCGTGCGTCCTTGTGACCGACGTGGCCTTGCAAGATTGACGGCTGGCCCCCCAACGCGACCCGCGCGCCGTGCGACCGCGCTCAGCGATCGACGCGGATGTTACCAGAGTCGTCCCGCCGCCGCATGAGCGCGCCCCGATAGAAGCGCGAACTTTGCGCTAAGATCAGGGTTATGATCGCTCTGATGGGAACGGTCTATGCGAGGTGCGAGCACCAGGCGATAGTCGTAGCTGTAGTTTCCCAGACACAGACCGACGGCGAATCTCTTTCCATGTTGAGAAAGAATATTATCGGACCACTGTTTTCGCCGGTAGTGGGTCATTTTGAAATTTGACTTTTCGGGCCGATCCTGCATCATCGGGTAATGCCTAACCGGTCAAGGAAACGTCCGCGCGACCTGAATCAGCTTGCTAAGGCCCTCGTCGATGAGGCTACCGGGCAAGCGCCGCCGGAAGAACCGGTCGAGGAAAAGCCCAAGAACCCGGCTGCCGTCGAGCTTGGTAGGCTGGGGGGGTTGAAGGGCGGGAAGGCGCGGGCCGCGAAGCTACCAAAGAAGAAACGCTCAGAGATCGCCAGGCTGGCCGCAACTACCCGTTGGAGCAAAAAGAAGAAGAAGGAGAGAGAAGTTTAGGAGGATTTGATGGCGCATGCAAAGCCCGTAAGTAGCGCAAACAAGCTTGTAGTTCAACAGCTTGACCAACAGATCGAGAGCATCGAAAAAGTGATGGATGGCGATGCTCTGACGTACTTCTTCGACATAGAGATGGGGTCTGAGGCGATCTTCAGAGCCGCCGTTGAGTCGGTTAAGAATCGTCGGAAAAAGTTACTGGTAATTCTTCAGACTGGCGGCGGATACATTGAAGTTGTTGAACGAATGGTCCGCGTAATGCGGCAGCACTATGAGCGCGTCGAGTTCATCGTTCCTAACTATGCGATGTCTGCCGGTACGGTTCTCGTCATGTCGGGCGATGAGATTCACATGGATTACTATTCGATATTGGGGCCCATCGACCCCCAAGTCCATCAGCGAGGGCGTGGCCACCTAATTCCCGCGCTGGGATATCTGGAACAATTCAACAGACTAATTGATAAGTCCAAGAGGGGGACGCTCAGCGTCGCCGAAGCGTCTTTTCTGATCGAGAAGTTTGATCCCGCAGAGCTGTATCAGTACGAGCAGGCGAGGGAGCTTTCTGTTTCCCTGCTAGAGGAATGGCTTGTTAAGTACAAATTTAAAAATTGGCTCAAGACGGAAACGAGAGGGAAGACTGTAACGGCGAAGATGCGCAGGGATCGCGCTGTCGAGATTGGTCGAAAACTGAACGATACAAAGCGATGGAAGGTTCATGGACGCGGAATACCGATGCGAACGCTAACAGAAGAGTTGAAGCTAAAAATTACAGATTTCAGCAAAAACGATAAAGATAACCGAGCAATAAAGACCTATCATAAGCTGTTGGAAGATTATATGATGACCACTGGCGCGGAGGGTGCTGTTCACTGGAAAGGCAGTTTTTCACTACTAAGGGGGTCATAAATGAAAATCAAGAAGATGACACCCAAGTCTCTCGGGGCAAAGAATCGTCAGGCCAAGGAGTCAGAGGTGGTTGAAGTCCTTAGGCTCGTTAGGCGCGTACGGAAGCATGGCGTACGATCGAAGGGATATGATCTACAAGGGCCATTTTCTGGTCCCGGTCGGGTGATCGCATACTCGGTTGACGATTGTAGAGAGTAAATTACGGCTTTAGTTCAAGAGCGATTGGGCTGGGAGCGATCCCAGCCTTTTTTTGCGCTTGCATTTGCTTAACCGGTCAAGTAAAATGGGTCAGTATGAACCGGTTAAGCCTTGAAGGTCGGGTCCGGGTTCTCGCTTGTCTCACCGAAGGATGTTCGATCCGCGCGACTGTCCGCATGACCGGGGTTGCGAAGAACACGGTCGCCAAGCTCCTAGTTGACGCGGGCTGCGCCTGCCAAGCCTTCCACGATAAGGCCGTGCGCGGGCTGAAAATCAAGCGGATTCAGTGCGACGAGCAATGGGCATTCTGCTATTCCAAGCAGAAGAACGTGCCCGCCGAGCATCAAGGCGAGTTCGGATACGGCGATGTCTGGCTTTGGGTCGGCATCGACGCGGATACCAAGCTCGTGCCCGGCTGGCGCGTGGATCGGCGCGACGATAAGGCGGCCTGGGAGTTCATGCGGGACTTGGCCGAGCGGATCAATTCCCGCGTCCAAATCACGACGGACGGGCATTCAGCCTACGTTGAAGCCGTCGCCGGGACGTTCGGGATCGAATGCGATTACTCGCAGCTCGTGAAGATGTTCGGCAAGTCCGTCGAGGATGAACGCCGATACAGCCCGGCAGTCTGCACGGGTTGCGTCAAGCGAAAGCGCTGGGGCAATCCCGATCCCGACCACGTTTCCACGTCCTACGCCGAGCGCCTGAATCTGACCACGCGGATGCAAATGCGGCGATACACGCGCTTGACGAACGCCTTCTCAAAGAAGGTCGAAAATCTCATGCACGCGGTCAGCCTGCATTTCGTGACGTACAACTTCGTCCGCAAGCATCAAAGCCTGGGCGGGCTGACTCCGGCGCAGGCTGCGGGGTTGGCGGATCGGGCATGGACGCTATCGGACGTGGTTGGGCTGATCGAATCCGCCGAGCAGGCAAACTGACCCACTACCTTTTCGCCGGTCGTGTACGAGCTTACGCAATACCGCATGCCAAGAGCGTGGAGGAGAAAGCACACGATGGCGATCAACGCTATTTCGACCTGCGGTTCTTAGGGGCCGCCTTGCCGGCCGGCGTCGAGAATGCGGATGCCGTGCGGCGCCGGCTGAAAATGAACATATCCGCCAGACCCAGGATCAGGGAGGCATCGAGAAGCGCTGCGATGATTTTCGCGACCACCGAATCAATCTGCAGCATAAGGATGGAGGCTCCGACCATGACGACGATGACCAGTAGGGCGCAGATGCGTCCGATGGTCAGCGCACTGGCATTCCTTTGACTCTTCTCGACTTCCGCGCGTACAAGCTCGGCCTCAATCCGGTGCCGGTGTTGCTGCTGCTCTTTCCAGCGATCGAGAATCTCTTTGGCGGCTCCGGGGCAGACGGCTTCGTAGCGTCCAAGGGTGTCGGGATCCGGGATCGGGGAACTTCGAAATTCCGCCAAGAAGGAGGAAACCACCGGCGATCCGGACCCCGCGGGATGGGAACCGGGCGGTTCCTCAGGCGGACCGGAGCTAAGGGGATTGCTTTCGTTCAACCTCGAATCCTTCGATGACGTCCGTCAACTGCGCCCACAAATCGCACCAATCCACTTGCACGGCGATCTTGTCCGGAACCGAAAGCAAGGTTCGGGTGATCCTGAATTCGTCTTCCTGCTCCTGTGACGGGTCAACCAGCGCCGGATCGAAGATCGACGGCCACAGTTGATCGTAACTCTGTCTGACGCGTTTCCAAAGCCCGTCGGGTGGACCGCCGATCTCGAACCTGAAGCCGGTCGATGCATCCCGGTTCATTTGACCGAGGTACAATCGCAACGGGTAAGACGCGCCCCGCGCCGACTTCAGATGCGATCTGTCTGTTGACATGATATTCTGATCTTAGTATCGACGAAGACATCAGACGATCAAGTCGAGCATCAAGAAGAGGGTCCGGCATTTCTGTTCCTGCCCGCCTTGGTCAGATCGTTGCAGCAAAACTAAGTTATAAGGTTATCGGACTATAACCACGTGCGCAACGGCTTCGAGTCGCTTGTCTGTATCATCCCCTCAGACGCATGAGGGCTGAGTTTGAGGGAGAGATGCATTATAAAGGTCTGTCGTGCGGCGATAACGCGATCGCGTCGGGAGAACGGCCTTGAGCACCAGCATCCACTCGGTTTCATGTTTACGGTCCCTGCGGCGTGGCTTGATTGTTTTTGTGTTCATCGTCACCTCGGTCGCCCGGGGACAGCTCGGACCGAACGAGGGATTGCCCGTCGTGTCGTGGGAGGACGCGGGGAAGGTGGTGGGGCGGACGGCGGACGTCTGCGGCAAGGTGGTCGAGGTCGGGCAGTCGCAGACGCTGCGGTTCCTGAATTTTCAGAAGGATCGCGGCGGTTTTGTCGTCGTCATTCCGGCGGCGCAGGCGGGGAAGTTCAAGCCCGACCTGGCGGCGCTGTACCAGGACAAGCTGGTGCGCGTGCGCGGCATCGTGAAGACCTACCGAGGCCGGCCCGAGATCGAGGCGACCGATCCTTCTCAGATTGAAGTTCTTGAGAAGCTGCCGGAGTTTCGTGTGCCCGGCGCAATCCGCACCGAACCGAAGTTCGCCGTCACCGTCGCCACGTTCAACCTTCTGAACCTGTTTGACGACTTCGACGACCCCTACCGGTCCGATGAAGGAACGAAACCGAAACCGAAGGATCAGATGGAGCGCGCGGCGAAGGCGATCCGCGATCTGGACGCGGACGTGATCGCGCTTCAGGAGGTCGAGACGCGCGAATACCTCCAGCGCTTCGTGGACGCCTACCTGATCGACCTGGGCTACCAGGTCGTGCTGAACGAGGGCAACGATCCGCGCGGCATCGACGTGGCTTTGTTGTCGCGCCTGCCGGTCGGACCGGTGACCTCCCACCGCCACCTGACGTTTCCCGGGGGGGACGGGAAGCCGATGCGCTTCAAGCGCGACGTGCTGAGCGTGCGGATCGAGCCGTCCGGCGGCGATGCGTTCGAGGTCTGGGTGGTCCACCTCCAGAGCAATTTCGAGGGCCGGGAGTACGCCGCTCCGGTGCGCCTCGGCGAGGCGCGGAAGGTGCGCAGCCTCCTCGATCAGCGGCTGACCGCGGACGCGGCGGCGCGCATCCTCGTCGTCGGGGATTTCAACGACACGTGGGACAGCGACGCGCTGAAGGCGGTCGTGGGCGAAGGTCCGACGGCGTTGCGGTGCTTCGCGGATGAGCTGCCGACGGAGGCGAAGGTGACGTACAACAAGGAGCCGTACCGGAGCATGATCGACTTCATCCTCTGCACCCCGGCGATGGGCGAGCGGTATATGAAGGGGTCGTACCGGATCCTCGCGGGCACGGAGGCGACGCTGGGGTCGGATCACTGCCCGGTCAGCGCTCGTTTCACGACCGGGATGGCGCTGCCGCCGCCGGATTGACCGCCGCGCGACGCGCCGAGAGGATATCCGGCGCCCTTTCGGAGAGTCCGGTGGACTGCGGAGCAGGTCAGGTCGCGGGGTCGGGCGGGCGCGGGGGGACGCGCCGAGACACGCCTCGTGTTCGCCTCCTCCGACGTGGCACGTTGATCTCGCTGCTTTCGGTCCTGGCGGGGGGGACGGCGCCTCTTTCCGGCTTCGCGGCGTTCGGCGTGGCGCAGGACGCCTCAGCTTCGTCGACCTCTCTGGCGGCGATCGAGTTTCTTCACCGTCCCGCCTGCGTGGTCGTCCTGCGCGATCACGACGGTCCGCCGTGGACGCTCGGGCGGACGCTCACCGAGTTCGCCCGATATCGCGCGACGGTTCCGGGCGCGGGCCCGGTGTTCATCGTACATCCGGCGGAGGCGGATGATCGGGCGGGGCATGAAGCGGATTCCAGCGGCGCGGATCGCCGCCCTGCGACCGATGTTCTTCAGGTCGGGTTCTTCGTCGAGCGGCCGATCGCGGTTGAGCCGCCCTGCCGGGTTGAGCACTGGGAGGGCGGACCGCTGGCGCGGTGGACCGTCGGCGGTCCGGCGTGGCGGACTCGGGCCCGCATTCAGGAATTCGTTCGCAACATCAAGGCCGCCGGGCATGAGCCGGTGGGCGCGGTGATCGAGCTGGCTTCCGAAGCGAGTCCCGGAGGCGCGAATGAGACCTCGACGACGCTGGAGGCGGCCTTGCGGTCGCAAGCGACCCCTCACCCGGACTCAGCCCCTGCGGCACAGAAACCGAGCGGCGCTCGAACCGCCGCGCTGACCGGCCGGACGCCGAAGCCCACGGCCGCCAACCCCTCCGCGCAGAACCCCGCCGATCCCGCGCCGTCGACGGCGCAACCGGGTTCTCCCGATCCGGTTTCGGCAGAGGCGCGGGAGCTGCACGAGCGTTTGCTGGGCTTTCTGGACGGCGTGGGCAAGGGCACGACCGACGTTGACGAGGCGCCGTGGCTTTCGTGGGAGGACTCGACGAAAGATTCGACGCAGCGCGGTGAAAAGACGGACGGGCAGAGGCGGGCGGGGCCGTTGTTCCTTGAGGGGAATTTCAAGGCCGCGGCGGAATGTCTCCTGCCGGCGTCGGGGCGCTACGGAAAGGCCCGACGGGTTGACGCCGCGCGAGTGATCGACGCCCTCGAGCGGGCGGGGGAGGCGCTGTCCGAGGCGGACACGGGTGCAAGCCGGGATTTCGTCCGGCTGGTCAAGGCGCTTCGGCAGCAGGCGTCCCGCATCCGGCTGGATCTGCCGAAGCTGGACGAACTGGACACCCGGTCGCAGGTTCGTCTGATCGAAGCCGACGACGCCCTGGGGCAGGCGATCACGGCATTGTCCGACGCAGTCCGAGAGGCTCGTTCGGGGGATGCGAAATCGGACGACTGTCGTCGCCGAGGGGCGGGGTTGCTGGAGGTATTCGAGGGTTCTCCGTAGCCGGAGCGGGACGGTATGCGCCGAACTTCCCGGCGGGGTAAGAAACCCGAGTCGATGCGGGGCGGTTCGTCTGGTTGTGGCGTTTAACCTCATTCGACACAATATGTAGCGGTTATTCACGTCACGAATTGTCAGGTCTGCCGTGCCGCAACCTTAACCGGTTGAAAACGAATCAAACGAGGATAGGCTGGAGTGTCACCACGACCGGCGACATGAGCCGGGCTGGGGCGGCGGGCAGGTCGGCGCGGCCTGGGTTCCCGATCGTCCGGGACGCTTGAGGGTTCTCGACGACACCAACGAACCTCGGAATCAAGAGGTCTTTCATTATATGAGTTCAACCACGATCGACACGGAGTCGCCGGAGTTGCTGGCGACCAACGTCGGGTTTCTTGAGTTTGAAGCCCCTCTCGCGCGTATTCACAACGACATCGAGCAGATGCGCCGGGAAGCCCGGGAATCCGGGAGGGATCTGACGGCGGACGTCGGGCGGCAGGCGAAGCGCTTCGGACAGACGATGCGCAAGCTGTATGCGTCGCTGTCGCCGTGGGAGACGGTGCAGGTGGCGCGCCATCCGAAGCGCCCGCTGGTTCCGGATTACATCCAGCGCATCTTCCGCGACTTCTGCGAGCTTCACGGCGACCGCCTGCACGGTGACGATCACGCGATCATCACCGGGTTCGCCCGGCTCGGCGGACACAAGGTCATGCTCGTCGGGCACAACAAGGGGCGCGACCTGAAAGAGCGGATCAAGTGCAACTTCGGCTGCGCGCATCCGGAGGGCTACCGCAAGGCGCTGGCGAAGATGAAGCTGGCGGAGAAGTTCGGATTGCCGGTCGTGTGCCTGATCGACACGCAGGGGGCGTACCCGGGCGTCGGGGCGGAGGAGCGCGGGATCGCCAGCGCCATCGCGGTCAACCTGTTCGAGATGTCGCGGCTTCGGACGCCGATCGTCTGCGCGGTCATCGGCGAGGGCGGCAGCGGCGGGGCGCTGGGCATCGGCGTCGGCGACCGCGTGGCGATGTTCCAGCATTCGTTCTACTCCGTCATTTCCCCGGAGGGCTGCGCGGCGATCCTCTGGAAAACGGGCGAGAAGGCGAAGCTGGCGGCCGAGGCGCTGAATCTCACCTCGAAGTCACTGAAGGCGCTGAACGTCATCGACCACGTTATTCCGGAACCGCCGGGAGGAGCGCACCGCTTCCCGGATCAGGCCGCCGCCAACCTTGAGTCGTACCTGTGCGACGCGCTGCGGGATCTGAAGCGCTTGAAGATCGAGACCGTATTGAAGCGCCGGTATGACCGGTTGCGGCACATCGGCGGGTTCTTCAGTTCGGCGCAGGAGGAGAAAGTCCGTCTGCTGGCGCAGGCATCCTCCAGATCGTCGCGTCGCTCGGCAACGGCGTCCACGGTGCGCGTCGTCACGGCGCCGCGCCGGCGAATCACGCTGGCGGAAGCGGTCGCGACGAGCTAGCCGCGGTGAACTCCGCCGCCGCATCGCAGGATCGCGCCATGCCGGACCCCGTGCGACTTCGCCGCCGGATCGTCGGAAGATCCGTCGAAGGCCGGCCGATCGAAGCCTGCGAATGCGCGTTCCGGTCGCGGGCGTCCCGGTCCGGCGCCGGGCTTTGTTTCGGCGCGATCCACGGCGACGAGCCGATGACGGCTTATGTCCTGACGCGGCTTGTCAGCGCGATCGAGGAGGCGGGTGTCGGCGGCGCTTTGAAGCCGCAGGGGTCTCGTTGCACCGTTGTGATCGTGCCGGTCGTCAATCCCGACGGTCTCGCGCGGCGCACGCGCCGCAACGCCCGCGGGGTGGACCTCAACCGCAATTTCCCGACGAAGGACTGGGCGCCGGGAGAGGCGCGGCGGCGGAATTACGGCGGCCCGAGACCGCTGAGCGAACCCGAGTCGCGGGCGCTTCATCGGCTTGTGCTGCGCTTGCGTCCGCGGTGGATTGTCGCCGTGCATACGATCAACCGGGGCCGGTTCTGCAACAACTACGACGGACCGGGCGAGGCGCTTGCCCGCGCTTTCGCCGCGTGCAACGGGTACCCGGTCACGGCGTCGATCGGCTACCCGACGCCGGGCAGCTTCGGAACCTGGGCGGGGCGAGAATGCGGCATCCCGGTGCTGACGCTGGAGTTGCCGTCGCATCATTCGCGGCAGCGGTGCTGGAAGGACAACGAAGCGGCGCTGCGGTCTCGTTGCGGAGCGTAACCTGCTTTCTTCCCGTCAGATCAGCTCGCGGCGAGAGCGCTGTTCCGACGTCTTAATCTCCCCTTGCGGCCTGAACAACGGGTGCGGCGGGGGGCGAGGACGCGGCGGAGGAGTCGATCGGTTTGAAATTTCTGAACCCGGCGAGCGCCCCCAGGCCCGCAGCGCCGAGAAGCAGACCGAATGCGGCGCAGAGATACCCGGCGACCTGCTGCGTGCGCGGACGGATCGTCAGACCCCAGGTGATCAGCGCCGTCCAGAGTCCGTTGGAGAGGTGGAAGACGGAGCTGAGGATGCCGAGGGCGTAGAACGGCGCGATCCACGGCGACGCCTGGATCGCCTCGGCGGTGGTGCGGGCGGACGCGAGGGTTCCTTCCTCGAAGACGAACTTCCCGCCGCCGAGCGGAGTGCCGACCCAGTGCATATGCCAGAGGTGGTAAAGGATGAAGACGAAAGCGATGCCGCCGGTGACGCGCTGGAGAGTGTAACGGATGTTGGCCCGCTCGCGGTACTGCTGGGCGTTCGAGCGCCCCGACAGCCAGATCTTGACGCCGAAGACGGCGTGAAACGCCAGCGGCAGCAGGATGCCGAACACTTCGACGAGCTTCAAAGCCGGCAGGGCGTGAATCTTCGCGACCTGCTTCTGAAACGCCTCGCCGCCGCCGAGGATCGACGCATTCGTGATCAGGTGGACGCAGAGAAACACGCCGACGGGGACGATCCCCGCCAGCGAGTGCAACCGACGCACCAGAAAGTAATTCTTATCCGCCAGACTCTGGCCGGTAGACGCTGATTCATGACCGTGCTGCGACACCTGACAAACTCCCCGAGGAACACCGAGCCGGGCCGTCGCGAAGCGTGACCGCCCCCCGTGCAGGAGGCGATCGCCCGCGCCCCGTGCCTTCGGTGAACCCCGCGGGTGAGTATAAGAAGGGCAGAGGGGGGGTCAAAGGCGGCCTCGCCCCACGCCGGATCCCGGGCCGGCCGGTGGATGTCGGCGACGGCGGACCGGGATAGACTTCTTCATCAGAAGGACGCCGGGGCGTCTCAGGACAACATGCTGCGCGGAATACCCTTATCTACGTCGATCGCGTTTTCCGTCGCGGCGGCGGCTGCGCGCGGCGCACCGACCGAGCCGGATCGGTCGCGGTTCCTCGGCGATTACGAGGGACGGTGCGATCATGAGGCGACGCTCGTGCTGAATCTGCGGGCGGACGGGCGGTTCCTGTATGACGAAGGGTGTGAGGCTGCGGCGAGGCATGAAGGGCGCTGGTCGATCCGAGAGGACGTCGTCGAACTGGAGCCCGAATTCGACGCGGCGACGGAGTCGTATCCGAAGCTGCCGGTGCGTTGGAGGCTCGTGCCGTGGGGCGAGCGACGGTACCTGGTTCCGGACGGGCAGATCATCCGCTTGTGCAACGCGATCAACCTCGGGGAGGAGCCGCGCGACGGATCGCAGGGCTGGGCGCTGCTGCGCCGGGGGGATGCCTCGCGCCGCGTGACGGGCGAGCCGGATCTGCCCGAGGCGTGGCGGGCGTTCCTGCTGAAGGAGCCGATCGACGGAAAGATCATCGCCTTCGAGGAGGGAGGCTTCGCCCGACTCGACATCGGCGGGGATGACGGGCTGCTCGCGGGGATGACGCTTCACGCGCACGTCGGGGGGCGGACAAGATGCGCCCGGCTGAAGATCGTCTGCCCCTGTGACGACAGCGCGCGGGCGGACATTGTGCGCGGGCGGGATTGCGGCGATGACGGCGCCGAGTATGCGGATCTCGCGATCGGCGACGGCGCGAGCACCTCCGCGCGGGATTTCCTCCGCGAGGTTCCGACCCGCAGCGGCGCTGTAGTGACGCTGGTTCCGGAAGGACGGTTGCTTCCGCTGAAGCTGGGCGGCGCAGAGGTCGCGCCGCCGGAAGGGGTGACGGCGTTCCGCGCCGCGTGGGAGAAGGAGCGTGAGGCGGTCGCCGATGCGATGACGGCGGAAGTCCTGAGCCTGATGTCCCGCCGGTCCGCAACGTCGTCAGCGAAACTCAATTTCGACCGCGAGCGCTTCGGCAGGCTCTCCCTGGAGCCGATCGGTCGGGATTCGGAATCCGGCGGCTGGGTGTTCGCGCATCCGACGCAGGCCGGTATTCCGATGCCGAAAGTCCGGGCGGCGCACCGGGCGTTGTGTTTCAGCGCGGTGTTCGACCCGGCGCAAGGTCGGGTGATCCGCGTGTTCGTGACGATCGGCGCGTGGATCGAGGAATGACGTCGGCGCCGAAGGCAGAGTTGCGGGAGCGAGCGCACATTCAGGGGGGAGCATGAACACTGAACCTCAGGCGCCGCGGTCTTGCGGGGTGATCCGCGTCCACGACCCGTTGCAGACGTGGCGCGACGCGCGGGGTTGGGGAACCAACCCGCTGAAGATGGCCGGCGGCGCGGATTTCGCTCCCGGGAGCCTGCACGTCGTCTCCCTCAAACCGGGCGCAATCCGCGGGAATCACCGTCACCCGGACTCGACGGAGTGGATGCTGGTGTGCGACGGTCCGGCGGAACTGGCGTGGATGTCGGCGGGCGCGGATGACGTGGTCCGGGAATTGATTGCCGCGGACGATCCGGCTCTTTTTCAGATACCCCCCGCGACAGGACACGCGATCCGCAACCTCGCGGCGCATGACATCACCGTCGTTTCCTTCAGCAACGCCCGCGAACCGGCGCAGGTGCGCTGCGATCCGCCGCTGATCGCGGGGCAATAAGAGCGGGTGATTCCCGCGGCGATCGCTTCCACCGGGGCAGGTCCGATCAGAAGCGGCCGGGCCGCCCGTCTCGCGCGGTTTACTCAGACGCAGCGCGAGGGGAACCTTCCCGATCGACGTTCCCTTAACCCGCATGCCTCTAACTCCCCCGCGGGCAACCGACGATACCTGCTCAGACATGATGCTCGGGCGGCAGACTCATCTCAGGCTCGTTCCGCGGACCGAAGCGCCGGAATCCTCCGGCGCATCCGGCGACGCCGCATTGCGGGGACTCGGCGCCGGCGGATTGCGGCGCTGGGCGGAGCATTATGCGACGGTGCGTGCTTCCTGCGTCATGAATCCGGCGACCCTGGTCGTGGCGGGCGTGAGGTTTCCGGACGGATTTTCCGCGGCGGCGGACGCCGGAGACCTGCTTCATGAGCTTCGCCGGTCGGTCGGACGCGGCGGACTCGTGACGGACGACGAGACGGGCGGGGTTCTCATTTCGCTGCCGGACGCCGATCCGTCGCGTCTGACGTTCTGCATCGAGCGCGCGTTGACCGGACACGGGTGGCGCGTCGTTGAGGCGGGATCGACGGAGGCTTCGCCGGGGCAGGCACGGCTGGCGCACGTCAGCGTGGATCCGCGGAGGTGGCCTTCCGCGGCGCATGTGCTCCGGCTCCTTGCCGATCAGTTCGCGGGCGCCCTCTCGCCGGAGGGCGACGAAGCGGCCGCCGCGGCGCTTCCCGGGGAGCTGGCGGACAATGTCTCCGCCGCTGTTGATCACGTGACGATGTGCCTGAGGCGCGCGCGACAAGAGCTTCAGACGCAGGTGGAACAAACGACCGCCGCATTGATTGCCGCCGTCGAGGCGAAGGATCCTTTCACCAGCCGGCACTCGCACACGGTGGCCGGTTACGCGGCCGTCCTGGGCGAGCGGCTGGGGTTGACGCCGACTCAGCTCGCCGTGCTGCAGCAGGCGGCGACCCTCCACGACGTCGGCAAAATCGGCGTGCCCGACGCGATCCTGTGCAAGCCCGGTCCGCTGACGGATGAGGAGTTCGCGGTCGTGCAGCGACACCCTCAGGCCGCTCTGGAGATTCTCAATCCGCTCAGTTCGCTGCGCGCCGCGCTGCCGGTCATTCTGCACCATCATGAGCGCTTCGACGGCCGGGGCTACCCGGCCGGCCTGTCCGGCGACCAAATTCCGATCGGAGCGCGCATCCTCGCCGTCGCCGACGCGGTGGACGCGATGCGCTCCCGCCGGTGTTACAAGGCGGCGTATCCGGTTGATCGGGTGATCCGCGAACTGCGCCGCGGCGCCGGGACGCAGTTCGACCCGCGCGTCGCCCGCACGGCGGCCAGTTGGCTCGAACAAACCGCCTGACGGTTCCGCCCGCGCGCTGCCCGGCAAGGGGACCGCAATGCTTTCCGGCAACACAGGATTTCCGGTCGACGCAGCGAGGGGATTCAAAACCGAGCCGCGCCCGTAAGGAAGTGTGCTTCTCGGGCTTTTCACGCGGGTTTTGAAACAGCGTGTAAGCCCGACTCTTGCCGCTTTTCCTGGAGAAGGCTTTTGTGAGCCTCGACAGGAAACGCGGACGTTGAAGTTTTGCGACACACGCCGAATTGCCGGGGATTTCAACGATCGAGCCGGCGGTTTTGGAGTTCTCGGCCTCGCATCGGATATCCGTCCTTCAAAAAACAGTAAACGTCGAGACCTGAATCTCCATCGGACTCCAGTGCGCCAATTCAGGTCTGGGCGATTTCTGCTCCGCACTCGGGGCATCGACCGGAGACGTTGCCGGTCAGGTCGTATCCGCAGCTTCCACAGGCGGTTCTTTCGAGGAATACAACATCAGGCAGAGTTCGTTCGAAGTACCAACATCCACCGATCCAGACTCCCATCGCGACGACGGCGACAGCCGCAGGAGGGAGTGCATCACAACCGGCGAACCCGCCGATCAAGGCACACGTCGGCGCGATGAAGACAGCTAGACGGAGCATTGCCTTTGCCCAAGACTTCCTCCAGAGCGCCCAAACGCTCACGTATGCACAGATGAGATTGGGAACGAGGCTCAACATCGCTCCGCCGATCACGGCGGCCAACACGTGCTCGCGCCGCAGCAACACGGGCTCGGGCCACGCGCCGTCCCTCGAATGACGATAACAATAATCGTCAACACGCAGATAAACGAACCCGGAAAGCGTCGCGCAGACCCAACCGATCACCCACGTCGCCAGAATCATCTGCACGCCTCGCCGGGAATCGCTCGGCTTGGGTTTTGCGGTGCTTGTCGGGGTTGAAAGAACACCGTTCATGGGGTCGCCCCAAAGGATGGCTGAACTCCGCCGAGGCTCCGTGATCATCGCGGGTTTGATGCGTAAATGAAGCCTGTCGTTGATCCGTCGATCAGCCCCTCGCTTCCGGCAAGACCGACCCCACGTCGAGCATGATATCCGGCAGCGCCTGTGGGCTGATCGTCGCGGACCGGTCGAGCGTCCGGACGTCGGCGTAGGCGTCGCCCTCGGGGGCGCGATGAACGATCAGCACGCCGCGGTTCAGGTCGAAGACCCAGAACTCGACGATGCCGGCGCGGGCGTAGGCCCGCCGTTTCGGTCCGAGGTCGTAGTCGATCGACGACTCGGACACCTCGATGAGAAGCAGCACGTCCTCCGGACGCGGATGCGCCGAAGCGTAGAAGTCCGCCCGTGGTTTCAACAGCATGAAATCCGGTTCAGGCTCGGAATCCCGGGCGAGAGCGAGCGCACCCTGCGTTCGACATATGGCGCGGTCTCCGACTTGCCGGTGAAAGACATAGCTGATTCGATCCACCGTCGAACCGTGAGGGGGATTGATGGGACTCATGCGGATGATTTCTCCGTCCAGCAGTTCGACGCGCGGCTGGGGCGGCAGGATGCCCGCCCGGGCGATCCGGTGATAGTCGTCGCGAGTGAAGCGGACGCGCGTCGGCGGTGAGGATGCACGGATCATCTCGCCTGATTATACCTTTCCGGAATGCGGAAACCACGCCGCCTCTCCGGAATGCGGAACCCACGCCGCCGCGCCACGTGCCGAGGTGACGCGATCGGTCCGGGGCGTCGTTGCGGCGGGCTTTCGGGAGATGCCGGGCGGAGGGTTCCTGTTTCCCGCCGGATTCAGGCATAATCCCGCCCGATGCATGACGGACCCGCGACACCGCCGCCCGTGAACGAACCACAGCGTGACGCCCCCCGCACGGACCTGACCGTGCGCAAGCCGTGGGAGTCGGCGATCCTCTCGATCCTGCTGCTGTGCGGCGCGTCGTGGACGCTGGAGTCCGTGCTGACCGCGCTGAGCGCGTCCCCGAACGCCGCGTGGACGTGGATTCATCTCCTTACGACGCCGCAGTTGGGCGACTCGGGGTTCGCGCGGCTGGCGTTCGGATGCAGGGCGGTCACGGACCTGGGAACGCTTCTGATGGCGGCGTTGGCGGCCGTGAGGGCGCGTCGGACGGTGTCCGCCTTGCGCATCGCCGGCGCTCTGCACGGCTTGTGCGGGTTGATGTACTTGTTGTACACGTTGAGCCTCGCGTCTCGGCCGCCGCCGCCGCTGAGCGCCGCCTGGGCCGTCTTCACGCTGCTGGGCATTGCGTATCTCGCGCCGGCGGGAGTCTGCTTCATGCCGCGCGCTTACTTCGAAAATCTGGCGCGCCCGGCCGTAGCTGTCGCCGCAGGCATGGCGCTTTACGAGGGGATCGCCAACATGGGAAACCCCTTGTTTCACTTGTGGTGGTCCGCCGCCAACAACACGTTCTGGTTTCCCTGGTGGGAGAACGCCTGGGCGGGCGGACTGGGTTTCGTGTCGCTGGTGCTGGCGGCGGGGATTCATAAGGTTCCCTGGATGACGCGGCGCTTCGGCTGGCTCGCGTTGACGGTTTGCGCCGGCATGGGCGCATTTGAGACCGTACAGTGGACGTCTGGAGGCGTTTATGCGGACGGATTTGAGTACGCGGCCCATGTCGTTCCTTCGGCGCTGCACGGCGTGCTCTGGCTTCAGTTGATGAAATGCGTCCGCGCGGAGGCCCGGGTGCGCGGGATCGGCGCGGCCTGCCGCCACTGCGAGTATGACCTGACGGGCAACGTCTCGGGCGTGTGTCCAGAGTGCGGGAGCGCTGTGAGATGATCGGGGCGCTGGTCGGTCTGGGGATCGTGGCGGCGGCGACGGCGTGGTACGTCCGCAGCGTCGTGCTGGGATGGATGATCGCCGGTTCGATCGTCTATCTGGGGTTGTGCGCGGCGATGCTCCTGGATCCGGTCGCGCGGATGTGGATCGTCCCCGCCGCGTTTTTCTCTTTCCCCTGGTGGGCTGCGGGCATCGCCACGGTCGCGTTGATCCCGGGACGGTTGTTGCGCCGGATCCGGCCCCCGCGCGAGCGCGACCCGGTGCGTCGAGGGCGCTATCCGCGCGGACTTTGCCACGCCTGCGGATATGACCTGACCGGCAACGTCTCCGGCGCATGCCCCGAATGCGGCGCGCGGCGACCCGCATCCGAGTGGCTGGAGGAGCACCTGACGCGCTGGCCGTAACCCCCGAGCTGCGCGCGTCAGCAAGCGGTCCGTGCATCGGGAAAGGCGTTCTCCGGCGTCCAGAACCGATTCCGCCGCGGCGCGACGGCGGTTCGCTCCCTGACGGCTTAGGTTTGCACCCCTCTTATCCGCTCATCAACCGGACTCCGGCGCACCTGTCCTCCAGGCGGATGTCACCGCGCCACAGAACCAGCCAGCCCGGCGGGCGTTTTCGGGGGTCCGGC
>JAJVHU010000041.1:0-6373 GCA_022072505.1 Phycisphaerae bacterium
TGCAACCCCTACCTTCTTGACAATTGTCACATCGCTGGGGTTGAGGATCGAGCGGTTCCGGCTCCCCAGGGAAGGTCGCCTGCGGCGACCCACCCTGGGCTGGAGGACGCGACCCCGTTGGGGTCGAAGAAACGCGACGCGCCGTGCCGCCTTCAAGGTGGGTCGAGGAGCGTCGCGCGCCGCTGCGCACAGGAGTCAGACGGAGACTCAGGAGACTCGAAAGAACGCTTCCTTACGGGCGCGGCTCGGTTAAGTTCGCCGCAACCCCGCCGCCGCAACCCCGTTGGGATCGAGAAACCCCGCGTGCCGTGCCGCCTTCGAGGTGGGTCGAGAAATGTCGCGCGCCGTGCCGCCTTCGAGGCGGGTCGAGAAACGCCGCGCGCCGCGGAGCACCGGAGTCAAGTGGAGACTCAGGTCGTCAAAATGAGGCGCGCCCTTGCCAGCGTCGTGCGGCGCCGGTAAGGGAATCCGCATGAGATGGACGCAGTTTTTCATCGTGACGGCCAAGGAGACGCCGTCGGACGCGGTCGTGCCTTCGCATCAGCTCATGCTCCGCGCGGGGCTGATTCGCCAGGTCGTCGCCGGGGCGTACACCTACCTGCCGCTGGGGCTGCGGTCGCTGCGGAAGGTCGAGGGGATCGTCCGCGAGGAGATGAACCGGGCCGGAGCGATCGAGCTGCACATGCCCGCGATGCACCCGATCGAACTGTGGGAGCAGACCGGGCGCGTCGCCGCGATGGGCGATGTCCTCCTGCGCCTGCACGGACGCGGCGAGGACTGGCGCAGCCGGACGGTGCTCGGTCCGACGCACGAGGAGATCATCACCGAGCACGCGCGGACGTACCTCAACAGCTACAAGCAGCTCCCCGTCAACTTCTACCAGATCCAGACGAAGTTCCGCGGCGAGGCGCGCCCGAAAAGCGGCGTCCTGCGCACCCGCGAGTTCCTGATGAAGGACGCGTACTCGTTTCACACCTGCAAGGAAGGCCCCGGCGGGCTCGACGAGGGCTATCAGGCGATGTACGACGCCTACTGTCGCATCTTCTCGCGCTGCGGATTGCCCTATGTCGCCGTCGAGGCCGACTCCGGACCGATCGGCGGCGACGCCTCCCACGAATTCATGGTCGAGACCGACGCGGGCGAGGACTTCCTCGTCAAGACCGACGACGGGTCGTACGCGGCCAACCTTGAGCGGGCGGAAGTCGCGTCCGTCACGGACGCCGGGGACGGACGCGACGAGCCGATCAAGCTCGTCCCGACGCCGGGTCATACGACGATCGAGCAGGTCTCGACGCTGCTGGGGTGCGCTCCGTCGAAGATGATCAAGACGATCCTCTACGTCGCGGACGGCGCGCCGCTGATCGCCCTGGTCCGCGGCGATCACAACGTCAACGAGGCGAAGCTGAAGCGCGTCGCCCGCGTTCTGACGCTCGAACCGGCGGACCCGGCGCTCATCAAGAACCTGACCGAAGCCGAGGTCGGATACGCGGGACCGGTCGGGCTGTCGAACGTGCGGATCATCGCCGACCAGGCCGTCACCGTCATGCACGACGCGGTCACCGGCGCCAACAAGACCGATCATCACCTGACCGGCGTCAACCCGGGGCGGGACTTCGAGATCCGCGAGGCCGCCGACATCCGCGACGCGGTTCCCGGCGACCGGGCGAAGAACGGCCGCCCCCTGACGTTCCGCAAGTGCATCGAAGTCGGGCACGTCTTCAAGCTGGGGACGAAGTACAGCGTGGCGATGGGCGCGGAGTTCCTCGACGAAAAGGGCGCGTCGCACCCGATGATCATGGGGTGCTACGGCATCGGACTGAACCGCATCGTCGCCGCGGCGATCGAGGCCTCGCATGACGCCAACGGGATCATCTGGCCGGCGAGCATCGCGCCGTTCCGGGTCATCCTCTGCTCGCTGGACGTGCGCGAGGCGGAGGTCATGAGCGTCTCGCGGAAGCTGCACGACGAACTGGAGTCCGCCGGCATCGACGTCCTCTGGGACGACCGCGACCAGCGCCCCGGCGTCAAGTTCAAGGACGCGGACCTGATCGGCATCCCCGTCCGCATCACCGTCGGCAAGAAAGGCCTGGCCGAAGGCGTCGTCGAGGTGACAACCCGCAAGGACGGCCAAGTCCGCAAGCTCGCGCCGGAGCAGGCGCAAGCGGAAGTCATGCGGCTTCTTTGCTGAAGCACGCTTGAGTACGATGGGCCGTCGCGTTGTCCGTCACTTCAATACCCGCGCGATGCCGACGGCAAGATAAGCCCGCCCGTGCTGAATTGTAAGAACGCGGCAATGCTCCGAAGTGCGGTTCTCTGCTGCGCACAATGCAGACCGGAGGTCTGCGATCCGCAATGTTCTGGACGGTTATTCAGATGACCCCGGTTGGGCGATCCGGAAGTTGCCGGCGGGGCGGTTGCGGAGGGTTTCGGTTCCGACGCCGGGGGCGACCGCCGATGCTCAGGGGTGAAGCTGCGAGCGCGGCGCGGGGCAACCGGCGCGGCATGGCGCCTGACCGCGCCCAACGCGCGTATCAGGCTCAACCCCTTGTATCCGAACAACCCTTACATCCGAAGGCGCAACCTTGGCCGTCCACCGGACCGCAGGCCCGGTCAGCGCAGCACGATCGCCGCCTCGCCTCGGGCGACGACCTGGCCGATCACGGCCGCGCAAGGCGTCCGTTGCCGACGCAGCGCCTCCAGCAACTTCGCCGTCCTCCCCGATGGAACGCTGATGAGCAGCCCCCCGGACGTCTGCGCGTCGCACAGCACGGTCAGCAGCGCCTCCGGCGTGTCGCCGCGGTCCAACTGCGCGCCGAGATGCTCCGCGTTGGACTTCCACGCCCGCGTCGCCACGCCCTCTCCCGCCAGGCGCAGCGCGTCTCGCATCAGCGGCGGCGCCGCCGCCTCGATCCGCAGCGTCACCCCGCTGCCCTCGGCCATCTCGAAGGCGTGCCCCAGCAGTCCGAACCCGGTGACGTCCGTCGCCGCGTGAACCCCCGCCTCCCGCATCGCCTCCGCCCCGCCGGCGTTCAGCTCGGTCATCACCGCGATCGCCTCAGCCAGGTCCGCCTCGGTGATGAGGCCTTTCTTCGCCGCCGTGGTCATCGTCCCGCTGCCGATCGGTTTCGTGAGCACAAGCTCATCGCCGACCCGCGCCCCCGCGTTCGTCACCACGGCGTCCGGACTCACCAGCCCCGTCACCGCCAGCCCGTACTTGATCTCCGCGTCGCGCACGCTGTGCCCGCCGACGATGATCGCCCCCGCCGCGGACACGCGCTCCGCCCCGCCGCGCAGAATCTCCGCCAGAATCTCTCCCGGCAGATCCTTGTCCGGGAACCCGACGATGTTCAGCGCGGTCAGCGGACGCCCCCCCATCGCGTACACGTCCGACAGGCTGTTCGCCGCCGCGATCCGCCCGAACGTGTACGCGTCGTCCACCAGCGGCGGAAAGAAATCGACGGTCTGCACCAGCGCCGTCGTCGCGTTGAGACGGTACACCCCCGCGTCGTCGAACGTCTCCGTTCCGACGATCAGGTTCGGATCCTCCGCCTTCGGCATGTTGCGCAGCACCTGCGCGGTCAGCCCCACCGGGAGCTTCCCCGCTCACCCCGCGCAACTGGCGTAGTCCGTCAACCGTATCTTTCGTGAAGGTGTCATGATCCTGTCATGCTCGCAAGGGCGCTTCAGACGCGGTTTCTTAACCGAGCCGCGCCCGTCAGGAAGCGTTCTTTTTTGACGGTGCTCCGAAGGTTTTGATGTCTTGGATCATTCAGGGGAACTCCCTCCTTCAAAAACGGCAAAAGTCGAGCTTAGACGCGGTTTCTTAACCGAGCCGCGCCCGTCAGGAAGCGTTCTTTTTCTTCCCCCTTTTAAGGTCAGGTATTGAACCCGTCCCTTGATCGTTCGTCACGTAAGTTACGCACCCCTCTGAGCCGCGGGCTTCAGCCCGCGCGAACGCGCTTCGCGGGGCGCCGCGGAATCGAGCGTTACGCCCCCGCGCCAAGCCGCGCGTTCCCTGCATCATCTCGTCCCGACGCGCGCCTCCTTGCGGCGCCGCCCATCAGAGAAGTCTAACCGCTTCGGAGCGAGGCAGGGAGGACGCGACAGGAGAAGACGCGATCCGAGAGCCATCCCGGCAAGCGGGGCCAATACAGCCGCATCGGCGACGGCGTGAGGGAAAGACGCCTCGCGGACGCCGCGAAAGCCGCCGTCTCGCGCGACCCAAGTGCTCCCCGTCGGGTTCGTGGTGCGACGACGGGCGAGGAGGGGACGTTCCTTGCGTTTGAATCCCAGCGCGGAGTTCCGCCGGGCGCAAAAAATCAACCGCGCCACAGGAGACGGGACGTATCCGCGGATCCGCGTTCGGTGTCCTTCCCGCAACCGGTCTTGCGGATGATCGGGCGCCCTCCCGGCGGGGACGAAAAAAGCCCCGTGTTCTCTTGGGGGAAGAACACGGGGCCCGTCGAAAGGGGACACGACAGCTTCCACGTAAGACTTAAGATGCAAATTCGGCGCGGGCAAGAATTGCACTCTGACGGATCGGCGTTCGCGTCCCAGAATCCGCGCGCCGTCACGGCTTCCGAAAATGCCCGGCCTCACGCGCTCAGTGCAGCCGGCCGCTGCGGAAGATCGCCCAGACCAGCCCGACCCCCAGCACGCCCGCGAAGACGTAGCCCAGGACGCCGAAGAACCGCAGCGGCACGTTGCCGAACAACATCAAGTCCTCGCGGGTCGTCACCACGACGCTGCTGCCGATAATGATCGCCGCGATCAGAATGGAGAACGCCAACCGGTTGCTTGAGCGATCCAGTTCCCGGACCAGGTGATCGAGGTTCTCGTGACGCAGGCGGAACTGCCACGTCCCCGCCGTCAGATGACGGAGAAAGTGCCTCAACTGGCGCGGAGCCCGCCGCGCCATCGACAGAACGTGCCAGCTCGTCAGCGTCGCCGCGCGGCGCACCTGCTTTACGGAAAACCGCTCGCGCATCAACGCCTTCAGCCGCGGACCCAGCGAGGCCAGCAGGTTGTAATCCGGGTCGATCTTGAGCGTGACTCCGGCGATCGTCGCCAGCGCCTTGATCATCAGCACCAGCTCCCGCGGCAACAGAAGGTCATTCCCGCGCATCAACTCCGAGATCTCCTCAAAGAGCTTCGTCAGGTCGATGCGCTTCAGGGGCAGTCCGTAATACTTGTCGATCAGCGCCCGCAGCCCCGCTTCGAGTCGTCCCGTGTCGGTGGCGGGACCGAAGGCGTTCAGATCGGCCAGCGTGTCCGCGACGACCTCGATCTCCCGGTTCACCGCCGCGTAGACCATCGTCACCAGGTGCGTCATCAGATCGTGGGTGATCAGCCCGACCTGCCCGAAGTCGATGATCCCCACGTCGGCCGGAGGCTCGACGAGAATGTTCCCGGGGTGCGGATCGGCCTGAAACATCCCCAGCTCGAAGATCATCCGGAAATAAGCGTTGGCCAGGCGGTCGGCGAGCACGACGCGATCGACCCCGCTTGAAGGTTGATCCAGCAGGGCCGAGACGTTCGCTCCCGGTAATTCCTCCAACGTCAGCACGCGCGGACTGCACTTGTCCCAGTACACCTCGGGACACCGCACGTGCGACACGTCGCGGAACGCGGCGACGAACCGCGCCGTCGCCGAGGCCTCGTTGATGTAATCCAGCTCCCGGGTCAGCGCCTGCTCGAACTCATCCGCCAGAAGCGCCGGACGGTAAACGCGCAGCTCGGGAACGTACTGCTCGATCGAGCCGGCCAGCCCCTTCAGCAGATGCATGTCGAGCCGGATCGTGTCCTCGATCCCCGGCCGACGGACCTTGACGATCACGCGCCGCCCTTCCGAATCCACCGCCCGGTACACCTGTCCGATCGAGCCGCTGGCGAGCGGCGCATCGCCGAACGTGGGGAAGCACTCCGGCATCGGGCATCCGAGATCCTCCTCGATGATGCGCCGCGCCTCCTCCGTCGGAAAGGGCGGCACGCGGTCCTGAAGCGTGGACAATTCCGCGATCACGTCCGCCGGAACGATGTCCGGGCGCGTCGTCAGCATCTGCCCGAACTTCACGAACGTGGGGCCCAGGTCCACGCAGACCCGCACCAGCCGGCGCCCGACGAGCGTTCCCGCCGCCACCGGTCGATCGACCCGCGGCGCGCGCGGGCGCATCCACACCGGCAGGTAGCGGGAAAGCTCGATCTGGTCCACGATGTGCCCGAACCCCTGCTGCGTCAGGACCGTGGCGATCTGACGCAGGCGGTTCAGGCTTCGGACGCTTCGCGTGACCTGAAACGGGGTCATCCCCCGTAGCGTCGGCGTTGACGCGAAGCGCGTCAATGCTCCGCGCGGTCGCGCATGAACGAAATCCCG
>JAJVHU010000041.1:6473-58296 GCA_022072505.1 Phycisphaerae bacterium
CCCGCGCCGGAGGTTTTGCAAAAGCGTCAAAGAAGAGCATCTGCGCGTCCCAGTCGTCGGCGCTCAGCGGCCAGCCGTGGTGGAACATGATCGGCTGCGCGTTCTTCGGCCCCCAGTCCTTGAAGTAGATCTGCGCGCCGTCTTGGGTGTGGGTGGCGCTGGCTTCCAGTCCGCGTGCGGGCAAGATGCCCGCCCCGCCCTGCTCATGATCTGTTTCTCCTTGCCTGCCGCGGTCCTGGGTGGCATGCTTTCGCGGTACTCCGCGTAAGCATGCGTTCTTGCTCGTGCGTGATTCCCATCTCGCACGCACTCCGGCGGGATTCCCATCCCGCGAGCCTATGCGGGAACGGATTCCCGCAAACGGGGTGCGAGAAAGGATTCTCGCACCAGCGTGGCCACGGGCCCGTTCGGTTCTCATCCTATCTGAGCGGCGCGGCCTGTCACGGACAAACTGCCGACACGGCCGCCGCCGTGGGCGAGTCGCATCTCAGGCGGGCCGGTGATGCATGGGGTGACTCCGCGCCGTTACGAATGCAGAAAGGGGCTCGCTTAGTCGGCTGTTGGACTCGGGGCGCGAAAGACATAGCGAGTGCGAAGTTGTTCATGCGTTTCGGTGAGGCTCCACGGCTGGAGTTCACGAGAGTTGCTCGATTGACCGCGAGTCGTTCGAGATAACACCATTGCGTTCGCCACTAGTCGGTCGTTCTGCAGCGCCAGTTGTCGGAAGTTGCTCGCTTCCTGAGTAGCGATTCCATCGTCCATAGGCCAGACGCGCGATGTGTGCGCGCCGATCTTGTTTCGGTGCGCGAGGACCACGGGGATCACCCGGCGACGATACTCCGCGTCGGATTCAGCGGTGAGGATGGCCATTTTCGCCATCCACCCGGTCAACGCGACAAAGTTGCAGGCGCTAACGGAGTACCAATCAAAAAAACACGCCACTTGGTGGAGAATGTGAAGCGGCACGCCAGGTATGTTTCCCCAGGTGATGGAGATCGACCCTTCTAGGTTCTGCGGAACGAGCTGCTTTTCCAGCCGGCGTGTTTGCGCATACAACAGTTCAAGCCCCGCCCACAAGCTCTCCCTGGCATTCAGGTCATTGTGAAGTCGGGAACGTTGTGCTGCCGAAAGAACGAAGTTATCGACGAGATCGATCGTCGCGCTCGGCTCTGTGCCCTCCGGCTCTGACATGTCACTCCTCGCGCGTTTCGAACTTCTGGAGAGACGACGCGGGCAAGCCGACCGCCGACTTGCCCGCGCGACTGCTGAATTGTACCGAGATCCCAGCGGCGACCTACATCCGCGAGTTCGCCCGCGCCGGCCTCCCATTCCCGCTCGGCAGCACCTTCTGCACCGGCTGCCCATCCACGGTGGACGCACTCACGCCGCTCGTCACGCTCGCCGTCAGCCCGCCGCCCGGCAGCCGGCCGAAGTAGGCGTAGGGTGCATCCCTTGATGCACCATCCTGGGCCGCGAATCACCGTGGTGCATCAAGGGATGCACCCTACCCATACTCTACCTGCTGTTCGGCAAGGCCCCCCCGTCAAGCACGACACTTCGATGACGCCGGTAGAATTGGTCCCCCGCACCGTCCGTTGCCCTCCCCAGAACATCCGGCGAAGCCCCCGGCTCGTCCGGGGAGGCCGCCAACCGGCCCGTAGAAGCCCCCGGGTAAGCCCGTGCCGATCCCCGCTTTGGCCGTTTGGCCGTGCCGCTCCCCGGCCGGGCTGGAGCCGGGCGCGGTCGTTCGCTACGATCGCCCGCCCATGACCGCTCGCAGGCGCTTCTCGTTCAACACCGGCCCGCCCATCCTCTGGCGTACCTCGCGGCGCTACCTCGCTCTGGCGATCGCGTGCGTCCTGCTGGCGATCGGGCTGGCGGCCTGGCGCTATTCGCGTGCGCCGAAACTGACGGCCTGGCAGCGCTACACGATCCTCGGGCTGTGCGTCATGCCCTTCGTTCTCCACCGGATTTACGGGAAACTGGAGCGCCGCGTGCGTGCGGACTGGCAACTCAGCGGCGGACGGCTGTGCATGGACTGCGGATACAGGCTGGTCGGTTTGTCGCAGTGCGGCCGCTGCCCGGAATGCGGGGCTGAGTATGACCTGGAAGCGGATCTAAAACACTGGCGCGACGCCGGGTTCGATCGGCCATCATCCGATGGCACGGAAGCTCCAGACGCCGAAACACGGCCATAGCCCGCCGAAATGATGCCGGTCCAAGGCCGTTCGCGGTTCGCCGCCGGCTCCCGCAGAAGATCGACGCGCACGCGGGCCGCCTCCTCGGGGTTGACCGCCCCCCACTCCCTCAACCCCGGCACGCGACCCTGAGCAAGTTGCGGACAAAATCGGCTGAAGCCCGCGGCTCGGAGAGAGTGTGCTTTCCGCCGCCTACCGCCCGCCCTGGCACATCGGCGCGAGCACTTCCAGAAGTTCACGCGACGCCGATGTGGGTTCCGCATACAGGTCGCAGGCGAACCGGCGGACCTCCCGCTGCGTCAGGGCGCTGATCTTGCGCAGCAGGCAATCCAGTTTGCTGATGCACTTCGCCGTGGAACACGAGCGCGCCCCCACCCCGGTGTTGATGATCACCACGTCGCTTTCCGCCAGCCCGTGATACGGCGGCTGAAGCAGGATCCGCGTGATCAACTCCTCCCCCAGCGGCGAATACAGGAATCCGCGCCACTGCGTCGCGGAAAGGTCCGGTTTTTCGTGGCACTCCCCGTCCGAGAGCAGCCGACCCTGGTCGATCAAGCCGAAGACCTCCGACGCGAACGCCGTCGTGTCTTTGAGCACCGCGTGCATCGCGGCGGCGGCCTGCTCGGGAGTGCGGAAAATCTGGTCCAGATCACTGGGCATCGGCATGACGAACACCCGGTGATCGAAAGCGTAGGCGTTCCGCACGATCGGGTCCGAGTCCGCTTCGACCACCACCGACCCGTAACGGTCGGAAGCATGAATCTGGGTCAGGGCGGCGGGAAGACGCTCGAAGATCAGGTCATCGTCGTACATCAGCCACCGGGCGCTGGCCAATCCCCAGTCCTCGGGCGTCTGAAGTCCCAGCTTGGAGGGCGGCTTCTTGTCGCCGTTGGTCCGCGCCAGGCGCATGTAATGCGGGCGGTGCTGCCAGAGCAGGTCGATCATCGCCCGGATGATCGCCCCCTTGCCCGACTTCCGCGGACCGGCCACCAACACCACGCGCAGACCCATCGGCCCTCCCCGCTTCTTGCCCTTGCCGACGCCGTCTCCTTCGCCCCTTAATCATAAGCCTGGAAATGCCCCCGGACCACCGGTCTTCGGATTTCGCCGACCTGCCGCCGCAAGGCAACCGCATTCTGAGATCTGCCGGCACGTCGGGCGGCACGGGTCCGCAGCAGCGGACCCGTGTCCGGAAGGAACGGGGGTTCTGCTCCTGTAGCATGGCCAGGTGAGTACACCAGGCCATGCCACCCGGATTCGAAGTCAGAATGCGGTTGCCCTGCCTGCCGCCCCCGCTCCGCGCATCGCAAGTTGCAGCACGCCGGTATCCGATCGACAATCCCCCGGAGCGTCGGATCGTTCCAGGAGCATCCTCGAAAGCGTTCGGGCCATGATGAGCGGAAACCGTCGACCGCGGATCCTGATTCTCTCGAATCCGGAGAAGCCCGACGCGATCCCTGCGCTCGAACGTCTCGCGGCCTTCGCTCAGCCGCGCGCGGAACTGATCGGCACGGTTCCTTCGCTCGACGTCTCCTCCGCCATCGCCGCGCGTCCGGACCGGATCATCGTACTCGGCGGCGACGGAACGCTGATCGGCGTTGCTCGCAGCCTCGGGGCGACACCGTTTCCGTTGGTCGGCGTGAACATGGGCAAGCTCGGATTCCTCGCCGAGTTTTCTCTGGATGAGCTTTGTGAGCAATTCGATCGCGTCATGACGGATGACGCATGTGTCTCACGCCGGCTGACGCTTGAGGTCACGCTGACGACGAAGAAGGCGCAGCACGCCCTCCCGGCGATCAACGACTGCGTGATTCAGATGGGCCCGCCTTTTCGCATGATCGCGCTCGACGTCTACATTGACGGCGAGCGCCTCACGCATCTTCGCGGCGACGGGCTGGCGGTCTGCACGCCGACGGGATCCACGGCGCACAGCCTGTCCGCCGGCGGGCCGGTGATGGCCGCGGAACTCCGGGCCATCGGCGTCACCCCGCTGAACGCTCACTCCCTCACCCACCGCCCCATCGTCGTCGGCCCCGACGCAACGATCGAGGTCCGCCCCGTCGCCGTCAACAGCGGTTCGTCCGTCATCGTCGACGGACAGACCGCGATGCCCCTCCACGAAGGCGACGTCCTCCGCATCCGCCGGTTCCCCGCGGACTTCCTCCTCGTGCGCAATCCCTCCCTCTCTCCGTGGGATAACCTTGTCAGAAAGCTGCACTGGGGACAGTCGCCCTGATACGTTCTGGGAAGGTTAAGACGTTGTTGCAAAACTCAGGATTGCCCGGTTTTACATCGGTCTCCCGTGATTCCTTCTGCGAGAAAGGGGCAAAAGTGAGCTAAGCCTCTCTCTGTCTTGACACACTGAGAGATGATCTACGTAAGGATCCACGCCGGTCTCTCCCGCGGATTCGATTTGATATGGCTTTCCGATCGTTTTGTTCAGCGCTGCCGGGTATGAGGAAAAACACGGATTGTGCCTGCGGCATGTTCTCTATACCGTTTTGACGCAAATGCCTTGGGATGTTCATTGCTGCGTCGTCTCAGGTAATACGAATCCATACACTTGGTGCTTCGCCATGACGGATACCTCCGCCCGGTTTGCTGGAATCCCCCTGTCGTTTCACGAAGGCGCGCTCGTGATGCATCCGCAGGCGCGCACGTTGGATCCGCTCCGCTGGTTCAGCGCGGTTGCGGCGGCGGTTTTTTTGGCCGGTTGCGGCAAGCCCGGCGTTGAATTCCGTGGATTCGACATCCAACGAGCGGAGTTCCAGTCCAACACGTTCGAGGTGGATTTTGACGTCCGCTTCCGAATCAACAATCCTTTTAAGTTTGATCTTTTCGTGCTGCCGCATCAAATGCGGTTCACGTTGAAGTCGCTTGAGACCAACGTGAATGACCTGATGTTCACGCTTGCGGCCGAGCTTCCCCCCGGAGGGCGAATCCCGGCGGAGGGCTTCGGCGACCTGCGGTATTCCGGCGCTGTCGCCCTTCCGGTCACCACCGAGCAGCAGCGACGCGCCTTCTGCGGCGGCGACATTCCGTATGAGTTGGCCGCGGTGTTCGATTTCAACCCGACGCCTTGGGGGCCTCAGGACATCGAGTTAAAGTACGCGAACGAAGTACGCATTCCCCGAGCGCCGGAAGTTGAGCTGCGCGCGGCGGATTTCGATCTGTCGGACATTCAGATTGTGTGGCGCAGGGAAGTGTTTGCACCGCTGACATTCCTGGATGACTTTGACCTGACGAAGCTTGCCGTTGACGCATTCCTGGGAGTCGTGGACCAAGCCGTCAATCTCAATTTGATCTCGGATGTGGATCGGACCAAGGTCAAATGCGTGTTCGGCCGAGCAACCAGCGGTTGCGCGACCGTCATCACCGGCATCTCGGGCGTGACGGTTGACGTCCCCCTGCGCGTCCGCAACCCGAACCGCTATCCGATCCGTATGCCAAGCCTGAATTGGGCGGTTGATTCTGGCAATACCGCAGTAGTCGCGTTCGACAGCGAGCCGCAGTCCGGAACGATCGCCGCCGACGGAGGGACACGAAACGTCACGATGAAGACGGCGCTGACGTTCCCCTCGACGTTAAGCCTGCCGGCGTTCGACGGTGAATTCCGACTTGACATGGGATACGGGCTGTGGGTGTTCCCGTTGGCGCCGCCGTAAGCAGCCGCGGCGTCCGCTGATGTCGAAGGTCGGCGGTAGATGACGTTGCTGCGGGCGTTGCCTCCTGGGCCGGGTGTCGCGTGAGGGGAAGAGGTTCACGGAATTTCGAGAATCTTGATCTAAAGGATCCTGTCCATGATGGAAAAGTGCAAAGCTGCGTTTGTCGGGGTCGCCGCGTTCGGCCTGTTGTCGCTTCCCGCCTGCAACGGCGACAAGGGCGGCAGCAGGGTGCATCGCCTCCAGATCAGCCGTCACGACTTGGTCTCGCTCACGAACAACCGTGCTGATCAGATTCTCGCGGACATGACCACCGTAGCCAGAAGCAACGACGGCGCCGGGGACATCGAATGCGACGTTGAGTTTCAACGCGACGGCGACGTCACGAGTTTCTCGCTCGGCGACGGGTCGATCGACAGCGAGGCGGACTTCGACGCCGTCAACGGGCAACCCGGGCACATCAAGGTCGTAGATCAGATCAACTGGTGCGGAGGGCTCGCACCAGGCATCATCGGCTGCGCACCCGTCCCGGGGGATTCGCTGGTCGTCGTCCGCTTCACGGATAACCAGGAGGGCATCCTCTGGCTGCATGAGTTCGGACACAACCAGGGGTTGTCGCATCGGGACGTGGCGGATGTGGTCATGCGATCCTTCATCGGCGTGACTCACCGGCGCGTCAATCAGCCCGAGTGCGACGCCATCGAGGCGGAGTGATTGTTTAAGTCGGGGGCAACGCGGACTGCGCGAGGTCGACGAAGCGAGATCCATGTCGCGTTCTACGCGGCGGAATGTATGTACTGGAAACCACGGCCTCTGCCGTGATAGAATCCTTCAAGGGAGCGAAGAATCATGACAGGTGCTCAGCGATTCCCCGCCCGCATCGCGGGCGTCATCCTTGCGGCGTGCCTAGGGACGACGGGTTGCCAGCCGAAGACCCGACCGGGGCCGCTGGATGCGACTCAGACCCCCTCCGCGGCGACCGGTGATCTGCGGGAATTCGTCCATCGCGTGCATGTTCACGGTGTTCCGTACTCCGAGGCGATCCGGTTCGGCCCTGAAAGCGCCCCCGCGTTAACTGCGATGTTGAACGACCCCGCGGAAAAGCCCCATCACTCGAACATCGCCGTCACGCTCTGCATGGTCGGCGACGAGGCCGCCGCGGACACGGTCATCAACTTCATTCAGCAAGGTCCGCCGGGCGATCTCTCCCGATCCGATTACCAGGCGAAATCCAACGCGGTGATGGCGCTGGGTTATCTGGTCAACCGCACCGGCAGCCGCCGGGCGCTCGACTTCCTGAAGCAATCGCTGGACCCGAAGAGTTGGTCGGACCGGAATATCCCCTGGAAGGCGGAATACCAGCGGGCCACCTCCGTCCGCGACGCCCAGTTGTCCACTATGGCGACCCTCGGGCTCGCCCTTTCAGGTCACCCGGAAGCCCGCAGCGCCTTGCGCAACCTCCAGCTTCAGCCCGCCACCGACACTCAAAAGGCCTTCTCCGCCCAAGTCTCGGCGACCGTCACGGAAGCGCTCAAGGACCACGAGGAAATATCCCGGGACGGTCTGGCGACGTATTACGCGAAGCGGCGTCGGTGATGCGATTCCGAGTCTATCTTGGTTCTGTAACGAACCCTTGAGAATGCCTGTCACAGGACGGTGCTTTTCCTCTCCCGTCGTTTCGGCGCCAAAGAGGTTCTGACGATGGGGTGCATCGCTTTCGCAACCGTCAGGCGGCGAGCACCGCCGTTCGATCGCCGTACTCCCGCCGGTTTTCGGAACGCTGGTCCTTTCCGCGGTTCCCGAACGTGAGAGAGATTGCTATCCTGACGAGTATGACTCGTCGCGGTCCGCAGACCGGCGCCTTCACCCTTCTCGAACTGCTCGTCGTCATCTCGATCATCGCCCTGCTGATCAGCATCCTCCTGCCCGCCTTGCGAAACGCGCGCGATCAAGGCCATCGCGCGCTGTGCGCCTCCCACCATCGTCAGCTTATGACCGCCGCGCTCCTCTACGCCCAGGATTACAATGATTTCCTCCCGCCGCCCAACTGGGCCGCGATGGACCCCGTGCCCGGGTGGCTCTATCAATCTCCCGTCGAGTTCCATCCTGAACATCGCCGCACCGGACTGGTGTGGCCTTATTTTCAGGTGGACCGCGTGTACCGCTGCCCGAAGCACCCGGACCCTTACTTCCAGACCGAAAACCTCACGAGCTACCTGATGAACGGCGCGGTGGCGGGTTTCGGACGGGCCAACGGGTCGTTTCAGACGACGCGCTTCAGGACCGAGGCGCTGATCTTCTGGGAAGCCGGCGAGCCCACCTGGAACGACGGATCCAGCTTCCCCACCGAGGGCCTGACCACGCGCCACGGCGGCGGATCCACCCTCGCCGGCATCGACGGGCACACCGAGTGGATGACCCACGGCGAGTATCAGAAGGAACTCCTTCGCCGCGAGAAGGGGCGACTGTGGTGCGCGCCGGATCGTCAGAACGGAAGATGACGTTATGACCGGCGAGCACCGGCCGGGCGCAGGGAATCCGCAACATCATTGGCGCTCGCGTCGGCGACCGGATCGACGGCCCGGGCGGTAACCGGCGCCGCCCGACCGGGCGCCGGGAGCGTTTGAACCGGGCGTCTGCCCGCCCGACGGTCTCCGCCCCGTCGAGTGATAATGATCCTCGTCTTCAGACATGCTGCGGGCCAGATCCCACTCCGATTCCGACGCAGCGGCGCCGGACGCCGGACGCTCGCCGGCCTGGTTCCGCCGCGCGATCCGCTCCGCCTCCTGACGCCGGGCCTCGATCGCCTCACGCGGCGGGCGCGAGGGAATCAGCGCGTCGCAGCCGTCGCCGATGAGATCGGCGCGGCCGTGATCCAGCAGCAGGCGGCGGACCGTGAAGTAGTTGGCGGGCTTGAAGAACTGCAGCAGCGACCGCTGGAACCTGCGTTCGCGCAGGCGCGTGGCCACGTGGACGGGTTTCATCGTCATCGGGTCCAGCCCCGTGTAATACATGCACGTCGCCAGGTCCATCGGCGCGGGGATGAAGTCCTGCACCTGGTCCGGGCGATAGCCGTTGCGCTTCAGAAACACCGCCAGCTCGATCATGCTTTCCACGGTGCTGCCCGGATGCGAGCTGATGAAGTACGGCACGAGATACTGCCTCCTGCCGGCGCGCTTCGAGATGTCGCGGAACTGGCCGGAGAAATCCTCGAAATCCTCGGGACGCGTTTTCTTCATCAGGGCCAGCGTCTTGTCATCCGTGTGCTCGGGCGCGACCTTGAGGTGTCCGCCGACGTGATGCAGCGTCAGTTCCTCCATGTATTCCGGGCTTCGTCGAGCGAGATCCATCCGCACGCCGCTGGCCACCAGCACCTTCTTCACCCCCTTCCGCCCGCGAGCCTCGCGCATGACGTCGATCAGCGGTCCGTGATCCGTCCCCAGCAGCGGGCAGATCTTCGGGTGAACGCAGGAGAGGCGGCGGCAGATCGCCTCGATCTCGGGCTTCGTGCAGACCATCTTGTACATGTTCGCGGTCGGACCGCCCAGGTCGCTGATCGTGCCCTTGAAGGCGGGATCGGCCGTGAGCGTGTTCACCTCGCGCAGGATCGAGTCCTTGCTGCGCGACTGGATGATCCGCCCCTGGTGCATCGTGATCGAGCAGAAGGTGCATCCGCCGAAGCATCCGCGCATGAGGGTGATCGAATCCTTGATGACCTGATGCGCCGGGATCGGCTCGGCGTACGACGGATGCGGGCGGCGCGTATACGGCAGGTCGTAATACCGATCCAGGTTGGACTCGGATTCCGGCAGGCGTGGAGGGTTCACCACCACGTGCTGATCGCCGCAGCGTTGCACCAGCGTCTTCGCGTTGTAGGGATTCGTCTCGAGGTGATACTTCCGCGTGGCCTCGGCGAACTTGAGCTTGTCGGACCTGACCTCCTCATACGACGGAAGCGTCACGACATCGGCGCCCGAGGGCGGCGCCTCCTTTGCGCCGAGCGCATACGCGACGCCGCGCATGTCGCGCAGGGCCTTCAAGCTGTCTCGGGCGCGGACGGAAGACGGAATGCTGTGCGGAATGCTGAATGAAGAATGCTGAATTGAAGGGTCGCGTCCCGATTCCACCTTCCTCGTCGTCACGCCCGTCGCGCAAGCACCCCCATTCCGCATTCCGCATTCCGCATTTCGCATTCTCTTCGCGATTTCCACGATCGCCGACTCGCCCATCCCGTACACCAGCAGGTCGGCCTTGCAGTCCAGCAGGATGGATCGCTTCACGGTGTCGGACCAGTAGTCGTAATGCGCGAGTCGGCGCAAACTCGCCTCGACCCCCCCCGCGATGATCGGCACGTCCTTGTACGCCTCCCGCGCGCGGTGACAGTAGGCGAGCGTCGCACGGTCGGGGCGCAGTCCGATCCGCCCGCCCGGCGAGTAGGCATCGTCGTTGCGCACCTTCCGGTTCGCGGTGTAGTGATTGATCATCGAATCCATGTTGCCCGCGGACACGGCGAAGAAGAGGTTGGGGCGTCCGAACGTCCGCCACGGTTCGCACGAGTGCCAGTCGGGCTGCGCCAGGATGGCGACGCGGAAGCCCTCCGCCTCCAGCACGCGACCCAGCAGCGCCATGGCAAAGCTGGGATGATCGACATAGGCGTCGCCGGTGACGAAGACGACGTCCACCGCGTCCCACCCGCGCTCGTCCATCTCGGCGCTCGTCATGGGCAGAACGGCGGAGCGTCTCTCCGAGACGCCATCAGCCAGGCGATTCCGCGAGGCGGGGTTCCCGGACGCACATTCCCGCGATCGTTCGGATCCCATCGCGCGCGCCGCTCCGGACGCCTCTCCGCGTTTGATGTGAAGTGGAACGAACTCATCCGCGCCGGGCGATCGTCCGGCGCTTCCGTCGGTATCCATGATGAAGACCTCTGATCCGCCCCCGTCCGGACGTGCCGCACCTTCCGCGAACATCCGCCAGCCGCCGCCCTCGCGGGGGAAACCCTTGCGTGTGATGATAGGATACCGGGGAACGGGTTGTCGTCCAGCAAAGGACACGGGGGATGACGGAGTTCACGGAAAACGCCGCGGCATTCCCCCTGAAAGGCCGGCCGAGTTCGAGGCCGCCGCTCAGCGACCGCTGGAAATGTGTTTCCGCTGCGCCTTCATCAAGACGTACGAGCGGTGATGGATGACGCGAGGTTCAATACTTCGCGATGTGCGCCACCGCCGCCGCGACGATCCGCGACTCCACTTCCGGAATCGTCCCGTCCACGACCGCGCCGGCCGCCTGGTTGTGACCGCCGCCGTTGAACTGCTTCGCGAGGTCGAGCACGTCGACGTTGCCTTCGCCGCGGAAGTTGATCCGCGTCTTGCCCTTGTTCCCCTCGCTCAGCAGGAATGAGAGCTTCGTCCTGTGCCGTGCAGCCGGCGCCCGTGATGTCCACTCGGCCTCAGGCTCAACGTATTCGATCGTGCTAGGGCCTGTCGCTGGACTGCCGCAACATTTCCGCGCCGAATGACGAACTTCCAATGGCCCGTACCCGGCGCGTGCATCCTCGGCTCACGTTGGTAGTGTACCGACACTTGAGGCGCGGATGAGCTAGCCTCCGCGTCCGCAGGCAGGGTACGGGCGCGAACGAACGAGCGTGAAGATCATTTGTTACATTGACGGGTTCAACCTCTACCACGGCCTGCGAACGAAAGGCTGGAGGAAGTACTACTGGCTTGATCTTTGGGCCTTGGCGGAGTGCTTCTTGAGACCCGGGCAGACGCTGGTGGAAGTTGTTTACTGCACGACGCTTATCAAGAACGATCCGCCGGATCAGCAGCGCCAACGGGATTTCATCAACGCGCTCCAGGCGCATAGAAACCGGCTGAAGGTAGTCTACGGGCATTACCTCGCGAAGCGAGTGACGTGCTTCAGGTGTGGCAGCCAGTACACCCGACACGAAGAGAAGATGACGGATGTGAATCTCGCGTGTCACCTGCTCACGGATGCCATGGATGACCGTTTCGATGTGGCGCTGTTGGTCTCGGGCGACAGCGACCTCGTGCCGCCGGTGCAAATCGTCCGCGAACGGTGGTCCACGAAGCGGGTGATCGTCTTGTTCCCACCCAACCGGCAGAGCGACGCCCTGAAGCAAGCCGCAAACGGCTACCTGAACATCGGTGAGGACAAACTCAAACGCTGCCTCCTACCGCCGCAGGTCGAGGTCGCTCCCGGAAAACACGTTCGACGTCCGCCGGAGTGGGCGTAAAAATGATAGACGCCCACTGGAGTGGGCGTCGGGCCAGCCCTCCCGGGCTGGCGGGGTTAACTACCGGGAGTATACGGTACTATCCGGACCAAGTCAATCCAACGTACGAGTCAGAACTTTACTGCGGTTCAACACTCGGGATGGTCGCACGATTGCGACGATCGGACAATCCTCTCAGGCGTACCTGCCGATGTGCTCCACCGCCGCTGCCACGACTCGGGATTCGACGTCCGGGATCGTGCCGTCAATCACCGCGCCGGCCGCTTGACTGTGCCCGCCGCCGTTGAACTGCTTGGCAAGGTCGAGCACATCCACGTTGCCTTCGCCGCGGAAGTTGATGCGCGTCTTGCCCTTCACCCCCTCGCTCAGCAGAAACGAGAGTTTCACGCCGCGCAAGGACCTTGGCACGGACACCTGGTCGTCGATGTCCTGCGCCGTGCAGCCGGCGCCGGTGATCTCCGCGTGCGTCAGCGTGCTGTACGCGACGCGCCCGTCGGCGACGACCTTCGTGTTCGCGTAGACGTGCCGCAGCAGGTCGAACTCGCTGCGCGTCTGGCTGCGGCAGAGGTTTTCGCACAGTTCGCTGACGTTGGCGCCGAGTGCCACAAGCTCAGCAGCGATGCGCAGGCTTTCCGCCGAGGTGCTCGGCAACGAGAAGCCCAGCGTGTCGCCGTGGATGCCGCCGTAAAGCATCGTCGCAGCCATCGGTGAGATCGGCTTGCCCGCGGCGACGAGCAGCTTGTACACGATTTCCGCGCAACTCGTGGCGTCGGGGATGACCCAGTTCACGTCGCCGAACTGCGTATTGGTGTCGTGATGGTCGATGTTGATGACCGGCCGGCCCGCGGTCCAGTCCACGTCCTTGAACACCGGCTCGACGTTGCAGCGCGGCTTCTTGGCCGTGTCGAGCACGACGAAGCCGTCGGCGTTTTTGTAGTCCTCCGGCGTCGCGATCTCGACCTTCGCCCATTCGTGCATGAAGGCGTTCTTCTGCGACAGCGACCCCTTCGGCAGCGCGACCTTGGGCCGGCAGCCGTTTCCCGCATACGCGAGCGCGAATCCGAACATCGAGCCGAGCGCGTCCGTGTCGGGCACGACGTGGGCGACAACGACGGGGTTGCGCATTATCGATACTCGCTCCAGCACATCCGCGGGAGCGCAGCAGCGACTGGACAGGTCGTTCTTTTCTGTCCTGGTGCTCATGGATGCGTCTCCGTTCCTTCCACAACAGCCTCGCCCGGGTGATCGTCGGCTTCCAACGGTCTTGGGCGCGCGGGTCTGGGCGGTCGACGCACCACAACGTGGCCACTGGTATGCTGACGACGCTGTGCATCCTGCGCGATGGCGTCGATATCGAAATCGAACTTGCTTGCCAGACTCATGCGCGCTTCCCTGACTTCGTCCACAATGGGATCCCTTGTCGTCATCGCTTCAGGCATCCATCAACTCCTCGGGCGTGCAAATAATAGGCGCCTTAACCTCATGATCCTCGCACAAGGACTCTATCCTCGACCGATACTTCGCATTGGCGATGTGGGCGCAATTCAGCGTCAAGAGGTAGTCCATCCCGTTTGTCGCGGCCACCGCAATGTGAAGCGCGTCGGTCGCCGCTCGGTTCGGCAAAGGAATCTGACTCAGAAGTGCCTTTGCCAACGCACGACCAGCATCGGTCACGTCGAGCACGGGCAAACCGGCGAGGACTTGCAACCGCCGTGCGACGGCCTCAGGATCACCAACAGATGCCTCATCGAGCACGAATTGTGAGATGAATACTTCGAATCGACCCCGCTTACGATCCCACCACTCCCTAACCATCTCCTGGTGAGCAGCAACAATCAAGTCGCGGCTTGGACGGGATGTCAGGTAGCTGGGAATCGTGGTCTCAACATAAACGGTATTCCCCATGCCCGCATTTCCAGGCTCTTCATTCGCCACGTACTCATCCGTCGAAACCGGCAGAAGCTAGCACGGCGCCAACGGCTTGCGTGCAACCACCCCTGCTTCATGCTCTTGACTCAGAATGTCCGCGATTTCCGGCCGCGTGAACTCCTGCGGCGGGCGCTCGCCCTTCGGCAACCCCACCTTCGGCCGGCAGCCATTGCCCGCGTAGGCCAGCGCGAATCCGAACATCGACCCCAACGCGTCGGTGTCGGGCACGACGTGTGCGACGACGACGGGGTTGCGCAGCAAAGCGATGCGATCCACGACTTTGCGTGGGAAAGTGTCTTGCGCGGATGCACAGCGAGTGATTGACATAATGTCCAAGCCGATGTTCGGCCTCGAGCAGTTGGTCATTCAGACCTGACTTGCACTATTCACGTATAAAACTCGCAGCGCCATTTCTAGGTCGGCTTCCGTTGTGGCCGAAATTGGCGCGGCAGGAATATGTCCACCGCAATTGGCGACCCTTGATCTGTCCGGCACCAGATTCACCCGCAAAGGTGACATCCTCTGATGCCGCTCCTCCCCGCATCCATTTGAGTGTTAGCTGATCGCCCTTTATCCCGAAGCAAAACATGAACGTGCCCGGCGCACGTGGTCTCGTGACTGAGACTACAACCTCATTATCGCTTCGTGAAAGTACTTTTAGAGTCTGGTCTGGTTCTCCATCAAACTCGCCTTTCCAGACACTCCCCTCCGTCAATTCGGCCGCCGGATCAACGACCTTGCGGACCAAGGGACCAGAATCGTCCCGGGCCGGCCGGGGTGTTATTTTGGCTTCGAGTTCCGCCTCCGTGGCCGAGCGGAGCGGCTTGATGCTGACCGACTCCACCGACACCGCACCGGCATCCGTCCAGAGCACAAGGTCACGACTCGGGTTTGAATTCTCACTCTCCTCGGCAGGTGGGATGCTCAGCGGGCGTATAATGCCGAGATCAGCACTGACCAGCGAGTCTCGAATGGAAAGCACGACGTGATACTCCTTCTCGCCGTCGGGCAACGCCTGTGCGCTTCCCTGCCGCCCGTCGGGAAGGGGAAACCTCAAGTGCAGAGGCCCTTCGCCGCCCTCGCTTCGCTTCGCCTTCAACTCAAGCTTGTAGGCGCCCGTCGCGAATTCTCCGAACGGGATCGTTTTCTTGTCCGTGCCGACAACAAAGGAATCCGCCGCGGCGGAATCGGGCTTGTCAGGCTTGGGAGAGAGAAGCGGGCGCCAGGGAGTGATGTCGCTTTCGTTCTGGAACGCATCGCGCTCCGCTTCGAGGATCTTGGCGATAGAGTCGGCCATCGCCTTTTTGCTTTCCCTGATGGCCGTTTCATAGTTCTTGACCATATACTCGCGGTGGTCGATGAACCTCTTGAGTTGGCTCGCGACGTTAACCGAAGCAGGCCAGGCGCCCGTCGACTGGAACGCCTCTCGTTGTTTCGTGACCCCTTCGATCTCCTCCCACGTTGCGTTCTTGCTCCGGAGGGCATTCTCCGCTTTGTCACAAGCGGCAAGCACCTCATTCGATCGCTCAGTGACGTATTTCTCGTACCTCTTCCTCGCTGAAGCCAGGTCCGCGATGGCCTGGTCACTCTTGCCGAGCTGCGGCTGTGCAAGAGCTACCGAGCAAACGGCGAGCGCCAGATTTCCAACCAAGATCGTCGTTACTTGCCTTGACAGCACGAATTGTCTCCGAACCTTGAACTTGCCCACGGCAGCGCGCACAACCCCGAGTGAGCGAAGCAACCACCCCACGATCCATCGTCCGGGCGCAGACAAAGTGTGTCAAGGTTCGTCGGTAGGCGACTCCCCCAATCGCATTGCTGCGCACTCGCTCAGGGTAGTTTAATCGCTCCACGCGATCGGGAAATCCGATGATCCGCTGAACTGGATACCCACGCGCCAGCGCAACACGGCGGCGGTGTCGGCGTATTGCGATCAGCAGCCGCCGGTCACGATCTTACCCCTGTTTCATCGCCTTGATCAGGATGTCCGCGATATCCGGCCGCGTGAACTCCTGCGGCGAACGCTCGCCCTTCAGCAGCATTTCGCGCACCTTGGTTCCCGACAGCGACACCTGATCGCCCTCGATGGTCGGGAACGTCTTGTTGCTCACCTTGTCGCTCACCATGCCGCGGTTATCGTACGGCCCGTGGCTGCATCACAGATCGCCTGGCGTCAAACCCGTCCGCTTTGCGATGCGGTTCAGCATACGTGGGCCGATTTCATCCGCGTCGTGGAATGCAAACACGAAGTCCGGCCACCCTGTTCGCTCCAGCGTGCGGTGCGAACCGGATTGACGCTTGATCGACCATCCGAGCCTCAGCAACGCCTTGAGAACCCGGGAGGCGCGGGTTGCCGGCCAGTCTCCCATGAATTACGCCACAATCGAAAAAACCGCCTCCACTTCCGGCAAATCCTCGCCGCGCTCGAGTCGTTCCGCCAGAACCCGAAGCGCAAGCGCCTGGGCGCGAGTCATGGCTTCCGCGCGCGTCGCGCCGTACGTCATCACGCCCGGCAAGTCCACGACCTCGGCGATCCAACGCCCGTCCACTTCCTGCTCAACTTCGACTTTGAACATGTTCGGTCAGGTCTCCTGCCATGCGTCCTCGCGCTGAGGTCATCGTGGAGCGTCGCGGCCATCACAATGATATGCGTTCGAGTCGTGGACCGGCAACCGGTCAGGCGATGACGATGACAGGTCCGCTCTACCCCTGCTTCATGCTCTTGATCAGAATGTCCGCGATTTCCGGCCGCGTGAACTCCTGCGGCGGGCGCTCGCCCTTCACCAGCATCTCGCGCACCTTCGTGCCCGACAGCGACACCTGGTCGCCTTCGATCGTCGGGAATGTCTTGTTGCTGACCATCCCGCCGGCGCGCTTCGACCAGAACGTGTTCTCGAACTTCATCGGCTGGATCTTCAACCCGCCGTCCGGCAGCTTGTCGAAGATGTTCTGCGCGTCGTACGTGCCGTAGTACGTCCCCACGCCCGCGTGATCGCGCCCGACGATGAAGTGCGAGCAGCCGTAATTCTGCCGGTAAATCGCGTGCAGAATCGCTTCGCGCGGACCGCCGTAACGCATCGCCGCCGGCATCACCGCGAGCATCGTGCGGTCCGGATGATAGTAGCCCTGGATGAGCGCGAGATAGCACTCCATGCGCACCTCGGCCGGGATGTCCCCGTCCTTCGTGGCGCCCATCAGCGGATGAATCAGCAGGCCGTCCACGATTTCCTGCGCGCACTTGGTGAGGTACTCGTGCGCCCGGTGGATCGGATTGCGCGTCTGAAACGCGACGACCGTCTTCCAGCCTTTCTTGTTGAACGCCTCGCGCGTCTGCGTCGGCGAGAAGCGATGATCCTTGAACATCGGGTCGTGCCGTGCCGTCACGACGTCGATCGAACCGGCCAGACAGTACTCGCCCTCGTCCATGACGCTCTTGACGCCGGGGTGCGCCGGGTCTTCCGTGCCGAAGCACTTCGCCGCGTGCTTCTTCTTGTCTTCTTTGTAAATCTCCTTGATCGTCTGATAACCGAGAAGGCGTCCCTTGTCGTCGTTGAGGATGACCTTGTCGCCGACCTTGATCTTGTCCGCCGTGGCCTTGTCCACGTTCATCGTGACCGGGAAAGGCCACACCGTCTTGCCGTCCGCGAGGGTGATCTTGTCGCACACGGCGTCGAAGTCGGCCTGCCCCATGAAACCGGCAAGCGGGCTCATCGCGCCGACGGCGATCATCTCCAAGTCGCACTGCTGGCGCTGGGTCAGCGTGAGCGTGACGGTGTTATTAAGTTTCTCTTCTTTTGCTCCAGTGCGAGTGACAAGTTTCCCGCCGTGAGGCTCAATGATTCCGACCTGCGACATTCCTGTATCCTTTCGTTCGTTCAACCGTAATATGTGTGCAAGCTATCCTCCGTTGCCGCGCTGGTTTTGGAGGATGCTCCACCTTAAGAACTTCGGCAGCGGCCTGCAATAGCATCGGCGATTGCGGGGTTAAGACGCAACAGGCAAGGGGAAAGCCATCAAGAACCGACGGACATTTTGTCGGTCTGGAGCAAGATTCATGATTCGGGTGATGCATCGTGCAGGTCCGCGAAGGACGTTGACGTGGTTGATCATGACGGGGGCGTTTCTTGCGCCGCCCGTCCGGGCGGAGGACGCCGAGCTGGCGAAGCTGACCAAGGCCTACGCCTCCGCGCAGGAAACCTGGTTCAAGAAGAACAAGAAGCCGGAAAAGCGCGATTACAAGACCCACCCGATCACCGAGTACATGCCGAAGATCCGGGCGCTGGCCGAGAAGGATCCGAAAAGCGCCGTGGCGCTGGAGAGCGCGGTCTGGACGTTGGAGAACTGCAAGTTCGTCCGGTATACGAACCTGGAGGACAAGGAGTCGGTCTACCGCTGGGCGCTGGAGTTGTTAAAGGGTCCGCAGGCGTCGCAGCCGGCGCTGGCTGCGGCGATTCCGCGCTTCATCGAACTGCCTTATCACTACGGACCCGTGCCTTTCCGCGAGATGTACGAGGCGGCGATCCGGGACAACCCGTCGCGCGAGGCCAAGGCGTGGGCCACGTTCGCGTTGGCGGAGACATACTGCGAGAACTACGGCGACCCCACGACGCGCAACCCCGGCAAGCGCGAGGAGAACCGCAAAAAGGCCGAGGAGCTTTTCAAGAAGGTCGTCGATCAGTACGCGGACACGCCGGCCGCCAACCCCGCCCGACGGCACCTCCGCGAAGTCACCGACCTGCGTCCGGGCAGCAAGGCGCCGAACCTCGTCGGGCGCGACCCGGACCAGCAGCCGATCGAGCTGTCAAAGTTCCGCGGCAAGGTCGTGGTCGTGGACTTCTGGACCGTGGAGTGCGAGCACTGCGCGGAGATTCACCAGATCGCCAAGGAACTCTGGGACAAGCACAAGGACGGTCCGTTTGTCTGGCTGGGGATCAACGTGGACCGCAAGCCCCCGGATGAGGTCAAGAAAATCGCGAAGCGGCGTGGATATGAGTGGCCTCAGATCGTGGATGATTCCGAGCGAACGACCGCCGCGTCGTGGAGCGTCGAGGACTTCCCGACGCTCTACGTCATCGATGCGGAAGGCGTGATCACGCATCAGAAGATTGAGAAAGATCGCCTCAAGGGGGTCGTCGAAGGTTTGATTACGAGGACGAAGAACGCCGCCAAGGCGGACGCCAAACCGGTCGCCCCGCCTGCCGCGCCGGCGAAACCCGCCGACGGCGCCGCGCCCGCCGGCGCGACGGCGCCGGCGGGGGGCAACGCCGCAAAACCGGCGACCCCGCCTGCGGACTCCAAGACGCCTCCGGAAAAGAGTCCTCCGGACAAGACACCGCCGCCGGCCGATCCGAAGAAGGATCCGTGATCCCCTGGGAGGGCTTGTCGCGGCGTGCGGAAAGCCTCCGCTGGTGTCGTCCGCGAACTCGTGGCAAGATGCCGACATGCCGTCGCCGCCGCTGATGCCGCTGGAACACTTCGACACGGACAACGTTGTCTTGTCGCGCGCCGACGTGTATGAACGTTTCCTGCCTCACCGTCACGAGTTCATGCTGCTGGACGGCATCTGCCACGTGGACCTGCCCGCCGCGATCGTGGCGGGCGTCTGCCGCCTTCGCGAGGATGCGTGGTGGGTCCGGGGACATATTCCGGGTCGCCCTCTTTTGCCCGGCGTGCTGATGCTGGAGATGGCGGCGCAAACGGCATGCGTCGGCGTGCATCTCCTGGATGCACACGCCGGAGCTCCGCGGAGGGCGTTTGTCGCGTTCGGAGGGGTGGACGAGTGCAAGTTCCGCGACGCGGTCTCTCCCCCCGCCACGTTCCTGATGCTGTGCAAAGGCGTCGAGTGCCGCCCGCGCCGGTTCACGTCGCAGGTACAGGGCTGGGTCGAGCGCCGCCTGGTGTTCGAGGCGACGATCTCCGGGTTGACGATGTCCTGAGGCGGCGCACATGCGAGGCGATTCCTCAAGGCCGGAGGATGTAGCCGGTGCAGCGGAAGCGGCGCCGTGGGCGGACCGGATCATCCGCGTCGGGATCACGCCGAACCGCCTGACCGTGTTGAACCTGACGTTGAGCGTCGTAGCGGCGGGCTGCCTGGCGGTGGGGGCGGGACACGCTTCGCCCTGGGAACACGACGCCCCGGTTCCCGTCAGCGCCTGGCCGATGCTCACCCTCGCGGTGATGAGCCTCGCCTTCCTGATCGACCTGGCCGACGGGGCGCTGGCCCGAGCGTCCGGACGTGTGTCCGCCTTCGGCGCGGTGCTGGACTCGACGCTCGATCGTTACAGCGACCTGCTGATCTTCGGCGGGTGCGCGTTGCATTTCTCGATGCGGGGAAACCTGACGTTGACGGCGGCGAGCCTGCTGGCGGGCATGCACGCCGTCGTCATCAGCTACGCCAAGGCGCGGACGGAGAACTTCGTCCGAACCGGCAATCACGGGTTCTGGCAGCGCGGCGAGCGCTGCATCCTTTTCACGGCCGGCATGGCGACCGGGCACGCGGCGGCGGCGCTGGCGATCCTCGCCGTTCTGCCCGTCACCACGGTGATCCTGCGCCTGCGCCTCGCCCGGGAAGCCCTGCGCAGCCCCGGCGAGAGGACCGGCGTCAACGCCCCGCCGCGGCACGGGCTGCGTCGGGGAGGACCGGCGTATTTTTCGGCGATGGCGGCGATGATCACGTGGATCGCAGCGGCGCCGCGGATCTGGCCGGCGTGGTACGGAACGCCGGATCCGCTGCGGACCTTCCTCGTGCGACTCGCATCGGACGCTTGAGGAGGTTCCGCGGCGCAGCGCCTCCCGCCCCCGCCGGTTTCCGGAAGAAATGTACGTAGCGGCGGATACGTTCTTTCCGGATGCCTCGAAATGTCCGCTTCCTGTCCTTGACTTTTCTTGTAACGTCAAGGACAGGCGGGGGCGGCTCGGTTTTGCGGCGACGTCTCACGGGCGCAGTCCGATCCCGCAACTCGGTCTCAGACCGCGACCGGTTCCGCGGCGCTTTTCTGCGTTTGACTCACGAGCGAGGCGATCGCATCAACGACTTCCTCGTAACGGATGACGCCGTCGATCATCCGGCAGGGACGATCCGGCGGCGGGGTGAATCCGCCCTCGAGCGGCGCCCAGGCACAGACGAGCATCGGGCAGGCATGACCGGTCCGGGATTGCCCGTCCACGGCTTCCTTGACCAGCCGGTCGCACTCGGACCGGGACGAGGCACTGACGACTTCGACGTCGGGGGCGCCTCCGGTCATCCAGCCGAGGCGGCGGAAAAAATGCGCGAGGGGATCGAGCCCCGGACTCGAAGCGCGCACCGAAACCCCCGGCGCACCGGCGACCCGCGCCGCGAGCTGCTCGGCGACCGTCCCCGCCATCGGCTGGTACTCGCGCGAGGCGTAAAAGAAAATCTGATCCTGCATCCGCTCCACGATGCGGTCCGCGATGCGCTGAAGCGCTTCGTCCGTGATGCCGACGGCCCGGGCGCACTCGCGGATCGGGAGCAGCGTCGCGTCGCCGCTGTGACCGATGATCAGGGCGTGCGCGAGCCGGTCGGCCAGGGCGATGATCATCCCGGTCTTTCCGAGCGAGCCCTCGCGGCGAAGCTCATCGATCGTGCCGTCGTGGAGCGACGCCGCGGCGGCGACCGACGAAGGCAGCTTCCAGGAAATCAGGGCGTGCCGGGTCGCCTCGGCGTGCGTGATGCGGAAGACCCGGCGTTCGAGCGCGCCAAGGGACGCGCGCTGCCGCGGTGCGATCTCCAGCAACGCGCCGTATTCCTCCGGGTACGCGGTCGCCAGAAGCATCCGCCCCACGTCGTGCATCAGACCGGCGAGGAAAAGCGTCTCCTGATCGGCGGCTTCGAGCCGGACCGCCTGCCCGATCTCCTCCGCGACCGCCCCGACGGCCAGACTGTGCTCCCAGAAATACTGAGGCACCAGCCCGCTGCGTTCCGCGGAGGTGAACTGCTCCATCGTCACCAGCGCGGCGACGATGTTGCCGATGCTCGACAGTCCGATCCGGTGGACCGCGTCGAGCAGCGTCTCGGCGCGCTTCTCGGACCGGAAGAAGCTCGAGTTGGCGAACTTGAGAATTCGCACGGCAAGCGCCTGATCCTGACGGACGACTTGCGCGATCTCATCCAGGGTCGTCGAGCGGTTATTGACCAGCGACAGAATGTGGTGCAACACGGGCGGGATGGCCCGCAGCGAGGTCTCTTCCGCGATCCGCTCGAGCACTTCGGGGCGGCGCTTCGGCGCCGGGATGGCCGGAGCGTCGTCGGCTTCGCAGCGCGACGGAGGCGCGGCGGCGGAGTCGCCGGGAGACGGTTCCGAGGCTGGACCCGGCGCCTTCTCGAGAAGGGCCTCGATCTTCGCCAGCAGTTCCGGGAACGAAAACCGCCCCTTCAGCAGGTACCCCGCCACTCCGCACGCGGCGATCTGCTGAACCGTCGATCGCTCGGCGTGGACGGTGAGGATGATGACGGGAACGTGACGGATGTCGTCGATCGTCCGCATGACGCGAAGACACTCCAGACCGCTCATGTTCGGCATCTCGACGTCGAGGATCACCAGGTCCGGACGGTGCTGCTGCGCGAGTTTCAGCGCCTCTCGGCCGTCGCCCGCGGAGAGCGTTTCGTAGCCGGCATGCCGCAACGCCATCTCGATCGGCTCGCGGACGATCGCCATGTCATCGGCGATGAGTATGCGCTTCATCGTGAAAGCTCGACGACCCCTGTCGCCTTCCGTTCCGGGACCGGATCCCGCCCCGGAAGCGGGAATTGCACGGAGCGGATCGACGATGATCCGATCAACGAACGCAGGCGACTAGGGCGACTACCTGAAACTTACATTTGGCGGTCCTGACCGGTCGCATTCCCGCGCGACCCTGATAACCTCTGACGTTCAGCGGAATTCGTCGGCCCTTTCATGACCTTTTCGTCATTTATCGGGTTGCCGCGAGTCCGGATCACGAAAGGAAAGCGCTTTGAAGTCCTCCGACCGCACTCCCGCCGACCCGCGAATCCTGCGCCTCGTGGCGATGATCTCCGGCGGGGGGCGAACGATGTTGAACCTGCATCGCGAGTCGGTCGCCGGTCGTATTCCCGCGCGGTTGGCGCTGGTCATTTCCTCCCGTCCTGACGCACGCGGTCTTGTCCTCGCCGCTGAACAGGGGATCCCCACCTTGCTGGTGGATCGGCGCGCCCTCGGCGACGACGCCTTCCAGCTCGAACTCGCCCGCGCCGTGCGCGCCGGTTGCGCGGACCTCGTCTGCCTCGCCGGGTTCCTGCACCTGTGGCGCATCCCCGATGACTACGCGGGCCGGGTCATCAATATCCACCCCGCGCTGCTGCCCGACTTCGGCGGCAAGGGCATGTACGGACATCACGTTCATGAGGCGGTCCTGGCGGCGGGGCGCGCCGAATCCGGATGCACCGTGCATTTCTGCGACAATGAGTATGATCACGGACCGGTCATCTGTCGGCGAACCGTCGCCATCCCCCCCGGCTGCTCCGCCGATCACCTCGCCCACCTTGTGTTCCACGAAGAACTCAAGGCGTATCCCGAGGCGATCCGGATGCTCGCGTCCGGTCAGGTCAACTGGCCCGGCGCCCCGCCGCGCGCCAAGGCATAACCGCGCTCCTGAATCTCCCCGCGACTGCGGTTGCCTGGGCGTGGAACTCGCACGAGCACGATCCTGCGGAGAACTCGCCGCGGGGGGTTCCGCCTCGCTGGGGCAGTCGACCCTCATATCTCCCGGAGGGACGACTGAACTTCCGAAGGAAGGGCGACCGTCGCCCCGCCGGTCCGCTGCGAATCCGGATACGCCGATCACGCGCGGGCAAGGGATCGCCGGCGCTGAGCGATGTTCCGCAGCAATTCGTCGAACGAGTCGGAGAAAAGCTTCACGCCTTCCGTCAGGAGCTGGTCCGTGACGTGCTCGATCGGGATGCCCAGCCCGCTCAGCGCCGACATCACGCCCCGGGCGTCTTCGAGTCCGCCCGCGAGCCTCACCTCCGGCCGTCCGTGATCCAGAAACGCCTCGATCGTGGCGGGAGGGAGCGTGTTGACGGTCTGCGGACCGATCAGCCCGTCCACGTAGATCGTGTCGGGGTACTGCGGGTTCTTCGTGCTTGTGCTCGCCCACAACGGCCGCTGCACCCGCGCTCCCGCCGACGCCGAAAACACGCCTCCGGAACCGAAGGTCCGCTCGAACGCCGCATACGCCAGCCGCGCGTTGGCGATCGCCGCTTTCCCCGGCAGCCCCCCCGTCGATGCCCCCGCTTTCGCCAGGTCTTCCAGCCGCTTGTCCACCAGACTGTCCACCCGGCTGACGAAGAACGACGCCACCGACGCCAGCCGTCGCACGTCGCCGCCCCGGGATCGAAAACGATCGACCCCCGCCACGTACGCCTGCATCACCCGCTCGTGCGCCGCCAGCGCGAAGATCAGCGTCACGTTGACGTTGATCCCCTCGGAAAGCAGCGCCTCGATCGCCGGAACCCCCGCCGGCGTCGCCGGAACCTTGATCATCAGATTCGGGCGGTCCACCTCGCTCCACAACCGCCGCGCCTCCTCCACCGTGCCGCGCGTGTCATGCGCCAGGTGCGGATTCACCTCGAGGCTCACGTAACCGTCCACGGCGTCCGTGCGGTCGTAAACCGCGCGAAGGCGGTCCGCCGCGTCGCGGATATCCGGCAGAACCAGCGCCTCGTACGCCTGCATGTCGCTCAGATCGTCCGCCAGCGCCGTCAGGCGATCGTCGTAGTCGCGCCCGCTCGTGACCGCCTTCATGAAGATCGTCGGGTTCGACGTGATCCCGACGATCCCCAGCCCGATCAGGCGATCCAACTCCCCGGACGCGATCATGCCGCGGCTGAGATGGTCGCACCAGACGGACTGCCCCAGTTTATAAAGCTGCTGAATACGGTTGCTCACGTTGAATCTCCGTCGCCGACTTCCGGACGCAGCGGGGGATTATATGACGGCGCGCTCGCGGAGTAACGCCGCCGACCCGCCCGATCTGCCGGAACCGCGGGGCGCCGACGTTGCCCGGCGGCGACGCAGTTCGCCGGACGCGCCGCGGAAAAAGAAAGGACGCCGCGAAGCGGCGTCCGTCGGTGGAAGTCCGGCTCCGGCGCGTCGTCGGATTATCCGAGCAGCGCCAGCACGTTTTGCGGCGCGGCGTTGGCGAGTTGCAACGCCGCCGTGGCCGCGTTCACAAGAATCTGGCTTCGCGTCAGGTTGCTTGTCTCCTGAGCGAAGTCCGCGTCACGGATCGCGCTTTCGGCCGCGGCGATGTTCTCGAACGCCACGCCCAGCGAGTTCACCGTCGTCTGAAGCGTGTTGCGCTGGAACGCGCCGATCCGTCCCCGCAGCGACGATATCTGCTCGATCGCCGACCGCACGACGCGCTGACTCTGGGCGAAGTTCCCCGAGGTCAGGCTGTTCGACTGCCCTGTCGCCAGCGACGAAATGTACCCGATCGTCGCCGATCCGTTCCCGAGGTTCGCGGTCGACACCTCGTAAAGCCCGATCGACTCCTGTCCCGAAAGCCCCAGGTCCGGCGAGATGGCGAACTTCGCCCCGCCGCCGGTGATCTGGAAACTCGTCGTCCCGCCCGCGACGCCGGCGAACGCCGCGTCCAGCGTCACGTCCAGCGAGATCGTCCCCGACCGGACCTGAAGCTCCAGCCCGTCCACGATCGCGGCCGTGCCGTTGACGGTCATCGTGCCGTCCACCCCGTACCGCTTGGTGGTGGTGGCGCCGTGAATGTCGAAGTCCGCCTGCGCGTTGGAGTCGATGCGTTCAACCGACACGAAGGCGCTGTCGCCGTAACCGGTGCTGGAGAAGACGACGGCCTGCCCCGACACCACCGCCGACACCCCCGTCAACTGCGTCACCGCGTTGATCGCGTCGCGAACCGTCGCCGCCGACGACCCCGACACGAAGCTGAAAATCTCGGTCCCGTAATTGCCGCGCACCTGGATCGTCACGTCGTCGCCGAGCGTGCCGCCCGTTCCGTCGCCGATGGCGCTGACGTAGGCGAACTCGGAAGGCGTGACCACGTTGATCACCACGTTGGAGTACGAGCCTTCGGGAACCCGCGCGGAATTGACCCGCAGGTTGTCGATGTTGGTCGTGCTCACGCCCGACGTGGTGTAGTCGAACGCCCCGTTGAGCAGCTTCTTCGTCCCGAAGGACGACTGCTCGGAGATGCGGTTGATCGACTGAAGGATCGCGTCGAGCTGAAGCTGGTTCGCGGCGACCTCTTCGTCGCTGAGACCCCCTTCGTTCGCCGACTTGTCCAGCAGCGACTCGATCTCCAGGAGCAGCGAGTTGATCTCCTGAAGTCCGCCTTCCGCCACCGCCATGATGCTGTCGGCGCGGTTCGCGTTGTCGATCGCCGCGGTGATCGCCACCTTCGACGCACGCAGCGTCTCGGACGCAATCAATCCCGCGGGATCGTCCTTGCCGGAGTTGATCCGCAACCCCGTGCTCAGCCGGGTCAACGCCCGGTTGAGCGTGTTCTGGTTCCCGGACAGGACGCGGGTGGCGAGGATCGACTGAACGTTCGTGTTAATGCGACTCATCGGTATTCGTGCCTCCCAAGGGCTCGTGAAGTCAATGCACGCATCGACCCGTCGATAACCTCGCTTTAGTATCCGTGCGACGGGGGAAGACACCCGTCTGACCTTCAACCTTCACGTCGTTTTCAGGTCGCCGGGCGTTCGTTGCCGCGGGCGTGTCCCGCCCGGTTCGCGCCGGGGTATTACCGGACAGCGCCCCCCCGATGCCCGATAAGGCGGAGGCGTCCCCCGAGACCGTCGCGCGCATGCCTCGAAGAAATCGACCGCTATCGGACGCGGACAGACCCCGGTCACAGGGGAAAACCCGGAAAAGCCGAGGCCGGCCGGGCGCCGGAAAGTTAAACGGCGGCGGGGCTCGGTTGCCGCGAAAGCGCCTCGGCATGCGCCACGATCCACGACGCCTTGCGCTCGATCACCGGAAGGATCGCCCCCGCCGGGACATCGCCGAAACGCCCCGTCCGCGCCAGCGGCGCCACCGCCTCCGCGATCAACGCCTCCACCATCAGCGGCGGGATCGCGTTGCGCTCCCCCGCCTGAAACCGGATTCGGCTCTCGTAGCCCGCAAGGAAGGCCCCGAAACGGTCCAGGTCCGGCTCATCAGGCCAGTCGCGGACGTCCTCCCCCCCGACCAGCGAGAATTGCAGCGCGCCGTTGGCCACGTCGATCACGCGCCGCGAGACCCGCGCCGTGTCGTAGTCGATCACCGCCGCCACCCGCCCTTCGCGGAAGAGCATGTTTCCGGGGTGCCAGTCGCAGTGAATCACCGCCGCGGGAAACGTCGGCAATCCGCACGCCGCCGCGGAGCGCGACGCCGCGTCATACGCCCGATGCAACCGTTGCAGAATGCCCGCCGCCGCCCCTTCCGTCCCCGGGGTTCGCTCCCGGATCGAGTCAAACGCCCGCCGCACGACCGCGTTGTCGTGAAAATCCGCGCGAGGGACCGGTCCCCGCGATTCCAGCGACGCGGCGGCCGTGTGAAACTCCGCCAGCGTCTCCCCCGCGCTCCGCGCCTCGGTCGGCGTTGCCCGGTAGCGCTGCCCCACGACGAACTCGAACAATTCGTAAACGTGCTCGCCGACGCGCAGAAACGTGCGGCCGCCGCTCCGCGTCGGGATGACCCCGGGCGCCGGAAACCCCGCACGCTTCAGATGCGCCTGAAGGGCGTGTGCAAAACGGATCCGCTCCGGATCGCAATGCGCCGCGTCACGACGCTTCAGGAGGAATTTCCCGCGCTCCGCGACGATCCCCGCCTTCGGACTCCGGCGGGAGCCTTTCGTCAGCGGCGTCAGGGACTCGATCACGCCGATATCATAATGACTGAGGGCGACGACCAGTTCCGCCGCGTCAAACGTACTGGTCTGATCGTGCGCCAACGCCCGTTCCCTGTCCTGATCTTCCTTCCGCGCCGCAATGACTGATCGCGGAGGATGATAGGCGTCGTCAAGCCCTGGAGCAAAGCCTTCGCTACGCGCCGGCGCGCTTGAGGAGCGCCTCAAGTTCCGCCTGCGTCGCGGCATCCAGCGCCGCGGACTCCGTGTGCAGCGCCCCGGCCTGATTGAGATAACCCAGCGCCGCCTCCTTCTCCCCCAGCGCCAGCACAACGCGCGCCAGGTTCACCAGCGCCTTCGCCCACACCGGGCGGAACACCTGCGGCGCTTCGGCGACCCGCTCCTCCGCAATCCGGTAGCACCGCTCGAAGTCGGCGCGCGCCCGCGCCAGTTGCCCCGACTTCTCCAGAATGTGCCCGCGCGTGTCGAGCACCTCGGGATCCAGCGCGTTTTCGCCCAACACCACCGCCCGATCCGCAAGCTGGAGCGCTTTCGCCAGGTCTCCCCCCTCGACGTACAACATCCACGCCGCGCCGTTCAGCGCCCGCACCTGCTGATCCGGACGCCCCTGCCCCGACTCCAGCACCTTCTCATAAGCCCGCCGCGCCGCCGCGTGCTCGCCCTGAAGATACGCGGCCGTCGCCAGCCCCAGCCACCCCTCCGGCTCCTCAGGCCACGCATGTGTCACAAACTCGAACGCGCGCCGTGCCGTCGCCAGCGCCTCCGGGCGACCCGACGACGCCAGAAGCTGCGCGCCGCTCACGCAAATCACGCGGTCCGCGTCCTTACGCGCCATCTCCGCCCGAATCAGCGATGACAAACCCTCAAAATCCTCCGTCGACGCCAGCAGCCGCGTCCGCACCACCCGCAGGTCCGGCGATTCCGGCGCGGTCTTCGCCCCCTCGTCCAGCGCCGACCGTGCGTCATCATGACGACCGGCGATCCGCAGCAGATCCGCCAGCAGCGCCTGCGCTTTCGGAGACGCCGGCGCATGCGCGGCGCAATAGGCCTTCAATCCGGTGATCGCCTCCTCGATCCGGCCCGCGGTTTGCCGCGCCACCGCCAGCTTCAGATGCGCGTCCTCGTTCTTCGGGTCCGCCGCGATCAACTCCTCCAGCACCGCGAATGCGCCGTCGGAGAACCGGCCCGCCTGAATGTCCAGGTCCGCCAGGAACATCTTCGCCACCGCGTTCGACGGCTCGCGCTGACGCACCTCCTCCGCGATCTGCCGCGCGCGCACGAGATTGCCCGCGGATCGGTCGAGGTCCGCCTCCACCAGCAGCAACTCGGAACTCCGCGGAAACAACGCCTTCGCCTGCCGAAGCAGATCCCGCGCGCCCCCCGCGTCCGATCGTTCCCGCGCGATCTGAATGCGCAGAAGATGCGCCTGAAGAATCCGAGGATGCGACGCCGTCAACTCCGCCAGAAGGCGCTCGGACTCCTGCCGCGACGCCGAATCCGGACGGGAGTGCAGCACCGCCGCCTGCATCAGCCGAAGCAGCGGATCCTCCGTGTGTTTCGCCAGCAGTTCCTTGAGCCGCGCCTCACCCGTCGCCCGATGCTCCGGCGACGGCGAACCCAGAAGAATCTCAAGTCGCGCCTGCTCCAGCTTCAGATGATCCGGATAAGCCGCGATCGCCGCCTCCAGCGTCGAAAGCGCCTGATCGCGGTTTCCCGTCTCATCATAAAAACGCCCCAGCAGCAGCGCGCCCTCCGCCGGATTGTCCGGAAGCTCCGTCAGTTTCCGGAAATCCGCCTCGGATTCCGCAAGGCGGCCGCGCCGGAAGTAATACGGCCCGCGCATCACAAACGCGGCGTAGCCCGGATGCGCCTCGACCTCGCGGTTCAACACCGCCTCCGCCTCGTCGAACCGCCCCTCCGCCTCCAGCATCGAGCTGCGCAGATACGTCGCCAGCGGAACGTGTCCGCCGGATTGCTCCGCTTCATCGAGCAGCGGCGCGATTTCCGCGTACCTCGATCCGTTGGAGAACTTCACCTTCGCCAGAAGCAGCAGCGCCTGAACGTTCCCCGGCTCTGCCGCGCGCAGCTCCTCCAGCGCCGCCACCGCCTCCGTCGGTTGATCCGAACGCAGCGCCACCTCGAGACGCGCTCCGGGCATCAACACCCCGCGCTGCTCGAAATCGTCAATCAGTTGCAGCGCCTCTTTGAACCGCATCTGCCCGTTGAGCAGACCGAGCAGCCGTTCCGCCACCTCCACCACCCCCGGATACACCACCAGAACCCGCCGGTACGTCTCCTCCTCGCGCACCGCGTCCTTGCGCCCCCGGTACAGATCCGCCAGCATCAGACATGCATCCACCCGCGACGGATCCAGCGTCATCGCCTGCGACAGCAAGGTCTCAACCTGAGGCAGGTTCGCCGGAGGCGCCGTCTCGGGCGTCGAAGCCCGCAGCATGAGTCGGGCCAGGTACACCCGCCAATGCACCCCCTCCGATTCTGACTCGATCGCCTTCAACTCGTTGATCAATTCGTGGATCTGCTCGGTCGCAAACGCCGGAACCCCCTTCCGGTCCGACAGCGCCACGTCCAGCAGCGCGGAGCGGCAGACCGGATCCGTCGGGTCCGCCTTCCGCATCGCCTCAAGCTCCCCGACGCCCTCCTCCGCCTTCCCCGTCTCGATCAGGAACCGCGCCCGCATCAGGCGCGCGTCCCGAGCCGTGCCCGGGTCTTCCGCCGCCGCCACCGCGCGATCCAACGCCGCCCGGGCGTCGTCTGCACGCTGGCCGCGCATGCAGGCCTCCGCCAGGAACATCCACCGTCGCGCATGCTTTGGCGCGTCCTCCGCCGCCGCTCGCGCCGCGTCGATCGCCGTATCCGACCGCCCGGCGCGTTCCAGCAACCCCACCAGCCCCCCCAGAATCAGATCCTTCGGATCCTCAAGGCTCAGGTTCGCCCGCAACAGCGCCTCGGCTTCAGCCGCCCGCCCCGACTTCTCCTCCAGAACCGCCGCAAGCAGGATCGCCTGCGCCGACCCGGCGACGTCGGAAGGCAACGATGACAACTGATTTCGCAACGCTTCAACCCGCGCCGGATCCCGTTGCGCCTGCTCCGGACGCAACTCGCTGATCGCCGCGCGCACGTGAATCAGCCTCGCCTCGTCCACGTGCCGCGCCGACCCCGCCAGCCGTTCCGCCGTCGCCCGCGCCCGTGCCCAGTCTCCCATCTCAAGTTGCGCCTGCCCCAGCAGCGCCAGTGCTTCCGCGTCATCCGGCGCCACGCGCAAATACCGCTCCAGGCACGCCGCCGCCCGCGCCGGCATGTTGATCCGACGGTACGCCAGCGCCTTCATCACCAGGATCCGCGGATCGATGTCCACCCGCTCCGGCAGCCGGATCACCCGGTACGGACTGTCCGTCCGGTTCGCCGCAAACGCCGCGATGCCCTCCGCCTTCGCCCAGATCGCCCGCTGCGTCTCCACGATCGGCGACGCCGGGTCGATCAGGTTCCGCAGCGCCTCCGCGCACCGCCACGCGTCCTCCCCGCGCTCCGCCGCCGCGTACATCTCCGTCAACGACGGCAGGTAGTCCCACTCCCGCCCGACCACCCCCTTAAGACGCGCCTCCGCCGCCGCGGCGAGCTCCCCCGCCTGCGCCGCCGTCATCTGGCCCGCGCCGATCTTCCGCAGCGCCAACTTCGCCTCCGCCTTGAAGAGAAACAGCGCCCAGCTTTCATCATCCTCGCCGATATCGACGACCACCTCCGCCTCCACCGCCGACCGCCGCGCCCCGGCGTCCGCGGCCTGCGCCGCCCGGAGGTGCGCTTCCGCTTTCACCAGTTCCCCCAGGTCGCTCCACTCATCAAACATCCGCATGTGCAGCATCGGGTCCGCCGCACCCAGCGATTCCGCCCGCTCCAGGTCCGTCCGCGCGCCCGCGACGTCGCCGGCAACCCGCAACCGGAACCGCGCGCGGTAAGCATGCATCTTCGCCGATTCCGGGAACCGCGCGACGCCCGCGTCATAACGTTCCGCCGCCGCCGCAAGACCCTGCGCGGCGACCGTCGCCCCCCGCGCCTCCATCAAGCCCGCGAGAATGTACGCCTCCGGCGAGGCCTCCCCCGACCTTAGAATCCCCTCAAAGGTCTGCCGCGCCTCGTCATACTGACCGCTCTCCGTCTGCGCCCGCGCCAACCACAGCAGCGCCCGAGAGTTCTCCGGATGCGCCGACGCCCACTGCTTCGCCCAATACAAAAGCTGATCGGGCGGCGCCTGTCCCCGCGCGTGCAGACGCACCAGCGCGTCCAGATACGCCTCGTGCCCCTGCCGCAGCCGCAGAAGCTCCTGATACGCCCCCACCGCCTTGCGGAAGTGCTTCGCCTCGCGCGGACGCGCCAGCAGGTTCGCTCGCGCATACGCCTCCAACACCTCGATGTCCGTCGGGTTCCGCTCCAGGTAGTCCTGATATCGTTTCGACGCCGTGTCGAAATCGCCCGTTCCTTCCAGCCGTCGCGCCTCCGCCAGCGCCTCGACCGCCAGCGACCGATGACGCCACTTCCGCAACGAAACCGCTCCGACGCCCAGAACCCCTGCAAGAACCAGCAGAATCAGGATCAAGCTGAGGTTCACGCGGCCCGAGCGGCGCGATCGCGCCACGTCGCATGTCATGAATTTCGCACCTCGAATGTGCATGTCGCTTACTCCTGCGGCGTACATCCTTGATCGAGCGTCGCGCCCCGCCGGCCCCGCGCGGCATTGTAACCGTGATCGCCGCCGGTCCCAGTTCCCGCCCCGCATGCCGCAACCCCTCGACAACGCGGACGACCCCGCAGCCGGCCGAACCCTGTCGCGCAAGGTCAGACGATGTGGACATCGACGAAAGTCACGGGGGGCCTTTTGAAGCGCCGCCGACGACGGTCTGCAATCCGGCGTCCGTCAGCGCCCGCGCGGGTTTCCTCCGCGGAAAACGGCACAAGCGTCTCGCGAGGCGTCCGATGAGAAAGACATGACCGCGCGGATCCGACGGCGCGCCGGCCCCGGCGCCTTGGACCCGTCGTTCCCGCGGTTCAAGCAATGAGGTTTCGCCGTCGGCGACGGTCTCAGCGATTCCGCAACCGCCGCAATCCGAAAAGACCCGCGAGCAGAAACGCCAGCGTCGCCGGTTCCGGCACGATCGCCAGCTTCACGTCCGCCGACAGGGCGTTCCGGTCCGCGGCGAAAAAGGCGTCCAGATCATTGAACCCGAAGCCCGCGAAGTGAAACTCCCCCAGCGCTCCGAAGTCGAAGACCTCCCGGTCGGAAAGAAGCGTCACTCGTCCGCGCGAGCCGTCGCCGTCGGGCGCCGGCCCCGTGTCGGCGGGAACCCCTTGAAAAATCCAGTCCGATCCGCCTTCCGGACCCAGCAGCGAATCCCGGAACGCCTGCGTCGCCAGCGACCCGTCGAACTGGAAGATCGGCCCGATCAGCGACACCTCCGTGGTGTCCAGCGCGCCGAGAATCGACGGATCCGCCAATGTCGTCACCGTGTCCGTCGCCGCGAAGTCGCCGCGCAGACGGTATTGATTCGGACCGCCGCCGCGGATCACGTCGAGCGCGAGCAGCACGTCGAAGTTGGCGGCGTTGCCGATCTCCGCCACGTCGAGGATGACGTCATCGCCGCCGCCGAACCCGCCGTCGGCGCCGAGGTCGAGTTGTTGAAGGCTCAGGTGCGAGACCTCGCCCGGCAAGATGACGATGCGCCCGACGAGTTCGCCCTCGCCTGCGTTCGGATTGATCGCATCGTAGTTGAACAGGAGCGACGTCACGTCAAGGAAGACGCCCTCCCCGGCGCGCACCTGCGGCGCGGCGATCAGACTGCCAAGAACGAACACCCAGGCTCGCGCAGCGCGCGCGCCTGCCGACATAACAACGGACCTCATGGCGCCCTCTCTCTCCCAGGTGTTTACGCCAAGTCCTGGACTGAATTGTTTATCGGGATCGCGGCGGTCAACCCTCCGTCTCCCCCGGAGGTCAACCCGATAAACGCCCGCGAAACCCAGAAAGCCGCGGCCGGCGTCGAACCGACCGCGGCTTCCTGCTTACATCATACCCGGGTTTCAGCCTCCGATCCACTCTCGGAGACCTGAATTCCCCATGAAAACCCCTTACGCCACCCGACGCCGCGCAATCCACGCACCGGCAAGTCCCAGCGACGCCAGCAGCACGGCGCCCGGAACCGGAACCACCGTCAGCTTCATGTCCGCCCCGCTGCTCGCCTGCTTGTTTGCGTCAAAGAACGCGTCCAGATCCGCGAACTGGCCGACGAACTGGAAGTCCAGAAGGTTCCCGGACCGGTAAGAACCGCGACCGTCAGCAATGCTCACCGTGCCGTCCACGCCGTCCAGACCGCCGAACTGACCGTTGATGATGTCGTTCGTGTCCGCGGCAAGACCCGTGAACACCCACGAGTCGCCCTGGGACGGCTGAAGAATCCCGTCCGGGTTGCCCAGCGCGCCGCCGAACGAGAAGAACCCGCCGCCGATCGCCAACGAGTCGCTCTTGAAGTTGCCCACGATGACGTCGGGGGGCGAATTCACGTCGCCGATGCTCACCGATCCGACGATCGAGTAGCTGTTCGCGCCGTGCTTGAACACGTCGCCCACGAACGAAACGCTGAACTGACCCGAGTCGCCGATCTCCGCCAGGTCCAGCAGCGTGTCGTCCCCGCCGCCGATCTCGCCGTTCGCCCCCAGATCCAGATGCTGAACCACAAGGTTCGAACTCACGATGTCGTGAATCTCGATCTGCCCGAAGCTGCCCGGTCCGCCGGCGCCCTTCGTGTACGTGAATTGCAGCGTGCTCGCGTCAATGAAGAACCCGACGCCCGCCTGCGCCGCCCCGGCGAACGCCAGCGACGCCGCCGCCGCCCATAAGGCCAATATCCCTCTCCTCATCATAAAAGTGCCTCCACTCCCGTTCACGGTCCGGGAGGGACCGCGATCGGACAACCTTCTTTCCCCAATCCTGGATGACCCGTTCCGCATTGCATTGCCGCAATGACATTTCGTCTGCGTCAATGAATGCAGGCCGGCCACTCCACTGCCCGCAGTGGATTTATGACCCCCGATTTCAACACAAGTCGCCCGGATTCTATGAGTGAAAGACCGCGGCTACAAGCGATATCCGCGCATTCATAGCCTTATTTCGTGCATATGAGGACTTGCAAACCTCATGAATGTCGTAGTCCATGAAAAACATCAGCATGACGCCTGCAACGGCGTTTTTCTGGGGCGTCTTTTCTCAAAGTCCGAGAACTGGCGCGTTATTGGACGCCTATGTGTTGCCAGGACTGACCCATAAATTGCGCGAGGCGCGAGCAGAGGAGCCGACGCCAGGCCCAATGCCGCGGCGCGCGGCCTGATCGACGGCGCCAGTACCCCTCATGCGCCCCTCATATGCGATACTTGTCTGGATCCGACTTTGACGATCATGAGGAGTCAAACGAAAAAGGAGGTTCTGACGACCGGCCAGATCGCGCGGATCTGTAAAGTCGCCCCTCGCACCGTCGCCAAGTGGTTCGACACCGGCGAACTGCACGGGTACCGCATCCCCGGAAGCCGCGACCGCCGCGTCCCCATCAAGGAGCTGGTCCAGTTCATGCGCGCTCACGGGCTTCCCCTCGAAGCCCTTTCTCCTGACCGCGCGTCGGTCGTCGTCCTCGACCCCCAGGAGGCGCCCGACGCAGGCGCGACCCCGTGGCGCTCCGCGTTTCAGGATCATCCCGATGTCGAGCTTCAGATCGCCTCCACCGCGTTTGAAGCCGGATTCCTCATCGCCCGCCTTGATCCGCGCCTCGTTTTTCTGGATGTGGATGCCGCGGGGCTGGACCTGACGTTGACGCCGTCCCTGATCCGGCGCGAATCCGCGGAATCGCCAACGATGCTGCTGGCGTTCGGCGCCCCGCGATCCGACGACCTGGCGCGAGCGCTGCTCGACGCGGGGTTTCACGGCTGGCTGCCGCGGCCCGTCAACGTCAATGACTTGCGCAGTTTTCTGCAGCGCCCGTAGACGAAGCATTTACGGCGACGGGTCGCCGGAATCCTCAATCCCGTCCTCCCCGTCTTCCGGAAGACGCTCCGGTTCGGCTGGCGTGTCCGTCGTCGTCGGCCAGCGCTCCACGTCCGCCGCGACGCCCGCCAGTCCCGCCGTGTACTCCGCGAACGCCTGCTCCATCGCCTCGTCGACGCCGCCGAAATACAGCACGAACACCGCGTGGCCGAAGCTCGAACCCGCCGCCTCCCCTTCCGTCAGAACCGACGCGCGCACGCGGATTCCGAGCGTTCCGCCCGCCGCATCCGACATCATCCGGTCGAACGCTTTTGCATGCCGCCCGCCCTGCCCGTGACACAGGAACGCCGTCAGCGCCCAGACTCCGGCGTAATACGTCTGCGTCACCGAAGCGTCATCGCGCGACAGGACTTCCCCCGGTTCCGTCTCCAGCAGCTCCCGCAACGTGAAACGCGATCCGGTCGTCAACGACCGCCGAAGGTGTTCCAGGCGGAAGGAGTTGTCCAGCGGGATCGGTCGGGGCGGCGTGTGCGTGAAGTCGAACGACTCGTGATAACACGCCAGCCCCTCATTCAGCCACGCCGGCAGCGTCACCCCCGCGCAGGTCTCGACGTATTGATGCCAGCTTTCGTGCGCGACGGTGGCGAGCGTCGCCGCCGGCGTCGTATGAAACAACACCGCCCGCCCGCCCTCGGTAAATCCCCCCGCCCGGATCAGGCGGTACACCGCGTACGACTCCGAATACTCCGTCCGCGTGTACGTCTCCCACTCCCGGCGCGATCCGAAGACGAACGTCTCCATCTTCGTCTCGTTGGGGCGCAGCGCCGGCATCCGAAGCCGGTGCTCCCGATGCGCCCGTTCCAGCAGGACCGGAAAGCTCCGCGCCAGCGCCGCGTCCTCCACCGTCGTGTACACGACGAAGTGATCGCTCATCAGACGCTGCCCCGCTCGCCCGCCCCACGTCCACGGCGCCGCCTCGAACCGCGCCGCCTCCGGACCACTGCGGCAACCCCCGGTCCCGCCCGCCAGCAGCGCCCCCAGCAGAAGCACCGATCGCGTCCGCGCGCCGATCCGCGCCACCCGCCGTCTCGATCCCCCAACTCCCGTCAGCATCATTTCGCCTCAGGTTTCCACCCGGTCCCGTCGCACGCCCGTCCACCGTAACCGTACCCCCGGCGCAAGAACCTCACAACCGAAGCCCCGCGCCCACCCGCAGCGACCACCCTATCCAGAAGTTCTGAAGGATTGATTCGACCGCGCCCCCGCGCCTACGATCGGCTGACGCCCGCACGGCCGGGTGGGATGACACACATTCAGAAGCAGTCATACGGGAGTCGGGATGGCCAGAGTTCTCGTTGTACATGCACAGAGCGGTCCGCGGTCCTTTCTGGAAGGTCGATCCCGCCGGCATCATCAGGTGCTCGGCGTCGCGGATGCGCCAGCCGCGATCAAGGCCTTGCCCAAGTTCCGACCCGACCTCGTCCTCGCTCATACGACGCCGAAAGGCCAGGAAGCCGCCGCCGTCCTGCGCGGACTGAAGCGTGAAGGCGCCCCCGTCCCGGTCCTCGTCGTCGCCGAACCTGCCGCCCTCTCCCTTCAGCCCGCCCTGATGCGCCTCGGCGCAGCCGGCTGGATGGAATATCCGATGGAGCAGGACGCCTTCGACAAGGCCGTCGCCGCCGCCCTTCAGCACACCGAGGACGTGCAGGGGCGCATCCCGCCGATCACGGAAGAGGAGGCGGCCTCCAACCTCTCCGACCTCGAGCGCGTCCTGAACAAGAGGATGCAATGCTTCGCCGGCAAGAACCAGGTTTACATTCAGTCCTTCATCCTCGGCGGAGGCAAGACCAGCACCCCGCGCGTCGCCCTCAAATGCCCCCTGCGCAAGCAGTTTGGGCAGAACCCCGACGTGTATTACGAATTCATCCGCGACGTCTGCTGCGGCGACCCGACCGTCTGCGAAGCGTATCAGAAATTCCAGAAGCGATGCTCCGCATAAGTCACGATCAACGGTGCATACCCGTTGGACGAGCGTTCAAGGCGGTGATTCAAAACCGAGCCGCGCCCGTAAGGAAGCGTTCCTCATCCGGCCGCCACCAGAGGTCTTGAAACAGCGTCCAGACTCATGTCGGTTGTTTTTGGGGCTTCCACAGAGCGCGAACCGTGGGATCCACGTCCTCAGGCCGCGCCGCCTTCGTCATCAGCGTCGCCAACACGCCGATCGCGGCGCTGACGACGAGTCCGAAACATGCCCGCATGTACGCGTGTTCCTTCATCCCGCCGAGGAACCCTTCGCCGGAACTTCCGCCGGGCGCCCCTTGCGCGAAGGGCTTGATCACCTGCGGATACTTCAAGGAAAGCAGGACGGCGAGAATCCCCCCGAGCAACGTCCAGATCGCAGCCGTCGTCGAGTAACGGCGCCAGAAAACGCCGAAAAGAAGCGTCACGACCAGCGGCGGCGTGACCGACGCGGTCAGCGCCGCATGCGCCTGGTAAATCGAATCAAACTGCATGAACACCGGAACCAGCCCGACGCCCGTCAGCGCCACCGCAATCGACGTCCCCCGCGCGATTTTCAGAAGAGTTCGGTCGTCCGCCTCGCGCCGCAGGCAGGGTTGATACACGTCATTCACCGCAATCGCCGCCACCCCGGTGATCAGCGAGTCGATCGTGGACATCAGCGCCGCAGTCAGCGCCGCCATCACCAGCCCGAACACTCCGGGGCGGCTGAGCAGTTCGGTGGTGATGAAGAAAACGTCCCTGGCGTTCAGGTCGTCGGGCAGAACTCCGGCGTGGACGAACGCCCGCCCGACCCAGCCGCCGCCGGCCACCACCACCGCCGCCAGGGGCATGAGCACCAACATGCTAACGACCGCCGCTTTGCGCGCGTCGCTCAGCGACTTCGCCGACAGAAACCGCATGACCATCCCCTGGTTGAGGAAGTAGAACATGACCGTGTTGGCCATCCCGTCCTGCCAGAAGATGCCCTTGCCGGAAAAGCCCGCGTTGCCGCCCCCCTCGGGAAAGGCCAGCCGGTGACCGCGCGGCAGATGCGACCAGAACGCATCCCAGCCGCCCAGATGCGCCGCGCCCAGCGCCAGGATCACCAGTCCCGCCACCAGCAGCAGCACCCCTTGTAACAAGTCGGTCATGATGACGCTCGTCTGACCCCCGGCGGTCACGTAGACCGCCGTCACCACCGCGACGATCGCCGACGCGCCGAACACCGGCCAGCCGGTCAGCGCGTGGATGGCCGTCCCCATCGTGAACAGGTTGATCCCGACGTAGCCGACCAGGTAGAGCAGTGTGATGACGGTTGCGCACAGCCGCACGCGCCCGTCGAAACGGCGTTGAAAGTACTCCGGGATGGAGGTGATCCCGCCGAGGTAGATGATCGGAAGCCATCCGAAGATCAGCAGCGGAAGCCAGAACCAGTCGTTGAAGTACGTCTGCGTGCTGGACAGCCCGTACTGGTAGCCGGCCTCGGAGTACTTCACGAAGCTGTAAGAGCCGACCGTGGTGGCGATGAGGCTGAAGGCGATGATCGGCCACCCGAACCGCCGACCGGCGAAGAAAAAATCCTTGATGGTTTTCGTGCCGCGGGCGAAGTAGATCCCGACGAGCATGATGCCGACGAAATAAGCGACCATCACCGCGTAGTCGAGCTTCGTCCCGAGCATCGGCTTGAGCGTGAACGTTCCGTCGTGTTGCGCGGCGGGCGCCTCCCGCATCGGCGCGTACTCGAGGTAGGCCTGAATACCGGCGAAAAGCCCCAGCCCGGCGAGGAGGCCGACGAGGGTCGCCAGCCCCTTGCCGCGAAGCCCGACGTAACCCTGCCGCGCGGCGTAGATCAGCCCGATGACGAACACCGCGCCGCCGATCAGGTACTGGTAGGTGAAGCTGTCCATGTGAGCATGCTACGAATGTCACTCGCCGCCGAAAGTCCCGGCGTCCGCACCCTGCCGAACGCCGCCGCACGTCCTTCGCGCTTGATCTGCCTGCATTGCAGGCTATGATTGCAGGCATGAAGGCCGCGAAGCCAAAACCAACCGGCAAGCCTCAAGCCCGCGGCGCAAAGGCGTCGCGCGCGTCCGGGAGTTCCTCGCGTCCGCCCCGCGGCGCACGCGGGAGTTCCGCGCCCTCCCACCGCCAGTACACCCTTCGCGGCGTTCCGCCGGAGGTGGACCGCGCCCTGCGCGAAGCCGCCGCAAGCCAAGGCCGCAGCCTCAACGACGTGGCGCTCGAAGCCCTGCGCCGCGGCGCCGGGGTGGCCGAGGAGAAGAAGATCCATCACGATCTGGATTTCCTGTTCGGGTCGCTTGAGCCTGATCCCGTGTTCGAGGCCGTTCTCGAAGAACAACGCAGGATCGACCCTGAAATGTGGCGATGACCCATGTCGCTTCGCCTCGCACTCGATACCAACCGTTATCACGACTACGTCACGGGCATCGAATCCGCACGCGTGGCGGTGGCGTCGGCGGCGGAGATTCACCTTCCGTTCATCGTCGTGGCCGAAGCCCGGTGCGGCGGTCGGCACGGCTGCCGGCCTGAGGTCAATGAGCGCGTGCTCCAGGACTTCCTCCGGACCCGTCGTGTCAACGTGCTCTTCGCCGAAGAGGCCACGACGCATTTCTACGCTGAGCTTTTCGCCGAAATGCGCCGTGCGGGCACGCCCGTGCCCACGAACGACCTCTGGATCGCCGCCCTCGTGATTCAGCACGGACTGACGCTTTTCACCCGTGACCGCCACTTCGAGCGGATTTCGCGCGTCCCCAGAATTTGACCGCTTGACGCGCCCCGCGGGTTGCGGCAACCCTTCAGCGGCTGTTGAGGACAGGCGGATACACGCGCCTCGAGAGATCGGCGGATAACCGGAGAATCATCGCATGACGAAGCAATACGGGTGGGTCGTTCTGTCGGGCCTCGTTTTGATCCTCGCTCAGAGCGCGCCGGTACGGTCGCAGGACGCGCCGCGGAAGTCCTGCGCCGAGACGGCGCTGAAGAACTACCACGACCGCGGCGGTTATGAGCGCGGCGTGCGGCAGGTGTTCGAGGCGGCCTGGGAGCACGTCGAGCGGGCGCGGCAGGGCGACCTTTCCCCCGCGAAACCGGCCGTCGTGATGGACATCGACGACACGTCGCTGTCCAACTACGCGACGATCGCCGCCGACGGGTTCTGCATGAATTACGAGAACCTTTACGCCTCGTGGGAAAAGGAGGCGACGCCGATTCCCCCGGCGCTGGAGTTCTTCAAAAAGGCCCGCGCCGCCGGAATCGAAGTCTTCTTCATCACCGGCCGATCGGAGCGCCACCGCACCGTCAGCGAAGCCCAACTCGGCAAAGCCGGGTTCGCCGGGTTCAAGCAGCTTTTCCTCAAGCCTGACGGCGACCGCACGCCCTCGGCACAGTATAAGGCGGCTGCACGCAAAACGATCCTCGACCAGGGCTGCCGCATCCTCGTCAACATCGGCGACCAGCCCGGCGACCTCGAAGGCGGAAACGCGGACCGCGCGTTCCTCGTCCCCAACCCGTTTTACGGTTCGTGAATCTCCGAGGCGCCGCATGACCGAGCCTGACTCGAGGGGAAACGTCAGAACCAAACCGCGCCGATGAGGAAGCGGGGACACGAATCCGGATTCAAGATTGAAGATTCAAGAGTGATGATTCGGATGACAAGGTCGAGCCGATCCTGAAGCGTCGATCTTGAATCCTGATTCCTCAATCCTGAATCCCCCGCTCGCCTACTGACGCGCGCCTTCGGTCGCTGAAACCTGAAAGCGGTGGTAATCCGCCAGGTCGATGTCGCCGTCGCCATCCAGGTCGTAGGGGCGGCAGGAGGCGTCGACGAGCACGCCGGGGCCGCTGAAGCACTCGGGAAACTTCAGCGATGAGAGTCGCTCCTTGTCCGCCGCGCCAGACGGCTTGCCGCCGGCCAGGAGGTTCGATGCGCCGCCGGCGTCGGGAGCGACGTAAAATCCGCCCCGGAACGTCATCCACAAAAGCAGGATCGCGGCTGCCGCCAGAACGGCGCCGCCGACCCGCAGGCGTCCCCGCCGCGCGCGGGTTGAAACAACGCGAGCCTCCCGTGGTGCGGCGACACGGTCAAGAACCGCGTCCACCGGCGTCGGTGCGAAGACGCCGCTGGACTGAGCTTCCTGAAGTTCCTTCAGGATCGCCTCGGCGTTGTACTGATCTTTATCCTGGGTCATGCCCCTGTGCTCGGCAACCGGAAGAATCCTCGGCGTTCGGTCACGCCGTAAACCCTGTCGCCGCCGACGCCGCGAGGCGCGAACCCCGTCCCTTGCGGGTTGCGTGGCAGACAGGCACGGGTCGATATTGCGGAAACACCCGCTTCCTGACGCCTGACATCGCTGCGCCACGTCAAGGACAGGCGGGCGCGGCTCGGTTTTGCAGCGGCGTCCTCGTCCGGCTGGAGACGGACCCTCCGGAAAGGAATCCGCGCCACCGATCAACTCGTCGTTTGCCCGCCGGGCCACGCGGATCGAATCTTGTCCTTCAGGGCCGCCCAGATGGATCGGAGGGTCGATTCCGGCATGTCCAGCCGCCGGGCGGCCTCGGTCCACCGTCGATCGAGAATCAGGGGCAGCTCAGCCAGAATCCGACGGTCCGGCTCATCCAGTCCGGCGAGGATGTCGCGCAGGCGGGCAAGCTCCTCGAAGCGTTCAATAACCGTCGATGCGTCCTCAGAGAGGTTGTCCTCGACGGACCGTTGCTGTGCATATCGGACAGTCCTGGCGAGCGAGCGATCCTCGGCTCGCACGGCGGTGATCGTCCGGTTACGGGCCAGGGTGACGAGCAGTCCGGGGAGATTGTCGGGCGTCGTCCCGCCGGTCCGCGCCCGCTCGACCAGCGCCGCCCAGCAGGACGCGGCAATGTCGTCGAGCCACGCGGGGTCGGCGCGACAGCGATCGCGTGAGAAGCGAAAGACGGTGTACCGGATGAGGGCGTCGTGACGGCGCATCAGGGTGCGAAGCGCGTCTTCGGACCCCGCGCGGATTCGCGCCAGAAGTTCTACGTCCGTCGGTTCGACATTCACGGCGCCGGGCATTGTAACTCCTGAGGCTCCAGCCGACTCCGGTGCTCGGGATCTGGGTGTTCTGTCGTTGTGACGTGCGATGATGCCCGGGAGGGGCGGGGGATCGGCAGGGCGGCGGTTCTCCGTCCGCTCGAACTTCTGTCGTCCCTCCGGGACTTGCGGATTCTCCGCGACGGCTACCCAGCACTGGCGTGCTGAGCTGTTTTCCAGCGCCCCTTCCGGGGCTGACCGCCTGTTGAAGAACGCGCGATCCGCTTTCGTGATACCGGTTTTTTCCCGGCGAAATTCGCCTCCCGGAGGGAGGCGTTACCCTTTTTGAACGGACTGTCAAGGCTCCGTCGCCGGCGGCCCGCGGAGGCCGATCTTCGGGGGGTGCTCCGGCTTCCGGGGTTCCGCAGCCCAGCTTGACATCCGTCGGACCGTCGCATAAGCTCCCCCTGAGTATGAGTCAGAGCGGATTCCAGCATGTTCTCGGTCCTGCGCCGGTTTCGGCGCGGTATCCGGTCGCGCAGGGGGTCTGCATGTGTTGTTGCGGTTGTTGTCCGCCGTTAACAGGGGGGACACTGACCTAGCGGCAACGCACTCACCGACTCGATATCCAGGTGATGTTCAAGCCCGCGGGACGTGTCCCGCGGGCTTTGTTGTTGCGCCGGGACCGGCGCGGTCTGAAGGGGGCGGAAGAACCGAGCATGAAAGACGCATCCGTGTCAATTGAGATCGGAGACGGCGACCGGGCGTCGCCGCGGGAAACCGTTCCGGGGTTGCCGGAACTGGGGGAGCTGACGCCCACGCAGGAGCTGATTTCCTGGGCGTTGCGGCGCTTCGCGGATCACGAAGTCGTCCTGACCACCTCGTTCGGGATGGAGGGCTGCGCCCTGATCGACATGGTGGCGCGGGAGCATCGCCCGCTGACCGTCGTGTATCTGGACACGATGTTCTTCTTTCCCGAGACGTATGCGCTGCACGACGAGATGATCCGGCGCTACCCGCACCTTCGCTTCGAGAACCGGGGGACGACGCTGACCCCCGAGGAGCAGGAGCGTCTGCACGGTCCGCAGTTGTGGCGGACGAACCCGACGCTGTGCTGCCGGATCCGCAAGGTGGATCCGATGATCGGCGCGCTGGCCGGCGTGGATGTCTGGATCACCGGACTGATGCGCAGTCAGTCGGCGACGCGGGCGAACATCAACGTGATGGAGTGGGACTGGAAGTACCAGGTGCTCAAGTTCAACCCGCTGGCGCACTGGTCGCGCGAGCGGATCTGGGCGTACATCCGGGAGAACCACGTTCCCTACAACAAGCTGCACGAGCAGGGCTACCCGACGATCGGCTGCACGCATTGCACGAAACCGGTCGAAGGATCGAAGCTCGGCGAGTACACGCGCGCGGGGCGCTGGGCGGACTTCGAGAAGACGGAATGCGGTCTGCACGGGGGCGCGGGGATCTGAGGCATCGGGGACACATGAGCGAAGATCAGAACAAGGCTGAGTCGAAAGTCGAGGGGCACAAGAAGGCCTCGCGTCACCTGCGCGGCGCGATCGCCGAGACGCTCCGCGCGGACGCGCCCGCCTTCGACGAGGCCGACGCCAACCTGCTGAAGTTTCACGGGGTGTACCAGCAGGACGACCGCGACGTGCGTCAGGAGCGGCGGAAAGCGGGGTTGGGCGAGAAGACGATGTTCATGGTGCGGCTGGCGATCCCGGGCGGGGCGCTCACCGCCGAGCAATACCTGCGCCTGGATGACCTGGTCGATCGTCACGAGTTCCGGTCGATGCGCGCCACGACGCGCCAGGGGATTCAGTTTCACGGCGTGCTCAAGCGCGACCTGAAGGAGACGGTGGCGGCGGTGAACCGGTCGCTGCTGACGACGCTGTCCGCGTGCGGGGACGTCGAGCGCAACGTGATGACCTGCCCCGCGCCGCTGGCCGACCGCGATCACGTCCGCCTGCAAGCGCTTGCCGGCGCGATCGCCCGCGACCTGCGTCCGCAATCGAAGGCGTACTTCGAAATCTGGCTCGACGAAGACAAGGTCGCCACGACCGAGACGGAGGAGCCTTTTTACGGGGACCGGTATCTTCCGCGCAAGTTCAAGACCGGCATCGCGCTGGCGTCGGACAACTGCATCGACGTGTACTCGTACGACTGCGGACTGGTGGCGATCCCCGAGGGTCCGGCGATCCGCGGGTTCAATCTCGTCATCGCCGGCGGGCTGGGCATGACGCACAACAAGCCGGACACGTTCGCCGCGCTCGGGCGGACGGTCGCCTTCATCGAACCGGCGCATGCCGTCGAGGCGGTCCGCGCCGTGTGCGCCGTGTTCCGCGACTACGGCAACCGCGTCGATCGGCGCCACGCCCGGCTGAAATACCTGCTTGAGCAGTGGGGACTCGACGGATTCCGCGAGGCGTACGCGCGATATGTCAACTTTCCGCTGCATCCGCCGGTCGTGCTGGCGGAGCCGGCGTGCGACGATCATCTGGGCACGCATCGGCAAAGCGACGGTCGTTATTTCCACGGCGTGTACATCGAGAACGGAAGAATCCTCGACGCCGACGGTTGCCGCATGCGCTCGGCGCTGCGGACCATCATGCGGGAGCTTCGCCCGGGCGTTCGCCTCACGCCGCATCAGAACATGCTCCTGACGGACCTGACGGAGGCGCAGATTGCGCGGGTCGAGGCGCTGCTGCGCGACCACGGCGTGCGTCTGGCGGGAGATTTGTCGGCGGCGCGGCGCTTCTCGATGGCGTGTCCCGCGCTGCCGACGTGCGGGCTGGCGATGTCGGAGTCGGAGCGACTCATGCCGTCGGTGGTGGACGCCTTCGAGGCGGAGCTGACGCGGCTGGGGCTGCGCGACGCGCCGCTGACGATGCGCATGACGGGTTGCCCTAACGGATGCTCGCGGCCTTATACCGCGGACATTGCTTTCGTAGGGCGCAAGCCGGACGTCTACCACGTTTACGTGGGGGGGAGTCTGTCGGGGACAAGGATGGCGGATCTCTTTGCGGCGGACATCTCGACCGAGGCGCTGGTTGCGACGCTGCGTCCGCTGCTGGAAGCGTGGTCGCGGGAGCGGAGCGTCGGCGAGTCGCTCGGGGATTTCTACCAGCGTCTGCTCGCGCCGGCGGAGTCTCGGTGGAAGATCACGGGAAAAGAGGATGAGACGCGGGGGCTGGTGCGGCTTCGCCTCGAAAGCAGGGGATGACGTTGCGGCCGCCTCGAGGGGACGGGGGCAGCGAGGCTCGTGCGGGGGAGCATCGGTGATCGGACTGACGTACATCGGGTTCACGCACCGGACGGCGCCGCTGGGCGCCCGCGAGCGCATCACCCCCCCCGCGGACGAGATCGAGACGTACGCGCGGCAGGTGCAGGCCTTCGCCCCGGAAAGCGCCGTTCTGCGCACCTGCGGGCGGTTCGAGACGTTTCTCGCCGCTGAGTCGCGCTCTGCCGCCGACGCGCAGCCCGCGGGCGCCTCCGCCGCGCCGGGCATCCCACCGATCCTCGCGATCCTGTCCGCCCGAAGCGGGATGCCGGTCCCGGCACTGCGCCGGCATGCAATGATCCTTGACGGAGACCGCGTCGTCGCACACCTGTTCCGCGTGGCGGCGGGGCTGGACTCGCCGATGCTGGGCGAGGATCACGTGCTCGGACAGGTCAGCACCTGCCTCACGGATGCGCAGCGCCGCGGCACGGCCGGTCCGATCCTTTCCGCCCTTCTTCGCTCCGCGATCCGCGCCGGGCGTCGGGCCCGCAATGAATCCGGTCTCCGGCAGGTTGCTTCTTCCTTCACCGGGCAGGCCGCACGCCTGCTGCGCGAACGCGCGGCGTCCGAAAAGCGTCCCCGGTCCTTGCTGGTGATCGGCAGCGGTGCGATGGCCGCGGAGATGTTGGACGCCGTGAAGGACGCCGGCTGGTCGCGGATCGTCGTCGCCGGGCGTCATGCGTCGCGCACCGGGGAGCTTGCGGCGCGCGCCGTGGGTCGAGCGGTCGATCTTGATTCCGTCGCGGGTGAACTCGCTTGGACCGACTGTGTTGTCGCCTGCACGTCCTCAACGACGCTTCTGCTGACGACGGCGGTCGTCCGCGACTCCCTGCGGCAGCGCGGCGCCTGCGATCGCCGAAACCTCCTCCTCCTCATCGACCTCGGCATGCCGCGCAACGTCGAGCCGGACGTCGCGCGGCTGCCGGGCGTCGAACTGCTGGACCTTGAGGGCCTCGCCCGACGATCCGGACAGGACGGCGGGTCCGCGGTCGAAACCGCGAAGGCGCGGGCCACGGCGGTCCTTGATGAAGAACGGACGCGCTTCATGCGCTGGGGCGAGAATCGACAGAGGCACGGTCGCATCGGATCGTCGGCGCCGTCGCCCACGGTTGAACGAGGCGACGCCGTCCGTGCGGATGAAACCGCTGTCGGCGCGCCGGCACGGAGGGTTGCGGTATGACGCGGACGTTAATTCTCGCGGCACACGGCGGCGGCGACGGATCGGACGCGAACGCCCTGCTGCGTAAGACGGCAAAGCAGATCGCGGAACGGATCGGATTTGACGTCGGGTTGGCGGCGTTCCGGCTGGGCGAGCCTTCGTGGCGGGATGCGCTCCGGGGCGCAACGGGCGACTTCGCCGTGATTGTTCCGGTGATGACCAGCGAGGGGTATTTTCACGGCCTGCTGGGGGAGGAAGTTCATGCCGCCCGCCTCGCTGTCCCGGCACGTTTCTTCTTGACCGCCCCGCTGGGCACGCACCCGGACATCGCCGAGCTTGCCGGCGATCGTCTTCGCACCCTGATCGGCAGCTACGACCTTGACCCGCAACGAACCGTCGCCGTGGTGTGCGGGCACGGCACGCCGCGCAACCCGGAAAGCCGCCGCGCCACCGTCGCGCTCGCACTGAGGCTTGCCCGGCAGAAGCACTGCGTCTCCTGCATTCCGGCCTACCTCGACGAAGACCTGCGCATCGAGGACGCGCCTCGCCGGCTTCGCGGGTATCACCTTGTCGTCCTCCCCTTTCTGATCGGCGGGGCGTATCACGCGACGAGCGACATTCCGCGGCGCCTGGGACTTTCGATGAAGGAGGTTGATCCCCGCGAAGCGCCGCGAGGACTCGCCGCGGCCGGACTGGATAACCGCTGGATGATCTGCGACGAGGCGATCGGTCGCCTTCCGGGCATCGAGCGGATCATCACCGCCCGCGCCGTCGAGGGGCTGTCCGAACGCGCCGGGTCCGAGGATTCCGCGACGCACCCGCGCGGGGTTCACGCGGGCGGTGATGATCGTCGGGTGCGCCTCGGCACGCGCCGCACCTGCCTGGCGATGTGGCAGGCCGAGCACGTCGCGGAGCGCTTGCGCGAACGCGGGGGGGTTGTTGAGATCGTCGCCCTCGAGACCTCTGGCGACCGCGACCGGTCGCGGTCGATCGCCGAACTCGACGGCGACGCGCCCTTCACGGACGACCTCGACGAGGCGCTGCGCCGCGGCGACGTGGATCTGGCGGTTCACAGTCTCAAGGACGTTCCGCTGAAGCCGTCGCCCGAGTTCGACTTTCCCGCGATCCTGCCGCGCGGCGCGCCGGGAGAGTCCGTCGTGTCGCGGGACGGTCGGCGGCTGGCGGATCTTCACGCGGGCGCGACGGTGGGCACGAGCAGCCCCCGCCGCGCGGCGCAACTTCTTTCACTGCGCCCCGACCTGGTTCCGGTCGTGATGCGCGGACCGGTGGACGATCGCGTCCGGCAGGTGCGCCAGGGACGGTTTGACGCGGCGATCCTCGCCACGGCGGGGCTGGTGCGGCTCGGACTGGAGCACGAGATCGCGGAGTCGCTGCCTCTCGACGCGTTTCTGCCCGCGCCAGGGCAAGGCGCGTTGGTCGTTCAGGTCCGGCGTGCGGATGAGCGCGTCACCCGGCTGGTGCGCGCACTCGACGACGCTCCGACGCGCGCCGCGGTTGCTGCGGAGCTTGCGTTCCTTGCGACGTTCGAGAAGCTGGAGGGCGTGGCGGCGGCGGCGTGGGCGACGACGGCGGCGGGATTGCGGATGCGCGCCCGGCTGATCGCCCTGGACGGGCGCATCCTCTGGGACGGCGTGATCCGCGGCGACACGCCTGAAGACGTAGCCGCCGGTGCGATCCGGGACGCCTCTCGGGCGCTTGCACACGCCTTCTCAACAACGGTGGTTCACGCATGAAGACGGGGCGAGTCACGCTGGTCGGCGCGGGACCGGGCAATCCGGCCTTGATGACGCTGAAAGGCCTGCGTCACCTTCGGCGCGCCGACGTGATCCTGTATGACCGCCTCGCTCCTGACGCGCTGCTTCGGCAGGCGCGCCCGGACGCCGAGTTGATCGCGGTCGGAAAAAGCCCCGGCGATCCCCTCGGGCGGCAGGAGGAGATCAACGACGTTCTTGTTGACCGCGCCAGACGGGGGCTGCGCGTCGTCCGCCTGAAGGGGGGCGATCCTTTCGTCTTCGGACGCGGGCGCGAGGAGATGAACGCTTGCGCGGCTGCGGGCGTGCCCTGCAACGTCGTGCCCGGAATCAGCAGCGCGCTTGCCGCGCCGGCTTCGATCGGCGTCAGCCTGACGCATCGCGGCGCCGCAAACGCCTTTGCCGTCATCACCGGACGGTCGTCGCGGTCGGGCGGTCCGCCGGATTATGACTGGGCGGCGCTGGCAAGGATCGACGCCGTCGTGATTCTGATGGGACACGCCTCCCTGGCTGATGTTGCGGCGAAGCTCATCGCGGGCGGGCGCGCTCCGGACACACCCGCCGTTTCCGTCGAGTCCGCGACCACGTCGCGCCAACGCCACGTGACCGGCACGTTGGCGAACATCGCCGCATGCGCCGCGGACGCCGGGCTGAGCAATCCGATCGTCACCGTCATCGGCGAAGTCGCCCGGATGGCGCGGGCTGAAGCCTCGCACGCGGCGCGTTCGCGGCGCGCGCGGAACAGGCCGCTGACCGGGCGCAGAATCGCGGTGACTCGCGCCTCATCATCCTCGGACGAGTTGTTCCGCCTGTTGCGTCGCGCAGGAGCGGAGACGATCGCTTGCCCGCTCATCCGCGCCGTTTTTCCTCCTGACGCCGATGACGCTGACGCCGCATTGCGCCGGCTGGCGGATTTTGACTGGATTGCCTTCACCTCAATGCACGGCGTCGAAGGATTCTGGCGCAGGCTTCAGCGGAGCGGGCGCGACGCGCGATCGCTGGCGGGTCTGCGGATCGCGGCGATCGGTCCGGCCACAGCCGCGGCCTTGCACCGTCGAGGACTGGTCGCCGACGCCACGCCGCGGACCTTCACCGGGCGCGATCTCGCGCGAGCGATCCTCGATGCGCCCCACGATCGGCGCTCGGACTCCTCCGCTCGCGTGCTGTGCCCGAGGGGAAATCTCGCGCGGACGGAGTTGGAATCCGAACTGCGCCGCGCCGGCGCGATCGCGGAACCGGTCGAGGTCTACCGCACCGAGTTGATCGAGCCTCCTCCCGGCGCCGCCGCGGAGCTTACAAAAGGCGTGGATGCGGTCGTGTTCTGCAGCCCCTCCGCCGTCCGGCAGTACGCGACGCTGCGGCTGTCCGGGGGAGACGCGATCCTCGCCGCACTCGGACGGACGACCGCCGCCGCCCTGACGGAAGCGGGGCTGTCCTGCGGGCTGGTTCCCGAATCCGCGGACGTGCGGGCGCTCGTCACGGCGCTGGGCGAGCGTCTGCGGCGCGAGGAGGCGCTGACATGAGACAGTTTCCCGGAACGCGATTGCGCAGGCTTCGCTCGCACCCGGCGCTGCGCACGCTCGTGCGCGAGACGCGCCTCTCCCCGGCCGACTTCATCTACCCGATCTTCGTGGTCGAGCGCCCGGAATCCGCGGGAGAGGTTCCGTCGATGCCGGGCGTCGTGCGGCAGACCCTGGACACGCTCCCGCGGCAGATCGAATGCGTCGCGGCGCTGGGCATCCCCGCGGTCATGCTTTTCGGAATCCCCGAGCATAAAGACGCGATCGGATCGCAGGCCTGGGCCGACGGCGGCGTCATCCTCCGCGCGATCCGGTGCGCCGCGCGCGCCGCCGGAGACGCCGTCGCCGTCATCGCCGACCTGTGCCTCTGCGAGTACACCGATCACGGGCATTGCGGACTGATCCGCGAGGATCGCATCGACAATGACGCCACGCTTGAGGTTCTTCGCAAGACCGCCGTCGCCTACGCCCAGGCCGGCGCCGCGATGGTCGCCCCCAGCGGCATGATGGACGGGATGGTCGGCGCGATCCGTGGCGCGCTGGACGCCGAGGGAAACGCCGAAACCGCGATCCTGTCCTACGCCGTCAAATATGCCTCCGCCTTTTACGGCCCCTTCCGCGACGCCGCCGAATGCGCCCCGAAGTTCGGCGACCGCCGCACGCATCAGATGGACCCCGCCAACGCACGCGAAGCGCTCGCCGAAGCCGAACTGGATCTGGCTGAAGGCGCCGACATCCTGATGGTCAAACCCGCGACCCCCTATCTCGACGTCATCCGCGACCTCCGCGCCGCCCAACCCTCCGTCCCCCTTGCCGCCTATCATGTCAGCGGCGAGTACAGCATGATCAAAGCCGCCGCCGCCCGCGGCTGGATCGACGAACGCCGCGTCGCCCTGGAGACCCTCACCGGCATCAAACGCGCCGGCGCCGACGCCATCATCACCTACTACGCCTGCGAAGCCGCCGCCTGGCTCCAACCCCAGCAACACCCCACGCCGTAACGCCAGCCTTCCATCCCACCCTGCAAGATCCGCCCACCCCCCACCCTGAAAGATCCGCCCGCCCCCCACCCTGAAACATCCGCCCACCCCCCGCCCTGAAAGA